>JAZSOG010000027.1:0-106661 GCA_045536845.1 Kiritimatiellia bacterium | reverse complement strand
CGGCGAGGAGTTCCGCCTTTCGCACACTCCCTGCGACGTGACGATCTCAGGCGTCTCTCCGAGCAAGTCTTTCTCCGACGCGTCCGTCCTCTTTGTCACCAACGGCGCGACCTACAAGCGCACCGACTACACCGTCCTCGGAGTCGGCTTCGAGTCGGAATATGGTCGCCCGCATCTTTCAGAATACAACGCTAAGTCGGCATCGCTTGGGTATCCGATAACAGTCGGCACGAATCAGATTTCCAGGAGCATGCTATACCTTAAGACGGATGTGCTTCTGGCGGACGGAACCGTGAAGATCGCGCTTGAGCCCGGCACTACGGGAAGGCTGCAGGTCTGGCTTCCGTCGTGGACGGACTCCAACAGCTACAACAGCCATCCGGCTGAACTGCTTTTGGACAGCGAGACGAGACCGGAGCGATACTTCTCTCTTGCCAAATGGCGTAATATCATGCGGCGGTACGGAACGAGCATGAGATCGCTCGCTGTTGAGCTGTCTTCGCCGGAGGCTGGCTCATGCGATTTTGTGTTTGAGTTCGTTTCATCGAACGGGACGACCTACGTAAGGGATTTTGCGAGTCAGCGCATTTCCTCGGTTAATCCGTTGCTTCTGCCGGACTACAACCGTGATGGCAGGATAGACGCTTCGGACATACAGCTGTACATCGCGGGTAGGACGTTCCGCTATTGGATTAACGAATGCAGGGTGGTCGGCTCCGTTTGGGAGGAGCCGTCCCTCTTCGAGGGCATTGCGGACACCCTTGTCGGACTTGAGAACTGGCGGAACAATCATGTCGATGGAGTGTATGACCTTGTCAATCTCTTCCCGGTAGCGGTCAACTTCGATCCGTTTATACAGACATGGGGGTCAGGTGTCTCGTTCAAGATCACGTCCGAGAGCGGAACCAACGTGTTCAACTATACAATGGCGGACATTAGCCACCTTCAAGCCGGGACAATACGCACGGTGCCGCATGTAGATGTAAACAACAATTCCTTGTCAAACGCCACGCTGTCCGCTCTGGACGGCAACGGAATACCTTTCTCGCGGACGCAGGCCTTGTCATACGGGGCGAACGCATGTCTCCTTGTCGCGGAAGCGAAGGCGAGCAGCTGGGTCGGGATGAAGATGACCGTCGCCATAGACGGGACGGATATGTATTCTTGCGAGCTTCCGATACGGACGAGTTCCGTTGACGATATGTTCCGGTTCGTCAGCATCAGAGGGGCATATGAAAACACCATGACCGAGTTCTCCGGGACTGGGGAGCCCTCCAACAACCCAGACAGCGATCTTGCGCTCAAGGACGTGTTCTTCGTCCACGGATTCAATGTCGACTTCGACGGCGCAATGAACTGGAACCGCGAGATATTCAAACGGTTCTGGGTGTCGGGAATGAACGCCCGCTACTGGGGCGTGACGTGGTCTGGGGATAGCGGATGGGTCAACAGCCTCCACTACCACCGCGACGTCCGTCAGGCATTGATGAGTGCCCAGTCGTTCGCCAATCTTGTGAACCAGTATGGCCACAATGCCGTCGTCCTTGGTCATTCGCTCGGCAACATGGTCGTCTCGGAGGGCCTGCTCAAGGGCGCTAACGCCAGTACGTACATCATGCTTGATGCGGCGGTCGCGTCGGAGGCGTACAGGTCAGAGTTGCAGGCGGACAGCGATGCCATCCTTTCCAAGTATCGTCCCAGCGACTGGACAGGGTATGATTCTCTCACTTGGGCGGCGAACTGGTACACGTGGTTCACGAATGATGTCAATGACGCACGAGGGAAGATTGGCTGGGCAGGACATTTCGCTCCGCTATTCAATAGGCAGAACTTGGATGTTTACAACTTTTACTCGTCAGGAGACGAGGTGTTTGCCGAGAATCCTGAGACACCGGGGATTGCGACGGGCGTATTCCATTGGCCGACTTTGAATCTTGAATGGCCGTTCTTCCATCTTACCTTGGAGCTTGACGCATTCCCATGGCAGAAGCAGGAGGTGTTCAAGGGCGTTAACGCGGCAGGGTCACTCTCTGCGGGTTGGGGCTTCCATTGCTGGACTACCAACATGAACAATGAAACGGTATGGGTCAAGTATTCCGTAGCTGGCGCCAACGCGATGGTCGCTGACGGCTCGATAGTCACTAACGCCGTCTTTGATCGCGGCGTCTCGGCGATGTTCAGTCCCTCAATTTCAGACTATAACAAGGCCGACATTCTTGCATTCCATATTCCGGCAGTTTCCAGTCCGGCTGGGAAAGTGGCAACGCTTAGAGGAGAAAATTCAAGCTTTGACATGAACATGGATGGAAGAGCAAATGATTGGGGCAGGGGCGCGATTGTTGTCACAGACGAACATGGACAGCAGCATCTCGAAACGCCCTGGTTTCATTCCGATATCAAGAACATGGCATATTACTATGTCTATCCAGCCTTTACAAACATTGTCGAAAAAGGAGCAATGAAATGAGAAAGATGATAATGATGATTTTGTCAACAAGTGTGGTTCTTACCGCTTTTGCGAAAGTCCACAAATTCAGTCCTGAATTTCAGGCGACCTACGATGCTGCGACAACGCCTGAAGTTCAGGAGGCCATGCGCAAGGGGGCAAAGGCAAGATTAGTCTATCGCATCGTTGATGACGAGGGAAGCCCGATTACGAACGTGACGGTCTACGGTCAATGGCAGAATGACTATCCGCGCAAGACGTGGAAAGAAACTTTTGTCACTGATTGCAATGGAGAGTTTGTCGCCGAAGGCAATGTTGGGGGACGATTCGGTTTTTATGTCAAGAAGGACGAATATTATTTGTCTTCCACCGGTGTGGACTTCCACTGGCGCAAGGGGGTTGCCCCTTTGGTCAAGGACGGAAAATGGCAGCCTTATGGCGAAAACCGCACTCTTGTCGTGAAGCGCAAGAGGAATCCCGTCGAGGCGCCAACACTTCTGCACACGGTGATTAATGTGCCGGCCACCAATGTATGGCTTGGATTGGACATGGAAACATTCAGGTGGGTGAAGCCATATGGCGATGGCTTGCATTCGGACATGCTTCTGCGGTTTAATTCAGATCCGATAAACAAATATGAAGTCAATTGGGCGACTATGGACGTCTCGTTCACCAATAATCCATACGCCGGCTTTTATGTTCTTCCCAAGGACGTTTGTTCTGAGTTGAAGAGTGCTTATCATGCGGATACCAATATGGCGTTTAAGACAGAGATAACATATAGCATCGGTCGTTTACCTCAAGATGATAATCTTCTGGATGATGGACATTATATGGTGTTCAGAACGAGGACAACGGTCGATGACAAAGGAAGACTTGTCTCCGCGCATTACGGCAAGATATACGGGCGTTGGGGTATATGGGGCGGCACAAGAGCTAGGATGATGTTCTTCAACATGACGCCGAATGACACCAACCTTGAAGACATGGCTACGTACAAAAAGGCTGAATTGATGGATGGGAGTGTGAGGTAATGAAATGAAGAAGATGCATAGAGATTGACAACATAGTACCTTTGTTCAACGCTCTTACAAGCGAGTTCACCAGCTTTACAAAGTAATAATTAGACATGTCAAGGAGCCGCAACATGAATAAAATACGAGCAGCATTGCTTGCACTTATGCTGGCAAATGTCGGGTGTGCCAGTGAACGATTGTACGTCAAGGTTGTTGACGAAGAGGGGCGTCCTGTCTCAAATGCGACAGTAAATGTTGACTTCACATCGAGTCATGTTGTATTGGGCAAAGGTACGGACCATCGCTATGAGGCGAAGACGGACACCAATGGCAATGCAGTCGTCAAGTTCAATTGCACGACATCCGACTTTGGTTGGCGTGTCGAGGCCAATGGCTACTACCGAAGTGACGTTCATATGGAAAATTTCAAGGGTGAGGATGTCATCGTTCCACCCGGACTTGTATCCGTAAAATTACATGAACATGAGAAGCAAGGTGAGGTCAAGTTGTATCGTAAGAAGAATCCGCAGCCGATGTATGCGTATACGCGGGAGAAGGGCGTCAAATCTCCCGCTGCGAATGGGCGCTATGGGTTCGACTTGCAGCTCTTTGATTGGCTTCCACCGCATGGCAAGGGGAAGGTCGCGGATTTCTATTATGTTAGGGAACGACCTGACGAGACGAATATGACTAAACGGGTGCGGTATAGCAACAGCGGATATTACCAGTTCAAGAATGATGAACCTGGTTATCCAAAACTTGGGGAATTTGTTGGACGTATTGAGTTTGATGAAAATTGTGGAGCATACATAGAGAAGCAGACTGGATGCGAGAGCTTCCCGTCAACACATTGTGCGGATATTCGACGAGAATACGTCAGCTCGATTCCGATTACCATTATGTTTTGCGACGAATTTCGCGTTTGGGTATGTGAGTCACCAGTTATAAACGGCAATGAATACATGGTGATTCGTTCACGTGTGAAATGTGATGAACAAGGCAATATCATTTCGGCTAATTATTCAAAGATTCTTGGGCCAGCAGGTTTTGCTGGGTTGATAAATTTTGAGGAATCTGTTTTCAACCCCCGCCCCAACGACACCAATCTTGAATTCGATCCCGAACGAAACCTCTATCAAGGCAAGAAGGGCCGGGGAATGATTCCGTAAGGGGGGGGCTCGAATGTATAAGACGGTGTTAAGTGCCTAATTGTTAAGGGGTTTGTGCACATGAAGTTTGTAACCATTCTCAGAATTGCCGTGTCGGCACTCATGTTGGTGGTCTTGGGGTGCGCAACGTTCGGCAGTAAGAAATACGTTGGCGCATGGCTCGGGTCTTCTGCAAAGGCCAAGCATGGCGTAAACGTCAGATTGGACGAGGGCGGAGTTGGCTACGCGATGACCTATATCGGTGCCGTTCCTCTAAAATGGCGGGAGACGGACGCAAATCGCCTCGATGTCAGATTCAGCTGTGGTGATGGTTCTCTTTTCTTCTACGACATGTCTTATTCGCCGGAAGATCGGACGTTGCGGCTTGTGCATGAGAAAAGAGTCCGGTTTCGCGATGGGCGTGTGTCGGGTGAACGCAGCTTCGACGACATGATTCTTTGTCAGTCGAACGAGTACGCAAAGGCAATGGCGCCTGCAATCGAGTATGCAGAGAAGGTAAAGGATTTCCATGACAAGTCTGAAAGGGAACGGAATCAAAGCATGCCCGAGATGGAGACCAACTGCATGGTGTTTGCGTCGTGGGATGAGGTCGGACAGCTTTGCAAACCTCTGCAAGATGGGTGGACCGTCAGCCTTTCATCCGGCAGTTGCCCGAAACCATCTGTATTCATCGACCCAAGGGGGCAGGACGGTCGGATTGAGGTCAAGATACTCGGTGGTCAGTTTGTCATCGGAGATCCCAACGACAAGTGCGATTTCGAGATCGCTAGACGGCATAACGTCTTGTCGCCCGTAGAGGCCGTCCCGTCAAATGCGACTCCCATGCCCGGCTTAAGTTGGGACGCGACAATCGAGGCAGACACACTTCGTAGGGTTCGGGACAAGGGATGGAAGGTAGGTCGTGCTGTCTATTGCAATGAGCATTTCTTCTATGCAACATTTCACACGCACTACACCATTCAGACTGGAGACATGTCCGTTGACGAGCTGGTGGGGTCCCTTCAGGACTGTTTCGGTGAGGCGTTGAAACCGCCGCTCAAAGCGTCTCTGCGAAAAACCAAAACCCCGTGACTCGGACAATGATGCTCGGGCGGACAACTAAGGAGATTGCCATGAGAAAGGCTATTCTATTGCTCGTTTGTGTTGCTGTGATTTTTGCTGCGGCGATCGGCCTTTCGGGGCAAGGCGGCGAGGACTGCACGATGACACTCTATGTCCGAGACGATATGGGGCGTCCTGTCAGCAACGCTACCGCTATGGTTTATGTGGTTAGTGTGAATAGGATTAATGCAGGATCACGTTCGTCTGACTGGGCTCATTATACGGCATTGACAGACACCAATGGGATGGCGGTAGTTCAATTCAAGTGCTTTATTGATGGTGCGTATGAGTGGGGGGGTAAAGGCAGCCGGCTATTATTGTCCGAACTTGAAGAGCGGTAGTCTAGATTGTGATGGCGAGGACGCCTCGCCAGAGAACCTGGCGCTTATTGAAGAAGAAAAGGCCAAGATTGCCGCAGGCACGGGTGGAAGTTGGCTGCGGGTGCTTCAGCTGATTAACCCGAGCTTTACGTTGAATGAGCACACTGCGACGAACGAGGTTACGATTGTTCGCAAGCGCAATCCGCAGCCGATGTGGGAACGCGACTCAACGAATTCAAGGCGTCTGACGCCACTAGCCAGCGTGGACATCGGAAATGGCGTTATCAGCAATTCATACCCTCGGGTCGGATTCGACATTAAGAATGGTGAATATCTTATGCCTTACGGCGATGGAGGCGAGTTTGCCGACTTCTGGGTTGAGCAGTACAGCATTGTGTCGAACGACGTGACAACCCACATCGGGTACATTGAATTCTCCCCTGGTTGTGGAGTTTACCGAGCGCAGAGGGATGGCCGAGAACTTGGACCTGTCTGTTTTGGCGTGGATACGAACCAAGTCTTCACTAATCGATTGGATTTCATGGAAGTGACTCGACGAAGTGAGACTATGGCAGAGAGATTGCTTGCCGCAGGCAACGAATATCTTGTACTCCATACGAGGGTCACCGACAACGGTGAGGGGCAGATGTCGGCTGGCAACTATTCGATGATGGAGGGTCCGGTCTGGATATCGGGTGGTATCCATTTCAAGGACTTGATATTCAATCCTCGTCCTGGAGACACAAACCTTGAAATGGATACCCGCAAGAACTATGCCATGAGCTGGACAGAAGAATGGGAGGATTAATGAAAAGTTCTGTTTCTAATTGTCGTTTTATGGCGTGCACAGTTATTGCGACAAGCCTTTTGCTTTAGGATCCGCACGAAATACGATGAGGCGGGGAATGTTGTCGAAGGATACTATGGCAAGATATATGGCGATGTTGTGATGGAATGGTCTTATCTCGGTGTTTCTAAAGTTGGGTTCCTCTACTACCTCAACCCGACTCCGAATGACCGCAACCTCGAATGGGACAGGAAGAACAACCTTTGCCCCAATCCGGGGAACCTCGGGAATAAATTGATGCCTTGAGCAACTACTATACGGCGGTCAAACTTGTATGGAGTATGACGCCCGCTGCGACGGGGAATTATGGTATAATATTGACAACAGGAGGAAACATGAAGAGAGAAGAGACAATTGCAGTTTCGGCGATGCGCGCCGGCTTTACGCTAATCGAAATCCTAGTGGCCGTTGCCATTATCGGCATTCTCGGCACGACGGCCGCCATAGGCATTCCTCGAATCCTTGAAAACGCGAAGATCAGGGCGGCGAAGGTCGGAGTCGACAACCTCAAGGGCGCCGTCGTGACGTACAACATCGAGAAGGGCAAGTACCCCAACGACCTCAAGGCGCTTATCGAGACCTCGGGCGACGACGATCCGATTGTCGAGGGCGGCGAAGGAGCTCTCTACGATCCGTGGGGAACGGAGTACAAGTACGAGAAGAAGGGCAAGCGTTTCGTGATCATCAGCGCCGGTCCGGACGGCGAGTTCGGTGGCGACGACGACATCCGCAGCGACGTCACGAAGAAGAACAGCGGAAACGACTGACGTCCCCGCTGTCGCGCTTGCGATGCGCAGGGCCTTTACACTCATCGAAATACTTGTCGTTGTCGCCATCATGGCGATAATGGCGACTGCAGCCGTTCTTGGCGTCCGCGCAGGGCAGGACGCCGCCCGAGTAAAGGGCGCAACGAGGGACATCATGGCGTCGATACGCCACGCGCGCTCGATGGCGCTCGTCATGATGCAGCCCGCCGTCATTACCTACTCGACCACACGCGTGGACGACGAAGTGTGCGCCCAGATCAAGGTCGACGGCGCAAAGCTCATGGGTAAGTCTTCGTCCGACATGGTGCAGACCCTCTCTGGCGAGATCGTGATGCGCGACGGAACCAAGGTGGAAGACCCAAAGAAGATCGTCGGCACTGGCGAGGAAACCAAGGAGCCTCTCGACGACAAAGGCGGCGACTCGATGGAGGACTATCTTTTCGCGCCCATATCGACCGAAGTCATGCGCGGGGTGAGGATCAAGGTCGTCGTAGGCGACGAACTGTCGGAGCTAGAGCAGGACGAGAGGAAGAACGCAAATAAGATATCCGTGTTCTCCAACGTCGACTACCTGCTCGGGAAGTACAAGGAGAAGAAAGCCGAGGAGGAGACGGCCGCCGCGGAGAAAGCTGCGGAGTCGCAAAGCTCCTCGACTCCGGCAAGCCAAGAAGAAAACCAGGAGCCGGTAAGCCTGGTGTGGGAGGCGAACGGTCGCTGCGACCCGCACCGCGTGTGGGTGTATCTCGACGGCTCGACCCCGGAAAAGGGGCTCTGCATAAAGATTGACCGCTTCGGCGCTGCCAAGATAGTTTCGAACGACGAGGACTGACGTCATGCACAAGGGATTCACTTTGCTAGAAGTCCTTCTCGCCTCGATAATTCTCGGGGCGGGGCTTGCCGCCATTCTCGTCTCGATGTCGCAAAGCCAGAAGATGATGCTCTCTTCGTCGTCGTTGGAAACGGCACAGGAGGTTATGGATCTCGGGGAAATGGCGTATCCCCTCTCCGACGTGAAGGACCCAGACCAAGATCTCGACGTGCCAGAGACAAAGGCGTCTGAGCTTTGGGACATAATCGCCGGCTCGCACGGTCCGAAGATGTCGCGCGAGCAGGAGGACAAGTTCAGCGGATACACCTGGGAGCGCGTCGCCTTGAACCGCAAGGACAGCGAGGAGGACATAAAGCGCATCGGCAACCTCTACACAGTCCGCGTGATAGTGCGCTGGGGCAACCACAGGCGCGGCGAGACCGAGGAAGAAAGCTACGTCACATTCTGGAGGAAAAAGGAATGAGACGCGCCTTTACGCTTATAGAGATTCTCCTCGCCGCCGTCCTTCTCGCCATCCTCACGTCGCTTACGATGATGACGTTCAACTCCGTCACCCACGGCTGGCAGGTCTCCACCGACTATCTCGACAAGATGCAACGCACCGACTTCGCGCTCAACCAGGTCGTCTCGGGCCTAAGGAGCCTCTACTACCCCCATGGCGGCGAGCAGAGCTACGACTACGGCTTCTATCTTACCGACAACGGCAACGGCGAAGACCCCGACCGCTCCGACGTAATCGAGTGGTCCAAGCGCGGCTCCGCCATAGTCGGCACGAAGAGCGCCGCCGCAGACACCGTGCATCGCGTCCAGCTCATGGTGCTCGAGGAAGGCAACCACGACTACATTGATCCCATAGAGGTCACAGGGCTCTATGCGCGCCACTGCCCCGACGTGACGCTACGCCCAAAGGACAACCGCGACGACATTGACTTCACCTTCGCAAACGACGAGATGTACCAGCCGGTCCTCGTCGCGGATGGCATCGTCGGCTTCAACTGCCGCGTCCTGCCCACCGACGAAAAGGTCGAGGCCGAGCACGACGAATCGCTCTTCGAGGACACTTGGGAGACTTCCAATGCCGTCCCCTACAAGATCGAGCTCACTTTCTATCTCGCTGATCCCGATGGGCGAGCGTATCGCTCGAACACTGCGCCTATCATGCGCATAGTGCGGATGCCGCTGTACGAGCAGGCAAAGGACGGCGCGGCGCCTCCGTCCGAGAAGGGCGCGCGCGAGAGCGGCGGCGCGAGGCGCAGGTCTTCGGGCGGTTCTGGCCGTACGAGTGGCGGCGGTCGTAGCGGTGGCGGAGGCCAGTCCGGCGGCGGCAGAGGAGGCGACTCCAGACCAGGCGGTGGTGGTCAACCTGGTGGTGGCATGCGTCCAGGTGGCGGCGGTGCGCCGCCTCCGCCGGGAGGAGGGATGCGATGAGAAGGGCAAGCGCGCTTTTGATGGCTCTTTGGATAATCGCCGTGCTGTCGATCATGGTGCTGTCCTTCGCCGCCGAGGCACATCTCCAGACGGGGATTAACGTATATGTGCGCGAGCGCAACCGCGTAAACCGCCTCGTTGAGGCGGGGCGGATACTCGCGGAAGTGGTGCTGGCCGACTACTCCAACGCCCCAGAATGGGCCGAGGACGAGGATGCGGACAAGCTTTTCGAGGATGATCGCTGGTACAAGGAGAAGCGCGATCTCAAGAGCGGCCGTCCTTGCGTGATCGGCCCGATTCTCGTCGACGAGGAGAATCCGGAGTCAGGCACCGTGAAGGTTGAGATTCGCATTACACGCGGGCTCAACATCAACGAGCTTTCGCCCGACGGCGACCAGAACTGGCGCCTCAGGTGGGAGATGATTCTCAAGAGCCACGGAATTCCAGAGGACTACGAAGTCGAGGCCTACGATGCGCAGCACCACACGCGCGGCAATTTCAAACTGATCAACCTCCTTATCGCGAGCTTTGCGGACTGGGTCGACTCCGATGACAACACGACATCGGTGGACGACGAGGACTGTGGCGCGGAATCCACCTGGTACGAAGAGGAGTACGACTCCGACAAGGTCGACGACGAGGACAAGCGGTATCCGCGCAACGGTGCGATTCCCGATATCAAGGAGCTTTCCTACATTCGTGGCTTCCGTGACTTCCCCGTCGTGCTGACGGGCGGCATACTGAACCCCGAGGACGACCCGAAGGACCAGATACAAGTCCGCGGCATAGCCGACATGTTCAACACGCTCGGCAGCTCGAAGGTCTACGTAAACGACTGCACGCGTGACGAACTGCTGACCGTTCCAGGAATCTTTGACGAGGAGGACGAAGAGGACCTCGAGAAGAGCACCGAGAACATTGACGCGATTCTCGGCGCAAGGAGCGAGGAGCCCGACTACGACGTAGACGAATCGCTAGGGTGGTGGCAGTACAAGGACTTCTCCGACCTCCAGCAGCGCGTTGCCGACTACAGCGGCACAAGCGTCCAGATTGACACCGAGGCGAACAACTATCTCCTCTTCAAGCCAGACGATTCGACGATTTTCGAGATAACGATAGAGTGCGAGTCGATGGGGATGACGCGCTCTGTCAAGGCAAAGGCGTACTTGAAGGACAAGGACGTCCGCTATGTCGAATGGGAGGAAGATCCCGTAGGGGACAGGAAGGAATCCGCACAATGAAGCTGATAGACGGCAAGGAACTTGCGCGCAACCTGCGCGGCGAAATCGCGGCTGGAGTCGCCGCACTGAAGGCGGAGAAGGGCGTGACGCCAGGGCTCGCCGTGATTCTCGTAGGCGACAATCCCGCTAGCGTGAGTTATGTTACAGCAAAGGAAAAGGCGTGCACCGAAGCTGGGATGCTCTCGCGCGAAATACGGCTTCCCGCCGAGACGACAGAGGAAGAGCTCGTCGCGCTCGTGAAGAAGCTCAATGACGATCCTGAAATCCACGGCATCCTCGTCCAGCTGCCTGTCCCGAAGCACATTCGCGACAAGGCGGTCATCGACGCGATAGCGCCAGAGAAGGACGTCGACGGCTTTACGCCCATCAACGTCGGCAAGATGATGATCGGCGACGAATGCTTTCTCCCCTGCACCCCGCACGGCATAATCAAGCTGATCGAGTTCTCGGGAATGGACATCCGCGGCAAGCACGCAGTGGTGATCGGGCGCAGCAACATCGTTGGCAAGCCCGTCGCGGCGCTTCTTGCCCGCAAGGAAACTAACGCGACCGTCACCCTCTGCCACACGGGAACGCCCGACGTCGGCCACTTCACGCGTGACGCCGACATAGTAGTCGTCGCGGCAGGTCGGCCGAACACGCTTACCGGCGACATGCTCAAACCGGGCGCGGTAGTAATAGACGTCGGCGTAAACAGGATTCCCGACGCGACGAAGCCGAAGGGGTTCCGTCTCGTTGGCGACGCTGATTTCGAGAGCTGCTCCAAGGTTGCAGGCGCAATTACTCCCGTTCCGGGAGGCGTCGGGCCGATGACGATAACGATGCTCCTCTGGAACACTCTCGAAAGCGCCCGCCGCGCCACGTGATTATGCAGTGGAAATTAAAATGGACAACGCTGGCCATATTGGCGACGTTCAGCGCAGCGCTCGCGGCTGGCTATGGGACAAACAGTCCGTTGACGGTTTCTTCGCCCGATGGACGGCTTCAGGCCGTCTTCAGCACGGACGACGGAGGAATGCGCTGGTCGCTCCATCGCGACGGGAAGACACTGGTGAAGCCCTCCGCGATGGGGTTCAGATTCGCGATCGCTAACGATTACGACAAAGACGCCGCGGAACTTGCCGCGATGCGCGTTCTCGGCGTGCGTCGCTCAAAAGCCGACACAACATGGGAGACCTCTCTTTACCGGCGCGGCAAAGTGCGCGACAGCTACAACGAACTTGTCGTCGAACTCGAGGAGGTGGAAGCGCGCGCCGCGCGCATCGAAATCGGGGGAACGGCTGTCACGAAACATCCGCGGAGGATGGACATCGTGTTCAGGGCGTATGACGAGGGCATTGCTTTCCGCTATGCGTTTCCGCGTCAGACCGCCTTCGACGGTTTCCAGATAAAGGATGAGCTTACAGAATGGCGATTCGAGCCGGACACCCTGGCGTGGACCACGACCTATGCGAGCGAACAGAATTCGCATGAGGCGCCGTTTGTGCGCGGTCCGCTCGCGGAGATCGACGGTTCGCGCTGCGTCGGCATGCCGGTCCTTGTGGAAACGCGAGGTGCCACGATCGCGCTGTGCGAGGCGGCGCTATCCAACTGGGCTGGGCTTTTCTACCGCGCTGCGAACCGCGACGGTGACACGCGCCTCGTCGCGTCGCTATCGAAGATACCTCCGAGCCACGCGGCGACGGCGGACGTGGCGGTAATCGCTACCGCTCCGGCCGCGAGCCCATGGCGGGTCGCGATCGTCGGAGACGACGCTCTGGACCTTATCCGCAAGAACGACATCATCGTCAATTTGAATCCTCCGCCGGATCCGTCGATCGACTTCTCGTTCGTCAAGCCCGGCGCGAGCACATGGGACTGGTGGGTCGAGTCGAACAACTCGCTCTCGACGGAGCTCACGCTGAAGCTCGTTGATTTCGCCGCCGAGATGGGCTGGCCGTACCACACGATCGACGGCGGATGGTACGGCTTCGCGCGGCGTCCCAACCACGGACCCAACGTCCGGCTTGAGCCGCGAAAGGGTTTCGACCTTGAGCGGATCGTCTCGCTCGCGAAGGAGAAGGGCGTGGGAATATGGGTCTGGATACACTGGATGGAGATCGAGGATGTCGGCATTGAAGAGACGTTTTCGCGCCTTGAGAAGTGGGGCGTCTCCGGCGTGAAGACGGACTTCCTCGAACGTCAGGACCAGGAGATCGTGAACTGGTGCGAACGCGTCTGCCGCGTGGCCGCGCGCCACAGGATCATGGTCAACTTCCACGGGTCGTTCAAGTCGACCGGCGCGGAGCGCACATGGCCCAACATGATCACGCGCGAGGCCGTTCTTGGGAACGAGGCGAACATCTTCAACCGCAAGAATACGCCCGAACACTGTGCGACGCTGCCGTTCACAAGATTTCTGCTCGGACCTGCCGACTTCACGCCAGGCGGGTTCTGCAACATCTATTCAAGGGACTTCGCGCCGCAGGTCGCGAAAGGCCATCGCTACGGCGACGAGACGGATCGCTGTCCACACTGGGCGGAGGAGATGGGGACGCGCGCCCACTCAATCGCGCAGTGCATCCAGTTCGACTCGCCGCTCATGACGCTCTGCGACTGGCCGGAGCGCTATCGCGGCGCGGCCGGCATCGAGGCGCTGCGCGGCCTTCCTGCCGCGTGGAAGGATACGCGTCCCGTAGCCGGCAGGTGCGGGGAGTTCTATGCAGTTGTCCGCGAGGCGCACGACGGAAGGTTCTATTTCGCCGCGACGACCGTCCGCGCGAGGACCATCGACCTTGACTTCGGTTTTCTCGGCGACGGCGAATGGAAAATGAGCGTCTACGCGGACGATCCTGCGCGGACGCCATCGGACGCCAAGGCGCTTTCCGTTTCCACGCGCAGCGTCCGCAAAAGCGGCCGGGAGAGCTTCGCCCTCTGCGACGAGGGCGGCGCCGTCGCCATATTCGAGCCCGTAAATCCGTCGTGTTCGGAACTAAACGCAAGTTCTGGAAGTAAGCGCAAGTTTATCCGATAACTTCTAGCAAATCCCTTTGTCGCTGTGTGCGGAAGCACGCCTCGGTCACCGCTCCGACTCCGGTGCTCGCGTCCGCATCCGTTGCAGACGTACGGGGCGCGGTTGAGCCTCGTGCACATGGTCTCGCGGAAGTCCGAGCATGAACTCGATGCGGTTGCGTTCGTCTTGTCCCATGTGTTTCATTGTTTCGTTTCCTTTCTGTTTTCCGGCATCGACCGGCGGCACCCGCCGCCGAATCCGTCCAGGTGCCGAAAGGATACACGAAACCTTGTCCGGAAGTATCGGACGCCACACTATTTTCCGCCTGACTTCGCCATTGCGAAGCCACGCGGAAAATAGTATAATGTACCTAAAAAGGACACGTGCGCCTGCACGAGGTGAATATGGAATATGAACAAGTATCTTGACGATTTCATGAAGACTTTCCCCTATGAGGGGCTAACTTACGATGACGTGACGCTTGTCACGCAATATGCCGATTTTCTCCCTGACGACGCTTCGCTCGAGACGAAGCTCACGAGCCGCACGACGATGAAGATTCCGTTCATTTCGGCTGCGATGGACACTGTGACCGAGGCTCCGATGGCGATAGCGATGGCGATAGCGGGCGGCATTGGCGTGATTCACAAGAACCTCGAGGAGGACGACCAGGCGAAGGAAGTCGCAAAGGTAAAGAACTACCTTAACGGCATGATCGCCAAGCCCATCTGCTTCCACGCGAACGACGACATCTCCTTTCTCCGCTCTGAGAAGAAGCGCATGGGGCTCAAGTTCAACGGTTTCCCCGTGCTCGACTCCGACGACCGCCTTGTCGGAATGATCACTTCGTCCGACATGCGCTTCGCGCCGATGGAAGCGAAGAAGCTCAAGGACGTCATGCAGCCTGCGCCTATCACCGCGAAGCCCGGCACCTCGCTCAAGAAGGCCTACGACCTCATGCGCGCGGCGAAGGTCGGCAAGCTTCCTCTCATCGACAAGGACGGCCGTGTCGTGGGTCTCTACAGCTTCACCGACGTCGAGCGAATCATCGAAAACCCGAACGCGGCATACAATTGCGACGAGAAGTTCCGCCTCAGGGTCTCCGCGTCGGTCTCCGGCGGGAAGGGCGACCTTTCACGCATGGAGAAGCTCGCGGAAGCAGGCGTCGACTGTGTCGTTGTTGACTCGGCGCACGGCCACTCCAAGGGCATCATGGAGATGACGAAGTACATCGTCAAGCACTTCCCGAAGATCGACGTCATTGCCGGCAACATTGCGACTGGCGAGGCGGCAAAGGCGCTCGCGAAGTGCGGCGCACACGCTGTCAAGGTCGGCATCGGTCCCGGCTCGATCTGCACGACTCGCGTCGTCTGCGGCGTCGGCATCCCGCAGCTCACCGCCGTGTACAGCGCTGCGAAGGCGCTTAGGGGAAGCGGAGTGGCGGTCATCGCGGACGGCGGCATCAAGCTCTCGGGTGACGTTCCGAAGGCGCTTGCTGCCGGCGCAGACTCCGTGATGCTTGGCTCCGTCCTCGCAGGCACCGAGGAAAGCCCGGGCGAGAAGATCTACTCGAACGGCCGCCAGTATGTCGTTTACCGCGGCATGGGCTCGATGGCCGCTCTCAAGAACGGCAAGGGCTCGCGCGCACGCTACTTCCAGGACAACGAGTCCGAGGACGATCTCGTTCCGCAGGGCATCGAGGGAATGGTTCCCTACTCTGGTCACGTGAAGTCGATCATGACGCAGTTCTGCGGCGGGCTAAAGGCGTCGCTCGGCTACTGCGGCACCAAGACGATTGCGGAACTCCAGGAGCGCGGCAAGTTCTATCGCGTGACAGCGGCGGGCCAGCGCGAGGCGCGTCCTCACGACATCACGATCACGAAGGAAGCTCCTAACTACAGGACATGAGCGAAATTACAGAGGGGTTTCGGGTCCCGGACGGGCCGTCCGCGGGCGAAAAACCGGCCAAGACCTGGCAGGACTACGGCCGCGAGTGGCTCGACACGCTCGTCGTCGCGATCTCCGTCGCGATGTGCTTCCGCGCCTACTTCTACGAGCCGTTCAACATTCCGACGGGCTCGATGCAGGAGACGCTCTGGGGCTACCACACGGTCGCGAACGTCGAGAAGGGAACATGGGACGCCTTTCCGCTGTCGATACTCAAATGGCTGTGGACCGGCGAACGCGTCGTAGACTACAAGGCTCCGGCCTCGGGCATGGCGCGCGTGCAGCCGCGCAACGACGGCTTCGCCAACATACGCATCGGCGCGAGCGAAAAGACGTTCAAGCTGCCTACAGATGCATGCAACGGCCTAAGGAACCAGCACTTCCGCGCCGGCGAGACGTTCTGGAAGGGTGCGATAGTTACAGGAGACTTTATCTTCGTCAACCGCTGGATATGGAATTTCCGGAAGCCCCGCGCCGGTGACGTGATGATCTTCTCGACGACCGGGATCGAGGGTCTTCCGCAGGGCACCCACTACATCAAGCGCATGAAGGCGACGCCGGGCGAGACGTACGAGCTCGAGCATCTGCCGACCGACGGGTTGGGACATGTGCGCGAAGACCTTCCCAAGACAGTGACCATGGGCGAAGACGAATACTTCGCCTGCGGTGACAATTTCAACAACAGCTACGACAGCCGCTACTGGGGACCTGTTCCCGGTTCAAAGCTGCGGGGCGTCGGCAGCGTTGTCTTCTGGCCTTTCAACGGATGGAGGATCATACGATGAGCGAAGAACAGCTGATTCAGACACCCGGCGTATTCGGGGAGACCGGCAACTTCCTGCTTGAGCGCGAGCTTGGGCGCGGCGGAATGGGCGGCGTCTACATGGGGCGCGACAAGATGCTCGACCGCCCCGTCGCCGTCAAGGTGATGCTCAAGGAATACGGCGCAGACGCCGAGTTCGTCGAGAAGTTCAAGCGCGAGGCCCAGGCCGCGGCAAAGCTCATCCACCCGAACATCGCGCAGATCTACAGCTACGGCATCGCCGACGGCATGCCGTACATCGCGATGGAGCTCGTCGCCGGCGGCTCCTTGGACCAGCTGATGAAGAACGCGGGCGCGTCGATCGACATCCCTCGCGTAATGAAGATCTGCGAGCAGGTGGCTCAGGCCCTCAGGTGCGCCGCCGACCAGGGGCTCGTGCACGGCGACGTAAAGCCCGAGAACGTCCTTCTTGACGCGAACGGCAACGCGAAGCTCGTCGACTTCGGCCTCGCGGCGATGCAGAAGGACACTAACGAAATCTGGGGAACTCCCTATTACATCGCCCCCGAGAAGGTAAAGAAGGAGCCAGTCGACTACAGGGCGGACATGTACTCCCTCGGCGGCACGATCTACCACGCGCTCACTGGCGTCGCCCCGTTCGAAGGCGACGACGCGCCTGCGGTAGTTCGCAAGCGCTTCGAGGGCGCTCCTGTTCCGCCAAGCAAAATCAGGGCCGACATATCGCCCCAGATCGACGCTCTTGTCCTCAAGATGCTCGCCCTCAATCCTGCCGACCGATTCCCGTCGTTCGAAGCTCTCCTGCAGGAGTATAGCCGCGTCATGGCGACCGGACTTACAGCCAAACCCACTGGGACCAGCTCGCAGCCATCCGGCACGTCTCCCAGCGGACACAAGATTACGCTGAAGGGTCGCAAGCGCTTCAAGGTCAAGACTCACGCCGAGGGCGAGGAAGGGGAGCAGGTCGAGCAGCAGGAACAGCGCCGTCGTCCCACCATTCCACCGGAACCCGAAGAGGGTGGCGTCGCAGGCAAGGTGCTTGGCGTAATCGGCATTACAATCGCCGCCATCGGACTTGTAGCCGGCTTGCTCGTATGGTATGTAATTGCCGACAAGAATTCGAGAGAGAGGGCGAAGCAGGAGCAGATCTCCAGCAACATCTTCAAGGCGAAAGAGGCAATTTCCGACGTTCGCAGGAACGCTCTGCAGTTTGCGGACCAGTGCGACGACCTTGCGGCGAAGGCGCTCAAGACGTGTCAGGACCCGACCGACAAACTGATGCAGCAGCTTTCCGGCAAGTTCGACGCCTCGCTTCTCCTGGGGCTCAAGCCCGGTCCCACGCCCGAGCTTCTTGCGGCGTTCGCCATGACGAACATCGTAGAGAAGGCTGCAGAAGGCGACACTAACGCACTTGCAGCAGCAGGCGCGCAAGTGGCTCAGCCCATGGCTGGAGCGTCCAATACGGTGGCCGTTGTCTCCGCGGCGGCCACGACAATCCCCAAGTTCCGTCCTCCGAACGACGACGAGGCAGATCCAGCATCGCCAGAACACGAGGCCTACATGAAGGCGAAGGAGGCATGGGAGAAAGAGCAGAAGGAGAAAATGGCACAGGCGGCCGAAGCGCAGAAGAAAGCCGACGAGGCCGCCGCCGCGCCAGCTGCAGCTGCGGCGACTCCGGCTGCGCCGGTGTCCACCGACCTCAATACCATTGAAGGCGTAAAGGCGGCTTTCGAGGTCCAGTTGAGGGAGATACTTACCCTGGCCAAGCGCGACATGGGAGTAATCTGGGAACGCGCATACGGCTGCCAGGCCGCGGCAATACGCGTCCGCTGCAAGATCAACGATCTTGTCGCGAAGATAGACGAGTTCAAGGTCGAAGGCGACGACGAGATAACGATGCAGAAGGCGGCCGAGTTCAGCCAGGCGGCAAAGGACGAATTTGACCAGATCAAGGCATCGGAAGATGTCACCACCCTGCAGAAGGGCTCCTCGTTTATCAGCAACAAAGGCGCTGACACGGTGCAGAAAACCTCAAACCGCACGATCATGGCCACGAAGGAAATGGAACGTCAGATTGAGAAGATACGTAAACGCATAGAGGAAGAAGAGATCAAAAAACGAATAGAGAAGGAGAAGCAGGAGACCATCGCGAAGGACAACGAGAAGATCAAGGAGAAGTTCGAATCCCTTGTGACAACCGGCGTCTTCAGACAGCTTGACTGGAAGGGCGCGACACGCCAGCTGACGATGGTGAAGGACGAGTTCAAGTATTCCGAGAGCCAGGTGTACGCCGACATCTTCATACAGAAGGTGAAGATGATGGCAACAGTCCAGGAGGTGTTTATCGCCAACTGCAAGGACTACAAGTTCGGCAAGTCCAAGCTCGCTCGCTACAAGATCGCCAACATCTCCGAAAAGGAGATCAGCTTGATAAAGCCCGACGGCAAGACCCCGACGAAGATGACGTGGGTAAAGTTCTACCAGCAGTACCACGGCAACCTCAACGAACTCGTCGTCAAGTTCATAGAGAAGGGCAAGAACGTCTGCAAGCTCGCCGACGGCAAGCGTCTGAGCCTGCAGCCGTGGGCCGACGCGATGATGGGCGCTGCGCTCACCATGCAGATCATCTGCGGAGACGATCCCACTGCGGCCCGCCGCGCCGAGCAGATTGCGAAGAACGCAGTGAAGGAACTTCCCGACTACCTGAACCGCGCCAAGGAAATCTTCCCGGACATGCAGTTCGACGCGGTGCCCGAGGAATAACGGCAAGGACGCGGACTATTCGTCGCCGTGCAGGTGGCGTCTGCGCCACGCACGCATGGTCGTACCCATGCGTCTCTTGAAGTCGTGCATGAGATGCGTCTCTGAACGCCACCCGCAGAGGTTTGCGATCGGCCCTATCGCCTGATGCGGGTCACGCAACAATTCAAGAACCTTTGCGTAGCGCGCGGCTTTTATCTCACCTGCAACCGTCTTCCCCTGCCGGCGGAACGCCTCTGCGAGACGCGTATGCGATACGCCAAGCTCGTGCGCGAGAGTGACGACGTCTAGCCGTACAGCGTCAGACCGTATGAGGTCGGTCGCTCGGCGGAACAAAAGCGGTTTGCCAGCGCATGGACGCGCCGAGTCGCGCACGACAAGGCGGCTTACGCTTTCGGTAACGACGATTTCACGACGTGTCCTGCGTCCGTCCATCATCTGCTGAAGCGTAGCGGCGGCGAGAAAACCAGCACCCGAGAAGTTCGGCTCTACAGTCGCTATCGGCGGACGCGTGTGCCCGCATAGGAGTTCGTCGTTGTCGATGCCGAGGACCGAGAGCCGATCTGGAACTACAATGCCGCGTTCCGCACATGTCTCGACGACGAGAAGCGCCGTAAGGTCGTTCGCCGCGAGCACGCCCGTAGGCGAAGGAAGTGCGGCAAGCCACGACGCAAGCTGCCTGCGCGTTCGGCCGCCGAAGACCGAACCTTGAAGGCGACGCTTTGCGACGATCGAAAGAAAAGCGTCTTCGCGCGAGACCGACCAAGGCTCGTGCGACGGGTCGGGAACAAAAGCTACGCCCGCGCCCGGCAGGATGTGCTCAAAATGATCGAGCGCCGCTGCGACAATGGCAGGAGTGTCGAATCGGACATAGGCGAAGTTGGACGCGCGTCGCCCTGGGCCGTGGTCGTCAAGCACGACCACCGGTCGATGCGACTTGGCAAGCAGGTCGAGCGCCGCTTTCTGGCGGCCTTCCGCCGCAACACTCAAGAGGAAGCCCTCTGTGCCGTCGGCGAGCGCCTTTCTTACTGTCTCGGCGTTCAGCTCGGAGGCGGAGCGGACGATCTGGACATCCCAGACATGTCCGGCGTCGAGAAAGCTGAGGATTCCGGCGAGGTGTTCGCGACCGGCCTTGCCTTCCAGCTTCGGCGACAGCAGAACCTTGCGAACTTTATTGCTGGCAGTTGATCGCTTCATGGCGCGATTATACCATAACGCGAGGCGGCTGTGTTGAAAAACGCAGTTATTTTCTGTACGAATAAATAGTTTCTTGCGGTTCGTTTTTGGTACAATCAACTCAAAATTAAGACTCCAAGGAAAACACAACATGAAGAAAACCATAGCCGCCGTCGCCATAGCCGCCGCTGCCGCGCTTTACGCAGACTACACACCTGAAAAATGGAATCTCGAGGCCCGCGACAAGTTTGCCGCGCAGCGCTTCGGAATCTTCATCCACTGGGGGCTTTACGCGTGCTACGCGCAGGGCGAATGGTACCAGCAGTACATCGGCATCGACACCGAAACGTACGGACGCATCAAAGACGGCTTCTATCCGTCGAAGTTCGACGCGAAGGAGTGGGTGCGCGTGTTCAAGGACGCGGGTGCTAAGTACGTGACGATCACCTCGCGCCACCACGACGGCTTCTCGCTCTGGCCGACGAAGGCGGACGACGGCTTCAACGTCGCGAACACGCCGTTCAAGCGCGACATCCTCGGCGAGCTCTCGAAGGCCTGCGACGACGCGGGGCTCCAGCTCAACTTCTACTACTCGCTCATGGACTGGCACAGGAAGGACTATCCCGCCGGGACCGCTGCCGTCAAGTGCCTCGGCAACCAGAAAGGCGACTACGCTTCGTACAAGAAGTTCATGCTCGCGCAGATCGGCGAGCTCATCGACAGCTACCATCCCGGCAACATCTGGTTCGACGGCGAGTGGGAGCACGCGCACCACCAGGACGACGGCACATGGAAGCGGACGCTCGACTGGGATTTCGACACGATCTACGACTTCATCCACTCGAAGAAGACGCTTGTCGCGAACAACAACCACCAGCCGATTCGTCCAAAAGAGGACATCCAGCTCTTCGAGCGCGATCTCCCCGGCGACAATTCCGACGCGGGCTTCTCGAAGAACCAGCCCGTCGCGCACGACCGTCCGGTTGAGCAGTGCGACGTCATCCAGAAGAACGTTTGGGGCTACAGGATCAACGAGCGGAACTTCCGCACGCCCGAGGACGTATGTGCGATGATCTGCCGCTGCGCCGGAAAGGACACCAACCTCCTCATGAACATCGGGCCAGACGGCTCGGGACGCCTTCCCGCGCGCGCGGTCGAGGTGATGGCCGAGGTCGGAAAGTGGATGCGCGAGAACGGCGACGCGATTTACGGCACACGCGGCATCGGCCTCGTCAAGAACGCCGACGGAAGCGAGACTGCGAAGACGAAGAAGGGCGACCGCGTCTACGAGATCACCATCCCTAAGGGTTGCGCGGGCTTCCCGACTGTGAAGACTTCTTTTTGACAGGATTAGGACGAGTTGGAGTAAAAAGTTCGAGTTGGAGAAAGGATGAATAACACCATTCTCCAACTCCAACTCAAAACTCCAACTATTAATTATCGAGGTGAAAACATAATGGCAATCCATAAGACTCTTGGACTTGTTGCGGCGGTGGCGCTTTTGACGGCAGCACAGCCCGCCTTGGCGAATCCCACTAGTTTTGAGTCAGTTCCGAAGCCAGGTCCGGCTCTCGCCGCGCGCATTGCCGCCGGCGACTGCGAGGTCTACGGCATCGTCCACTGGGGGCTCAATACATATACCGACCGCGAGTGGGGCTATGGCGACGAAGACCCGAAGATGCTCGCGCCGGCGCGCTTCGACGCCGACCAGATCGTGGGCGCGTGCCGGGACGGCGGACTCGCCGGTCTCGTAGTCGTCGCGAAGCACCATGACGGCTTCTGCCTCTGGCCGACGAAGACGACGGACCACAACATCTCGAAGGCTGTCAATTTCCGCGGCGGAAAGGGCGACTACGTGAAGGAAATGTCCGACGCCTGCCGTCGCCATGGACTCAAGTTCGGCGTGTACGTCTCGCCTTGGGACCGCCACGATGCGGACTACGCGAAGCCGGAGTACGTCGAGAAGTACCACGCCCAGATCAAGGAGCTTCTAAGCGGCGACTACGGCGAAGTATTCGAGATGTGGTTCGACGGCGCGAACGGCGGCGACGGATGGTACGGCGGCGCGAAGGAGCGCCGCAGGATTGGCGGCGGATACTATCGATTCCCCGAGGTGTACAAGTTCGTGCGCGAGCTTCAGCCGAAGGTCTGCATCTTCGCGGGCGAGTCGGACGAGTCCGACTTCCGCTGGCCCGGAAACGAGAAGGGCGAGCTCGACCCGAATTCCTGCGCGACGATCTGCACTGTCGGTGGCTTTGTGGACGGCAAGTACGGAAACCCGGAATACAAGAACCGCATAAACCGCGGCATGAGGCGCTTTGAGAACACCGCGGCACAGCCGATGTTCTTCCGCGTGTGCGAATGCGACTTTCCGATGCGCCCGGGATGGTTCTACCACGAAAGGGAGCGCGGCAGGACGAAGAGCGCCGCCTACCTGATGCAGCGCTATCTGAACACCGTCGGCAACGGCGGCACGATGAACATCGGCATAGCGCCGAACAAGGATGGACGCCTCGACGAGGAGGATGTGAAGGCACTCAAGGGCTTCAAGACGCTGAAGGATGCGTTCTTCGGCGATTGCCGCGGGAAATGCAACGTGATCGTCGCGTGGGAAGATGTCTCGAATGGGGAGATATCGAGGGACTGGACGGTCAAATACAAAGACAAGGTTGTTGCTTCCGGCACTACACTTGGTATTAAGCGCATACGCGTTCTTGACGAGGCGGTGCCGAACAACGACCTTGAGTGGAATAGCGGGAACGTCGATGGCACTCCGGGTGAGGGCTACAGCGCCCACGTGCGCTTCTACTACGCCGATCCCGAACTGGTCAAGATCGTAAAGTCCGCAACGACCGAGTCCGGCGAGACAGACACGGCGAAGTGGATGATGGCCGGGAAGCAGGGTGCAAGGGATGAAGGTGTCGCCCAAAGGATCGCCGCGACGAAGAAAGTGCTTCGCAGCGATACATGGTATGGCTACAAGCGGACTGTGTTCGACTTCGAGGGGCACGAGGCCTGGATTGTGTCGCCGAAATGCGATTCTGCCGCGGGTCTGCCCTGGACCTGGACGATGCAGTGGGCCGAGGCGTACGTGGACCATACGGGTGTTCTCGATCTACTCGCGAAGGGGTGGCACCATGTAACAATCGAAACGTTCCAACACAGAATGGACGAAGAGGGACTTCGCGTAAGCCGCGCGTTCCAGAAGTTTCTCGTAGAGGAACTCGGCTTCGCGCCAAAGGCATGCCTCGTGGGGATGAGCTGGGGCGGTTTCTTCTCGACGCGCTACGCCGCCGCTTTCCCCGAGTGCGTCGGAAAGATATACCTCGACGCGCCGCTTATGAACTTCGATGGCTTCGCCAAGGTCGGCGGCACGCCGACCGAGAATGCCGCGCAAATCGGGCCCTGGGCGAACATGCCGCCCGCGGACGGCAACTGGTCCACCGATTCCCGGATGCCAGTAAACATGGCTGATCGGCTCGCGAAGGCGGGAATTCCGATTTTGCTTCTCTATGGTGGACAGGACGCAACTGTGCCTCCGTCCAGGAACTGCGAACTGTTCGCCGAAAGATTCAAGGCGGCAGGCGGCAAGATCGATATCCACCATCGCGCTCTCTACGGCCACCATCCGCACGGCGAGGATCCCGACAAGACGTCCAGCATCGTATCTTTCTTTGAATCAAAGTAAAACACTACAACCACCAACCCCAAAATACCAACACCTATGAAACAGACAGTATTCACAAACAATCCGTTCCCCAAGGTGGGCATCCGCCCAATCATCGACGGCCGCAGACGCGGCGTCAGGGAGTCGCTCGAAGACCAGACGATGGCGATGGCGAAAGCCGCCGCGAAGCTGATTTCCGATAACCTCAAGTATCCCGACGGCACGCCTGTCGAATGTGTCATCGCAGACACGACGATCGGCGGCAGATTCGAGGCCGCGCAGTGCGCGAACAAGTTTGCCGCGAACAACGTCGGCGTCTCGCTTTCCGTTACGCCTTGCTGGTGCTACGGCACCGAGACTATGGACATCGATCCGACAATTCCGAAGGCAGTCTGGGGCTTCAATGGGACTGAGCGTCCCGGCGCCGTCTATCTCGCGTGCATGCTCGCTGGCTACGCGCAGCGCGGCATGCCAGCCTATGGCATCTACGGCCACGAGGTGCAGAACCGCGACGAGACGACGAAGATTCCAGCAGACGTCGCAGAGAAGATCCTCCGCTTCGCAAAGGCGGGTCTCGCCGTCGCAATGATGAAGGGCAAGAGCTATCTCTCGATCGGAACTTCCGCGATGGGCATCGCAGGCTCCTTCGTCGACGTCAACTTCATGCAGGACTATCTCGGCCTTGCGCCGGAGAACATGGACGAGTGCGAGATTCTCCGTCGCATCGAGGAAGGCATCTACGACAAGGACGAGTACAAGAAGGCCCTTGCGTGGATGAAGAAGAACCTCAAGGAAGGGAAGGACTACAATCCCGCAAAGATCCAGAAGTCTCGCGCCGAGAAGGACAAGGACTGGGAGTTCATCGCGAAGATGGCGATCATCGTTCGCGACATGATGGCCGGCAATCCCAAACTCAAGGAGATGGGCTTTGGCGAAGAGGCCGTCGGGCGCAACGCGATTGCCGGTGGCTTCCAGGGCCAACGCCAGTGGACCGACCACTGGCCGAACGGCGACGTCGCCGAGGTCATGTGCAATACCTCGTTCGACTGGAACGGCAAGAAGATGCCGCAGATCCTCGCGACGGAGAACGACTCTCTCAACGGCATCTGCATGCTCCTCATGTGGCTCCTCACCAACAAGGCGTCGATGTTCGCCGACGTTCGCACCTACTGGAGCGACGCGGCGGTCAAGCGCGCGACAGGGAAGGGGCTTCCTAAGGACGCGAAGGCGGGCATCATCCATCTTCTCAATTCCGGCTCCTGCTGCCTTGACGCGGCTGGCGAGATGAAGGATAAGGGGAAGTCGGTCTTCAAGAACTGGTGGGAAGTCACCCAGAAGGACATCGACGCCACCTTGAAGGCGACGAAATGGGTTCCCGCGGGCGTTGAATACTTCCGCGGCGGCGGCTTCTCATCGTCGTTCCTGACGCCCAAGGGGATGCCTCTCACGATGATCCGTATTTCGATCGTGAAGGGCCAGGGACCTGTTCTCCAGATTGCTGAGGGCTATTCCGTCACTCTCGATGCGAAGCAGCAGAAGACGCTTATGGAGCGCACGAACCCCGAATGGCCTTGCACCTGGTTCACGCCTCGTCTCACGGGGAAGGGCTTCTTCAAGGACGTCTACTCGGTGATGAACGCCTGGGCCGCAAACCATGGCGCAATTGCGTACGGTCACATCGGTGCCGATCTCATCACGCTCGCCTCGATGCTCCGCATTCCGGTCGCCATGCACAACGTGCCGGAGGAGAAGGTGTTCCAGCCGCATTGCTGGGGACTCTTCGGCGCATCGGACGACCCGACCGGCGCGGACTACCGCGCTTGCGCGAACTTCGGCCCGCTCTACGCCACGAACCGCTAAGGTATCCTTAGTTGTGTCACACAAGGGCGGCGTTTGGCGATGTTTAAACGCCGCGCCGCCCGATGGTGAGGCCTGCGCCCGACCTGCTCGCCCGACCCGCAGTTTGCGGGCACCCCACCGGCATGATTTTGACGCGCGCGCACCGCTCTAGCGACTTGCTTCGCAAGCGGGCTTCGCCCGGCGGATATTTCACGCGCGCTCTTTGCGCTGGCGGTCAAAATCACGCCGGGCCCGCAAACTTGCTCTCGTGCGCCAGTCGGCTCTCCGGCCTCTGCGCTTCGCCTAAATCATCGGCTCGGATTGGTGATAACTTGCGGCTAATGACGCATGCCGCCGAAACACCCCCACCGCGTCCGCGCCATAACGCTATCCGACCCTAATCGTCTCTAACTGTCGCTAATTCATCTTTGCTCACTTCGCCGCCACTCTGAATCGCGCATGGAGACGAGCAGCACTTGGCTGAGTTTGGTATAATATGCGGAGAAGACAATGAGTGTCCTGATTGCAGCGGGAGAGGCGTTTCGGAATGCACTTGCGTGGATATGTCTGCGCGGGGCCATTGCATGTTTTGCCGCGCTTGTCCTGTGGTGGACAGGTAAGGTTGCCAGTGCGCCGATTTCCAAGTTTTGGCGGAAGCTGACGGCTGTCGGAAGGGCTGTCGTCTGCGCGATGCTTCTGATAGGCGTGATCTACGGCGGCAGCAAGACGAACGATCCGCCGCGTTCGGCGGGTGCGCCGATTGAGGAAAGAGAACTCGGTTTGGGCTATGGGCAACAGGTCGGCCGTCGTGACGACGGCGGTCTTCGCTGCGGAACTGCCGCAGTTACGCCAGAGGACATCATGCGCGGCTACCGCGCAGAAAGCGTGGCTACGAACGCCGCGCCGTTTGCCCCCCTGCCGTCCAACGCCGTGGAGTATGCGCGGTGGTCGCAGCGTGGCGGACGCGAGACGTGGTTTCCGCTTGACCTTGGCGATTTCGTCTTCCCGCTCGGCACCAACCGCATCAACCGGCTTCGCGTCCTTTCCGGCGGAATGGTCGAGACGTTCCCTGCGCTGAACGGCCCCGGCTTCATCTGCGCGGCGCGTGAGCATGCGTCGCTCGTGCCTGGAGTAAGCGGCTTCTGGAGCGCGGACGCGGAGGACGGCGCGAAGGTTTTGCGGTGGACGAGCGTCTTCGCGGAGCGTGACTGCACAGAAGGGTACGACGCGGATATCCGCCTTTCTGCCGACGGCGACTTCACGACGAGAAGCAACGATGTCGAGACCGTCTACAGACGAATCAACCCCGACGATTGGGATGACGACGGAATCCACAACGAGCGAGACTTGAACCCGACAAGCTGCGACGGCGATTTCTTTGGCGTTGGGAACGCATTGCCCGCAAACGCGAATCCCGATGCCTACTACTGGCTTGATCTTTCGGTCACTGGGCTTCTCGGCGTCGCTACGATCCGCGTCACGTGCGACGGCGCGAGCGACCTTGGCGACCATCTTGTGATTGCCCGCACGAACCAGGTCTGCCACATTCCGCTTCTCGCTGGCGCGACCTATGTCGTCGAAAGCGACTTGCCGATTGACTATTCCGCCGTGTCGAGTGAATATGCAGAGATCGCCACGAACGCCGACAACAACCTGACAGTTTCCTTGCCGCTGGAGTTTTCGTTTGAGCAGATTCTCATGAGGTCGGGCGGTGGCGATGCACTCACGGCTAACTATGGGCTTCATTCCTCGCCGATAGACGTTGGCGCGTCGCTTGCGTCGCTCTCCGGCGGGTGCTGCTCGTGTGAGACAAACGCATTCGGCTTCGCGTGGCTCTGCTCCGAGAATTGCCTGTGCAACGGTGAGCATTGTCTGTCTGCCGTGGCATCGTGGGAAGGCTATTACCGCGCATTCAGTTGGTATGGCCCCTGCAGTTGCACAATGTACGAGCCTGAGCCGAGCACTTTCACTGGTGATGGGATCAGCTTGTCGATAGAAATGCCGTCCACGTTCATTGCGAACGACGACGACGACAATGGTTCGGTAGATGCCGAGCCGCCGTTCGCGGACAAGGACGACGAAATCGCGGAGGGGCACGTGTCGTTCTCTTCGATCTTGCCGACCAGCGGAGCCGTCAAGCTCCAGAGATTGACCGGGCTTGAACAGGACACGAACGGAACGCGTCGTGTTTATGCCGACAGATCCGGCCTCTCGCCAATTAGCGAAGGGCACGAGTACGCCGTATCGGGTTCGTCTTCGCTGTATCGGGATTTCTTCGTCAACCCCGCCGTGGCAAGTTCGCATTACCAAGACGGACGCGTCCGCGTCCTCTGGAAGCCGAACTCCGGGGGGCGCTCCGCCGTAAGCAAGCGCTTTACAATCGTCGAGCCGACAGCAGAGCCGATCACTGACGAGTCGTGGTCGCTCGCCGACTTTGCGGGCGACGGACGGCTGCATTCCTACCTCTATAACCCCTGTGCCGTCGTAGTGGGGAAGACGGCGACGTTCAAAGTAGATGTTCTGCCCGAGGACTATCCCGACAGCAAGATCGTCTGGACGACCAACATGTGCGAAGGGGCAGTCAGATTTGTCGGCTCGAATGTCAACACCGGCAGAGTCGTGACGGTCGAGGGCGTTTCGGCAGGGGATGTGTTCCTCATGGTGCAGTTTGGCGACGCAGAGTCGCCCCGCCCGGCGTTTTTCGCCAAGGTTGTCCAGCCAATGACAGTCAGACTTCGTGCGTGGGTTGTCGGCGATGAAATGGCCTGGGCACGAACGCAAAGTGAAGTTCGAGACTTGGTTGCTGAAGCTGATGACATTTATGAGCAAACAGGTGTCAACGTGGAATTGATAGAGCCAATTGTGTTTACCAATATTGGGGCTGCGTATAACGTTACATACAACGAGTCCAGACCTGGAAAGCTGACAAAAGAGCATCTTGTGGGTTTGAATGTTGACACTGGTGCGTTGGAGTGCTATTTCGTTAATGGTTTTGTTGATGCCCCTCAGATACTGGGCATGAACTGCGCTTCAGGAATGGTAATGACCGCTGGAGCGGATGGCAGAACCTTGGCGCATGAGATTGGACACGCACTTGGAATGGAAGACATTTATGCGTCAAATGCCGGCGCGACAAATGAGACGGTGTCATTGAAGTCAATTCCAGCGGCAGAACGTCCGAAGTATGTATTTATGGAGTCAGACTGGAATCTTGGCTGTGATGGACATGGCGATGGTGGTTGTCGATTCTATGGTAAGCATGTCTTCCTTCACGACATTTTTGACAGGATGTTGATGAATGGAGAGCGGCATACTTCCTCTGGCGGACGCGACATCACCATGGGGGATATACATGGGGTTAGTTACACGGGAGATGGCGTTTTTGACAGCGACTGGAAAATCGGTCTTGCTCCAGTCGGGTTTTTCACCAATGTGGACAGGGGCACAAGTCCTGTTCACCAATAGGAGGATATTATGAGGGGAATAGCGATAACGGCGGTGTTTGTGTCGGCTTGCGCAAGTTCATTCGCTGAGCAGCAACCGATGACTGACAAAGAGATCAAGGCGGCCTTTCTTTCGGCAACTGCACCAGCGTTTTGCGGCAATAGAGCGATTGGAGCTTATAAACATGCGATAGAATTATGCAAAGGAGATGATCGGCGGATAGCGCGCATCGCAAAAGAAATTGCAGTTGAACACACCAACCGTGTTCCGTGGGCCATTTCCGCGTTGATAAACCATGGGACAAGTGAAGACGTGCCATTCCTTCTTGGCTACACTAATGATTTAAACATCGCAGCGCAGGCAGTATCTGCTGTTATCCTTATAGACGGCATAACGAGTAATGCTGTTGAACTTGCGAATGATATCATGTATAGGAATCTTAAGCAGCAACATGACAGATATGATATTTGTTCTGCGCTTGCTTATGCCGCGAAGCGGGATGAAGTTTCTGTTGCCGACAAGCAACTGTCGATTTCATCGCTCAAGCGATATTCAAGGACAATTCCCGCGACGGCGCTTTGGGCTGACAAGTTCCTGCTTTCGCTTGATCCCGACTACGAGACGAGCGAGGACAGAAAGGCGTTGCTGCGAGAGGTTGCCGAGCGGCGCGTCAACGACTATCAGGTTGACTATGCGACAAATGCGCTGAAGCGAATCGACGCCAAGGTGACGGCAGAAGCCGCGAAGGAGGGCAGATGATTGCTTTGTCTCTGCTTGCCGCTACGCTTGCGCTCCCCGCGCTTCCACCAGCGGAGCACGACGATACGGAGGTTGTGACAAACGTCGCTCTCCCTGCGGTTCGCGCCGACTCGCGGGTGTTCTCGTTTAGTCTGGAACTGGCTGCTACGCCATCTAACAACGTCTCGCTTGTGTTCGGACGAGACGCGGACATGGACGGCGTTCTCTCGCGGGCGGAAGAGTCGCTGATGATTGGCTGGGACTGCGGCGTGTGGAAGGTGGTGGACTGCGCCACAGGAGAAGAGACTGTAGAGCAACGTGCGTCTGGCTCGACCGTGATGGAATGGCGGCTTGTTGCCGTTCCTAGTGCCGCGCCCCGCTCGCTCGCGGTGTCCGTCGGCGGCGCACCGGCGTTTGTCGCGCTCGCGGCAAATCAGCCGCGCTTCCTCTTCGATGCCGGATGGAACACGGTCAAGATTGTCTGCCGTGGGCTTGACGCTCCAAGTCCTCAGATAGAGTGTTCCGTCCAGAACATGCCAATGACGATACGCATACGATAGGAGGAATGGCACTGTGAATATTGAGCTTCACAAGATAGCTGTCCGCGAGCTTGTCGCAGGATACGTCAACAGCGAGGACGAGGGCGTTGTCGCATACGGCGGCAAGCTCGACGTCCGGCCAAAGTACCAGCGCGAGTTCATCTACAAGCCGGAGCAGCAGGTCGTTGTCATCGACACCGTGACGAAGGGATATCCGCTGAACGTCATGTACTGGGCCGTGCGCGGCGACGGGACTTACGAGGTCATCGACGGCCAGCAGCGGACGCTGTCAGTGTGCGAGTACGTCGCTGGAAAGTTCGCCTACAACTTCCGATATTTCGGCAACCTCACGAAAGGGGAGCAGGACGCCATCCTCGACTATCCGCTGATGGTCTACTTCTGCGAGGGGACGGACGCGGAGAAGCTGGAGTGGTTCAAGACAATCAACATCGCCGGCGAGGAGCTGACGGACCAGGAGCTTCTGAACGCCGTCTACGCGGGGCCGTGGACAGCGGACTTGAAGCGCTACTTCTCGAGGCCGTCCGGGCCCGCCTACGGGCTTGGCAGCCGCTACCTTCGCGGCGAGCCAATCCGACAGGACTATCTCGCGACTGTGTTGAAGTGGAAAAGCGAAGGGGCCGTGAAGGACTACATGGCCGTTCGACAGCACGAGGCGTCTTCAATGGAGGAGTGGCTGTACTTCAAGGGCATCGTCGACTGGATCGAGACGCTGTTCCCGAAGTACAGAAAGGAGATGAAGGGGCTGGAGTGGGGCCCTCTCTTCTCCAGATACGGAGGGAAGCGCTACGACCCGTCGGCGATGGAAGAGCGGATCAAGGCGCTGATGGCGGACGCGGAGGTCGGACGGAAGAGCGGTGTGTACGAATTCGTCCTTGGCGGCGAGCGCGACTTCAGTCTACTGAACCTTCGCAAGTTCGACGATGCGGACAAGCGGACTGTCTACGAACGCCAGAACCATAGGTGCGCGATCTGTGGAGAGGAGTTTGCCTACGAGGACATGGATGGCGACCATGTCATGCCCTGGTGGAAGGGCGGGCGCACAAAGATCGAGAACCTCCAGATGCTCTGCCGCACATGCAACCTCAAGAAGGGTGGCAAGTAGCTCGCTGAATTATGGTGAAATACCCGCATGAGGTTTGCGGCGGTAGTTCTCTTTGCATTTTTCTCCTTCTCCGCTCTCGCAGGGGCGAGGGATGTTGTGCCGTCGTTGCCAGAGACGGTGCGGACGAGTGCCGAGGTTGAGACGAATGTAATGTTCTCAACTGTACGAGCGAAGCTAAATGACCAGACATCTACTTGCTGAACAAACTTAAAATAGCGGATGGCGATTCGGCAGGATGGGATTACTAGCTGTCTGGAATGGCGTACACAAACTATGTTGAGATGATAGGGGCCGGACCTATTCCATGAATCGCAAGCTCGTCAGAATGATGGCTTCCGTGGCGAATTGCAACGAACCGCTAAGCGGCGGTCACGTCGTTGGAATAAGCCAGTCGGAATCAGCTCCGTTGATCTCGACTGGAACAACGTAACGGTCGCTTGTCGCCGCCTTCGCCTTGGCGGGAGCCGTCTTCTGCACCGGCTTGGTCTTCGCAGCCGCCGTAGAAGGGGTCACAGGTTTCTTCGCTGGGCTTGCGGCCGGCCGCTTTGCCGGAGCTGCTGCCGGCTTGGCCTTGGGCTTCGGCTTGGCGGAAGGGACAAGATCATCGAGCTCGTCGGCGGAAAGGCCATCGTCGTCAAGGTCGACATCGTCCTCATAGGCGTCAAAGTAGCTTACAGGCCCGTCCATTTCCGCTGCCGGAGCCTGTTGCTTCTTTTCTGCTGCAGCCTTTTCCTCGGCGTCTTTCTTCTCGTAATATTCGGGATACAGACGGCGACGCTGGCGCTCGACTTCCTCGCGGCGAAGCCGCTCTTTCTCGGCGGCAATTTTCTCCTTTTCGGCCTTGAGAAGGGCTCTGGCCTTTACAAGCTTTGCAGTATCCTCGTCAATCTGCTTCTGGAGCGCGAGCTGTTCCTTTGAGGGGCCAGTGGCCTTCTGCGCCGCGGCGGCCTCCTGGGCCTTTGCAGCCGCCGCAGTGACTGCCTTGAGCTGCTCTTCGGCCATCTTTGCTCGATTCTCTTCGAGTTTTGCCTGCTGCTCGATCATCTTTGCCTGCTGGTCGGCAATCTGCTTCTGAAGTGCTGCCATGGTATCCGTCATCGCTTTGATGGCGGCGTCGTTGGCGGCATTCTGTATCGGCGCGGGCGGTTGCACGACAACCGGCTGACGATCTCTCTCCATAAGCAAATTGACGAACTTGTCGTTGAGCGCCTGGTTCCTAGCGGTGGCGTCACGCAGCATGAACAAGAATACGACGATCATGATCGTCATTAGAAAGCCGAAAAACACGCAAAGCATAACCATGCGCTTGCGCGATTTGCTCTGCTCGGCGTCAATATACTGCTGAAAAGCCTTCAGGACTGGGAAGTCGTCAAGACCTTCCTGTCCGTAGATGCTAATGGGGTTGTTGGCGGCTTGATTTTCGTTCATGTGTAGATTATACCATTTTTTCTGACGTATTTATAGTATACGTCGCATAATGTGTGTTATGTAAACTACGCCCAAGACCCGATTAAACCCTTTTCGGTTGGTATCTCTATTCGGCTAGTTTTAGGCATATAGGACCAATCAACCCTGATGGACGCAGTTTCTCGTTACCGGTGAAATAATCCCAGCTCGTAAATGTCACACGGTTCGTCGCTGGACGAGAGCCGTCAGCATTCCATGCCCAGTCTGGTATTCGCTTCAAGCCGCGGCCGCATGCGCCCTTAGATCCATCAAGATGACATTGGTGGAACCGCTCAGGTCCCCAGACGCAATCGTCGCCCGGCAGCAGATGGTCGCCAAGAAGCCGATTGTGCCAACCGTTCGTCACTTCGACCTCAAGCACGTTCTCGCCCGCCTGGGCGGCATCTACCATTGGCAACTCAAACGGCTCGTACCATGCAACACCGAGGTCGCGTCCGTTGAGTCGGACGCGCGCAATGTCGCGAACGTCGCCAAGGGCGATTCTGCGCGCCGCCTTCGCCTCGTCCTTCGTCAGCGTAAACCGAGTACGATAGGTAGCTGTACCAGAGAAATATTGCACGCCGGGAATAGGGGATTCAGACCACGAGGAGAGTCTGTCAATGGCGAGTTCAGAATCTGGCGCGCCTCGCCCCTTCTCAAAAGAAACAGACCAGCCCCCTTCTATCTGCTTTATTCGCGTCGGCTCGCGGCGCCGGCTCTCCGGCCAGGCGGCGCCAGCGCGGAAGGTCACGAATACAGACTCCTGTGGTCCGAGTTTCATCGGAAGACGCACATAGCCGTCAACAGAACAGACGGGGTTGAGAAACTCAGTCTCGCCAGTTCCTGGATACCATAGCTCAGCCTGCCCTTCCGCACGGAAGTCCGCCGTAAAGTAAACTTGTTCCATGGAAACATTTGCTACGAAGAAAAACGGCAACGTGTCATATCGTGCTGATCCAAGGATCGGCCCATTGGCATCGACCTTAACGCCGTCGACGACGCTGAACGGACGCTTGGGAAGTTCTGCGTCTTCGCCAAGTAACTTGACCCCTGCCCTTCTCGCCTCTTCTAGTTTGGCTGCAACGGCTGCATCGGAAAGCAACTTGTGAGGCACGGCAAGATATTGATACGAGCGGCTGTTGCTCTTGTTCCTGACAATGACGGAACCTGACGCGAACTCCACATCTTTCAGGAACACGCGGCGAGGAAAGATGTCAACGCCGTCCGTAATGCCGCGGAAATCCTCGACGGCAAGCACGTCAATAACTTCACTGCCCTGCTGAAGCCGCGACTGGCAGCGGGCGAGATACGAGATGAACTCCTTGCCTGGTTCGAACCACGTCGCGTTCTCTCCAAAGTGCGCCCCCCAGTAGCCCATATTCATCCCCGGCTTGCGGCACGCGGGGAACGGCTGATGCACCCAGTGATGCAGGAACATGCAGTTGATACCGCGCGCGAACGAAGCGTCCGAACAAGCCTTAAAGTCGCGTGGCGCGAGAACATACGGATCCTGAAATGGCATGGCGGTGTACGCTTCTGCAGCAAGAATCGTCTTGCCTGCAGCGCGTCCAACTGCACCGCCCAACTGCGGGCTTCCACCTATGACGCCAGGCGCCACCCAGAACGGACGCGCCCCCCAGAACTCAGTCGTTGGCAAATCGCTCGCATAAGCAGCCTCGCAGTGGTCGAACGGCCCGCCGTATGGCTCAACGACAAACTGCATCCCCTTCTCGTTGATACGATCGCGGAAGATCCAGTAGTGACGCTCGGTAGAAAGTTCTCCGACGGTACGCGCCATGTCCGCCTTGATTTTCTCGGCCCCTTCTTGCGTCGCGCCGATATAGGCGGGCAGAAGCGGCAACGGATCGTAGCCACGGCGTTTCTCGAACTCGGCGCGAAAGTCGTCTGTCCAATCATACGGCCCCGCCTCATAGCTGTCCATCAAAATAAAGTCGAGCCCGACGTTCTTTGCGAGGACATGATCAAGGTGGAGATTGACTGCCTTGTCGCTCATCTTGTCTGCCTCAAGACACTTGCCGTACATTGACATTGCAACAGGCATGCATTGGGAGCCAGTGCAAGTATAGCCGAAGCGGTAGACCTTGCCGCCCTTCTCGACCGTTCCAATTTCGCGGTAGAAGCCGAGATTCATTTCCGGTTGTGCTGGCTTGCTCCCTTTGGGTGCGGAAGTCCAGACGAGTTTCTTCATCGCAAGCTCGGGCGTAATCCACGGCCCGCCGGAAACGGTGTAGCCAGGGCAGTTGTGCATACCGATCTTAAGCCCGCGCTTCTTCGCTTCGCTCGCCGCGAACTCGACATAATCCCACCACTTGTCGCTCGCAAAGTCGAAGTCCTTCATTGTGTCGTCATCATACCCGAACGCGGGGACTTCCGAACAAGGGCCACGCGCAACCTGGAAGATAGTGGCGCCGCCTATGCCAGCGTCTTTCATCGCGTCGAGGTCACGGACGATTCCCTCCTTTGTCACGGCTGTGCCGCACCAGTGCCACCAGACGAACGGCTTAGTGTTGTCCTTCCGGCAAGCCGGCTGTCGCGCAATCAATTCGTCGATGGTATCGCGGAGCTTCGCCTTAGGCGTTTTCTCGACGAGAACTCCGTGGGGACCGTTCTCGGCTTTTGTCCACGTGTTAGATCCTGTTGATGGGTCTACAAACATCGTTCCGCGCTCGAGCGTGAAATCACGTTCCCATCCGCGCACAGCTGCAAGGACGGTCAGTTCGTCCCACGAGGGACGTCCGCGGCGTTCCTCGTTCCAGGCCTTCATGCAGCGGACGAATGCTTCCGCAACCGGCCCCGCGGTGATTCCCTGTCGCGCCACAGGAAGTCCCGTAAGGACATCGCGACCAATGTTGAAGTCGACGAAATAAATCGGCACCGGGCAGTCACGGATGGCGATTGCGGAGGACTCAGGATCGAGCATAAGATTGCACTCCCGCCCCTGCGGAAGAGCGCCGCCCATTTGGTACCACGCCTTTACCTTCTTCGCGACAAGTTCGCGCCCTGCGAGAGGTGAAATGTCGTCGCCCTTCGTCTCGAGAAGCCGACGGATGTTTGTCGTAAATCCGACGACGCAGAGAGTCACGGACTTGTCGGGGGAGCCTGCGAGCACGCGGCGGTAGACCTTGTTCGCGTCCGGCGCGTCGTCGGAATTCGGATAGCGCAGCAACTTGCGCCTTGCGTCCACCATCGATCGAAAAACCTCGTTTACGCCCTTCTCCTCTGGCGAGACGTAGCCGATTCCCTTGCATACGCCCATCGGGATGTCCACTCGTCCGTAGCTTTTGTTGATTGTCTCGCACATCCCGAGCGCCGGCGAAGACCGCGAAGATGAGAAAACGGCGATTATCTCGCACTCGCCATCGTCGGCAAGGGCATTCAAGACAGCAAGTGCACCAACATCGTCATAGTCGCCGCACATGTCGGTGTCAAAGACAATGCGCGTCGGTTCCGCAACAAGCGTGGACGCAAAAAGGCCAGCAAATAGGAACGCCGTCAAACGCATATCGCCTTGCCCTTGTGGCCCCAGGCGTCGCAAGGGCGGACGGAAAAGGTTACGTCCTTGTAGCCATCGGTGTCGAGCTTCTTCTTGTCGAAGACGACCTTGATCGGCGCGCGGTCGCGTATCTCGGCAAGTCCGATACCAGCGGAATACACGCGGCGACACTCGATCTGGCGACGGAAGTCCTCTATGCGCCCTTCTGCGATCACCTCGTAGTCGAGCGCACGCACACCGGCGTTCTCGCGGCGGACGGTCGGGAATTCAAGAACTATCGTCTCGTCAGTCACTGTCTTCTTAAGAACGGTTCCCTCTGGAAATTCAGGCACGACAGCGCGCTTCGCCTGCTCGGCATACGCATACGGCTTGCCGCGCGAAATCGGCCACGGGAACTCCCAGTTGTCGCCAAGGTCCTCGTCGTACGAAAACTCGCGCTTCTGAACGACGATGCGGTCGTCGTAGACGGAAAGGAGCTGTCCGACCTTCGGCGTCTCGCAGTCGAAAAGAGTCTCGTCCGGATAGCGCCTCGCGACATGCGCGTTCGAGCGTCCGCCGATCACCCCGGCGAACGGAAGTCCCGGACATGCAGATGCGTCGATGGACGTAAACTCGCCTTGCCAGATCGCACGCTCGTCGCTCATCGTGACATGCGTGTGGCCGGAAATCGCGATGCAGTTCGGGAACTCCTTCAAATACTTGGTCGAGCGCCCGAAGTCGTGGCCGCCCCAGCCCTGCGGCGAAGCGTAGAGGAACGGGGAGAATACGGTGTCCGCTGGATGGTGGTGCTGGACATAGAAGAAAGGTTTCGCGCCCTTCAGCTCCGCGCCTCGCGTCGCAAAGAACTCGTCGAGCTTCTTGTGCTCGTACCTAAGCGCGTTGTAGAACGGGGTATCCGGCGGCTCGGCCGTCCAGCGCTCGGCGCAGATGTCGCTCGCAAGATGCGCGAACCACTGGAAGAGAACGAACTTGTAGCCGTTCACTTCCTTGACCTTAACGGTCTCGTACTTCTCGTGGAAGAGCTCTTCCCACACGCGCTCGCGATTGCATACGAACGACTCTTTCGCGGGCTCCTCGTCAATCGGAAACTTAACCTTCGGGAATTCGGGCCTATGGTAGAAATATCCGTCTACATCGTGGTTGCCGGTAACGAAAAGCTTCTCGACATGACCGCCGTCGGAGCGCTTGTCGTTAGGGAACACCTCGTACCAGATGTCGGCGACGCACTTCATCTCCTTTATGAGCCCCGCGAATCCGAGATCGCCGGCGACAACTACGCCGTCAACCTTCTGCGCGTCGAACCATTTTAGCGCCTTGCGGAAATGCTCGCCCTCGTCCATCGTGGGTACGTGTATGTCGCTTAAGACCCCGAGCCTGAGGCGGCACGGGCCTTCCGCCGCGACGCCCTTGAGCGGCTTCAGGGCCGCGGCAAATGCGCCGGCAAAAGCCATGCCTCCAAACGAACGTCTCGTAATCATGATGCGCTCCTTATCGATGAAGGTCCTTTTCGCGAATGAGACGCCAAGCGGCGTCGCGAATGTCTACGACATCGTCACGCAGCTCGCCGCACATGCATGGCGAAATGCGCACAAGATGCGTCGCGTGGCCAGGAACAGACGCCTCGTAGACGCCTGCGAAAATTCCGACGTCCTCCTGTCGCCACACGTCCCTGACGCGCCACTTGCAGAGCAGCCCCGCCTTCTCCATGTCGAACGCAATCGTCTGCTCGCGCGACGACTTGTTGTAGAGCCCCGCCGCAATCGATCCGTCAGCAAGCGGACGCGCCCATATCTCCCAGTCGTCGCCTTCCGCGATGCAGCCGGCGCCCTTTCCAAGCGTGTCCTGGTCGATCTCGATTACCTCGTCGTTCGTCAAAAGCGACAACGTGAAATCGTCGAGGCGCGTAAGGTCGCACCCTATCAAAAGCGGCGCTGCGACGAGCGCCCACATAGAGATGTGTGTATACTGCTCGTTGGGGGCGAGACGCGTCGGCTTGAAGTCGTTCCAGCAAACGGCGCCGACGCACAGCATGTCCGGGTCGTTCCACGCGCCAGGACCGGTGTACATGAAGAGCTTCTTCTGCTTCTCGATAGCAGCGGAGACCGACGCCCAGGTGTCGAAGACGTCTCCAGTGGTCCGCCAGCTCTGCGCGCCGACATAGCGCCCCCACGCGCTCACGTTTTCCATCCCGTACTGGCAGAGAGAAAGGACTATGTCGCGCTTCTGGTGGCGAAGCGCAGCGCCCATGACGAGATAGGGGTACATAGCGCGATGGACGCCCTTCCCGAAGGCGACATCGTCGTAGTAGCACCAGTCGTGCTTGAGGTAGTCGAATCCCCAGTCGGCAAATGTCTTCGCGTCGAACTCCTCGTGCTGCCAGCTGCCCGCGGCGCGCCCGCAGGTAAAGGGACCTGGACTCGAATAGATGCCGGCCTTGAGCCCCTTCGCGTGGATGTAGTCGACGAGCGCCTTCATGTCGGGGAAGCGCGAATTTGCCGCGATGCGCCCTTCCGCGTCGCGCAGGGGCCCGTCGAGCGAAGGGTCCTCCTTCGCGCGCTCGGGGATGTTCTGCCAGAAGTCGTCGATGTTTATGTAGGAGTATCCGCGGTCGGCAAGCCCGCTTGAGACGAGCGCGTCGGCAGCTGCACGAACCTTCTCGTCTGAAACCTTGCCGCCGAACGCGTTCCAGCTGCTCCAGCCCATCGCCGGCGTAAGCGAGATCGTCTCGCCGACCTTGATGACCAGCGTCTTCTCGTCCTTGCCCCGCGCGTTTTCCGCGACAATGGTCAGCGGATAATCGCCGGGCTTTTTAATGGAGCCAGAAAGTATTTGCGTCTTGGCGTCAAAAACCAGATTCTCCAATTCTGGAAAGCCTGTTAATCCCGCCAGGGAAACCTTCAGCGGCTTATCGCCGGTGACAGGCACTCGGTACAGAATCGGGCGGCCTGGCCTCACTCCGTAGACGCGTGGTCCGTTGATGCGCGGTTCAGGGCGCGCCGCAGGCGTCAAGATGCCGAGCTGACGAGACTGGCGGCGGACGTCGCTCGGAAGAACCTTGCCGTCGGCGTAGTCGAGCCTCGCCTCGCCCCAGACGACTCCAACGCCCTCGCCACTCCCCTCGACAGGATCGGCCGACAGCGTGAGAGCCTTGACGCCGCGGACGTCAACCTTCACTGGAACTTCGTTTGTATCGCCCCATGCCGTGACGCCAGAAGACCAAAGTTCCCGCCCGTCGCCAATGACCTTCACGACGACCTTGCCCTTCTCGCCGAACTTGTCGACGCCGCACGAGGCCTCGAAAGTCGTCGCGTCGCCGCCAATAGGGATTTCGACCGCAAACGCGGCCGGCATCCTCATCCCGAAAAAATGCTTGCGCGCGGCGGTCGAAAACCTCTTCTCGATCGCCGCGCAGGCTATTTCGACTTCCCCCCTGCCGCGCACAACCTTCGACACGTCGAACTGTTCGCACGGCACGGGATAGTCGGCTAGGACAAACGCTCCAGGAAGCGCGATGACTAGAAGAGCTGCAGGGAGCGTAAGTCTCATGTGTCAATTAACCTATTTTGGATTTGCAATTTTCGCGGATTCAGGGATTACCTTGCCGCGGATGAGGACATTCAGCGCGTCGTTGACGGACTTGATTTCCCTCTCGTCGCCGGGCTTCGCGCGGTACGCCTCGAGGGCATTGCGGAAGTCGGACGCATAAGCACCCTCGTCTGCATACGAAATGACTTCGGCAAGTGCCTTGACATTGTCGGCCGTGGCGGCCTTGGGGTCTGCAATCTTGGCGTAGAGCTTGGCGGCCGTCGCGCGACGTTCAGCCATTACCTTCTCGGGGTCGGCGCTCATGTCAGAGTGCGTGAGGTTGTCCCAACGCGAGGCGAGCGGACGCAGCCAGATGTTGCGGAAGGAGACGGGGCAGCCGTGGTCCTGGAGGGAGAGCGGCCCTTTCGCCGGATGGGGCGCGAGCGGACGGCGGCGGCAGTGAGTCGTCTGACCTTCCATCTCCCAGTGGTCCTGCACAAGCACGCCGTTGAAAAAGACAGTGATGGAGCCGGGGTGGGCGAGCTGAGAGCCCTTCCAAACGGGCTGGTGGAACACAATGTCATAGACCTGCCACTCTCCCGGCTTGCGCTGCGGATTGACGAGAGGCGGATTCTCGGCATACACAGATCCCGCCTGGCCGTCGGCGTAGTTCTGGACGAACCCAGGCTTTCCATCGAGCTCCTTGCAAGTAAAGTAGCTCTCGAGGACCTGGACTTCATAGCCGTACTTCGGGCCCATGAGGAAGACACCCGAGTTGCCGCGCATCTGCGCGCCACCGCCGATGGACGTGATGTCTGCGGGGTGCTTGTACTCGATATGGAGCTGGCAGTCGCCGAACTCCTCGCGAGTACGGCACTCGCCGAACTTAAAGCCAGTGCCGCAGGAGAAAGTGCCGTCGTCGTTGACGATCCACTTCGCGGGACCGCCATTTCCATCGCACCAGTTCTTCTCGAAGCTTTCCTTCGTGCCGTCGAAGAGGACAATCGCGTCGGAAGGCACACCCTTCTCGTTTATCGTCACACGCGACGGCTTCGGACGGTTTGTGTCGTGCACCGCCCACGCATGCGTTGCGTTGGGGATGTCGCCGTAAAGCCCGGCGAAAAGCGCCCCGGGGACAAGCGCGCTTGCGGCAAAAAGAAGTGAATAACCAACCATTGCATTGTTGTGCATAGATTTTCCTCTCGTGTTTTTAGTTGTCCATACAGCTGTTATTCACATAGCATACTATTTTTGCCTTAGTTCCGCAATACCCATCCTTTCTGGGTTACTTTACAATGCGGTAGATATGACGCGCGAAACCCTCGTAGGAATCGAGGAAGTAGTTGACCTTCGCCTTGTCGGGGCCGAGCGTTCCGACCTTGCCCTGGAGCATGCGGTTCTCGTACATGACCTCGACCTTGGCATTTGCAGGTATCTCGGGCGGAAGGACGAAGCAAACCTTCTCGTTCGGGTGAGGGTTGACGTTCGCGGTGTAGATGCGCCATTCGTCGCCGTGTTTGCGGGTGAGGCAGCGGATGTAGTTCTCCGTCTCGCTCGCAATCGCGCCGCCGCAAAGCTCGTCGGAGCAGAGGAAGTCGACGTTGTCGAGTATCTCGCGGTTGACGTCGACAAGCGCGTCGTAGCAGCAGCGCGAAGTCGGCATGTTGACGAACCATGAAAGCCCGGACGAACCCGCAGCGATCGAGCCCCAGCACTGGGCGATCTGCTCCTTGTACGAGGGAATCCTCGGATGGAGGGAGTTCTCGCTCTCCATGAAGTACCAGCACGGCTTGCCGGGCGCGATGGAGCGAAGCACGTCAACCTTCGAGACGACCATTTCGAGCGTCGTACCGTCGCAGGTGAGGTAGTAGTCGACCATCAGGATGTCGGTTGGGAGACCGGCGAAGCGCCCGGAGATGCCCATCCAGCAGTTGTTCATCTGCACGGGGTTGTAGGGGAAGAGTTTCTTGGTGCGCTGCATGAACGCCTTGCAATCGTCGGCCTTGCGATACTCCGGCTCGTCCAATACCAGCCAGTTGATGACATTCTCGCTGTCGAGCATCTTGTACATCTTTTCCCTGGACCAGTCCGTCACCGAGTTGTCCTCCCAGCGCCTGATTTCGCCGACGTCGTTGAGCGTATTCCCTTCGCCGGTCCAGATCGTGAACTTCATGCCCTTCTTGGCAGCATACGCGAGCGTCTTCTGGTTCATCTCGATGTCGCGGACGCACAGGTTGTTCTGGAGGTTCAGGTACTTGAAGCCTGCATCGACGAGTATGTCGACCTGCTTAGAAGTTCCGTCGTCAAGCGGGGCGTTTTCGCGTCCGATGAGGCAAGGCGAGCTCATGAACACCTTCTCGCCATCGTGGACTAGCGTACGCGACCACTGGTTGACCTGCACCGCGCCCTTCTTGAACGGAAGCTTGCGGACTTCGGCCTTCCACTTCTTTCCGAGCGCCTTGACCGTAACGGTGTTGTTGCCACAGGGCATCGCCGAGATGTCGAGCGACACTTCCTCGAAGCCGCCATTCGCGTCCCACACGCGGAAACCCGCCGTCTTCTCGTTCATGTAGTAGTCGTAGTGCCCGAGAATTAGACCCTCTGCCGGAACCTTGTAGCCGCACAGCGCGTTCTCCGCCGCAGTGAGGGGCGTCTTGCGCTCGGGCTTCGCGTGGGGCGTGGGCTTGCCGAGCGCGAAATTCGCCTCGTCACCGGACTTCGGCTTGTATTCCGTCGCGTAGCTCTTATTCGGGTCGAAGCCGCCGTTCGGCATGTCGACCATCTCGAGCTGGAGGTCATCGAGCCAAATCGAGGCCTCGGCCGTCCGCTTCCAAGTCTCCGGTACCTCGAGCCACACGGGGCTGAACAACCCGGGCGAAGGCATGTTGGTCGTCGTGATTTCATATCGCTTCCAGTCTGTCGTAAGATCGACAAGCTTTACGTCCTTGGAGAGCTTCAGCTTGAACTTTACGCCAGGTTCGGACGCCTTGGCCCAGATGGAGAAGACCGCGCTCCTGCCCTTCTGGGTGGGGGTATTCCAGGTGAAGAAGTCGAAGCTGCGGACAAACGGCCCGATGTTGAGGCGGAGAGACTGCTTCCCGGAGTGCTTCTCCTTCTTGTCCACCATGAAGCACTTGAGGTACTTCTCCTTGTAGTCCTCGACCGTAACCTTGTCCATAGCGCAGCTGTTGCGGTTGCAGTAGTGGAGCGGCACGCCATCGTTGTCGTATTCGAAGCCGGAGTTGGCGATAAGGTTCGCGCTGTCGTCGCCCTTGAGCGCGTATATCGTCACGCGGCGCACCTCGAACGGGCACTGGAAGTTGTCGATGACAAGCGGATTCGACCGAGCGACGCCGTCGAAACCGACGGTCTTCTTGGGCGTGGGGGCAGTGAAGTAGTTCGCCTGGACGCCGTTTATGAGGAAGGTGTAGCCCATCATCTTATCGCCTATCTTGCGGCGCTCGAAGCGAACCGTGACCGGCTCCTGCTCCTTGAAATTGGCGATCCATGGATAGCAGCTGCGTGTCGCCTGGCCTTCCACAGGCGCATAGAGACTGACGCCGTAGCCGTCGCTGCGGACGCCGTAGTTGGCATACTCGCAGCCCATGCAGGCCCAGTGATAGTCGCCGTCCTTGGGATCCTTGATCTTGCTCCAGGCGGGATAGCACACTAAGTCCGCCTCGACCGCGCACTCTTCGGGAAGCTCGCCCTTCCACTGAATGCCGTCGCCCGTGTTGCCGCTCGGGACACGCACCGCGCCGTCCTTCACCTCGATGTCTTTCTGCGCGTGACCGCGGAAGTCCCAGCGCTCAGCGAAGACCTTAGGGTTGGTGAAGTCGTCCTCGAATACCGGCACCGAGAAGTCAATTTTTGCGGGCTTTCCGTCCGTCGTCTTCTTCGCGGACTTCTTCGCCGCCTTCGGGCCGGCCGCGAGCGGAACGGACGTCGCGCTTGCATAGAACTTCTTGCCGACGTTGTCGTAGATTCCGGCAACGCCGCCCTTCACTGTAGGGATGTATTCGGCGACGGGCTTTCCGTCCTTGTAGAATGTCGCACCATAGAAGGTCATGTCGTAACACGCATATGACTTGACCGAGCCATCGGCGCACGTCATGCCGAAGAAGGACACAGGGACCTTGCCGGTTGCAGTACGCGCGTCATTGAGTTTCCTGCGGAAGCTGCCCATGGCGAGGCTCTTCCCGTCATAGGTAATTGGAATGTGCGTGCCGATCACCGAGTCGTTGACCTCCTGGATGCCGCAGTGTATCCACTTGTCCCGGCTCTTGCGCCCGAGGTTTGCAAACGCCTGGTAGGCCTGGGCCTCGTGACCGCCGAGCTCGAGACTGAAGAGGTCGCGGAAGCCATCGGCATCCTTTTCGTCTTCCTGGCCGAAAAAGGCGGTTGTGTTTCTCGCCATGTCGAACTTGCCGCCGAAAATCTGGTTGAAAGGACCTTCGAACATGAGGTCCATCTTGAACGTAAGTCCCGGCTCGGGGATGAGATCCGTCTTCACGCAGCTGCCGTGCGTGGATTTGACGTACTCGACCTCGTAGTCATAGCCCGCGGCGTTAGCGGCGAGAACGGAGGTCAACGACACTGCAATGGCTATTAGAGTTTTCATGGCCCTATTATAGCACAATCCACCCTTATTCCAACAACTACCCATATGAGTAGAAATTCGTCAAGGGATCATTGGCGCGTAAAAACGACGTCGACGCGAATTCAGCGCGTCAGCGTCGCCTTGAAGAAGTGATGCTGCTCGGTGGCGATCTGCCAAGGTCCGGCAAGTTCATCTGCGCCGTACACCGTCACGCGTCCGTTGAAATTGCCTTCGATGGTCGGAACCATTCCAGGCGTAATAGCGGTGAACTTGAACGCAGCCGAACTCTCCTCGACTTCTGCGACGGCGCAGTTGAGCAAGTACGCCGTTGCATGCAGAGTGCCGGGGTTTCCATTAGCGTGAAAAGTCATGGAGTTCACATCCACTCCCGCGTAGGGCACATTGTGCGCGCTCGCCCAGCGAGAAAGCTTGCGAAGCTCCGCAGTCGTGGTGCCGGACGACGCAAAGGCCCCGGCAACTATGCCTAGATCAGAAGGACGCGTTTCATCCGTGATCGCAACGTCGGGATTCGCGGGCCAGTCCTGAATCAATGCCGGCTCTCCGTCGTCCGCAAGCCCCGTAAGCTTCAACGCGCAGATGCGGCTGACGGTCTTTGCAGTAACAGAGAGGAGCCCGTAGGTCTTCGTCATCGTGGCACCGCCGTCCGAAACAAGGACGAGGGAACGCGAGCCATCGCCCAGCTTCGGACCAAGCGCTATACCCTCGTACACTATGATGTTGTTCAAGTCCGTGCCAGTGAAAGACACGAGAGGACTACCCTTCGCGACCAGGGAAACCGTGGCGTTGGTCACCGAGGAAAGATTGGAAACCTCTGTTGCCGCCGCAAGTGCACCGGTCGTTATGCGATAAATGCGGCACCGCCCCCAGGTGGTAATACTGACTTCGCGCTCGAGTGCCAAAAGCGAACCATCCGGCAACGCACAGAGCCCCGATAGTCCGCACTCTGCGAATGTAGCATTAGCACACGGATCGCATGCATACGCCCACTCTCCGGCGGCCTGCCAGTTGTCCTGCGCCGTCTCGCGCGTAAAGCGCGTGAGGCGAACAACGGTGGCAACATTCGTGTTGCCGCTCGAGGACTCGCCGTCGCACGTGAGCGCCTGTTCGTTCGCGGTCCACATCGTGAGTCCATCGGGGGAGATCGTCAGCGACTCGAGCGAGAGGTTGGAACGGAGCTTGTCGCGCTGAATCGACGGAACCGGCGCCGTGCAGCCTGTCGCGGCGCCATCGAGACTGAACTCGGAAATAGTCGGCGGCGTCCATTCGGAGCTCGCCCACAATGTGCCAGAGAGCGGATCGAGCGCAAGCCCCTCGGCGTCGCGAAGACCTGCAGGCGTAAATGCCGTACCAAGAGTTTGCGACAGAATCGCGCCTGTGGAAGGATCGATTCCGAGCGCGAGGGGATGAATCCTCGCGTAGTTGTCGTCGTCGTGGTCCTGAAGGACGTAGAAGACCCCGCCTTGTCCCGAATACGTGATCGCACCGCATCCATTCGAAGCAAAAGCATATTCTGCAATCTTTGCGAGATGCAGCGTGTTGGTGGTGTCCGGTCCGGGGACAATCGGCTCGACCGTCTCGCCACCACCCGACCCTCCGCCACCCGAACTCTCGCCGAGGTCGCGCACCTGGATGGCGTTGAGGGGCCGGTTGCCCGTACCGGTCGGATAGGTGACGGTGATGTCCGCCGTCGCGCCCGTGGCCGTGAAGATGCCGACGAGGGTGGCGCCATAGGTGTAGTCCACGCCGTCGTGGGTTCCGTGGACGTACACGGGCGTCGAGCCATTCGCCGAAACGGTCGTGCTGTTGGACGTCCGATGCGAAACGAGCTGGACGAGATAGGAGTGGCCGGCCGTCAGCCCCGAGAGCGTGAGCGTGAACGAAAGCGGCACTTCCTCTCCCGTCCAATACCAGCCGTCCCGAAGCATGTTGCCGAAGTCGCCCGTCGCCCCGCCGTCGCCGAAACCTCCCCCGCTGTTCCCCGCGGAGGCGGGCGAGGCGGAGACCATGCTTGCGGCGCCGAGGCTGACAGCACGGGCGAACGGAACGCCGCCCACGGTTCCGCCGGGAGAACTATACGCATAAAGGAGCGTTCCGTCCGTGCGGATCGTGCTGCCATCTGAGCTCATTGGGCCGACGGTCCAACCGACTTGCGGCACTGGGCCTGGCTCGTCGCCACCACCACCGCCGCTTGTCTGCTGCACGATCGGATAGTCGGCGGCGGAGAACGTCTTGTCGCCCGAGAGTGTGAAGACGACCGGGTTGCCGCTCACGATCTCGTAGCCATCGGCTGCGGCAAAATTAACAGTTACCTGCGTATTCGAGACAATCGTGTAGCTGCCCGCGACCGCCGCGACTGCGACTCCGTTCGTCGTCACCGACTGAAGAACAATCCCCGTCTTCGCGGGGATTGTCAGAGAGCAAGTTGGCGTGGGCTCGGGATCGACTGGGCCTGGTTCGCCGCCACTCTCGCCGATCTCGCGAACCTGTATCCCGTTGATCCAGGAGTTTCCCGTGTAGGTAATCGTGAACTCCTGAGTCGCTCCTTCGGCTGTGAACACCCCGGTAAGCGAACCGCCGTATTCCCAGCCTGTACCGCCGAACTTGATTGTCGTCACGCTGTCTGGAGCCTTCGCAAACTGCGTCGCGAAATCGCTCCGAGACGCGATGATCTGGACGAGATACTTCTTGCCGACCGTGAGATTTCTCAAAGTGACCGTTCGGACGCCTTCGTACCCGTACCAACCTGCACCCAGCAGATTTTTGTAGTCACCCGATTCGGTGTCAGCGGGTGGCGTCGTACTTGCGTTGTGCGTGATGTTCACGGTGCAATTGGCGTTGTCGATGCCGGCTGTCCCCCCGCTAATGAACGTGACGCCGTTGACAGTGTAGGCACCGTAAGCATAAGCGTAGACTAGCGTGCCGTCTGTCCTAATTGAAGCGCTCGTCGAGCCAAGCGCCGTTGCAGTCCAGCCCGCATCGAGCACAGGGCCTGGCTCGTCGCCGCCACCGCCGCTCGTCGCCTGCACGACGGGGTAGTCGGCGGCGGCGAACGTCTTGTTGCCCGTAATAGTGAACACGACCGGGTTGCCGCTCACGATTTCATAGCCATCGGCCGCGGCGAAATTGACGGTGACCTGCGTGTTCGAGACGATCGTGTAGCTCCCGCCGACGGCTGACACCGCGACGCCGTTCGTCGTCACCGACTGAAGCGCAAGCCCTGTCTTAGCGGGAATCGTGAGCGCGCACACGGGCGTGGGTTCAGGGTCTACAGGACCAGGCCCATCTCCGCCGCCCGAACCGCCGTCGGGAAGTTTGCGAACCTGGAGGGCGTTGAGAGGGATTTTGCTGTCGACGTTGGAGAACGTAATCGTAACTTCCTTCGTGTCCCCCATGGCCGTGAAGGTCCCGGTAATAAGCGCGCCGTACTTCCCGCTCGCCTCGTTCTCCCCATGGATATGCACAGGACTGCATCCGTTCGCCGAGACGGTCATATTGTTGTTCCAGTAGTTGTGCGAGAGGAACTGGACGAGATAGCTTTTCCCGCCCGTAAGGCCAGAAAGCGTCAACTTGAACGTGCGCATGCTTGAGTCGTCCTTGTTCCAGTACCAGCCGTTGCTAAGCATGACTCCAAAGTCGCCGCTGACTTCTTCGTTCATAAGTTCGCTGGTGAAGCTGTCGATGTTTGGCGCAAAGGCGATCTCCAAGGAACTACCCTGAAGATTTACGTCTCGCACGAATTTGATTCCGTTGACCGTTCCGCCGTGGCTGGAATAGGCATAGAGAAGCGTGCCATCGGTACGGAAGGAACTGCCGGACGCGTCCATCGCGGCCGAGGTCCAGACGTCAGAGACGGCGGACGTGTTGACGTAGAAGACGACCGACTTCGTCTTCGTCCGCCCCTTGTCCGTGGTAATCGTCACCTCGCAGGTGTGGTTGCCGTCCTCAAGGCCTTCAAGCGTGAAGGAGCTATCCGCTGTCTGGTTAGAAAGCGCCGTCACGGCGTTTGCCGCACCATCGAGCTTGTAGGTGACGGAATACTTGGTCGCGGGAACCGAATCGGCGTCCGTGCCCAAGACCACGCCCGTGAGCGAGATCGTCGCGTTCGAACCGCTCGGCGCCGCGGTGAGCTCCGTGATACGCGGATACCTCGGGCGGTTGTTCGTCGCGCGGTTCTGCGCGAACAGCCAGACGAACCGGTGGTTCGGCGCGCCCGCCGTGACATCGTCCGTCCTGGAATAGCATGTCGTCCAGGCGTCGTGGCTGTTGTTCTCGAGCTTCTCGAAGATCACGTCCGACCCGAGCGCCCTGAGCGCAGTGACGATGCCCTCGGTCTGCTCGACGGGAATGGTCGGATCGCCGCGGTTGTGGACAGCCAGAACAGGGACGTGCGCGATATCGGCAGCGCGGACAGGATCGCCGCCACCGCAGCACGGCATCGCCGCGGCGAAGAAGTCGGGACGGCGGCAGATCGCGTCCCACGTGCCGTGTCCGCCCATCGAAAGCCCTGTGACGTAGATGCGGTTGGCGTCAACGTCCGCCATCGCGGCGTAGGAGTCGAGAAGATCGAAAACCGCAACGAGCGCCGAAGACGGCTTTTCCTGGAACGTGCAGGTGGTAGAGCTCATTGCGAACTCCGCCCACTTGACATCGTTAGGGCACTGCGGAACGAGAAGCTTGTAGCCGTCACTGCCCGTGCTGTCGAGATAACTCTTGATGTTCGTCATCTCGTTGATTGTAAACGAGTTGTCGACGCCACACTGACCGTATCCGTGAAGAAAGACGACGACAGGCACCTTGCCACCGTTCGGGTCGGCCTTCTCCGCGGCGCGGTAGGGAAGCTGCAGCTTGTTTGACGCGACAAACGTCTTCTTCACGAACTCTACCGTCGCGAAAAGATTTGACGCGGCAAATGCGAGGGAAACGGCTACAAGGAATTTAAATGTTTTTGTCATGGCAGAAATCTCTGTTTGATTTTCTGCCACTATTGTACATCTTCCATTCAGCGAGCTCAATTACCCAGCTGGGTAGAAATCTTCTTATTCGACAACAATCTGGTAGAAACAGGATGCCTCGCCGTTCGCACGCGGAATTTCAATGATGAGATTTCCGTCGGCATCGGCAGGAACGTTCATGTAGATGACCTGAGCATCCTTGAGCCCAGCAAGCGTCGTAGACTTCTTGTAGCCGTATGTAGAACCCGACTTTGCATTTGTTATGTTGATCGAAACGGACGACGCACCTACCGTGATCGGCGCAACTCCGCCTTCGCCACCGCCGATCACCGGCGCATCTGGCGCGGCGGCTTCGACAAAGACAGCCGTCCAGTCGTCCGTCGTAGCCGCAAGCGGCGTCTCGTTGTCGAAGCGCGTCGCCTGTAGAGCATAACCTCCTTCGTCCGTCACGGGGTAAAGGCCGAACTGCGCCTCGCCCATCTGCACGACGGCGCCAGTCCTGTCGACGATCTTGATGACGATGCCGCCGTTGGTGATCTTCGTCCAGCCCGCCGCGGAATAGTCCGCCTGGTCAAGTCTGACGCTTCCGCCTGCCGGCACGTTTACGTCGCCGAGCGTAATTGCGCACTTCGGCGCGTCCGTAACGCCGTTCTTCGTCTTCGCGCAGGAGACCTGCAAACCTTCAAGGTTGACGACCTTGTCCGAGACGTTCGTGAGGACGATGAACTCGCCGGCGTCACCGCCGCCTGTAAGCGTCGAGCCGTAAATGGTGTGGAAGCGGAGATTGGCCTGGTCGGGATCGCCGATGTCCGGCTCCGTCGTAAGGATCTGCGTCGTGCCGTCTGCGGCGAAGATCTGCAGGACCGCCGTGTCGGAGAAGGTCGCGTTGCCGACGATCACCTGGTCCGTAAGCGCATCCGAGTGCGCGGCTACGTAGGCGCGGCGATCCGCGACGACGTAGATCGCGTCCTGTGCATCGCACACCGTGCCGGCGGGAAGCGTCCACTCGACGGCCGTCTTGAGCACCCATCCGCTCATGTCGACAACCTCGTTGTTCCCGTTGGAAATCACGACCACGCCGTCGGCGAGCCCCGAGAGGTCGACCGTGATGTTCGGCGCAAGCGTCTCAATCGGGCTTTGCGCCTCGGGGATTCCTGCGTTGAGGCGCGAGCCGTAGCCGATGGCCTTCGCGGTGTTCGTGACGGAGTGCGTCACATAGAGGTGCTGGCGGCGCGGAACGACGTAGTTGTTCCAGATGTCGTCGATGCCGGCGTCCATATTTGCGGGACGGCTGGACCATACGTCGATATTGCTGTCGGTGCCGTTGTTGGGCCACTTGGCCGTGTCGCTTGCGGCGTCAGCACGCATAAGGTCAGCCATCTCGCGCATCTTCGCCATGAAGGGGACCTCGCTCTCGGCCGTGCCCGGCGCCTTGAGTTCCTGGTCCATCAGCGTCCTGAGGCGGCGCAGGTAGAGGCGGCGGAACTTCGCGGACTGCCACACGGCCTCGAACCCGTCGTTGCCGTAGTTGATCGTCGTGGACATGGAAGACGTCGAGTAGCACCTGACGCGGCTACCGCCGTAGAACGGGTGGGACTTGAACCAGTCGTTCGTAGCGAAAAGGCCGTTGCCGCCTACGCCGCTGTCGCGGTAGTACTGGCCGAAGCTCAGGTTGAAGTCGTAGCCGAGCGGCATCCACGTGCCCGTGCCGCGCGCGCCCTGGAGCATCGCAGGGTTGTCGTAGTAAGCGCAGACATTCGCCCACACGTCGTCCATCTCCTGGGTGATGCGCGCGGAGGCGAGGTAGTTAAGCCACGCAGGGAGGTCAAACTTCTGGACGACGAACTTCGTGAGCGCGGCATTGTCGAGGCCGGTGGACCCTCCGTCCGGCGAACTGGACACCTGCTGCGCCGCCGTTATCTTGGAGCGAAGCTCGTTCTGGAGGACGGTGATGTTCGATTCGTCTTCGTCGTCCGGCGTCTTCTTTTCGATTCCGCCTGCCGTCGTTCCCGACCCGCTCCTCAGCGTGCCGACGTTCTTGTAGCCGTAGCCGAACTTGTCGAGTCCGTAGACATCCTCGATGAGTTCGTCCGTGAAGCGCTCGGAGTTGAACGCGAGCTGGTAGAACTCGCCGTTCAGGTTGCAGCGGACGGGGAAGTCGAATGGAACGAGGTTCCCCATCTTGCGCCACAGCCAGAAGGCAATCATCTGGCGCATGTAGCTCGGGTCGGCAAACTCGCTGATGAGAGAGGTCTTGCGGATCTCCTCGACCGCCTCGCCCGTCACGGCGTCGGTCATCGTCATGGGATGCGACTTGGCGAACCTGAGGCCGTGGCCCTTCTTCGTGAAGCCAGCGGACGTGTTGCCGCGAAGGTCGATCCGCACATAGTCGTAGTAGTTGGATGTCGACGAATCGTAGATGGCGACGCGCGCGTTGTGGGGAACGAGCGAAAGATTCTGCTTGTCGGCGTCGACGTCCATCTGCGTCAGGTGGTTGCCGCTCGCAAACATGTGCCACGTCGGAAGCGTCGCGCTCATCTGCGTGTCAGAATCAGGCTCGACAATCGTGCCGTACCACTCGTAGCCGTCGTCTTTGTTGTTGAAGCTCGGGGAGGTCCACTCCACGCCCTCGCCGTCGGTGATCAGGACCTTCCACTGCATCAGGTGACCTGCCGCGGGGAAGTAGCTCGACGGAATCGTGGCCGTATACCGATCGCCCCAGTTGGCGTCGGTCGTCTTCGTCGCCAGGTTCACTTCATTCGTGACGAGCGTCGCGTCGTTGAGGTCCTTGCGATAGACGAACTTGATGGACTGTATCTGGTCAGCCGCGCGAGGCGTAAACGTTCCGTCGGGATTCATCACGCCGTTGATAGGGAGCGTCACCGAATAGTCCTCGCCCGGAACGGCGGGCGGCACGGGAGCCGCAAACTCGCTGACGAGGTCGGTTTTCTTCTGCCCCGCCTTCTCGTAGAGAGGCCCTACGTTAGGTCCAATGCGGATAAGGCCCGTCGTCGCCGTGTTCGCCGCTCCGCGCGTAGGCGTCGGGCACATCCAACGGCGCGTGCCCTCGCCTTCCGCCGCGTCGCCAACGATGATCGACCACCCTTCTGGCAAGTCGCTCGGAATGACGACCGTGTCGACTACGCTCACGATATTGCTGGCATTGCTGACCGGCGCATAGTAGAGGCGCACGTAGGGCGATTTCTTCGGGTTCACCTTGTCGCCCCACACGAGGATGTCGCCGTAGTTCTCGAAGATCATCGGCTTGCCGTCGAACGTTCCGTCCGCGAACGCGCTCACCGTCTTGTCCTTGCTGTTGGAATAGCGTTCGGACGTGTAGAATATCGCGCGACCGTGAGGCGGGACAAGGCGCGACGGGAAGTTGCCGTAGCCCGCGGGATCGGTCTTCTTTCCGCGGTTCACGCGGATGAAGCGATAGTCTGCGAGATCGGCCCACTTGTCGGACGTGTTCTCGACTTCGACCCAGCCGGATTCGAGTCCATTGACGTCCATTCCCTCCATGCCGTTCAGAGTCCGCGCGTCCGTGGGCTTGGGCAGTATCTCGCTGATCCTGAGGACGCACCCCTCCGCCATGTTGCCCTCGGGGTCGACATAGGGCGACTCCCCTTCAAGCTCGCGCACCTGCACGGCGTTGAGCGCGCGCCATCCACCTGCTCCCGAATATTTCAAGACGACGCTCTCGGAGTTTGCAATCGCCTCGAAAACGTATACAAGCGAGGCGCCGTACTTGTTGTCATTGCGCATGGCCATCGCTTCGAGATCGCCGGCGCTTATCAGCGCATCGCTCCACTGGTTGTGCGCGAAGAACTGGGCAAGATAGCGCTTCCCGATCGTCAGATTCTTGAGCGTTATCGTCAGCGTACTCGTCGAGTTGGCCCACTCCCACGAGTTCTTCAGCATCGTGCCGAAATCGCCTGCGACGCCCTCGTCGCCCGAGTTGCCGTCCGTCTGAGCCAGATTAGGCTGCAAGGTCGTGTTGTCAGTGTTGAGATCTGCATCTGCGGCGAAGGCGATTCCGTTGACCGTCACCGGCTGGACGGCGTAGGCATAGAGGAGTGTCCCGTCCGTGCTGAAAAAGCTCCCGTTGGCCGTCGCAGCCGCGCCAGTCCAGCCGGTCTCGACAGGATCGCCGCCACCGCCACCGCTCGTCGCCTGCACGGTCGGATAGTCGGCGTCGACGAACGTCTTGTCGCTAGAGAGCGTGAAGACGATCGGATTTCCGCCCGTGATTTCGTAGCCCGAGGCCGCGGCGAACGTCACCGTCACCTGCGTGTTCGAGACGATAGAGTAGCTTCCGCCGACCGCCGTCACCGCGACGCCGTTCGTCGTCACCGACTGGAGCTGAAGCCCCGTCTTCTCTGGAATCGTCAGCATGCAGACAGGCGTCGTCGGGTCGACAGGATCGATAGGATCTTCGCCACCGCCGCCACCTTCGCCGAGCTCGCGGACCTGGATGGCGTTGAGGGGCCTCATGCCAGACGACGCTGCGGAATACGTGACGGTGAAGTCCGCCGTTGCGCCCGAGGCCGTGAATACGCCAACGATGGATGCGCCGTAGGTATAGTTCGTGCCATCGTGTGTTCCGTAGATATGCACTGGCGTCGAACCGTTTGCCGAGACAAGCGTGCTGTTGGAATGCCGATGAGAAACAAGCTGGAGGAGGTAGGTTCTGCCTGTCGTCAGTCCCTTAAGCGTAAGGACAAACGAGAGCTCCCCGGCCGCGGCATCGTTGCCCCCCCAGTACCAACCGCCCTCAAGCATGTGTCCGAAGTCGCCAGACACTCCCTCGTTCATGAAGTCTGCGAACACGTACCCCGCGGAGGTAGGCGAAGCAGAAACCATAACGGCATTTGCGAAATCAGTGGCACGCGCAAAGGTCACACCACCCACCGTTCCTCCTTGTACCGCATACGCATATAAGAGCGCGCCGTCTGTGCGGATCGTACTGCCGTCCGAGGCCATCGGACCTGCGGTCCAGCCAGCCTCGGGCACGGGACCCGGCTCGTCGCCGCCACCGCCCTGGCTTGACGTGGCGATTGTGAAGGAAACAGACTTCGTCGCCGTCTTGTTCTTGTCGGTCGTGATCGTAACGGCACACGTATAGCTGCCATCGGCAAGGTCCGCGATCTGAAACGAGGCAGAAGCGCCTGTCTGATTCGAGAGTGCCGTTACGGCGGAAGCACCGTTAAGCGAATAGGCAATAGAATAAGAGGACGCCGCAGCGCCCTCGTCATCAGTTCCCATAACGACATTGGAAAGCGAAATCGTCGCCGCATTGCTATTCGTGGTCGCAGAGACAGACCCAATCGACGGCGCGACGACCGTCGCCTCGCCGCCACCTTCTCCGCTGCCTTCGCCGAGCTCGCGGAGCTGAATGGCCTTGACGAGGCATTTGCTGCCGGAGGTGGCGAACGTGACGGTCACGGTCTCCTGCGCGCCCGTCGCCTCGAACACGCGCGAGATCACGGCGCCGCACTTGTAGTCGTTCTGCTTGGTGGCCTCGAACGGAACGAGGTCGCCGGCGGAGATCGTGGTCGAGGAATTGTTCCAGTGGTTGGCGGCGAGAATCTGGACGAGGTACTTCTTCCCGGATGTAAGTCCCTTCACAGTGAAGGCGATGTCCAGCGAAGCATCGCTCTTGGTCCACACCCAGCCTCCGTTGAACACGGGGTTGTTCTCCGTCCAGCCGTCGCCGGAATGCGACGAAGGCGAAACAGACGCCTGGTCGGAGCTCGGGAAACCAGCGGAGAACGAGACCCCGTTGACGGTATGGCCGGTGAAGCCGCGCGCGAAGACCTGCGTGCCGTCGCTGCGGAACGCCGAGCCCGTCGCGTCCATCGGCGCGACCTTCCAGCCGACGGCGTCGGCCTGGGAGTCGATCAGGAACTTGACGCGCTTGACGGACGACTTCACGACGCCGTCGGATGAGACCCAGACCGCGCACGTGTGCCATCCGTCGGCGAGTCCGTCGAACTGGACCGAGGCCGAGGCGCCCGTCTCCGCCGCGGGAAGCGCCGCTTCGGCATTCGCGTCGAGCTTGTATGAAACCGTGTAGGAAGCCGCCGCATGGCCGTCCTTGTCCGTCCCCTTTGACACGTCCGAAAGCGTGACCGTCGCGGACGTTCCGCTTACCTGCGCGGCGGCGGAGCCGATCGCCGGCAGCGCGACGGACGATGCGCCGGCCGTCGCCATGGCGGACGATATCGCGGGCGCGAGAATCTCCTCGTATGCCTTGGTGGTCAGGTGAAGGAACTGGGCGGGGTAGTCGCCATTCCCCTGGAGATACATTTCGCCCTTGTAGGTCCCGTCGGCGTTCATGAACTGGCTGCGGACGTCGACGAGGATGACGCGCTGGCCGTCGGCGAAGGTGCGGATGATCTCGTTCGCCGCCTCGTTGTTGGCGTAGTGCGCAGCGCCCTTCGCGCTGTTCTGCGCGTTCGTGTAGCCGTATGGAATGATCGGCATCAGGAGGATCTTCGACTCTGGATGCTTCTCAAGAACGAGGTCGAGCACCTCCCTCACGCCTGCGGCGATGTCCGCGGGAGCCTCGCTCGGATTCTTCCCGATGGTGTTGTTCGTGCCGATCAGCAGGTTGAAGAACTTCGTCGCATAGCCGTCGATGCAGCCGCTCTTGAGGCGCCACAGCAGGTTCTCCACGAAGTCGCCGGTCCGGCCGAGGTTCAGGACGTTGCTGCCAAGTCCGTTCATGGACGAGGCGCTGTTCCCCTCCATCCATTTCTGCGTGAGGGAGTCGCCGAGAAGGACGATGTCGCAGCTTCTGCCGTTTTCGCCTATGAGCTTCACGTCGTCCTCGAACTTCCGCCAGAAGGCGTCCTGCAGATCGGCGTTGGTCGCCGTCGGGAACGTCGTAATGCGGTCGATCTCGGGACGCGCCGTCGCCACGAGGTCGGCGGGCATCGCGGAGCCGCTCGCCGCGGCGTTTACGTACGGCAAGACCGCCTGGGCCCAGACTTCGTAGCCGGACGCGTTCAGCGTGGCGCGGTCGGCGTTGAAGAGCGAGGTCTTCAGCGTGTGGTGGTCGGACTCGAGGAAGAGGTCCGACATGTCGACCCAGCTGCAGCCCTTCTTCTGAGCGTACGCGCGGACGTCGATGTTGAGGCGGTCGTTGCGCGGACGCAGCGGATCGGACTCGTCGAGCCCGCGGGGGAGTACCGCCTGCACGACGACCCTGGACGCGCCGACGCTCTCGACGAGCTCGTCGATGATCGCGCGGACACCCAGATACGTCTTTCCGACGGGCTCCTCCCTCTCGGTGTAGATCGCGGCGTTGTTGCCGCCGACCATGAGGAAGATCGCCTTGGGGCTGCCGAGCTCGCCGTTCTGGATGCGCCAGAGGACGTTCTCCGTGCAGTCCCCGTTGAAGCCGAGGTTGAACATCGCCTTGTCGCCGGCGAAGTGCGACGCGAGCGAAGAAGCGCCCGTCGTCTCCCATCCCTGCGTCAGCTCGTCGCCTATGAAGACGATATCCTTCTTGACGGAACTGTCAGCCACCGCAGCGACCTTCTCGGCGTGGCGCACAGTCCACCAGGTGTCAAGACGAGAGGCCGCAGTGTTCGCGCGAACTGGCGTTGCAGCGAAGACATTCGACACGGCAAAAGCGAGGGAAGAGGCAAGAAGGAATTTAAATGTTTTTATCATGGCAGAAATCTCTGTTTGATTTTCTGCCTGTATTGTACCTATTCTATTCGTCGAGCTCAATTACCCAGCTGGGTAAAACGACGCGGGTCCGTCATTCGCCAAAGCGGATGCGGTAGGCAAAGGACTTCGCGTCACATTCGACCTTAAGAACGTTCCCAGACAGGCTCCACACGGGAGCTTTGGCGCCGTCTTGCAAATCCACCGCGTCAATGCTGGCGACAGCGCGTCCCGCCGCGCCAAAAGCGGCAAGGTCGATCTCGGCCGAAAAAGCGCCGGAAGCCGGTAGTGGAACAATCGTCCAGTCCGCGAAGCGCAGCGCTCCGTCGGTCGTAACTCCGCCAAATGACACGGCACGCCCTACGGGCGGTTTGCGCGCGTCAACGAACAACCCCTTCGCCGACTTTGCGAACGCATAGCGCACACCGTCCTTCTCAACGATGCCGCTCTCCGTGCCACGCGTATGCGCGTAGTAGCCGTAGGGCGGCAGCACCTTGCCGTTCGGAAGCCGCCACGTCTCGTTCGTCTGGCGGTTCACCCAAACTTCGCCACCGTTCGAGAAAAACGCATGCTGGCGGTGGATGCTGCCTTCGTACTTCAAGTCGAGGAACTCGGCGCGTCCGAGTTCGGCGCAGGCATCGTGCTGGAGCCAATACGTCTTTACCGCATTCCGCGAAAACGGCCCGTCGCACATCGGATTGCGTCCGCCGAGAATGGCGTTGGAAAGATAGTCGTCTGAAGCATAGCCGTGGAGTTCGGCGTCGCCGCCAGTGTGCCAGCCGTCCTCCTCCTGATAGCGATTCCCGAGCCCACCCGCGAACAGGACGTAGTAGCCGTGCGTCACTATGTCGTGCCACGGCGTGCGCTCGCTGTCGGCGAAGTTCCCGCTCCCAATCACCTTCGCAGCGCCGAAGTGGTCGCTCTGCCCGGCGTCCGCGACGCCCACGAGATGATCCTGCCCGGCCTCGCTGACGCATACAGTATCTGGGCGTCCGAAGCCCCTGCGATAAGTCTGGAAACCACGACCCCAGTTCGCCGAGACCTCGTTCTTCGTATGGAACCGGCCCTCGCGGTCCAAGTAGTCGAACGGGCCATGCGCCGTAAAGACATCGATGAAAACCGCCTCTGGGTCGTAGCCCTGCTTCAGCAGCCTGGCGTTCCTAAAGCACCATGGAAAGAACGCGTGCGGCGCAAATCGGTAGGCGCGCGCGTGGCGGCCGGGATTGAACCAAGTCTGCTCAGGGGTGCCATCGAGCTTGAACGCCACGAGGTCATAGGAAAATCCATCACAGTCTGGATAGATGTCTGCGTAGTTGTCATGCGGGCAGAAGAGAATTCCGGCATCGCGGCAAGCTTTGCGCATTGCGCCAAAAGCCGCGGCATCGCCGCGCGGCGGATAGATGTCCGGGAAACGATAGTCGTACCCCCAGCGCTGCCAGTCGTGCTTTACGAAAATCGCGTCGTTGAGGCCATACTTCGCCGCAAGCGCAATGTCCGCCGCCGCTTTTTCGTAGTCACCACCCCACTGGTCGAGGCACATCCTCGAACCGAGCGCGGCATGACCCGGGCTTGCCTTGTATCCTGACACGGCGCGGAACCGGCGCGCCGCCTCGAACACACCTTTCGACGAGGGGACGAACGTGAACGTCGCGTCATGGTGTGCGTGGAGCGAGAAGATGCTGCGAGCGCCGTCGCAGTCCACAGAATCAGGCACGACGTCCACGGCATGCACCACGGAAAGCCCGCTTAGGTAGTCAGCGCCGACATGGCGCGTGGAGAGAAGAAATCCGCTGGCGCGGGCAGAAAACCTCTTCGGCCCCTCGATTACGTTGCCGAAACCAAAGTAGACGCGATGCGGAGTGTCGCTTGCAGGCCCCACGGCAAGATCGACAATGCGGGGAAACCCGGCTGCGTCGCGCTTCGCGCCGGGAATAGACCAGGAAATCCTGAGCGTGCCCTTCTCCTCGCGGATCGACGCAATTGGCTCGGGCGCAGGGGAGCCGTCGTCCGTCTCGACACGCGTCGCAAAGCCGCGGAACACGACAGACTTATCGCCGTCCGTGAACGCAAGCGCACCATCCACAAGCCCGCGCTCGCCATAAGCGATTCCCGCTCCGTACACAATGCCACCGGCATCGAGTCGCCAGCGTCCGGCCGCAGGATCAGTCCCAGACGTGCGCGCCGTCTTTGCCGCCGCAAGCGCCAGCGCGCAGCGCGCAGCCCAGTCGGCTTCACCGGGAGTCCTTGGCTGCGGACCGATTAACAGCTTCACGTCGCCCCAACCGCCGCTGTCGTAGCTTGTGTTCATCTTAGGACCAGGGCCCGTCCAAAGGCGAAGCGTGACTTTCTTCCCGGCCCACGGGGCAAGATCGCCGGACATGCCGCGCCATAAATCTGCATCCCTCACAACCTGCGAGCAGACGAGCTTCGGTTCTTCGCCCTCTTCCAGAACGAGAACCTTGTACTCAACGCCGTCGGACGACGACTTGCCGCGGTAGGGGTCCAGAAAATTCGAACAGGAAAACGCTAATGGCGTCACGCCAGGCAGATCGAGGGCAAAGTCACTCCAGATGAACCCTGCCCCCTTCTTGTATGGCGGATGGCTTTTGAAACCGTCCTTCGCGATGCCGTCTGCCGACATACGGCCCTTCGACATCAAGGCGCCCCATTCGTCAGTCGATCCCGACTCTGGCACCTCGACGACCTCCCCGCCGACCTCAAGTGCAGTCGTACGCGCGAAACCGTAGTCGAGGCGGAACACTCCGGGGCTAAGTCTGGACGGAGCGATCTTCGGTACGCAGCGCGGGGCATCTGGATTCTTGAACATGAACACCGCGACCGGGTGCGGCGCGTCGTCCTTGTTCACGCCGGCAGGCGTAAACCGCGCATGAACAGGATAGAGGGCGTCGAGCGCACGCGGACGCGCAGCGCCAGTAAACGACAGCTCTTTCTTCTCTCCTGGCGCAAGCGAGATGGTCCCCTTTGGCCCCGTCACATCCCAGTCGTCGTTCATCCACACTTCCAGCTCTCCGGAGACCGGCTTGCCTGTTTTGTTTTCAAGCGTCACGGGAAACAAACGAGGAGCGCCGGCATGAACCTCGGTGACGCCCAAAGGCCAGAGGAACTTGTTCTTGCCGGAACGGTCTATCTTCTGCGGGAAAGACCCTATCTCGACCTTCACGCCGCAGCGCTCCTCTACCGGCGGCAGGTATGCAGCCGCCGTTAACGCAATCGCCGCAACGAGTAACGAAATCAAGCTCTTCATATCAAAAGCTGGCAGACCTCTATCTCAGTACAATCACCGTTGCGATGTTCGGGCCAAACTTGAACGAGGAATCGTCCAACCTGGACAGCGTCCATCTTGCCGAACCCGTCGGCTTCCCCTCAAAAGCAAGCGTGGGTTCGCCGTTCACATGAAGGGCCGAAAACGCCACGGCCGCCTTGCAGCGCTTGTACGCCGCCAAGTTCTCTGGGTCAGTGATCGTGAACGTCGCGCCAGGCGCGAACGTGAGGTCGCCGTCAATATCCGCGTGCTTGCCCGCGAACAAGTCTGCGCACGAGGCGCGAAGCGAGTTCGTCACCGTGATGTCGCACCCCGGCACGCTGCCGGCGCCACCGAAGGAGGAGAGGAAGAGCGGCGCGGGCTTCGCGAACCGCAACGTCGCGCCATGCTCGACGCGGACGGACGTGTTGCTCGGCACGACGCCGTCAGTCTCGGCATATAGCGTTCCCGACTCGACCGCTATGCCGTAAAACGAGTTGGTGGCATAGAGGTGGAGATCGTGCTCGCCGCGTTTCACGACTTCGCCGCCAAGACTAGCGTTGTCCGAGAGCGTAAGCGCGCATTCCCAGCGCGTGGTGCGGTCGGGGCTCTCCACGTACGCCTTCGCGTTGTCGCTGTAGTCGCAGCCGCGCGAAGTGAGGACGACGCGCGTGTGCCTCTTCGTCTCGAAGTCGTATTCGGCGTACGCGCTCGCGCCCCAGCCGGTCTCGTCCTCGAACACGATGCGCGCGGGGCCGATGTAGTTGGCCGTCGTGTAGTCTCCCTCGGTCGGCAGCGTGACGGACTCCACGCCCTTTCCGGTCGGTGCCGCGAACGAGAACGGCATGTGGCTCGCAGGTTTGGTTCCGGTGGATTCCGACGTGTCAATGACAAGGCCCTTCTTCCAGATCACGAAATGACTGGGATTAGCCGTGTAGTAGTTCGCATCGTTCTGCGAACCGTTGGTCCAGTCGTAGCCCATCGTCGGCATCAGCGTTCCTCCGTCGGCGTTGACGGTGATCAGGGCGGCGGCGCCGGCGGATCTGTGCTTGAAGAAGCGTGCCGCCTTTACCATTGCGCCATCCTTCACGTTGAAAATATTCGTGGAAACGGTTCCGCCGCCACCTCCGAAGCGCAGCGTCTCGGTCGCGAGCAACGTCCCTTCGCCCGACACCGTCACATCGGAGCATCCGCCCCAGTCACTGACAAAAAAGCGCTGGGTCTGCCCTCCCTGCGTAACCCGCGTATCGTTCGTTCCCCCGCTCACATGGAACAGAGCCGAACCGGCGCGACCAGCACTCAGGCTCCCGCCCTCAAGTTTGAACAAACCACCAGACTGAATGAAACTGCCGAAGCTGCCAGCAGACTTTGCGACATAGACCGAATTGCTCATGTACGCTTCGCCACCCGACATGGCCCAGTGACCGACGCTCGAAGCGCTCGTGCCGATTTCGGTATCATTGTTCACGTCGAGGATGCCGCCTGTCTGATGGAAAACGCCATAGCTATCGAGGCCAACGCGAATCCAGTTCATAAACGCATGTCCGTCACCCAACAACGACCGGCCTGCGCCTTTCAAGATGAACACTTGACTGTACACGCGCGAAGCCGCACTGGTCATTTGCATGAGTCCTTGGTCGACCTGCACGTTGCGTGCGAGGTCAACATCGCCGTTCAGGCAAAGCAAGCCCGTTCCCCTTTTGCGGAACAAGATATCAGACGTCCCCGCCGAACCTCCGACCAAAGACCCATTGAGATGCAACACGGCCGAACCGGCGGTTTCGATATAGAGAGCGCCTTCTTCGACAACAACGTTGCCCGCAAACTCAGTCGTTGTTGTCCTCAGCACCACGTTGCCGGCGCCGCGCTTCACGAGCCGCGCGTAGCCGTCAATTGCCGCATTGACCATGTATTCTTCATTTGCATCGGCCGATACGACATAGTCAGAGCCCTCCGCACCAGCACTACCGGCGAGTGCCTGAAACGACACACCCACCATGACCGCCACGCCAAGCGACGCCAGCCCTACAATCCGTCCATTGCATCCTGTAGCCATGGATACACCTTTTCTTTCTTAAATTTTCCAATGGAATTATAACAGTACGCCGACTTTGGCTCAACTACCCATCTGGGTAAGCGCCTTACTTGGAACTGACGGAAATACGCACGTTAAACGCATCTTCTGCGCATATAGGCGCCGTCAAATAAGCATAGAGGAAACCTCCTATCGGCGAAAAAGCGCGGTTACCGCGATCTGTTCTTGCAAGTTCAAACGGCAATTCGGATTCAATCGTGACAACAGAGCTGCCCTTCTCGATTCTGACGCGCCCATTTCCAATTTCGACGCGGTCGGTATTGAGGGCGACGACGGGGAGTATGAAACGCGCGTCTACGTCGCATTTGCCGCCAAGCGAAAACTCTTTTTCATCAACGCGCGAAACAAGCTCGTAAGCCGCACCGCGGTTCCCTCGCTTTCCCGTAAGCTGTCCGCGCGCGCTGCACGCGACTACGTTCGAGACGCATGTCGCCTTCATTTCGACATCTACGTCGCGCGCAGAACTGGACATATCGCCCGCCTCTATGCGCGGCATCATCGAAAGAACCGTCCGTTCGTGGCGAAGGTCCTGAAGATTCCTTGCTTCAATAATGCTGTAGTCCGCCATCGTGCCGACAATCAATGGCCCGACGGCCTCATGCCACAGCAAGGAAGGCCCACCACCAGAAACACGATGCCCTACCATGCCCTGCACGAAGGAGTCGCCACCGGCAAAAGTGGCGCGCCAAGGACCTACCGCGGCGAGTTCCACGCCTATTGAAGGGAAGGACTTTAGGCCATAGCAATTTTCGCGCGGCAGACGTGCGTCAGCGACCTTCTCGGGAATAGAGCCATTGCGAAGAATGTCGACAATGGATTTTATATGTGCGAACGAATGATGCACGCACGCCGGCTCGTCGGCCGCCTCGTACTGCACCCCGCCCGCCAAAAGGCCAGCCGAGTTCGTGCATCGCCTGTAGAGATCAAGATGAAGCTCCATCGCCTTGGCAGCCCATGGCACGCCTACTTTTGCAAGAGCGCCAAGGATCGGCAGCATGCCGTCTGACGTGCGGCTGCCGTAGTATGTCCACTTCGGGCTCCTGCTTCCGAAAGAGTTATCCATGCCACCATCAGGAAGAATGAACTCGGCGTGCGCGATAGCCGAAGCGAGAACGGCATCCTTCATCTTCGCGTCACCGCAAATCTCTGCGTATGCGAAAAGCGTCGGCAGCGTCTCTTCGAGATTGTAGCCAAGATCGACATACGCATACCCGCGCGGAGAGCGCTTGCTCATCGGCGCTCCTTCGCCTGTGAGAAGACCGTCCGGCAGGAATTGCGCCATCAGCTTCTCGGCCATCGCCCTTGCACGCGCGGTTTTGTCGTCGTCTTTCAGCACCACCCCGGCAAGAGCCATTGCCTCGCAAAACGCCGCAGGGTAGTTCACGTTGGTGGTATTCACGAACTTGTCGTCGAACCGTTCAACTACAAAATCGGTCTCGCGCTTGAAAATCGTGCTCCAGCGGCTGTGCAAGTCTCGCGGCAGCCGATCTCCGTAATAAAGGAGCGTCTTGCCAAGGGCGATTTGAGCAAACACGGTAGTGCCCCACCACAAGGTCTGGTAGTCGTTGTAGACACCGCCGTCCTCCCTGAGCATCGTTGCTTCTGACCATTCGACGGCCTTCTCCGCAGCCACAAGGTACCGCTCGTTTCCAGTGGTGGCCCAACGATAGACAAGCGGATAGACGAGGTCACATACGCGGCCATGCATGACGCCGCACGCGGGACACGCAATCCCGCCGTCAATCATCTTGTCGCCAGTACCCGAGATCTGCCGCGCAAGAAGCGCGTCGCACCACATGGCGAAAAGACTTTCCACGGAAGAACGGCTCCAGGCCGTCATGCCGTCAAGGTTTGCCGCCACGCACTTAAACGCGACAATTGCAACAGCAAGGCATGGCAATGTTTTCTTCATAATCTTCATTGCCATGCCTTGAATGCCTGCGGAGTTATATTAGAGCAACCGAGCTTATTCGACTACTATCTGGTAGAAGCAGCTCGGCTCGTTCGCCTCTTTCGGTATCTCAAGCGTCAGGACACCGTCAACAGCGGCCGGGTCGGTGAAATAGACCACCGTGGCATTCGTGAGGTCGGCAATCGTCGTCGACTTCTTGTAGCCGTAGGTGTGTCCCGACGCGGCGTTGCTGATCGTGATCGCGACCTTGTCGGACGACACCGCGAACGGAACGTCGACCCCTTCCCCGCCAATAACCGGCGCGTCGACCGTAACAGGCTCGCTCGCGGGAAGCTCACGCACCTGGATGGCGTTGAGGACGCGCCATCCGGCGGGGCCGGAATACTTGATCGCCATGTCCTCCGTCTCGCCCGTCGCATCGAAGACGCAGACAAGCGAGGCGCCGTACTTGTTGGTGTCGCGCATGGCCATCGGATCAAGATCACCGGCGCTGATCAGCGTATCGCTCCATTGGTTGTGCGCGAGGACCTGAGCGAGATAGCGCTTTCCGGCCGTCAGCCCCTTGAGCGTGATCGTCAGCGTGCTTGTCGTATTGGCCCACTCCCACGAGTTCTTCAGCATCGTGCCGAAGTCTCCTGTCACGCTTTCGCTGCCCGAGTTGCCGTCCGTCTGGGCCAAATCCGGCGAAACCGCCGTGTAGGTCGTATTCAGGTCGGCGTCCGCGGCGAAGGCAATTCCGTTGACCGTCACCGACTGGACGGCGTAGGCGTAGAGAAGCGTCCCGTCCGTACGGAAAACGGTCCCTTCCGCATCCGCAGCCCCGCCGGTCCAGCCGGTCTCGACGGAACCGCCGCCGCCGCCGCTCGTCGCCTGCACAGCCGGATAGTCGGCGTCGACGAACGTCTTGTTGCCCGAGAGCGTGAACACGACCGGATTGCCGCCCGTGATCTCGTAGCCCGAAGCCGCGGCGAACGTCACCGCGACCTGCGTGTTCGAGACAATAGAGTAGCTTCCGCTGACAGCCGCGACCGCGACGCCGTTCGTCGTCACCGACTGGAGCTGAAGCCCCGTCTTCTCTGGAATCGTCAGCATGCAGACAGGCGTCGTCGGGTCGACAGGATCGATAGGATCTTCGCCACCGCCGCCGCCACCTTCGCCGAGCTCGCGCACCTGGATGGCGTTAAGGGGACGGTCTCCCGTCTGGTTCGTATAGGTGACGGTGACGGTCGCCGAGGCGCCCGAGGCCACGAAAACGCCGACGATGGATGCGCCGTATTTGCAGTTTGACTCGTCGCTACCGTGGACATGCGCCGTAGGCGAACCGTTTGCCGAGACAAGCATGCTGTTCGACTGCCTGTGCGCAATGAGCTGAACGAGATAAGTCTTGCCTGCAGTTAGCCCATTGAGCGTGAGCGTGTACGAGAGCTCGTTGCCGTCGCCCGTCCAGTTCCAGCCATTTTGGAGCATGGTTCCGAAGTCACCCGACACTCCTTCAGTACCCCAGGATCCTCCACCCATGGCTGGCACGGGCGAGGCGGAAACCATCCCCCCCGAGCCAAGGGGGGCGTCACGCACAAAAGAAACGCCGCCCACCGTTCCGTTCTGCGCCGCATAGGCATAGAGAAGGTCTCCATCCGTGCGGATCGTGCTGCCGTCCGCGGACATCGGGCCGGAGGTCCAGCTCCCGACCGGTACCGGCGGCAGGGAAGTGTTGATCGTGAAGCTGACCGACTTCGACGCGACCTTGCCTTTGTCGGTCGTGATCGTGACGGCGCACGTGTAGCTGCCGTCGGCAAGATCCGCAATCTGGAACGAAGCCGAGGCGCCGGTCTGGTTCGAGAGCGCCGTCACGGCTGATCCGCTGTTCAGCGAATAGGCGACGGAATACGAGGACGCCGCAACGCCCGCGTCGTCCGTTCCCATGACGACGCTTGAAAGCGAAATCGTCGCAGTGCTGCCGCTTGTCACCGCGGACACAGAGCCGATCGATGCCGCGACCACCTCGGGCGGCGGTGTGCCGATCCGGAAGGAGACGGACTTCGCCGCGGAGGTCTTGTTCTTGTCTGTCGTGATCGTCACCGCGCAGGTGTATTCGCCGTCCGCGAGACCGGAGATCGTGAACTGCGCGGACGCACCGGTCTGGCCCGAAAGCGCAGCCACGGACGCCGCGTTGTTGAGCGAGTAGGAGACGGAATAGGAATTTGCGCTCTCACCGGCATCGTCCGTCCCCAGCACGATGCCCGAGAGAAAAATCGTCGCCGCCGTTTCGTTCGTCGTGGCGGTGACCGAGCCGACCTTCGGCTGGACGACGATCGGCACGCCGCTCTCGCCGAGGTCGCGCACCTGGATGGCGTTGATTCCGTAATTGCCGTCGGACTTGATGGTGAATGTCTTGGTTTCCGCCGTTGCCGTGAGGGCGCCTGTAAGAACACCGCCGCAGGACCAGCCGTCGCCATAGACCTTGATGAAATTCGGATCCCAGTACGACTCCTTGATCCAGACATGCGCCTTGCTGTCGCTGTTGTAGTTGCGGTAGCCGAATATCTGGACGAGGTAGTTGTGTCCGGGCGTGAGGTTCTTGAGCGTCACCTCCTTGTCGCCCTGGTTCGCCCACCAGCAGCGGTTCAGGAGTTCATAGTAGGCGCCGGAGATGCTGCTCGGCGCCGACGCGCCGGAGGTCTGGCTGTACGGCCAGGAGATGTCGCCCGAGATGGCGGCGTTGTTGTTGCCGGCAGCCGCGAACGTAACGCCATTGACCGTGCAGGCCGAGGGCGCATACGCATACTTGAGCGTGCCGTCCGTGCGGATGGCGCTGTCGTCGGTCGGCAGCGGGCTTGCGTACCACGGCTCGGTCATCGTGAAGTCGAGAAGCGTGACGAGCTCCTTGTTGTCCGCCGTCGTGACGGTCACCTTGCAGGTATGGTCGCCGAGGGCGACATTCGGGATCACGAACGACTTGCTAACGCCCGTCTGGTTGGAAATCGCACGCGTCTTCGCGCCGCCGTCGAGCTCGTAGTCAATCGCGTAGGACGTCACGGCGTTCGCGTTCGCGTCCGTTCCGAGGTTGATGCCGAAGACCGTGATCGTCGCGGAGCCCGCGCCGTCCGCGTTCGGAGCGGCCTTGGCGTAGCCGAGCGAGGGATCCGCCACGTGCGCCTGGCCGACGGGAACCGAGAGATACTTGTGCATCGCGTTGGTCAGCGCAGGCTTCCAGAAATCCGAATAGGTGAAGAATTCCGGATGGAGGCAGAGTCCCACGGCGTCGTAGCCGCCGTGGCCGCCCTCGCGGTAGCAGACCTTGTTGGGCATCGAATTCTGCTGGAGGTACTGGCTGCGGAGGTCCACCCAGAACACGCGCTTGTTGTCGACGAACTGGAGGATGTAGTCGTTGACCGCTTCGCTCATGGCCGTCACTTCGGCCGCTTCGAAGTACTTGCTGTCGAAGCTGTAGGGGAGAATAGGCATCAGGAGGATCTTCGCGTCCGGATGCTTCGTCGCCATCTCGCACAGCATGAGACGGATCGACTCGGCGACATCCTCTGCGCGATCGGCATGCTCGTTGTGGTCGATGCACTTCTGGTGGCCGTTGTTGATGCCGACCATCAACGTGAAGTACTTCGTGGTATAGCCGTCAAGCGCACCGTTCCGAAGACGCCACAGGAGGTTCTGGACGCGGTCGCTGCCGATGCCCATGTTGAACGTCTTCGTGTCGGTGGGATTGTTGTCGAGGCTCAGGTTCGGGTTGCTGTTCCAGAAGTCGGTGATCGAGTCGCCGAACAGGACGATGTCGAACTCCTTGCCCTGGCTGCCGCTGATGTCGGCGCTGAAGTGGTTCCTGTGGTAGTCGTCCGTGCGCTCCTTCGGCGTGCAGGGAGCCGAAGAATGGTCAGAGCCAGGGACCTGGCTGCCGATTTCAATGCCGAATGCGCAAAGCGACATGGCCGCGATGATAGAAGCTGCAAACGATTTTAGGATTTTTGTTTTCATTACGGATACACCTTTCTGAGTGTGCCTCTATTTTATAAATTCTTTCCCTTGTGCGACAACTACCCTACTGGGTAAAAGCAACTCACCGACATTTTGCGCCGATGCGAGGAGAAATCTTTGTCAGCAACGGCCGCTTACTTGCAGATAAAATAGAACCCACGCGAAGACACTGGCCCATCCGCCGGCAGCTCCCGCACCTGGATGGCGTTGATGGCACAGTGGTTGCTATATGAAAGTGTGAACTCCTCAGTTGCAGTCTCAGCCGTGAACTCGGCGGACAAGGAACTGCCATACGTCCAGCCATCGCCTACAAATTTTACAGTTGTTCCGCCGTCCGGTGCGGTTACAGCTGCGCTTAATGTTTCCGTTATATTGCGGTAGGGATTATCTGGACAAGATATCTCTTTCCATCCTCAAGATTGTTCAGCTGAATCTTCCGTGGCTTGGGGTTCGGGTTCGTGTTAGCCCACCAGCCATACAATAGCAAATTCTTATAGCCGCCATCTTCAGTGTCTTCCGGCGGATTTGACTGGCCTTCTCTTGCACCAGAAGATGCTTCCCATGCGATGCAGTCCGCATTATTGATTATTTTGTTTCCTACGCCGACAAACGCAACGCCGTTGGCTGTATAATCTCCACGCGCGTAGGCGTACTTGAGCGTGCCGTCGGTGCGGATCGACGTGCTGCTCGCGGTAAGCGGCGTGCCAGTCCAGGTGACGTCTGTCGCGGCAGGCGCGGATGAGGCGAAGAAAGCCACGATGGCAGCAAAGGCAATGGAGAAAGGCATTTTCATGGCAAAGCTCCTTTGACGAAATCAGCGAAGACTGACCTTGAACCCCGCAATGGAGCAAAACTCGAAGCATCCAATATCTGGCATGGCGCCGTCTTTTACAAGGCCTTTCTTGAGGCAGCGCTTGTTGCCTGCAATGTCGCAAGCCGAATCCATCCAGTCTGCCTTGACGCCGACATCGACAAGGACAGACGAGCGCCTGAGCGTCCAATCGCCTTTTGCCGCATCCTTGAATCCAGGGCCCTTCTGCGCCGCGAGCGCCGTGAGGCGCGTGGACGCGCCGGACGCGTCGGTCGCGAGAACCAACGCGACATCGCTGTTGGCGGCGCCGCCTTCGATGACCGTGGTGCCGATCTTGATAAAATCCTGAAGCTGAGTGGTTGGATGCCAGTAGAAACCGGGCACGCCCTTGTATGTGGCGTTATGCGGCCAATCGGTCTTCGCGACGTTAGCCCAGAACACGCAGTTGGTGACAAACAGCTTAAGCGTCTGCCCAGTCTGCAGAGTGTCACATGCAAGTCCTCCGACATTGCGGACAAACGTGCAGTTCAAAAGCGGCGGCAGGTTGGCCATGTTGAACGGGTACTTGTTGTCGATGAAAAGGCAGCTCGTGACCTTGCTGAATTCCCGGTCGCCTGTTGAGTCAAGCCTGTACAGCGACGAGAGCGTAGAAGTGGCAGTAGCCGAGTTGTTCGAAATGACGCAGCGGTCGAGGATTACCTTGCGGTGGAAAAGGACGTCGTCAGCTCCGACCGAAGTGTTATTGGCGATGAGGCAGTCGATAAGCCGCGCGCAGCCCAGCTGCTCCCGTTGTTCCTTGGACCCGACCAGCCCGCGCGTGATGTTTGTGTGGTTGCGGAAGATGCAGTTCGTGACGGTCATGTAGCTCGGGACGTCGATCGCCAGGTGGTACTCCTGCACATTCGGGGTCTTGCAGTAGCAGGCGTCGAAGACGCTGTCCTCCACCCACAGCGCGCCGCATATCGCGCCGCCGCCGCCCTGGTTGTCGGACGTACCCGAGTCGATGCCGCAGCGGAGGAAGGTGCAGCCGCTGATGATGCCGTAGTTTTCGCGCGGCTCGAATGACGAATAGCTGTTCTGCCCGGCATAGATCGCGCCGCCGTACTTCGCGACGCAGTCGATGAAGTCGCAGTCCTTGACCATCGCGGTCTGCGAAACGCTCGAGGAGCTGAAGCTGATGGCACCGCCATTGCCCGCATAATACGCATTCTTAAACGTGATCCCCTCGACCTTGAAGCCCTTCCCGCTTACATTGAGGATGCGCCACTGTGATTCGCCGTCGATTATCGTGTCGGCCTTTCCGCCTGCGGAAACGAGTGTCACATTTTCCGCGGAGACATTGATAGTCTCGTTTGCAGTGTAAGTGCCGCCCTTAAGCGTGATGGTATCGCCGTCGCTTGCAGAACCGAGAGCCGATGCGAGCGCCGAATACGTCGACACCGTCGTGTCTGAGGCACAAGCGGAGCCGACTAACAGCGCAGTTACGGTCGAAAGGACATATGATTTCATGGAAGCTCTCCTTCTATTGTTGTTACTGTGCAAGTGGTCTTCCCCGAACACATCAAAGCCCCAGCTCTCGGGCCTGCTTGGAGGCGACGCGCTCAGACTCGGCCGCAGCCTTCACGCGGTCGATCTGAAGCCCGAAGGAGCCGGCCTTCATCTCGTCGCGGTTGCCGATCGGCTCGTCGCCGAAGTGGGTCGCCATGATCGAGAAGATGCGCGAGAAGTTTGCGTCGCAGGAGCTGAAGTGCGTGTCGTTTTCGCTCAGGCGGTTCGTGAGGACAACCTCGACCGCGTCAAGCCCTGGGTCTATGAGGAGGAAGCATCCTGTCGCGCCTGCGTGACCGACGGCATCCATGGTATTGACGTCGGCGAAATACTGGCCGAAGCCTATGTAGCCTGACTTGGCGAAGAAAGCGGGCGTGCGGTTGAACTCCTGCTTGAGGCAGCGGCGGAAGAGCGTATCTACGCCCTGTGGGGTGAGGATGCCGTTCTTGCGCGTGCGGCGGATGTCGAGAAGATGGCGGCCGAACTTCACAAGGTCTGGAGCCGTGATGTGAAGCCCCGACTGTCCCTGGTGTGCGGCGAAAGCGGAATGGTCCATGCCAAGCGGGCGGAAGATGCGGTCGCGCGCGAGGTCAGCGACATCCGCAACACCCGTCACCTTCTCGCAGATCTCAGCGAGGATGTCGTAGCCCTGCGACATGTAGCGGAACTTCTCGTTCACCTCGAAGTCCTGGTACATCGTGTCGTAGAACTCCTGATGGCGTCTCGCGTCAACGCACTTCGCGACATGGCCGGTCTTGTTGCGCCAACCCGATGTGTGTGTCATCAGGTTGATGATCGGCACGTACTCGCCCTTGAACTCGGGGATGTATTTCTTCACGTAGTCGTTGAGGGATATCTTGCCTTCCTCGGAGAGCTGCATCAAAAGCGTGGCCGTGAAGACCTTGGTGATCGATGCGACATGGAGCGGCGTATCTGCATCAAACCCCTCCCAGCCCTTCTGCGCCACGAACTGGTAGCGCGTCTCACCGTGCTGCTCATACGCGCAGCTCATGGCCTTTAACGCACCTTCGGCGAACTCCTTCGAGAGGAAAGCATCCACGCGCGATTTTGCGTCGTCTGCCGCGAGCAATGAAGCGCCCAGCAGGGCCGTGGAAACCATCAAAAAGTTCTTGGCGTTCATGAGTACAATCCTTGGTGAATTTTTGATGATGCAATTTTATAACATAAATGAATGATAGTCCATTACCCGACTGGGTATTCGCAGTATTGACAAATTCCGGCGGATTCTGCATAATATTTGCATGACATTCGGCATACCAATGGCCCTTTTGGCCGCAACGCTCGTCAACGCGAAAGATGTCGCGTCGGGCGACTATGTCGGGCAAAGGGTGTCAATCCGCGGCGTCGTCGCAGCGGCCGTGCGCGACGACCTCGACGACGGCTTCAACTGGATTCTACTCAAGACGCCCGACGGCTCGGTCTGTGCATCGACCGACAACAAGATACACACACTGAACGAACTTAGACCGCTTCTTGACGCGGAAGTCGAGCTCACCGGCACCGTGCAGCGCTTCTCCCTATGGCGCAAGTTCCTCGGCTACCAGATGCTCTTCGACAGCGTTGCGGAGGGCGACAGCATAAAAGTCATAACGCCCGCGCCCGAAGACCCCTTCTCCGCTCAACCCCTGACGGATGCATCGTACCCACATCGCCAGACGGCGACTGGCACGGTTATCGCCATTACAGGCGACAGTTTTTTCATTCGCCATGCGGACGGGCTTATTCGCGTCCGGCCAGTTGTCTCCGACGACATGCCGCCCCTCGGCGGGCTTGTGACCGTCAGTGGCTTCGCCGAGGAAAACCAGTTCATCCCTCTGATGATCGAGGCGTTATGGCGTTCCGAGCCGGCAAAGACGACGCCACCGGAACCTGCGACCGACATCGCGGCGCGCAACCTCTTCAAGTCCGACGCCCATGGTCGCGCGAGCAGCAGCTCCCATCGTTACGTCGACACATCGATATGCGGCAAGACAATACGCCTCGTCGGGCGCGTCGAATCTGACAGACGAGAGACTCGCGGGCCAGAGGGATTCCGCCTCAACTGCGACGGCGAATCGATATTCGTAGACATATCGGGGTTTGCGCCAGACGCGATCAACATTCCGAAACCCGGGGCGGTAATTTCGGCGGCCGGGCTCTGCCTCGCCGACTTTGACACGAGCCGCAACACGCTCTTCCCTCGCTTCCTTGGCTTCTCGATCATCCCCCGCACCGCAGACGACCTGCAGATAATCCACCACGCGCCCTTCTGGACAATCGCGCGCCTCGCCCTCATGCTTGCGCTTGCAATTGCAATCGCCATCGGCTTCGCAATATGGTCCGCCGCGCTGAAGGTCGTCTCGACGCGGCGCGGGCGCGAACTTGCGCGGGAACAGATCCACAGCGCGCGCGCAGAGCTCAAAGTCGAGGAGCGGACACGCCTCGCGGTAGAGCTGCACGATTCAATATCCCAGACGCTGACTGGAGTCGCGCTCCAGATCGACGCCGCCTCGGGAGCTGACGGCGACGGCGCGAAGACCTTCCTTTCAACGGCGCGCAACATGCTCGCTTCCTGCCGACAGGAACTAAACGGCTGTCTTTGGGACCTTCGGAGCCGTACCTTCGAGGAAAAGGACATGACAGAGGCGGTGCAGCGGACGCTTACGCCGCACATTGGGTCTGCGAAACTTGCCGTCCGCTTCAACGTGCCGCGCGAAAAGCTTTCGGAAGGAACCGCGCATGCCGTCCTGCGGATCGTGCGCGAGCTTGGCACCAACGCCGTCAAGCACGGCCATGCGAAAAACATCAAGGTCGCAGGAGAGTTCCACGACGACACCATTTCCTTTTCGGTGCTTGACGACGGCTGCGGGTTCAACACTTCGGCTGCGCCAGGTCCCGCCCAGGGGCACTTCGGGCTTCAGGGTGTCCGCGAGCGCCTCAACGCCTTCAATGGCACGATACGCTGCGACAGCGAGCCAGGCTGCGGCGCCAAGTTCACAGTCGTCTTGCACACATCGACTTCGGAGACAAAATGAAAAAACAGGACAAGAAGATCAAGGTACTCCTCGCAGACGACCATCTCGTCGTGCGAATGGGGATCTCCGCAATCATCTCGCTCGAGAAGGACATGACAGTCGTCGCCGAGGCGGAGAACGGACTCGACGCCGTACGACTCGCCGCCGAGAAGAAGCCGGACGTCGTCGTCATGGACCTCATGATGCCAAAGCTCGACGGTGCCAAGGCGACGGCCGAGATCATGGCGGCGAATCCCGCCACGAAGGTAATCATCCTCACGACTTTCGGCGGTTCCATCGACGTGAAAAGAGCTCTCGACGCCGGCGCGAGCAGCGCGCTCGTCAAGGCGACGTCTCAGCGCGACCTAATCGCGGCGATCCGCAAGACGGCCGCAGGGGAGTCGATCATCTGCTCGGAGATCAGCAACACGCTTGAGGCAGACGCAGATTCCGTCGACCTCTCCGAACGGCAGTTCGAGATTCTCTCCTATGTCGCTAAGGGACTGAACAACCGCGAAATCGCCGAAGTGATGCACGTCGGACGCGACTGCATCAAGGCGCACCTCAAGACCATCTTCGCAAAGCTCGGCGTCGCCTCGCGTTCCGAAGCAGCGGCACTTGCAGTCAACCGCAGCATGGTCAAGGTGTGACGCCGCGGCAGATTCGCCGCGTCACACCTTGAGGAACGTGTTCTTCCGGTAGAGGAAGTAGAGGAAGAGCCAGCAGACCGTGACGTAGCCAAGGTTCATCATGACGACCCTGAGGTTAGCGCAGCTCTCAGGAAGGTGACGCCAGGCCCAGCTGAAGAGGAAGTCGTTCGCATGACCTGCGCCAATCACCGACTGGGCCATGTAGATCGCTATCGAGTTCATGCCGATTACCTTGAGGGGGAACGACCACTTCGTGTATCCCCAGACGTCAATCACCGCGTAGAACGCGAGGAAAAGAAGCGCGGAATACGCGCCTACGACAAGCACAAAGCTCGGCGACCAAAGTGCCTTGTTGATAGGCGAAACAGGCGAGATCGCAAGCCCGAGCACGAGAAGCCCGATGCCAAGCCCCGCAAGCTCAAGGCACTTGCGGCGCGGCGAAACATCAGCGCGGCGCACGAGCTCGCCGGTGAACATGCCGAGCATGGCCGTGACTATGGCAGGAAGGATGCCGGCAAAACCCTCGGGGTCGAAGAGCTTTTTGTAGGTGTGTCCGCCCGTAAGCGTGCGGTCGAGCCAGCAGCCGAAGTTGCCCTCGGGAGAGAACGGGCTCGCACCGGCAGGCGCATCGGGCGCCAGCATGAAGCGCGTAAAGAGAACCGTCCCAGCAAGTATCGCCACGGCGATGCCGATGCGCGCCTTCGTCCTGAAGCCGAGGTAGAGCAATGCCGCCGCAAACCACGCGATGCCGATGCGGCCGAGGACGCTCCACACGCGAAGGTGCTCGAAGTCAAACCGGAGAAGCGGGCCGTCGTGGATCAATCCCAGCAGAATGAGGAGCACGCAGCGCCTTAGCGCCTTGAGAGAGATGCGGAGGTCGCTCGCCCCCCTCTCGCGGCTCTTCGCCGCGGAGAACGGAAAAGTCACGCCCGCGAGAAAGAGGAACGTCGGGAAGATCGTGTCCATGAAGTGGAGCCCGTCCCACGGAACGTGGCCGAACGTCTCGTGAAAGCCCGCTACGCCGAAGAGCGTGGCAAGCGCCACTACGAGCCCTTCTCCGCCCATGATGAAGAACATGTCGAAGCCGCGAACGACGTCGAGGGATGCGAGGCGTCCAGAACACTTTGTATCTGCCATAGTACTCATTTTGCCCCCATTAGATTTACTCTGCGCACTCTGCGACTCTGCGTTGAAATTCACGAAATTTACCTCGTGATTTTATAGACATGACGGAAATGCGCGGGATAGGAATCGCTGAAGACGCCGTCCTTGAGAGCGATGGAACGATTCTCGAAGAGCACCTCGACCTTCGCGTTCTTCGGCGCGTCCTCGGGCATAGTGAACGTGACGTCCTTGACCGGATCTGCGTCGATGTTGCACGAGAACACATACCAGACGTCGCCGACCTTGCGCGTGACGAAGCGGACCTTCTCCCACGGCTCGGAGCAGATCGCCTTGCCGCAGAGCTCCTCGGAAAGAAGCTCGTCCTTGATGGACTGCGCCTCGCGGTTGAAGTCGATCATCGCGTCCCACGTGGGCTTGGAGGTCGGCATGTTGACGAACCAAGTCACGCCCGAGCCGCCGGTGCAGAGGCACCCCCAGCACTGCGCGATCTGCTCGGCGTATGTCGGCGTGCGGTGGTGCATCGCGTTCTCGCCGACGAGGAAGTACCACGCTGGCTTGCGGTCGTCTATCTCGAGCATGACGTCGACCTGCTTGATGACGCCCTCGACCGTGCGGCCCTCGTTGTTCGTCAGGTAGTCGTCGAGCATGAGGATGTCCGTCTCGAGGTCGGCGTAGCGGCTCGCGATTCCCATTAGCGAGTTGTTCATCTGGACAGGGGTGTAGGGATAGCGCTTCTTGTTCTCCCTGAGGAAGTCGCGCGTCTCGTCGCTCGGGCGATAGAGGTCGGGCTCGTCCGTCACGACCTGCGAAACGATGTTCTCGCACGCATCCATGAGCTTGTGCGTCTCGGCGCGGCTGATCGTCTTGCCGTCCTTGTCGTCGGTCCAGTTCATGAAGTTCATGCCGAGCTCCCCACCCTGCTTTATCGCCTCAAACGCCATCATCACGACGTTCCTGTCGCTGAAGGAGCAGATGTGCCCGTAGCGGAAGCCGCGATCGTGCATCAGGTCGATCGGGAGGAACCGACCGGTCTTCTTGTTCTTGGGGTACTCGCGGATGACGAGGCAGTTCGACACCATCAGCACCTTCTCGCCGTTGTGGATGAGCGAGCGAGTCCAGTAGTTGACCTGTGTGGCGTTCTTGCGGTACGGGCGCTTCACGACCGTGGCAGGGAACCTGCGGCCAAACGCCTCGACGGCGACATCGCTGCTGCCGTAGGGAAGAGACGAGATGTCGACGGCAACTTCCTTGACCTTGCCCTCTTCGTTCCAGACGCGGAAGCGCGCCTCGGGCTCGTTCATGTAGTAGTCGAGGCGTCCCAGCACCTTGGGCTGGCGGCTCGGCGCATTTGCCGCGGCGACCTTTGCGTACTTGGCGGCAACATCTGCGGGGAAGACGAGCTCGCCCCAGGCGTCGGTGTCGCGGAAGCGAGCGCTCTCGGAGAGGATCGTCGAGACGCAGGCCTGGTGCTCGTCGTGGCGGTCGTTGCGCTCGAGGTTAATGTACCAGCGCCCCGAGAAGCCCTTCCGCGCGATCTCATCGAGCGGGAACGTGACGAGATACTCCACCGCCTCGCCGATGTCGCGCGCCTGGCTCGTCCAAGTGCCGTTCCAGTGACCGTCCTCGTTGTAGTAGTCAGCGCGGTCGCCGTTGGCGGCGGCGAAGAAGTGGTAGTGCTTCGGATCCTTAGTGGGCTGGAAGCCGATCTCGACCGAGTCGCGCGTGCACATCTGAGTGGACTCGTAAGTCGCCTTCTTGTGATTCATGAGCTTCGCGTCCTCGCCGTAGTTGCGATAGGCGACATAGAGGTTGTCGTCGTCGCACGCAAGCCAAGCGCGCGTCTCGCGATACGGCTTCTTGAGATGGTCGAGGAAAGGCGTCGACTCGGAAGCGTGGCCAATCCACTTTTCAAGTTCGATCGTGGGCTTGACGCCGGCGGGGAGCTTTTTAAGGACGGTCGGCTCAGGGCGAGAGCGCTTCTTCTTGTCGATGAAACGCGGAATGTCCATGTCGCTTGGACGGTACTCGGTCGCTTTGAGGTCGTCGCCTGTGAACTCGAACTGGAGATCGTCAATCCAGACGTAGGAATTCTGGCGGCTCGGCTCGGGGAATTCAATCGAGACGGGGCTGAAGAGCCCGCGGCCGGGAAGATCGGACGACGCGACCTCGTAGCGAGCCCATTCCTTTGTCAGCTCGAACACCTTCGGCGCAGCGCCGCCGACTTTCATGCGCACCTTTGTGCCTGGAACCGAAGTTTTCATCCACGCGGTGAAGACGCCCTTAAGACCCTTGTCCGTCGGCGTGTCGTGGGGATAGAAGCCAAGGTGCTGCGTAGCCGGGCAGAGATGGAGGCGAAGCGACTGCTTGCCAGAATGCTTTTCGGACGGGTCGCAGACAAAAGCCGTGAGGAAGTCCTTCTCGTACATCTCCGCCGTGCCCTCGGACCAGTTGAAGCCGGCGCGGTTGCAGAAGTAAGGCGGCACGCCGTCGCTTGAGTACTCGAAGCCCGAGTTGATGATGAGGTTGGGAGACGCGTTGTCGTCAACTGGAACGGTCACCCGGACGTCGTCCATCGTACCCTCGCCGTCGACGTAGAAGACGATAGTGCCGTTCTCGTTCTTGAACTCGGCCTTGCCGCTCTTCAGCTCGACCTTGCCCTCGACGGACGCTTCCTTCGGCTGCGCCTTGCGGAGCGTCATCTTCGACTTGCCGTTGAAAAGGAGCTGTTTCCCGTCGCTGCGGATCACATTCGGGTCCTCGACTTTCCAGTGCTCGGCGAACATCTGTATCTCGGAGAAGTCGTCGAAATATGCGTTCATCGTCCGACCGAAAGCGGAAAGCGAAGATGCAGTGGCCAAGACGACGCTGATAGTGGTAATCATTTTCATGGCACAATTATAGCAAGTCGTGCCCTTGCGGGCAATTACTCATCTGGGTATTAAAAACGAAACGGGCGCGGCCATTCTTCCGCGCCCGTCGTTTCGTAAAGTCGCAATGCCTTATTCTAACACGACGATCTGGTAGAAGCTCATCGGCTCGTTGGGATCGCGCGCGATCGTAAATAGGAGCTCGCCCGCAGTCGCGACGGGATTCTCCATGTACTGGATCGATGCTCCGTACCTGTACTCACCCTCGCCGCCTGCAGCGCCAATAGGCTATTGAGAGCCGAGCTGAACGCGATGCTGACACTTGAGGGGTCGTTGGTAAGATTCAGCAGATTTCCCGCCTAAAAGGAACCGACGGCTGCGCGCCAACGCGCGTCACGGAAATGGCTGCGGCCTTTTGTCCGAAGTCAATTGCATCTTCCACCGACCAACCCTCGGCAAGTGCGACGGCGAATGCACCATTGAATGTATCGCCGGCAGCAACGCAGTCTACGGCCTTGACGGGGCGGCACGGATAGAGCTTACCCGTGTCAGCGCAATAGCAGCCCTTTGAACCCATCGTAATGACGACATGACCGACACCAAGCGCCTTGAGCGCCTCTGCGGCGGCCTTCGCAGACGCAACATCCGTTACCTTAACGCCTGTCAGAATCTCGGCTTCCGTCTCGTTAGGCGTAATCCAGTCAACATGCGAAAGAAGTTCTTTGGAAAGCTTCGCCGCAGGAGCAGGATTAAGCACGACAGCCGTGCCCGACGCGTGTGCGCACGCCGCGGCAGCCGCGACGGTAGGAATCGGCGTCTCGAGCTGCATGAGGAGAACCTTCGCCTGCGTGATGTCTTCCAAGAAGGGAGAGATGTCGTCGACGGAAAGAGTGCCGTTCGCGCCAAGCGCGACGGAAATAACGTTCTGCCCTTTTTTGTCGACGAGGATAAGCGCCGTTCCGGAGGCGTTTTCACGGTCGATGACGAGTTTGGGGATGATTCCATCGCGGCGAAGCCTGTCAGCCGTCTCGTTGCCGAAGACGTCGTCACCGACTTTGGCAATGAACTCGCAAGTCTCGGGAGTGCCTGAAAGTCGCGCCACGGCAACGGCCTGGTTCGCGCCCTTGCCGCCGGGGTGCATCTTGAAGCTGCCATCGCAGATAGTCTCGCCCGGAACAGGGAGATGGTCCGCGGTAATCACCATGTCGGTGTTTGTGCTGCCGAGAACGACGATTTCCTTCATCTTCAATCCCTCCTTGGGCAATACCTCACGAACCGGCCTTGACGAGAAGCGCAAGACCGATGACAAAGAGAACGATCATAGCGAAATTCATCATGGACGACTTCTTGGGCACACCCGCGAACTCCTTCCAGACGAGAATTCCCCAGAGTGCCGAGACGAGCGTCGCGCCCTGACCGAGCGCATACGAGATCGCAGCTCCCGCGGTGCCGGCAGTGACGAACGAGAGAAGCGTGCCTGTGGCCCAGATGCACCCGCCGAGGATTCCGACGAGATGGACGAGCATTCCGCCCTTGAACCACTCCGAGCCCTTCACAGGATCGCCAGAGACGGGCTTTTTCATCATGATCGTATTGAAGACGAAGTTGGAAGCGAGGACGCCGAGCGTGAACACGAAGAACGCGGCATACGGCGTCATCTTGCCGCCCGCCGGCGCAGGGTTGGCGAAGCCCATGTCGACGACGCGGTTCACGAGCGGCGAGAACCAGCTCATGAGAAGGCCCGCGCAGACGGCGAGAAGAAGCCCCTTCTTGACGCTCGACGAGTCGGACGCACCGCCGGTGGCGTTCTGCTTCGCCTTGAAAGCGAGCGCGTTGCAGACGATGGACGCGACGATGATCGCAAGTCCAGTCCAAATGAGCCAGGGATTTCCCTTTCCGTCGACAAACCAGTTGGCGACAGTGCCGCCAACGAGGGCTAGCCCAACGCCGACTGGAAAAGCAACCGACATTCCCGCCACCGCAATTGCCGCGGAAAGAAGGATGTTCGAGGCGTTGAAGACTATGCCGCCGAGGAAAGGCCAGATCCACTGCGAAGCGGAACTCGTCTTTAGGTTCTCGACAAAGCTCCACGGGCCACCGCCAAGGGAGCCCATCGTGAAGCCGGCAAGAAGCGCGAAGATGACAAGCCCGAGGACATAGTCCCAGTAGAACAGCTCGAATCGCCATGTCTTGCCAACGAGCTTCTGGGTGTTGCCCCAGCTTCCCCAGCAAAGCATCGTTACGACGCATAGCATGACGGCAGTTGCGTAGTCGGAACAGTAGTACATTTCATTACCTCGCTTTAGTGCCTTTGGGCCCTTTTCGGACCCATAAAAGTTTTATGAGGCAATTGTACCACTTCCAGACGCAACTGGCAATTACTCACATGGGTAATCAAGTGTCCATCATGGATCACTTCATTTCCCATGTGGGCAGGATGTCCGCAGCGACGGACACGCCATTGGGCCAGCTGTTTTCCTTGTCCAGAATCGTGATCTTCTTCGGAGACGGCTTCGGATTCTTGCCGTGGACGAGCACAGTCTTCGCTTCGCCGTTCCACTTCGTCCTGCGCAGCGCGATGGTGCCCGGAAGCCTGTCGGGGTTTGCCGCAGGGTCGGAATTCGCAGGTACGGCAATCGAACGCAGGTCGAAGACGTCGACGAGACTTTGCGCGCCCGAGACCGTGCAGCCGTCAAAGCCGATCTTGCCGACGGTATAGACGCCAAGCTTGAGAAACGGAGAATCGTCGCACGTCTTGATCTTGCAGTTCCTGAACACGAGGTCGGCAGGCTTATCCCAGTAGTTGCCCCGCACGGTAGTGCCCTCAAAGTCACAATCCGCCATCTTGACGTTGGCAGAAGCGATTCCGAACAAGGCGCAATTCGCGAATTCGCATTTTGCGACGTCAAAGCAGCTGCCGAGGTTATTCAGCTTCGCGTTCACGAAGTGGCAGCGCTCCCAGCTGTTTGTGCGCTGGAAACGCGCAAAGGACGAATCTTTGACAGTGACCTCGAACCAGCGGCCGGCAGGAGAAGACCGGTACATTTTTCCATCCGTACAGTTCTCGAACGTGCAGGCATAGGCATTGGCGACATTGACCGGCATGTTCCGGAACTTGCAGTTTACCACGCGTCCGGCAGGGCCGATGTCTACGTCAAATGAGTTCTTTTCCCCGTCGAAGTCGCGGCCGGAGACCACATAGTCCCAGCTGTCGGGACGGGGGCTCTTGTCGTTCCTGCCCAAATGGACGATCTTTGTGTATCTGTTGCCTTCAAAGCGTCCATATCCAGACCGGAGGCGCGAATCGCACCAGTAGGTCCCTTCGCCTATGGCGTTGTCCCTCACGCACGGAGAGTGCGTGCGCCCCCAGAAGTAGACGTCGCAGTCATTTTTCTCAAGAATGAAATTATGTCCGGCGCAAGTCAGGATGGAGTTGTTTCGCGGATTGTCGCGGAAGACGTTCTTGAGGAAGTAGACGTCCTGCATCTGGTCCCAGCCGTCCTCGGCGTCAAATGCGCAGCACGCCGCGCTCTCGCCCGACAGCGTGAAGAAGTTCCCCTCGAAAAGCATGTTCTTCATTGCAGACGCCGCATAGCCGACGCAGCGGCAGTGGTCGAACCGGCAGTTCTTCACAGCGCAGTTGACCGGAATCCTAAAAGCCATCACCATCAGGTTCGACTTGTCGGCTGCTTCGGCGCTCTCGTCCTCGACCGAGACGCGCAGGAATGCGGCGCCTTCGGGAATCCACATCTCGCGGTACTGCCAGGAAGTCTCCGCCGAGATGAACTTCTTCCCGGCGTCGTACCACGCGACTGTCATCTGCCAAGAGCGCGTCACGCGACCCTGGTAGCCGAGATGCTTCGATACCTGGAGGCGATCGCGCCCCTTCTCGCCCGTGATCCTGCGGATGTCCTTGAAGTCCGTCGTGAAGCGGAACTTGTCAGACGCGTCAACAGCACCGGTCTTGGCGTCAAGTCCGCCCTGGGAGAACTTGGGGAGCGCCTCGCAGAAGAACGAGAGTCCCCCCTTCGCGTCGGTGCGGATGCCGTTCTGCCCTCCATAGCCCGTTATGTCGACGACCTTCACGCCCTCTACGGAGGAATACCAGGAACCGCCGCCTATCTCGAAGCCCGCGGGCCACTCCGAGTTGTTGGGCGAGCCCGCATAGTCGTGTTCCCAGTAGTCGCCTTCGAGCGTGCCGCCGACGAGATGCGCATCCACCACGCTCGAGAGGCGCACAATCACAGAGCCAGATCCGGTGAAGCCGTTCTGCTTCAGCGTCGCAGACCCAAGGTCGAGCGTCATGTGGCTCGGGACAAACACGGAATTGGTCCAGGAGATCCGGTAGGTGCCCGGCAGCATCACGAACTTGCGGAACCCTGAAGCGGCCTTCTCGTCAAGGAGCTTCTGAATCCCGACAAGGTTGTCGACGGACGTCTTCTCGACGGCGACCTTGTCGTAGCCCGAGTCGTAGACAATCTTCGCCTGCTTCCAGGCCTGCCATGGCAGTCTTCCGGTCTTCGGGTCAATCGGAACGGTGACTGTATAGCCAGGAACACCCGAGCGCTTCTCCTTCACTACCCTCGAGGTACCGTTCGTTTCCAGATATACGATTTTCTCCAAGTCGCCGTCGTTGCGAATGCCGTACTTCTCGAGGTCCGCTTCCGTCATCGTGTAGACTTTGTCGGCAGGAATTGCGAGATCCGCGGCGGATACGACGCGGAAATCGTGGATGACGCGATGAGACTCGCGCCCTTTCGCGTCCTTCGCCCAGACGCGCATTTCGTATTCGCCCGCGGAGAGCTTGCCGAGGTTGAACTCGGCATCGCCGCTCTTGAGGTCTGCGAGCGTCAGCGTCTTCGACTTGCCGCCCTTGAGCCGATATTCGAGAAAAGCGGAGAAGCGGTGCGAATCGTCGAGAAACCTGATCTTGGACGACTCGAAGTCCGTGACGAAGATCCCCACCTTCACTTCTTCTTCAGGTGTAGCCGTCGGCTTGATGTAGTAAGTCGATATGTACGGATACTTGAACTGCTCAGGCGTCTGGTAGCTCGCGTCTTTCGCAAGCGACCCCTTCATCATCGACGGATCGGTGAGATAGCCGGGCAGGACCGCCTGGGCAAATGCAAGTCGAAATGCCGCAACGGCAACAAAAAGCGCAAGAGAATTTTTCATCGTTTAGCGTTCGGTAAACTTCTTGAGGAGCCATGCCTGGCGGAGTGCATCGATTTCGTGGTCAAGGCCGATCCAGACTTTCGCGCCCTTCTCGTAGACTTCGTTGACCTCGTCGTCGCTCATCGTCGCCGTCACCTTTGCGGCCTCGGCCTTGAGCGCGGCTTCAAGGGGCTTCAGGACGGCTTCCGAGAATTCAGGATCGCCGACGACAGAATCGCCCCAGCGGTCGAACGCCGAAAGCTGTCCGTGGCCAGTGCGGCTCCAGGTCTTGTAGGTGTCGTAGACGAGACGGCGGCGAATTGCCGCGATCTCGGCCGGCTTCAGGTTGAAGACGAGGTGTCCCCAGCTCGACGATTCGTGGATGCCTTGCGAGCCGCCCCACGAGCAGCCGTCAGCAAGGCACTCGAAGCGCCACTCCGTTCCTGCGGCGGCAGGGAGCTTCTGGTAGAACGCCCTCCACGGAAGCGTGATCATGAGCGCATAGTCGCCGTCGGTGAACTCGGTCTCCTGGCGGAGCGCGTAGGGGCTCTTCGTGTCGTCAAACTCGACGCGCTGGGCGTAAGCGCTCGAATAGGCAGTGTAGAAGACGAACCCGACACCTTCCTTCGGCGCAGAGCTGAAGCAGATGTACGGCTCGTTCGCGCCAGGCGCAAAGTAACACTCAGTGCCGATGCCGCCGGCAAAGCCCTGCTCTACGGCGCGCGCGTTTTGATCGACGACGCGCATGACGACCTTAAGTCCTTCGACATCGCAGAACGCCGTGACTTCCATCTTCGCGTCCTTCGAGTCCAGCGCCGTCTTCTCGATCGTGGTGCGGCCCGTAGCGACGTCAGTCTCGAGACTGTCGAGCTCGCCGCACATCTTGACATCGACATACGACTTCTCAAGCGAATCCGCGATAGCGCGCCATGCGTCGATCGAACTCACGGGACGGTTGAAGAACTTGACGTTGTAGCGACGTTCGGGCAACTCCTTGAAGAGCGCGCGATAGGCGGCGACATAGCGCTCGCATTCCTCGTTGCGCTGAAGGTTCAGCGTCCACTGCGCGGCAATCTGAAGCGCCTGCGCGTACTCCTTGATGTCGAGCTTTGCCGCCTTCGCGACGGGAATGAGATCCTTCCCTGCGGCAAGCGCCTTGACCATCTCGAAGCGGACGCGGTCGAACGGCTTGACGGTCGGCTTCGCCTTTGCCGCGTCCTTCGCGAGGAACTCGTCTGCCTTTTTCGCGACTTCTCCGCCGCGGCCGATGGCGACAAGCGAGAAGAGGTAGCCGCGGTAGCGCGCCTGGTCCTGGAACCAGCCTAAGGTGGGAAACGCCTCAGAGAGCTTCGCAAACAGCTCCCAGTCGCCAAAGCGATAGACATTTGAGAGCTCGCCGAATAGCCGCCCGTCCACAAAGCCGGTGTAGTCGAGCCCGCGGGCGATTTCGCGCGCCTTCTCCCCTCGCCCGGACTTCTCCGTCCCGAAATAGCGAATCAGCAGATCACGGCGGTTATTTGCCGGGTTCTGCGCGTCGGAGATGTACGCGAAGGCATCGTCCGCGGCCTTTGCGAGGTCGTGCTCATAGAACCACTTAAGACGCGGATATGGATCCTTGACACCCGCCCATGCCGCGGCGACATCTGCATCGTTGCAATAGTCAGCGGCAAGACTCGCAAGCGCTTTGGCGGCCTCGACGGGATTGTACTCAGCCGCCTTCTGATAGGCCGTCTTTGCATCGTCGTAGCGGTCGGCCCACTTGCAGGCGTCTGCGACAATGCAATGCGCCTTGAAAAGGTCGTGCGGCTTTAGACCCTCGAGCGCAAGCGCCTTCTTGGCTGTTGCAAGCGAAGAATCATAATCCTTCAAGCCCGCCTGCTGGCGAGCGAGCGCCCTGAGAAAGCCGAGCTTGTCGCTGTTAGGACAGTCGGCCGCGGTGATTTCGCGCTCGCAGACGCCGGGAATGTGCTCTTCGGACCATTTCTTGTCCCAGTTGCCGAACTGCGTCCACCCTGGCATGGCGCAGAAGGAGAGTATCTTCTGGTCGATGTAGACGCGCAGCTTCGCATTCGTCTTGACGTCATCGTCATTGAGGCGACGCTCGAGGAACTCGACGGTATCGCGGAACTTGCGCGAAACCTTCTGTTGCTCCTTTATCTCGGCGTCAAGCGCCTGGCGGGGATTGGCGGCAGACGCGGCAGAAGCGCCGACAATCGAAGCGGCGGCGAGTACGGACTTGAAAATCACAGACTCAAACTTCATGGTATTCGTTCCTTCCCCTAAGTCACTTCGCCTCGAACGCGCGGAGCTTTTGAATGTGGTTGATCATCTCGTAGCGGAACGTCGTAAGGTCATAGTCATCGCCCTTCGCGTCCGCAAAGAGCTTGAGCGCGATCCTCGCGGCATAGCGCGCCTCGGGAGTCCCTTCCTTTATGAGCCTCAGCGCCGTCGTCTTGAGGAGCGTCGCGTAGCGAATGTCGTCGATCGCCTCGCGGAAACCCTCCCAGGCGAGCGTATCGACGCATCCGTTGCCCGAGCCGTACACGAAGTTCATCGGACGGTAGAGGCCCATCTCGATGTCGTTCCAGCCCTGAAGGTGGTGCGCGTAATTGTAGTTGCAGCCATAGCCCGCGAGATACGGCCCCATTCCGTACTGCCTGCGTGCAAAGGCAGGGTTCTCGGCGCCGACATGCTGCGAAGCGTACCAGCCCATGCGACCGTCGGGAGCAGTCTCGTTGTATTTCTGCGTCTTGGCGGCCGAGCGGTGGTCGGGTGAGAACGGCGGCCACCAGAGGTCCGCGAGGTTCGCGCCAGCCAAGTACCCAGACTGCGAGTTGACGGCAAAGAGAAAACCCTCCTCGTGGTATATCTCGACCATACTGCGAATCGCACGCAGGGTCTTGAGCCCGTATTCGTCTCCCCACGAAAGCATCATTCCCTTGTGCGACCCGAAGGCCTTGTCGAGAGACCGCGCCGTGTTGCGCGCGGCATAGCGAGCGTCCGCATCGTCGGCGGCTTTCATCGCGCCCATGTAGGCGCCCTTGAAGTCCATTCCAACGCGCTTGGCCATCTCCCTGTACTTAACGCTCTCGCCAAAGCTCGGCGTAATTTCATTGTGGCGCACGAAGTCAGCGAGAATCGCCTCGAGCTGGCGCTCGGCAAGCTCAGAGTCGTTTCCGTTCGAGCAGCGAATCCACTCCATGTTTACATACTCGCAGAAGAGCGACAGGAAGTCCTTGTCCACGTCATAGTAGGTCTTCGGCGCGGGAAGCTCGAAGTCGAGGACGCGCAGTCTGACAGGCACCTCGTGGAGAAGCTTGCCGTCTTTCCTCGCTGTGACGGCGATCTTGCCCGTGTAGAGCCCCGGCTTAACGTCCTTTCCGACGTGCACGGTGAGCATGAACTGCTTGTTCTTGTCCTTCTCGAGAGTCGCGCCTGCGAACGATGGCGCATCGGAGAACCCCGGCTGCATGCAGGGAAACGCGTCGTCGATGCGACCGACCTTGAAGTCGACGTCGCGCTTGTGGACGCCACGCGGCGCGGTAAGCCAGAAGTAGCTGACAGACCCGTCCTTCGCGGTGACGCGAGCCCAGTTGCCCTTCTTCTCGGTGTCGACCTTCACGAGATCCTCGTCGTGGAGAAGAAGTTCGGGGCAGAGCTTCAGGCGCGGATCCTGGAAGTAGCTAACCCAGGCGTTGGAGTTCTGGTACCAGACCTTGACCGTCGTGAGGTCCAGCTCCTTTGCCGGGATTACGTCGCCCTTCTCGTTCTTCAGGTCGCCGACGCGCATATCGACTTTGCCGAGATCGGCGTCGGATCTGAGTACGAAAGAGCCGCCCTCGTATTCGCCGCGGGCGGCAACCATTGCGCAGGGCGCGTCCTTGACGGCCTCGCGGGGGAGCGAATCGGGGAGAACCTGGCCCTCTCCCGTTGCCGGGACGGAGAAGCGGACGATTCCCGCCAGAAGCAGCATTGATGTCATGTCAAGTATTCCTTATTCTGCGTTCAACCTCTTGTCTTCTCTGATCTACCATTTTACGGTGGCCACCATTTTAGCATTTTGCAGCCGTCTTTTCCACTATACGAAAGTGCCATCGCGTCGAGCGTGAGCTCCGCGCCTGCGCCGAGAATCGCCGTCGCGACGTAGCCGCAATCTTGAAATGCACGGCCGACGCCAAAAACTCACTTTCGGCTAGTCGATTCTGAACATCACCCGCGGGCGATTCTGCACCGGCGGCGCAAAGCCGTCGTATTCATAGCAGCCAATCGAGGGGGGATTCGCGAACTGGACACCGTCGAGGTCGGCGCCGATTCCCTCATAGGCAACGCCTGCGCCCTTCGCAGGCGAGTTCGCGGCAAGGTGGTAGTCGTTGTTCGCGGCGCTGACGAACGCCGGAAAGCCGAAGAGGCTGTTGGCTCCGGTCTTATCCGCCTCAACGTCGAAAAGGCAGTAGTCCACACCGCCCGTGTAGCTCATGTCCACAGTCTTCGCCGCGGTGCCGGAGGCATTGCCAGCGACGATGCAATCGACAAGTGACGCTTTCCTGTTCGTGTCGTTCGCCGAGTGGACTCCGCCGCCCGTTCCGCTCGCCCAGTTGCCAACGATGGTGGTGTTGCGCACCTTGCGGGCGTAGTTCTTGTAGAAGAGATCCAAACCAATGCCGCCGCCATTGCCGAACACCCGGTTCCCGCGGACAAGACACGCATCGACGACGGATTCGCCGCGGACCGTCTGGTCGCGACAGCCGATTCCGCCTCCGGCGCAGTAGGTGGCGCCGTTCATACCCACCTGGTTCTGAACGACGACGCAGCGCTCGACGGTGCCCTTGTCAAGGAAGATTCCGCCGCCGAAGCACGAGTTCCCAGTGGCGCCGGCAATGTTCTTGAGGACACGGCACTCGACGAGGTGGCCGTCCGAAAGATAGGCGCCGCCGCCGTGATTGTATCCGCCGGACGTGATGCCGCCTGTCAGCGTGACGCCGCGGAGGGTCGATCCGCCGTCGAGGGTCGCGACGCGCTTGGTCGCCCGCTGCCGGATGGCCGTCGTCTGCCAGCCGCTGCCGACTACTGTGACGCCGCTGGTGATAGCCAGTTCCGCATCGACGAGATAGGTACCGCCGGCGAGCGTAACGGTTCCGCCAGCTGCCGCCGCGGCGTCGATGGCCGCCTGCAGGGCCGCCGTGTCGTCGTCTCCGCTGGGCTCGAGCGTGCCGGTTCCCGAAGCGGCGGTGGTGAAACTGCCCTGCCGCTGGATACTGAGTCGGCCCGTCGCATTGTTGATGACGGACGCCGTGTAGTGGTAGGTGGTTCCCGGGGCCAGCCCCTTGATCCAGGCGACAAAGCGGTTACGCTGCCCGGCGAGGACGATCTGCTCCGGCCCGAGGTTGTCCGCGTCGGTACCGTAGGCGAAGGCAATGTCGCACGCGCTCGCCCCGGCGCCCGGCGAGGCGATCATGCCGGAGAGCGTGACGACCGTGGACGCGGGCTGGACGAAGAACTCCTCGAGGACGGGCGCGGCGGGGGGCGGCGCCGCGTAGGCGGCGCACTCGCGCACTCCGCGCAGGAGCGCGGACCGGCAGGCGTCGTCGAAGGTGCCGTTGATCCGATCCGCCGCATGCAGGAGCTTGTCGTAGCCCGCGAAGGAGACCGGGACGGAGGCCGTGAGCGCGATGGAGGCGCCGGCCGCCTCGGACTCGTTCGCGGGGTTCGCCGCAAGCGAGTCAATGCCCTGTCGGAAGACCTGCTTCGCGAAGGCGTCGACTGAAAGTCCGCTGGCGGAGGCTTTCGACTCGAACGCCGCGTATTCGGCGGAGGAGAGATTCACGGAGGCGGAGGGCTCGTCCGAATAGGTCTCCTTGACGATCAGCGTTCCGTCCGCGTTCCATGCCGCTTCCGCGGCGGACATCTCCGCGGCGTTGAGTCCGAACGCCGCGAGGACGGCGCGAGCCATCTGCCGGTCGCCCGTCGGCGCCATGTGGACGCCGTCGACGGTCGCGGCGCGCCCGCCCATGTTGTATCCAGACTGCGCGCTCAGGCGCGGATTGTCGATGTCGTTGATCCAGCCGCGCACGGCGTGGAAGGTGTCGGCATACGGAATGCCCTCGGCAGCGGCGATCTCCTTGACGCCGGCCGCGTACCGGCGGATCTCGCCGTTTTCCGCCTCGCCGGCCGCCGTGGTCGGCGAAAGCAGGACGGGAACGGCGCCGGCGGCCTTGGTCTTTGCGACCATCTGGAGCTCGTTGGCATAGAACTTTTCATACGTCGAATTCGCGTCCTGGTACCAGACGTCGTTGACGCCCGCGCAGATGGTGACGACGTCGGGATTGTGCGCGATGACATCAGCGTCGAACCGAGCGAGCATTGCGGCCGACTTGTCACCCTTCACGCCCACGCCGTGCCAGGTCACATTGATGCCGTTCGCGGCGAGGCCCTTGACGACGAGATTGACGTATCCGTGGCGATTGGTCACGCCGTACCAGGTGATCGAGTCGCCCATGAATACGAGCGTGTCGCCGTTCTTGACGACCTTCTTATCCACGAGTTCCGGCCCCTCGACAAAGAGAAGCTGGTTGATGACGGCACGCTCCGAGCCATCGTCTAGATAGCACATCGTGTAGTAGTTCTGGGAACTAGACGAGGTCCTCTGCGTGTCGCAGATGTCCGATGCCGTCATAAGGTCCTTCCTGATCGCCATCGTCGTCGATCCACCACCATCGCAGCAGACGCCGTACGTGCAGCCGAGCTCGAGCTGAAGCGCGGCAACCTCGTGGTAGGCGAGGCCATCTGAAACGCCCTCGCGCCGCCCATCAACAGCGCATGCCCACAAAACACCGTCTGCAGTAGTTCCGAAGAAAGTGTAGTTGGCCTTGGTGAAATAGGTTGCCGAAGCCCCCCATGTCGGCACTCCGTCGTGTATCGTATATGCCTCGTGCGTAACTACATTGTCCCATGCGTCGGCCTTCGGATTGCCGGTCAGCGGATCGACGACCGTCCAGTCCTTTTCGAACTTGTACGTCTTGTCATCGTTGAAAGCGAATCCCCCCTTTGTGCCAGTGGCGGTGGCACCATTCGGGATTACTGCACCGTCAGCTTTTGCATAACCCTGAGGCTTGGGGCTGAAGATGCCTAACGTCCCTTCGCGATACTCCATCGTCATGTTGATGGCGAAAAGCGCATTATGCTGTTCCGCAGTCCAAGATGTCGTCCGGCGCTTTGTCGATTCCTGCGTATGGTCGACGAACTTCATCTTGACTGGCGCGCGCTTGTAGTCAATGCGGAGCATGTGGAGATCGTTTTTCGATCCCGTGAAGCCATCGACCGTCCCAAGCATATTGGTGAAGCGACCATAGAAATACTCTACGCCGTTCGTGAGCTGCATCCACTTGGCCGTGTGAAGCCCCATGGCCTGAAGACTCGCGGGAAACTTCGCTATTGCCGCATCACCCGTCACCACTTCACCGGCAAACGCAGAAACGGAGACCGCTGCGATTGCGACGGAAACTGCCTTCACTATGATTTTTCGCATCACTGCCCCCTCCTTTATTGTCACTTTTCAACGGAAATCACGAAGAACGCAGCCGTGCCGTTCATCTGCACACGGAACTCAGCATCGCCGTCGGCCGAGAGCGAGATCGCGTCGACGCCAGCGGCCGCCGCCCACTCCGAGACCGGCGTCAGAAGCGACGTGGAGGTCTTGAGGGTGTAGGTGAAGCCCGCCTCAGCGGCGAACGGAATCACGAGATACATGTTGTCGTCGTCACCTTCGCCCTTCACGATCGAGAGCCCCACAAGCTCGTCGCTGCCCGTGCGCGAGCCGATGACCGGCTGCTTCGGATCTGCGGAGATCGGATCGGCGTCTTCGGTGATCGTCTCCTCGCCGGGCACTGCCGCATCCTTGCCGTAGGTCGCCGCATTTGCGCCGTCGGCATCCGTAACCGTGATTGCCGCATCCGACGAGACGAGCGCCGCCTTGATGTTCCCCTGCAGCAGCACCTGCGCGCGGGGGTGAGCGGCGGTGAACGCCTTGCGGTCCGCAACGAGGTAGAGCGCGCCTGCGGGCGGGATAACCGTACCCGGCTCAAGCACGACAGTCGTCGTGCCGTCAGAAACCGTCCACTCCGAGACGTCGAGGAAGATCGCGTTCGGGTTGTCGACCTTGATGTAGGTGTTCGTGCCGTCGGCATCAAGCACACGGCGCGAGACGCGCACCTTGAGCCCGGCGGGCTGGGATTCCGGAATGCCAGCGTTGTGGCAGACGACCGTTCCGCCGTCGACGGCAGTGAAGACGCTTACGGCGTCGTACGTCGCGTTCGTCGCGCTGTGCGTGACGTAGAGGTGCGTCCGGCGCGGGACAAGATACTTGTTCCAGATCGCCTCAACACCTTGGACGATGTTCGTCTTGAAGTTCGTCCCGTACTCTCCGCCCCAGTTGTTGATGACGCCTCCGGAGGTGATGTTCCTCCACTTCGCGCGGTCGAGACCCGCGGTCTCCGCCATGGCGTTGGTCTGCGAGGCGAAGAACTGCCAAATCGGGGTGTCTGCCTGCGCCGTGCCGGGCTCCTTGAGCCAGGCGTCCATCAGTGTCCTGAGACGCCTCAAGTGCATGCCCCTCAGCTTCGCGTCGCCATAGATTGCGTCGAACGCGCCGTTGTAGTTGACGTCCGAGCCTCCGCCGACCGTGGCAACGGTAGTCGTTCCCTTGTTGTAGACGCGAACCTGCGAGCCGCCGTAGAGAGGATGGCACTTGAATGTGTCCTCGTTGGATATCTCTCCGCCCCAGAAGTCCGTCCAGCCCGCCTCCTTGTAGTACTGGCCGAAGGAAAGGTTCATGTCGTAGGCGCCAGGCCACCATGTGCCCGTCTTGTTGTGGCGGTAGACGCAGAGGTTGCCCCAGACGTCGTCAGTCTCCTGGGTGATGCGCGTCGCGGCCATGTAGTTGATCCACATCGGGATGTTCAGGATGTCCCACGCGAGGACGGACCTGTCGGACGACCGGAGGTCGCTCACGAGCGCGCGGAAGCTGTCCGTCGGGAGCGACTCGTTGTCCTGCTCGGGAATCTTCGTCTCAAAACCCGCGGTGGACTCCGTTTTGCGAAGGGAGCCGGCGTTCTTCACGAGCTCGCAGTCGTCGTCCCAGCCGTAGTAGTCGACGATTTCGTCGGTGAAGCGGATCGAATGGAACCCGAGCTGGTAGAACTCGCCGTTGCGCTGGAGGCGCACCGGATAGTGGAACGGCGCAGGAACGCCGACCGCGTTCATGAACTGGAACGCTACGTTCTGGCGCAGGAACGAGGGATCCATGAACTCGGAGGTGAAGCTCGTCTTGCGGACCGTCCCCGCCTCGCCGGTGTAGGGGTTCACGTAGGCAAGCTTGTCGCTCTTGTTGAACTTGAGCCCGTGGGACTTCTTCTGGAACCCGGCCGAGGTATTGCCGCGCAGGTCAATCGACACGTTGTCGTAGAGGTGTCCGTTGTGGTATATCGAGCAACGGCTCCCGATCTCCATGTCGGCGTAGATTCCGCCAGAGGCAGTCGCAAGCGCGTCCGAGTCGATGTCCATCGCGGCGAGGTTGCGCGGATCGTCCGTCGGGTCATCAGGGATGTCCGTGCCGACGCCTTGATCGGCGACGAAGAGGTGGAACACCGGCAGGTCGCATTCGAAGCCAGGCGCGGTAATCGTGCCGTAGTACTCGGGCGAGCTGTCGGCCGAGCCGAAGGCGGGCTCCTTCGTCGTGCGTGCGAAGGAGTCGGTTGCGACGAAGCGCCAGCGAATGAGCGAGCCAGGCGTGGCGCTCGCGTAGACCGACGCGGGAATCGTCGCCGTCCAGGCGAGGCCGTCGCCCGAGTCGGACATCGCGACCTCGACCTCGTTGCTGAAGGCGAGACGGTAGAACATCTTGACGCCAGCAATCGTCGAACCCACAAGCGGCGCCCATGTCGAGGTCACGACGAGATCCGTGTCCAGAGCGACTTCGTCGGCGCTGTGCGCCTCGGAGACGAATTCCGCGCCAAGCGCAGTCGCGCCGTCGTAGTTGTTTGCCTCGCCGGGGGTGATTTTCTTCTTGCCGAAGTAGTAGAAGTTCACGCCGTCGAAATCAGCCGACGGTCCCATCGACTGTCCGTCCGCAAGGCCGGCGACCATCTGGAACGAATCCAGTTCATTATTGGCATTGTCAAATAGAGTGATCATCGGAGTGTTTGACGCCTTGAACTTCATGACACCCTCGCGAATGACATTTCCGGAAATCACAACTGCGGGATCCTCGTAGGGATTGTCATCGCTGCCCCATACGACCACGTAGGCGCCGGCAGCGAGCTGATAGGCGGGAAGCGACATGTCCTTTGTCTTGCCTTTCTGGGTACGGCGAAGGACAAAACCCTCGATATTCACTGCGCTCGTGCCGTTGTTGTAGATCTCGACAAAGCTGGAGGTGTTCTCCCACGGGTCGGTTACGGCGCTTCCGACTTCGCTGATGCGGAGGTCAATTTCATTTGACTGTTCCGCAATGGTTATGGTGACGCTGCCGTTGCCGTTGTCAACGACGGAATGGGAGTATTCGCCGCCGATCACGAGGGCATGTCCGTTCGTCGTAATGGTGTAGTTGCCGACGGCCGCGGGATTCCAGCTCGCGTCCCAGAGAAGCTCGACCGGAGTCTCACCCGAAGCAATCGCTTCCTCGAGCGTCGCGTATTCCGTGTCGCCTGCCTTGGCGACATTCGCGTCAATTCCCTCGAAACGGTATGCGCCGTCCAGCCCGGCGACGACGCCAAGACCATCGTAGTGGACTGTCGATACGCCCGTTGCCTTGACGGTCATCGGATAGGTGCCAAGCAAAACGTTGTCAACGGTATAGGAGACCGTGTTCGCCGTGCCGTCAAGCGTAACCGTGACTTCCGCCGCAGACGCAGTGTTCGCGACGACGGAGAGATTGGTCACCGCGCCGTTTGCCGTCAGGACGGCATAGCGATTCACGCCACCGACATCCACAACCGTGATGCCCGCTCGGGAAGAAATTTCGAAGGCCTCGTCCGATGGATCGCCGAAGCAGAACGTCGAAGTGACTGTCACGACGGCTGCCGTCGGCGCGGCCGTTGCCGCCGTGAACGTCGCGTTCGAAACGGCGATCACGTTAGCTGCAACCTCCGCCTTGTCGCCGGACCACAATCCCGTCGATCCAAACGTCGCAGCCGTCTCGTTGATCCAGTCCAGATCCTCGTCGACCTTGGCCGTACCCTGCACGAGGTCGACGTCCTTGGTGCGGTTGACGCCACCAACTGCGAGCGAAACCGTTCCCTCATAGGCGTTGCCAGCCGTGACGTCCGCGGCGGGAACTTCGAAAGTTATCACGCCGTTTGCGGCATCGATAACGCCGACATAGATGGCGTCGCCAATCGTGAGCGCAGCAGTCGCCGTCGCGCCGGCGGGAATGTCGCCAGTAAAGGATACCAAGACTGCACTTCCGTTGTAGTCGGTTCCAGGCGTTGCCGATGCCTCGCCAAGCACAATCGGCTGCGGCAATGGCCCGGGCTCGGATCCAGTGTCCTGCGCCGTGCCGTAATTGAAGATGTCCGTTGCGTCCGCGTTCATCGCCGCGTATTCCGCCGCGACCCATGCGGCGTCCTTTGAGCCCTTCGAGAAGCGCACCTCGTCGATCCAGCCGTTCCACGCGGCATCGCCCATCGTGCCAAACGCAACATTGCAGTTGTTGCCGAAGACGAGCGGTGCATCGTTGTCGATGCAGGCGTCGACCACCACCCATCCCGTTTGAACACCGTTCTTGTAGACGGTGCACGTCGTTCCGTCGTAGACAAACGTGATGTAGGCCCACGTGTTTTGTAGTCCCTGATTCTCGGTCAGCGCCACGTTTCCTTTATCGCTAGATCCACGAGGTTTGATCTGCGGGTTCGAGCCGGTGCCGCTATTGCTCTCAATGGCGAAAGCGTTGTTGGGCGAGCCGGTGTTGCTGGACGCCGCGCGCTTGTAGAAGAAGTGGTCCCAGTAATATTCGACGGCATCGTGCTTGAACCAGCCGGAGATGGTGAAGTTCTGCCCGCCGTCTACGGGGCTGCCCGTGCCGGAGTCGTTCACCCACACGCCGCCGTAGTTGAAGTTGCCTTCCTTCCACCCCATCGAATCGTTGGTGCGGAAACCCTTGCCGAAACGACCGGCCTCGTTCGTGACCGTATGCTCGGCGATGTGGCCATCGATGCCCTCGGTCGCCGTCGAGTTCGCATACATTCCGTATGAGTTCGCGGCCGTATCTGCAGTCGCCTCCTTGAAGTGCCATACGCCGGTGTAGCCGGTCCAGACATCCGTCGAATCAGCGGACGCCGCTGTGTTGCCGCCGTAGTACATCGTGATCGCCGTGTCCGCGGCGGTCGAGGGGAGCTTCACCCAGACGAGCGATTCGCCGTTCACGTTCCAGGTGTCAACCTCGTGCGGAAGCGGATCACCGTTAGCATCCGTGAACATCATGTCGCTGCCGTTAGCGAAGGAGAAGTCATCGTAGTCAAAGCCGGAAATGGTCGTCTCGCTGAGCTTAACGAGCGCGGGAACGCCGGTCGTTATCGCACTTGCCGCAAGGTTCGTGGCAAGGGTGATCTCGACATATTTACTGAATCCGTCCGGACGCGGCGCAGGTGCCTTGTACACGTAGGTCGCGGAGACGACGGCGCTCGGAGCCATGTCGGTCTTGTAGGCGCGGGCCTTGATCGTCGTCGTCTCGGAAATCTCGATCGCCGCGGTGTAGAGCGTGCTCGCATCGGTCGGATCGGACCCGTCGAGCGTGTAGTAGATCGACGCGCTATCCGTCTCGCACGTAATCGTCACGTTCGTCGATGGATAGAACCTGATGCCAGACGCAGGCGCAAACACAGGGACGTTCACCTTCGCGACGCCGCCAGATTCATAACAGCCCATAGATGGCGGATTCTCGAAATCAACGCCATCGAGATCGACGCCGATGCCGCTGTAAGCCATACCCGCCTCACGAGCCGGCGACGTGGAGGAAAGACGATAGTTGCCATCCGTCGTGTCAACAAACTGGGGGTCGCCGAACAGGCTATTCGCGCCGACCTTGTCCGCATTGATGTCGAAGAGGCAGTAGTCCACGCCGCCATCGTAGTTCAGGGCCATAGTCGTCGCGGCGCCCGCAGTCGTATTGCCAGCGACGATGCAGTCGACCATTGCAAACTTGCTGGCCGAGTCGGTCGTCGTGAAGACGGCGCCGCCGTATGAAGTCGTTTCACCTTCGCCGGCTGCGTTGCCGACAATCGTCGTGTTGCGGACAGTCATCGACCCGCCGCCATACATGAAGTTGACACCGATGCCACCGCCCCTTCCATAGCCTGTTGTACTAATCACGCGGTTGCCACTGATAAGGCATGAATCGATTGTGATCGCGCCGAGAGGACGATAGGCACCAATTCCGCCGCCGCCAATTTCGGTGCCTGTCGACGTGCTGACCGAGTTGTCGGCGATGATGCAGTGGTCAACCTGGCCGCCCGCACCCTGGGAAAGTCCGACGCCGCCGCCAAACTTGGTGTTGGCCTCGCTCACCGAGTTGTTCGTGATGCAGCACCAGGAGACGGTGCCGCCGTTGACATACGCGCCGCCGCCGGACTTGTCGTTGCTTCCGGTGAGCCGACCGCCTGTCAGCGTGACGTGCTCGACCTTCGCGCCGCCGGAAACCGTCACGACGCGCGTATTCTCCGAAGGGGTCGCGGCGACCTGCTTGATGATCGTGTTGTCCCAGCCTTGGCCTGCGAGCGTGACGCCGTTCGTCACATAAAGCTGCGTGTTGATGTAGAACATGCCGCTCCCGAGCGTAACGGTTCCACCATTTGCCGCCGCATCGATCGCGGACTGAATCGTCGTTGTGTCGCTTGCGCCGGACGTGTCTCCGCTGGGAGTGATGTCTCCGCGTGCAGCGATCGCGGCCGCTGCGAGAAACGCCAGAACCATTTGTTTTGCTTTCATGTTAGTTTTCCTTTTTTTAAGAATGGTGCGATGTTGTCGTTGAAATTCTCAGTCAATGGAGAAGAAAACCCGAGGACGCGTGGGTTGCGCCTCTCCGCCCGAAATGTCCGTCGCGGCGGAAGCGACAAGGAACGTCGAGGACGCCTGGTCGTATTCAGCCAAGACCCAATCGGACGAGCAGACGGCGTCACGGAGACGGAATTCATCGAAAAGCCCCGTGAAGTGTCCGTTGTAGAGCCCGCCCTTCGTGCCGAAGCATAGTTTGTTGTTGCTGTCCTTCGCCGCCGTGATCGCGCCGTCAAGCACAACCACGCCGTCGACGTAGACCTTGAGCGACGCGCCGTCGTAGACCGCGGCGACGTGCCGCCAGTTATTCATCGCGGACGGAATCGTCCCAGAGAGCGTGTCGCCGCCGTTGCCGCACGCCTTAAGCGTCGTTGCGTCGGAGAGCGCGACTTCCCATTCCGGCGTGCCGCCGTCTGCGCTGCGAACCGCTATGCGCGCAAGGCCGCCGCCATCAATCGTGTCGGTCATCTTCACCCAACCCGACATTGTGAAGTCGCTGCCAAGGTCAAGGAGATAGGAATCGCTCACGACGAGCATCGAACGGCCCGCACCCTTGTTGCTGACGGATGTATTGAATCGGCCTTTGGCGAAAACGCCATCGCCCGCAACAGAATACGCCTCTCCGCTTCCGTTAGGCGAGGCCGCAAGCCCGTTGCCCGAAGCGTCGGAGACATCGCCATCCGTCTCGGCCATATGCCAGACACCAACGTAATCCGCAGACCAAGTGCGAATCGGCTTTACCTCGTCGGTCGGCGTTCCGCCGTAGTACATCTTCAACGCAGTCGTCTTCGTAAGCGAGGGTATCTTTACCCAGACGAGCGAAACGCCGTTCGTGTTCCATTCCTCGACATCGTAGTCCAGCGACTTGCCCGAGGCGTCTGCGAAGCGCAGTTCGTTTCCGCTCGACGGATTCGCCATGTCAGCATAGCTGAACCCTTCTGGCGAATTAGCGGCGAGACGGACGGCAACAGGGAAATCCTCAAGCGTCGACTGCCCCCTGTAGCCCGAAGTCGTGAACGCGATCGAATGGGCAAAGCGGTTGGTCTCGACGTCCTGCGGCACGATCACGACGGGATCGCCTGGCTCGCACTCGCGGATGCCGCGCAGCATTGCCATGGCGATCGTCGCGTCGACATACCCCTTCTTGCTGTCTGCCGGAACGTAGGCAGAAGCGAGAGACGTCGAAAGAAGCGTATCATAGTCGGCCATGTTGATCGAGAAGCCCGCCGAAAACGTTTCAACGCCGGAGCCGGTGAAATCCTGCTCGACCGTTGGATTCGCGGCGAGCGACGCAAGGCCGCGCTTGAATACGACCTTTGAGAATTCGCCGCCGCCAATTCCTGCGTTGGCGGCCGCCTGCTTGAACGTCGCAAGCTGTGCGCTTGTGATCTTGACGGTTGGGTGGATCGAGTAGACCTTCTCGTTGGCGTTCCACGCCGCTTCGGCATTCGCCATCTGCCCGTCGTTCATCCCAAGCGCGCGAAGAAGAGTGCGCGCCATCACGCGGTCGCCAGTCGGAGCCATGTGGACGCCATCGATCGTCGCCTTGTAGTGGAGCTGGTATTCGAGATATGGTGTCGCAGAGCTGTTCTTCCAGTCGGTGATGGCCTGCCATGTGTCGCAGAGCGGAACGGAGTATGTCGACGCATAGCCACGCACCGTCGCCGCGTAGTTGCTCGTCACTTCGCTGTTCTCGGTGTTGAACACCGCGAAAGTCGGCGTCATGACGACAGGCGTAATGCCCGCCGCCTTCGCCATCTGAATCATCGACGCAACGTCTTCAGGACCGCTCGAGGGGCTCTGGTCGGCCAAGGCAACGTCGTTCACGCCTGCGCAAATCGTCACGACAGACGGATTATTGTCGATGACATCGTGCTGGAAACGCGCGAGCATCTGCGACGCCTTCTCGCCAGGGACGCCACGACCAATCCACTGGACGTTGATCCCATTCGCCGCAAGCCCCTGAACCGTAAGGTTAACGTAGCCATGCGAACGCTCGACGCCATAATGAGTGATCGAATCGCCCATGAAGACGATCTTGTCGCCGTTCTTGACGAGCGCACCATCGGCATGCGCGGCAACAACGGACGTTATCGCAAGCGAGGCGGCAAGAAGATTTTTCGTGATGTTCATGGCTCGTTTCTTCATGTGCGGTTTACTCACTTAAGTTCCCAAGACGCCGGGAGGTCTGTCGCGACGACGACGCCTTCCGGCCATTCATTGCCACTGCCTATGATCGTTATCTTCTTCTGCGAAGGCGCGCTCGCAGGCGCGGCGGCATGCGAAACGACTGGCGACGACTCGCTAGTCCATTTCGTTCCGCGCAACGCAATCGTACCGGGCCTAAGATCGGGATTCTCCGCCGCGGGGACGTTCGCAGGGAGCTGGATCGGACGAAGGTCCTTGACATCGACGAGACATCCCTTTCCCGCGACTTCGCAGCCGTCGAACTCGATCTTGCCGATAGTGTACGCGCCGAGCTTCAGCGGAGGCTCGCTCCCGCGCATCATAATCGTGCAGTTCTTGAACATCAGGTCCGCCGGCTTCTCCCACCAGTTGCCCTGCACTGTCGCGCCGTCAAGCGTGCAACCAGACATGTTGAATACCGCCCCTTCAATCCCGAAGAGTGAGGAGCCAACGAAAGAACAGTCCTTCGCCATAAGAGATCCGCCGATAAACTTGCTGAGTTTTGTGTTCTCGAAACGGCAGCGAACCCAGACGTTCGACTGGTAGAAACGGCTGAAGGTCGAATCCTTTACAATTACTTCCGACCAGCGCCCGCCCGGGAAAGGCAGGTACGTGCTTGCGTCCTTGCAGTTCTCGAAGGTGCAGGCGTAGGCGTTTGCTATGCTGACCGGCATGTTCCTGAAAGTGCAGTTCACCATGCGCCCCGCGGTGCCAACGTCGACAGTGAAGGAGTCCTTGCCGCCGTCGAACGTCTGACCCGAAAGAACATAGTCCCAGTTGTCTGTCCGATCCTTCGATTCATTGAGTCCAAGATTGACGCCCTTCGCGTAGGTGTTGCCGTCAAAACGCCCGTAACCAGAGCGGAGACGCGAATCGCAGCGATATGTCCCCTGCCCGATGGCATTGCCCCTGACGCACGGCGAGTGCGTGCGACCCCAAAGGTAAATGTCGCCATCGTTCTTCTCGAGAATGAAGTTATGTCCAGCACACGTCAGGATCGAGTTGTTACGAGGATTGTCGCGGAAGACATTCTTGAGGAAGTAGACGTCCTGCATCTGATCCCAGCCGTCTTCGGCGTCAAAGGCGCAGCACGCCGCGCTCTCGCCAGACTGCGTGAAGAAGTTCTCCGCGAACAGCATGTTCTTCATCGCAGAAGCGGCATACCCGACGCAACGGCAGTTGTCGAAAGTGCAGCGCGCAACGGTGCAGTTGACGGGAAGGCGAAACGCGGTAAGCGTGAGGCCAGACTTGTCCGCGGCATCGGCGCTCTCTGCCTCGACCGAGACGCGTAGGAACGCAGCGCCAGCAGGAATCCACATCTCGCGATACTGCCAGGCAGTCTCCGCCGAGATAAACTTCTTCTCGGCGTCGTACCACGCGACTGTCATCTGCCAAGACCGAGTCGCAACACCCTGGTAGCCAAGATACCTTGAGACCTGAAGACGGCGATTGTCGGCGTCCAATATCTTCTTGAGGTCCTTGAAGCCAGTCGTGAAGCGATACTTGTCCGACGCGTCAATCTCGCCGTTGTCGCGGGTGAGGCCACCTGGCGCAAAGGCAGGGAGCGATTCCTGAAATCGGCTCCACCCGCCCGGTGCGTCTGCGTTGATTCCGTTCTGCCCGCCGTAGCCGGTGATGCCAACGACCTTCACGTCTTCGACAGAGCAGTACTGCGAGCTACCGCCGATCTCAAACCCCGACGGCCACTCTGAGTTGTTCTTCGAACCTGCGTAGTTGTGCTCCCAGTAGTCTCCCTCGATTGTACCGCCGACTAGATGCGCGTCTGTAACGCCGAGAAGACGGACCATGCACGACCGCTCGCCGGTGAAGCCGTTCTGCTTGAGGGTGGCTCCGCCGAGATCAAGCGTCATGCCGCATGGAACGGACAGCGATTTCTCGTGGGAGAGGCGGTAGGTTCCCTTGAGCAGCACGATCTTGCGGAAGCCCGCCGCGGCTTTTTCGTCAAGGAGCTTCTGGATGCCGACGGCATTCGTCACGGACGTCCTCTCGACGGCGGCCTTGTCATAGCCCGCGTCATAAACGACTTTCGCTTTCTTCCACGCCTGCCACGGCAACTTTCCAGTCTTCGGGTCAAGCGGCACGGTTACGGTATAGCCGGGAACTCCTGCGCGCTTCCCCTTCACTACCCTAGAGGTGCCGTTCGTTTCCAGATAGACGATCTCTTCGAAGTCGCCGTCGTTGCGAATTTCGTATTCCGCGAGGTCCGCCTCGGTCATCTTGTAGACCTTGTCCGCAGGGATTGCGAGATCATCGGCGGTGTGAACACGGAAATCGTGAATGACACGATGCGACTCGCGGCCCTTCGCGTCCTTCGCCCAAACGCGCATCTCGTATTCACCGACGGGGAGCTTGCCGAGGTTGAACTCGTAATCGCCACTTCCAAGGTCTGCGAGCGTAATGACCTTCGACTCGCCGCCCTTGAGCCGGAACTCGAGAAACGCCGTGAAGCGATGTGACTCGTCGAGGAAGCGAATCTTGGAGGAGTCAAAGTCGGTCACGAAGAAACCAACCTTCACGTCATCGCTCGGCGTGACAGTCGGCCGAACATAGTAAGTGGAGATGTACGGATACTTAAAACTCTCCGGCGGCTGGTAGCTCTCATCGCTTTCGACTGCACCACGAACAGCAGTCGGATCAGTGAGGTATCCAGGAACGAGCGCCTGTGCACAAGCAAAGCGAACATTGCCGAGCGCGGCAACACTCGCGAACACAGCAAAGAACAAATTTTTCGGGTTCATTGTGGGCTCTTTCCTTTGACGCAAGATAGTTTAGCAAAAAATACCCTTTTTGTACAATAATACGAAAGTATACCTCAAAACACATACTAAAGTATAGTAGCCATGTTTTTGAAAAATTGGTATAATTATGTGCGATGAGATTTGTGTGTTTCCTATCCTTGGTATTCACCTTTGTCTCGGCCGTTGTTGCGGACGAGCAAGAGCTCCATTCCTTCGCGGAAATCAACGCATTCATTGAAGACGCCACGCCACGGAGCGCATCCTTTGAACTTACGGGGAAGGCACTTAGCACCTTCCCTCTCCCGGAAACGGGTGAAGTCATCCTTTCCGACAGTTCTGGCGAACGCCTGCCGTTCTACCGCTTGCTCGACTTGTCACAGCCACAGCCAGGCGACACGATTACGGTAATCGGCGTTGCCAAGATGAGCCAAAATCACGAGCCCTATCTACGCCTTGACGATTTCAAGGTCATTGAACACGGCTTCGCCCCAGAGCCAGTCACCATTCGTATTTCAGAAACAGACACACGCACGCATCACCTTTCTCTCATCCGCACTGAAGGACTCGTGATCGACGCATTCCCAGACGAGATCGATCGCAGGTACATGATTCTCCTTCTAAAAGACAAAGACGTCATCGTACCGGTACCCATACCGCGGGACACCTTTGGCGACAGGAGCGATCTCGTCGACGCGACTATCAGAGTTACGGGAATCTACCGCAGGACTGTCAGCGGCGCAAGGAAGTTCGCTTGGCCGAACATCACCCCTCGTTCCCCCAAGGACATCGAAGTCATCACCCAGCCGCCTAAAGACCCCTTTTCCGCTCCTCCAATAGAAAAGCGACTTTACTTGACGTCCGAGGAAATCGCACAGATGTCAAAGCGTTCCGTCGTAGGCGAAGTGCTTGCGACCTGGTCGGGCGACCGGGCGATGCTGCGGACCGACGACGGACAGATCGTCAACATCACGCTCGCGCACGGCAACACTCTCCCACCATGTGGCGAGACTATCGTCGCGGCCGGCCTTCCGGAAACGGATCTATTCCACATCAACCTGACATCGGCAAGATGGAAGACCGCGGCAAATGCGCCGCGGCAGAGAACGGAGGAGAAATCGGAAAGTGCCCTAATCGCGCTGTGGCACGACGACCGACGCAGCTCACTTCGCGGCGAGGCCTACGGGAAGCTGCTTTCCGCGCGCGGCATCGTCCGCACCCTGCCGTCGTCCGACAATACGGACGATCTCCGCTTCACCCTTGATACCGGCGACATATCCTTCTCCGTCGACGTGACGTCGAACCGTGAAATCGTCGACACGCTCCAAATCGGCAGCACCGTCCAGGTCACCGGGCGGTGCATCCTGCTTACCGACGCAGGACGGCGGAACTACAGCTCTGCAAAGGTCAAAGGACTCGCGCTCATAGTCCGTTCACCGGCCGACGTCATCGTGCTGAACCGCCCCTCTTGGTGGACGCTTCGCCGTCTTACGGTCGTCATCTCGATCCTTATGGCCGCACTGATTGCCATCTACATCTGGAACCGCATCCTGCAACGGCTCGTCAGCCGACGCGGACGCGAGCTCTACCGCGAACAAGTGGCCCACGCCGTCGCAGAGTTCAAGACCGACGAACGCACGCGCCTCGCAGTCGAGCTCCACGACTCGCTTTCACAGGCCCTCTCCGGCGTCGCCTGCCACATGACGGTCGGCGCAGAGGCCTTCGATACCGATCCGACAACGGCAAAGCACTATCTTGCGACCGCGCGCAAGATGCTTAACTCCTGCCGTACGGAACTGCGCCAATGTCTTTTCGACCTTCGTAGCGACACACTGGAGGAGCAGGACTTCTCCGCTGCAATCCGCAAGACTCTCAACCAGCTCGAGACAAGTGCTTCGATCGCAATCCGATTCAATGTCCCGCGCCAGCGCCTCAAGGACACGACCGCCCACGCCATTCTCGCCATTGTGCGGGAACTGACGGGCAACGCGATCCGCCACGGCGGAGCCACCGATGTCAGGATCGCGGGCTGCATCGATTCGGGACGGATCCTCTTCTCGGTAAAGGACAACGGATGCGGCTTCGACCCCGAGAAATGCGACGGGCCCATTCAGGGCCACTTCGGCCTCGAAGGCATCCGGAACCGTCTCGAGAAACTGGACGGCACGTTCACCATTGACTCAAAGCCAGGAGACGGGACAAAGGCCACCATCTCCATTCCCCTCCCCTCCTCACAAAGACAGAAAAACTCATGAGCAAGACCCGCATCCTGATTGCCGATGACCACATGCTGATGCGAATGGGCATCTCGGCACTCGTAACCTCTACAAAGGACATGGAGATTGTCGGCGAAGCAAAGAACGGCCGGCAGGCCGTGGAGCTCGCGGACTCTCTCAAGCCCAATGTCATAATCATGGACCTGATGATGCCGGAAATGCTTGGCAGCGAAGCGACAAAGCTCATTCACGACGCCCATCCGGAAATCAAGATCGTGATCCTCACCACCTTCGGAACCTCGGTGGAGCTCGCGAAGGCCGTCACCAACGGCGCAGTCGGCATCCTGCTGAAAGACAAAGTGGACATGGATCTCGTGAACACCATTCGCTTTGTAGTCGACGGGAACCAAGTCATCCCCACGCGCCTACTGGAGCAGATCGAACAAGACAAGGCCCTCTCGAACCTGACCGATCGCCAGCTGGAGGTGCTCGCCTCCGTAGCACAGGGCCAGTCAAACTCCGACATCGCGAAGCAGTTCGGACTCTCTGAAATCACAATCAAGAAGCATCTGTCGGCAATCTTCGAGCGGCTCGGCGTAGCCAACCGTTCAGAAGCCGTAGCGCTCGCCCTCAGGAAGCAGATGCTCAAGACCTAAAAGGTCATTCTGCGTTAAGTTTCTCGTCCGCGTCGAGCTTCACAGAGTCGACGATGCGGAACTCCCCGCCCTTCAGCGTTATGAACTCCTTGTCGCCGAACTGCTGGAGGACGCACTTGCGCTCGTTCTCGTAGTCGAGGTTGAGGAGATAGACCTTGCCCTCGTCAGGGAAGTAGGAGTAGAGGATCCAGCCACAGTCCTCGTCGGGGTTCTCGAAGTCGGGGCCGGTGATGTAGACGTTGCCGCGGCCAAGCTTCGCCACGTACTGGTAGAGGTAGCCGACCATGCCGACGTCCTTGAGCTCGGCGCCGCAGCCGACGTCCATGTTCGCGGCGGCGGGATAGGCCCACCAGTTCATGAAGAAGACCTCGCCCTTCCCGCTCTTGCAGCGGAGGAGGAACGGCTCGGCGTCCTCGTCGTCGACTGCGAGTTCCTCGAAGTTCTCCTTTGGTGCCGAGAACTCGAGCTTGCCG
>JAZSOG010000039.1:0-59267 GCA_045536845.1 Kiritimatiellia bacterium | reverse complement strand
CGGCGAGGAGTTCCGCCTTTCGCACACTCCCTGCGACGTGACGATCTCAGGCGTCTCTCCGAGCAAGTCTTTCTCCGACGCGTCCGTCCTCTTTGTCACCAACGGCGCGACCTACAAGCGCACCGACTACACCGTCCTCGGTGTGCGGTTCGAGTCCGCCTACAGTCGGCCGCCTCTGTCGGAATACAACCAGCGCTCTTCCTCGTTCGGCTACCCGATAACCGTCTGCACCAACATAGGCGAGGCCGCCACGATTGTCCTTCGGACGGACGTCCTTTTGACGAATGGCGTCGTAAGGCTGTCTATGCTGAACGCGACCAGCGGCTTTCAGGTGTGGCTTCCAGAGTGGTGGGACAACAACGCCGACTACCACGCGCCGGAATTGCTTCTTTCGAGCGTTGACAGGACGGAGCGTTATTTCAGCATCAGGCAATGGCGCGGCATCATGCAGAGGTACGGATGGTACAACGGGCCGAGAACGCTTGCCGTCAAGGTTCTCTCGTCGTCGCAGGGGCATTGCGACCTGAAGTTTGAGTATGCGGCATCCAATGGCACGGGCCGCATCCACGACCATGCGCAGCAGCGCGTCACCTCCGTCAATCCGCCGCTCCTGCCGGACTACAACCACGATGGGAGAATAGACGCGGCAGACAGGGCGTACTTCATTGCATGGCTTCCGTATAGATTCTGGACGAACCAGGACACATGCAAGGGCGACGACGTCCTGTCTTCGAGCGGGAGCGCTCTAAATTGCGATGACGACGTAGTCAACGGCACCCTGGATTTGATAAACTTCTTCCCTGTCGCAATTGATACGGCACCGTTTTTGACGCATTGGGGTAGCTCGGACGTGACGTTTTCACTCGGTTTTGACTATTATGATATGGTTCGGCTCAAGGGGTGTTTCGTCAATTGCCCGTGGAGCGACGTCGGCGGCTTGCAAACCAACGCTACCACGACAGTGGACAACCATCCACTTGCGTCTGCACCTCTTTCTCGGATAGGATTCTCGATAGCAGTTTCCAATGAGGTAATCAACTGCTTTGACAGCCAGAGCGGGATCCTTTTTGCTGAGGCGCTTATGCCGACATTCAGGAACATAGTCCTGCGGGTAATGTGCGGTGGCGAGGAATACTTCAAGGTTCGGCTACCGACGCACATCATCCCAGTTCGTCAGATGTACGATTGGCACAATTACCGGGCGTCGTCTGGCGGTTCTGTGTCGCGCGCAACGGAAAGCGTCGGGTCTCTTAATCATCCCTACGGACTGGAGAATGCAAAGAAGTTCTTTTTCCTGCATGGAGCGAACGTTTCCGAGGAAAATGCCGAGAAGTGGGGAGACGCAATTTTCAAGAGACTGTGGCATGCCGGATGCCATGTTGAGTTCCACAATGTCGACTGGCGCAGCGACATCGGCGGTTCTGCAAATTACCAGCAGAATGCTTCCAATGCTTTTGCAGTCGCGTCCGTAATCGCGGCGGACATTAACGCTATGTCTGGCGACAAGGTAATTATGGCGCACTCGCTCGGGAACATGGTGGTCTCTTCCATGATTCAAGACCACGGTTTACAAGTTGAAAAGTATATGATGTGCGATTCGGCTGTGCCTGCAGAGGCATACGACACGACGCTTTCACCGACAAATCTCGTAGTGCATCCAGAGTGGGACGAGTACCCTCGGCGGTCGTTTGCCAATGAATGGTGTCGTCTGTTCCTTGACGAAGCATCTGATGACAGGCGCAAATTGACTTGGGAGGGGCGCTTCCCGATGGTCAGAAACGTTGCCGTCAACTTCTATTCGTCTAAGGACCATGTTCTTGAGCTTTTCCCAACGAACATCATAGGCGTTGCAGATGGATATGAGAACTGGGACCAGATGTTCGAGCGCTACAGCTGGCAGAAGCAGGAGCTTTGGAAAGGTCGGAAAGGCGTCCTTGCCCGCATGGGGACAACTGATTGGTCTGGCTGGGGCATCAGAAAAGATTGGCTGGGGAACGCAATCGTAGATCCGTCCAATGCCTTGCACATGGCCGAGTCTGTTCTCAAAACCAATACGGTGTTTAAGCTGCAGCCTGCCAGCATGAATACAAATTCCATCCCAAGACTTGTTCTTGACGCACATCTCACACAGGGGATTCCGGCAAGAACACCGGCGGCTGGACTTGTTCCATGGGGAGATATTGACACACCTATGTTTAACTTGAATGAAACTAATCCCCAGCGTCAAGGGATTGAACGCCCAAACGGATGGCCCACGAGATCGCTTGGCTGGCTGTTCACGACGACATGGACGGATGAGTGGCTGCATTCCGACATGAAAGATGTTTCATATTTCTACACATACAAGTTCTTCGAGAAAGTGATTGAGGAAGGAGAGTTGCAATGACAACTAATCATACGACAAACCGCGCGAAGGCCGCATTTCTGTTAGCGATCTGCGGGATTGTGCTTGCTGTCGAAGGCCGCGCAGACGGTGATTTCGACAAGGCTCTGAAAGAAGGCGCTACTGCCTGTTTAACGATAAGGGTTGTCGATGACGAAGGATCGCCCGTGCAAGACGCTACAATTGAGGCGCGCTTTGATGCCGCATTTAATGCGCCTGGATCGGTTGGAACATTCCTAACCGACACGAATGGAATTGCCAGGGTTTCTGGGCGAACCGGAAAGGCGCTGTCTTTTAGGGCGAGCAAAGACGGTCATTACGGAGCTGGCGGTGAGGCATGCTATGTTTCAATGGGGCAGGGCGTGAAAGATGGGCGGTGGCTGCCATTTGATTTGGAACGAATGATAGTTCTGAGGAGGATTCGGAATCCGGTTGCTGACATGCCTCGTGTGTCTGGGCCTAGATATACAAAGAATATGGGGATGTGGATGGGCTTCGATCTTGCCAAATATGATTTTGTCGCACCAAATGGCAATGGCCATTGTGCTGACATGGAGGTCAAATTCGACTGGGATGGACAACGGGGTGTGAACTTTAATGGCATGGAGGTGTGTGTTCGTTTTGTTGAGCCATATTCTGGAGCATATTATCAAGACAGGGTGATGATGAGTGATTTCAAAGAGGCATATTTTGCTCTCACCAATGGAATGTATCGCAAGGAGTTTAACTTTTATTCGCGTCCGGTTCGAGATGACGGGGGCCACATATTAAAGCGGGATCAGAAATTGTTTGATCCTGAAAAGGCTTTGATAATTAGGAGTAGATGTGTCATTGACTCAGAAGGCACATTGAAACAGGCAAATTATTCTGAGGTCGCCGACCTAACATTTGGCTGTGGCAGCAGAGGGGCATGGATCATGTTCCAGCCTATTTTCAACCCAACCCCCAACGACACCAACCTCGAGCCGAAACGATGATGGCTCTGTAGTGTTTACGAAGATGACAGGAAACGAATTATGCGAAAAATAAAGAGAAAGGTTGCTGCGAAGAGAAGACTGTCGCTGCTGACGTTTGCGCTTTCGACATTGTTGCCGATTTATGCCGCCACGCACGACCCTGATTTTCAGTGCGCTATCCTTCATGGTGCGACGGCGCAGATTTCGGTAAGGGTTGTCGATGACGAGCAAAAGCCTGTCAGTGACGCCAAGATCGAGGCGCGTTTTGATTCTGCCTTGCAATCGGCAGGAGAAGTGAAGGTCACTTCAACTGATACAAATGGTATGGCTATTGTTACTGGCAAGACTGGCAAATCTGTGGCTATTCGGGCCACAAAGCCAGGTTACTATGGTGTCTCTGATCAGATATGTTTTATTTCTCAGGGTCAAGGAGTTGAGGAAGGTAAATGGAAGCCGTGGAATGTTGCGAGAACTCTTGTTCTTCGCCCCGTCAAGAATCCTGTTGCCAACAAGGTGCCGATAAGCGACTGGCGCATTGTAAAGACACCTTCTGCTTGGATAGGATTTGACGTCGAAAAGTATGACTTTGTGAAGCCTCATGGGAATGGGGAGGTTGCCGATATGGAGATCAAGTATGAGGTTGATGGGCATGATTTAAAAAACCTTGACGGTATGGATATATATATACGATTCCCCTGGAATTATGCCGGAGCCTACTATCAAAATAGATGTATGACAAGTGACTTCAAAGACGCATATTTCGCTGCGACTAATGCAGTCTATCTAAAGGACTTTCACTTTTTTGACCATAAATTGCGGGATGGACATGGACATGTCGTGCGACATGACAAGCAGACATTTGACAATTCAAAAGCGATGATTGTAAGGAGTAGATGTATTGTAGATGAAGAAGGTGGATTGAAAGAGGCAAGATATTCACAAATTACTCATTTTCGGTTTGGTTGTGATGAGAATGGTTGTTGTTTGATGTTTCAGCCTATTTTCAACCCAACTCCCAACGACACCAATCTTGAACCGAAATGGTGACATCTCCCGCAGTGATTATGATGGTTATGAGTTAATCGAAAGGTAATGGAAAAATGGTTACGATGAAAAAGTTGTCGCTGCTGACGGTTGTACTTGCGGTATTGTCGCCGATTTATGCTGCAAAGCACGACCCTGATTTCCAGCGCGCAATCCTCCATGGGGCGACTGCGCAGATTTCGGTAAGGGTTGTTGATGACGAGCAAAAGCCTGTCAGTGGTGTCAAGGTTGAGGCGTGCTTTGATGCCGCCCTACAATCGGCAGGGGAGGTGAAGATCGCGTTGACTGACACAAACGGCATCGCAGTTGTCTCAGGCAGGACAGGGAAGACTGTTTGCATCCAAGCTACTAAGACTGGATATTACAGATCATCTGATTCAGTGTGCTTCGTCTCCATGGGGCAGGGAGTGGTTGAAGGAAAATGGCAGCCCTGGAACATGGAGAAGACAATCATCCTTCGGGCTGTTCGTAATCCTGTTGCCTTTCAACATAAGGTGCGGGGTTACAAGCATGTAAATCGAGTTAATGAATGGCTCAAATTTGACTTGGAGTATGGTGACTTCTTGCCGCCTGAAGGTAGCGGCAAGGTATGTGACATGGAGGTCTTGTTTGATTGGAATGGCAAACTGGGTGACGAGTACACAGGGATGGGCGTGAAAATAAGGTTCCCCAATGACGGCTATTCAGGTGGGTACTATGCAGACAATGTCATGTGTAGTGACTTCAAGGGAGTTTATGATTTTCTGCCTAACAATAGGCTTATTTCTGAGTTCGCTTATTCGACAATAGAGGAACGTGATTCCGCTACCGGTGCTTTGCAACGACGACAGGAGATGCTTTTTGACAAGACTAAGGGGTTGGTTGCCAGAATTCGTTGCGAGGTTGATCCAGCTTCTGGGAAATTACTAAAGTTTCATTGCGCACAAATTTCTGACATCAAGTTTGGGTGTAATAAGTCAGGTGTCGTATTCCTTTTGAAGTCGTTTTTCAACCCAACCCCCAACGATACCAATCTTGAGCCGAAATGAGGATTGTTGGATTATGGGGCGGGAAGTATAAACTGATGTTCCGGGGTAACGACAACGGCATTTACTTCAACCCCACCCCCAACGACACCAACCTTGAGGACTTGGACGAGTTTACTCGCTCGCGGCTGAAGAACAGGGGAGAATTGAGATGAAGAACATTGTTCTCGGAGTAATTGTTGCAAGCTCTCCGTTAATTGCTTTTCCAATTTGGGTTTTATAACAATATGGACAAGGAATCGCGCGGATTACAAATAGGAATCATAAACGAGGTTGGCAATAATGGTTCTCCGTTCATAGGTTGGAATTGGTAGGTTGGTATGGTGCCACAATAAGGAGCGTCCCATGAATAACATTACAGGCATGAATATCCTGATTCTGCAAGGTTCGCCGAGGGCGAACGGAAACACGGCGTGGATGGCCGAGGAGTACCGCAAGGCCGCAGAGGCGACCGGGCACAAGGTGACGCTTGTCGATGTGTCGCACAAGAAGATCGCCGGGTGCATGGCATGCGGGTATTGTCGCGGCAAGGGGAAAAGGCTTTGATAATTAGGAGTAGATGTGTCATTGACTCAGAACGCGTGACGAGCTGGGGGGGGGGGCACTTCAGGAGTGTTTCGGCGAGGCGTTGAAACCGCCGCTCAAAGCGTCTCTGCGAAAAACCAAAACCCAATGATTTGGGAAGCTACTATGAGGGCCACCACTTAAATCCCCAAATGCAAATTTAGCCCGCTTCGTATGCGCGCACCCTGAATCGTGCGCCGAGGCCTTCGGCTATCGCGCGGCAGCGCGCCTGCTTTTCAAGGCTCGTCACCGGTTCGCCGACCACGGTCATGACGACCTCCGGCACGACGGCAGCCGCCTCTTTCGCGAACTTGAGCATCGCAGGATAGGCCGCCTCGCCGAACTTCGGGCGGCAGAGCGCGAGGTACTCCGCCGGATCGTCGGTGTTCAGGCTGATCGAGAGCGAGTCCACCTTGCCGGCGAAAAGCGCCGCAGTGGGCTTGCCGTTGACAAGGTCTGAGAGTCCGTTCGTGTTGACGCGGATGTGAAGCGATGCGTCGCGCTGCTTCAGGTGCTCTGCCGCGGCGAGCAGGACATCCAGCCGTTCCGTCGGCTCGCCATAGCCGCAGAACACGACTTCTTCGAAACTTGCGAGGTCTTGGCCGTCAAGGCTCGCCGTCACTTCCTCGAGCGTCGGCTCGCGCTCGAGCCACAGGGAGTCTGAGCCGAATACGCCCAGGTCGTTGTTCCTGATGCAGAAGGTGCAGGCGCAAGGGCACCTGTTTGTAAGGTTTACATAGAGGGCCTTGTTCGACTGGTACGTTATCGTCATCGCCCTGCGTGTCTCTGTCGCTGTTTGCATGGCGCGATATTATACCACATTCCGAATTCGTTTATCTTATTTGCCCTTGCATTCCTGAGCGCCGTTTGGTATACTACGCGCCGTTCATTCACCAAAAGGAAGAAAAAATGGTCAAGATCAGAATGCGTCGCACCGGTTGCACGAACCACGCGACCTATCGTATTGTGGCGGCGGACTCCCGTTCGCCCCGTGACGGCAAGTTCCTCGAGATCCTCGGGTGGTACGACACCCAGATCAAGGACGAGAACTTCAAGCTCGACCTCCCGCGCGTCGAGTACTGGCTCTCGAAGGGCGCTCAGCCCTCGACTACGGTTGCCTCGCTCATCCGTCGCGCGAAGAACCCCAACTTGAAGCCGCACCACGCGACTCCGGCGAAGAAGGCCGAAGCGAAGAAGGAGGGCTAAGCCATGGGTATCAAGCTTATAGACAAGATCAACGCCGAGCAGACCGCGAAGCTTGCGGAGAAGAAGTTCCCCGAGTTCCGCACCGGCGACATCGTCCGCGTCTCCATCAAGATCAAGGAAGGCGACAAGTTCCGCGTTCAGGACTTCGAAGGCAAGGTGTTCTCGGTCGACAACGGCCGTGGCGCCATTTCCGGCAACTTCGTCGTCAGCCGTGACACGATGGGCGTCCGCGTCGAGAAGCGCTTCCCGTTCAACAGCCCCTGGCTCCAGGCGATCAAGGTCGTGAAGAAGGGTGCCGCGCGCCGTGCCAAGCTCTACAACGAGCGCACTTACTGCTCGCACAAGGCCGTCCGCAAGCTCGTCAAGAAGTAAGGCGATTCGGCTTGAAGCCGACCGGTGGATGGACATGAAGCAAGGCCGCCCCTCTCGGGACGGCCTTCTTTTTTGGTATAATACGGGCGATGCTGAAGATAGACGTCATAAGCGTACAGCCGAAGATGTTCGAGGGGTTCCTCACGGAATCCATCGTTGCGCGCGCCGTCAAGAAGGGCGCGTGCGAAGTGAATATCGTCGACCTGCGCGAATTCGGCGAGGGGCGCTGGCGCAAAGTCGACGACAGCCCGTACGGCGGCGGCCCCGGGATGCTGATGAAATGCGGCCCGTGGTTCGCGGCGGTCGAGTCGCGCGTCGGCGAATCGGCAGGGGCGCATCTCCGAGGCGCCCGCACGGGGAGATATGAATGCGGAACGCGCGTCGTCATGACCTCTCCCTCGGGCCGCAAGTTCACCCAGCGCGATGCCGAGGAACTGTCGCGCGAAAATCATGTCGTCTTCATGTGCGGCCACTACGAGGGCTTCGACGCGCGAATCGACACTCTCGCGACCGACGCGTTTTCCGTCGGCGACTTCGTGATGACTGGCGGCGAACTTGCCGCGGCCGCGATGGTGGATTCGATCGTACGTCTTCTTCCCGGCGTTCTCGGCGGCGGACCTGCCGCGACAGCGTCAGAGAGCTTTGGGCGTGACGGGCTTCTCGAGGCCCCGCAGTATACTAAGCCCCCGGAGTTCCGCGGCATGAAGGTGCCGGAAGTGCTTCTTTCCGGCGACCACTCGAAGATTGAGGCGTGGCGAAAGTCCGAGGCCCGCCGTCTCACCGAAAAGGAAAGGCCAGACTTGCTGCGATGATTGCGTCACTCTTCCTCTCCGTCGCGATAGTCGCGCATGAGCCGGGATACTACACCTCGCTCGCCAACCACGTCTGCCGCTGGCTCAAGGATCAGGACATCGCCGCCGAAGTCGTGAAGCCCGCAGACATGCGCACGAAGCTCGCGAAGGAGAAAGTCGCCTTCCTCGTCGGCTTCGAGTCGCCGAGCGCCGACGAGATCAAGACCCTGCGCAGTTTCCGCGACAGGGGCGGCAAGCTCGTCGTCTTCTATTCCGCCTCTCCGCAGCTCGGAGAGTTGCTGGGCGTCCGCCCGGCTGGCTACAAGGCGGCTTCCTATCCCGGCCAGTGGAGTAGAATGAATTTTGCGGCGAATGCGCCGCCAGGAGCACCGACGGCGATTCTCCAGACTTCGACCGTCCTGCAGCGTGCCGTCCCGATACAGGGCAAGTCGCAGGTGATGGCTACATGGGTCGACAGAAACGGGAAGTCTACTGGCGACGCGGCGTGGATATCGTCGCCATACGGTTGGTGGATGACGCATGTCCTTCTCGCGGACGGCGACGAAGGCCTGAAGGCGCGTCTTTGCGCGTCGCTCGTCGGTTCCGTCGATTCTTCTCAGTGGAGCCCCGCGCGTGCAGCGGCGAAGGCGGACGCGGAGTTCAAGAGTCTCCGCGCATACGCGGCGAAGCAGAAGCCGAGCCGCGGCGAGATACACGCGGTGTGGGACCATTCGGGCTGCGGGCTATATCCGGGGAACTGGCCGAAGACGATGAAGCTTCTCCGTGAGAGCCATGTCACCGATCTTTTCGTAAATGTCGCTGGCGCGGGATTCGCGCACTATGGGTCAGATGTTCTGCCGCGCTCGAAGACTTTCCGCGAGGAAGGCGACCAGCTCGCGGCGTGTCTCGCCGCCGCACGAGGGGCGGGCATACGAGTCCATGCATGGATTCTCTGCTTCACGGCAACGCGTGCTTCGCCCGAGACGATGGCGGCGTTCGACCGCAACGGCTGGCGGCTAAAGGCGACGAACGGAAAGACGACCGAATATCTCGATCCCGCGAACGCGCTCGTCCGCGCGAGGATTCTCGCGTCCATCGACGAGATACAGCGGCGGTATGCCGTCGACGGCATACATCTCGATTTCGTCAGGTGGGGCGACTCGGCGGTGAAGCCGAAGAACGCGGCCGATGTCGTCACGCGCTTTGTCGCAGATGCGCGCAGGCACGTGAAGCGCCCGAAGTGGCTGACTACGGCTGTATATGGAAAGCATCCGCAGTGCATTGGCTCGGTAGGCCAGGACTGGAAGGGGTGGCTGAACGCGAATCTCGTCGACTATGTAGTTCCGATGGACTACACCGAGTCGCCGGCCACTTTCCAGAGTCTGCTGGCGCTTCAGTCCGACACGCGCTCGCACGCGCAGAGGACGATTGTCGGCATAGGCGTCACTGCGAACGAGTCGCGTCTTGGCGCGCGCGAAGTGATCGACCAGGTGAACATGACGCGCCGCTACGGTTTCGCGGGGAACGCGCTTTTTGACCTCGACACGACTCTCGAGAAGCGCATCCTTCCCTTCCTCCGCCTCGGCCTCTGGTAAGTCACACTCCCGCCGCAGCGAGATCGGAGATGCGGTCGTAGAATTCCATCCGGTCGATCTTGGAGAGATGGCGGACGCATTTCTTCGCCGCGAACTCCTGCGCGATGCGACTTTCGCGAAGCTCGCTCCAGTCGCAATCCATGATGTTTCCGAGAAGCGTCTCCTTCGTCACGAAGAAGTCGCAGGGATAGACGTCGCCGTTTCGCTCGACAACGACATGTCCGTCGCAGCGTCCCGCGAAGAGGCATTGCTCGGCGCGCCCGAACGTCGCGTACGAAAGCGCCGCGTCGATGTTGCGAACCGAGACGCGCCCCATGTCGCCGTCCTCAAGCCACGCGTCGAGAACGCCACATAGAAATTTGTCCCACTGTTGCGTCGAAATGCTCTCGAGGTGGTCGGTGTACTGCTGCCACTTCCCGCCAAGCTCGTCGCGAACATATCTGTAGATTTTTTTCGGCTCGTTGACATTGGAATTTGTCACGAGCGTTAAAACATTGTAGTCGCAGCCCGCTTCCCTCAGCGCATCGATTCCGCGCAGCACTTCTGCGTGCGTGCCGCGGCCGTCCGGCGTCGTGCGGTGCGCATCGTGGATTTTCGCCGGGCCATCAACGCTTGCGCCGACGAGCCATCCTTCGTCCGCGAAAAACTTCGCCGCTTCGCGCGTCACAAGAGTCGCGTTTGTTTGAATCGAAAGCGATAGTCGCAGTCCGTCGGTAAGGACTCTCTTTGCGAAGTCATTTGCACGGCGAAAGAAGTCGAGCCCCGCGAGCATTGGCTCGCCGCCTTGAAACGCGATGGAGAAGGCATCGAAGGGAAGCGAAAGGTAGCTTTCGATCATTCGCTCAAGGACGGCATCCGACATCTTCGCCGGGCCGTTTGGATAGAGCGACGCCTTGCCCAAGTAGAAGCAGTAGTCGCACGCGAGGTTGCATCTCGCGCCGACTGGCTTCACGAGAAGGGAGAAGGGCGTCATTTGCGAAGTCGTTCCTCGAGTATGCGTGCCATGTCGCGTAGCCGTTCCTGTTGCTCTGCGAGACCGGAGAGGTCGTTTTTCTGGAATGGGTCTTCAACTACGTTGTAGAGACGGACTTTCGCTCCGCCCTCGCGTATCCTTGTCCGCAGCGCCACGTAGTCGCCGACTCTCAGCATCTGCTGAAGTCCGCGCACAGGCGCCTTCCTCGACTCGAACTCGCGGAACGCCTCAGTACCGCCGCCCCACGGAAATTCATACTGCGAATAGACGAGCGAGGACTTGAAGATTTTTGCACTTCTCAATTTGTCCCAGCGAGGGAAGAGCGACACGCCCTCGGACTCCTTCGGCGCTTCGGTGCCTGCGACATCCGCAAGCGTCGCCATCCAGTCGTGGAACTGCGAGGGTGCATCGTCTTTCCTGCCGCCCGATATGCGCGCTGGCCAACGGACGAAAGTGGGAACGCGCATTCCGCCCTCGAACACATCGCGCTTGAGTCCGTCGAATGGCCCGTTCGAGCCGAAGAAGCGCGGGTCTGCGCTGTATTCGTCGGCAGGTCCGTTGTCTGATGTAAAGACGATCATCGTGTCGTCGTCGAGCCCGAGGCGCCTAAGCTCGCCCATGAAGTCCGCGAGCGCATTGTCGAGTCGCGTTATTGCAGTCGCGTACCTGGCGGCGTTTTCCGGGAGGTCGCGATAGGCGGGGTCGATCCATGTGTTGCGCGCCGCGAGCGGCTCTGGTTCAAGCGGCCACTTTACGCCCTCTGTTGGATATGGCCGACCTGGGACGTGGAGCGGATGCTTTGTTGCAAGCGTGTCGTCGCTCTGCCCAGAACCGTGGATTGTATTCATGGCGAGGTAGAGGAAGAACGGCGTGTCGCCGTTTTCGGCCGCGTGGCGGGCGACGAGCCGCTTTGCCTTTGCGACAAAGAGGTCTGTCGAGTAGATGCCTTTCGCGGAATCGGTTGCGTTCGTTCGGTTCTCCGTTATTCCCATGAACGCATTTCGTATATGTCCCTCGTAGTGGTAATACGTGTGCCCCGCCATGTGATCGAGGAAGCCATAGAAATAATCGAAGCCGCGGTCGAGCGGGTGCGATGAGACGCTCTCTCCCGATTCGCCGCCGCCAGCAACGCCCCACTTTCCGACGGCCCATGTCGCGTAGCCCGCGCCGTGAAGGACGGAAGCGAGAGTGTTCGTCTCGGAGAACGCCCTGTCGAAGCAGTTGTCGCGCAGGGAGCAGCACCCCTGTACGCGGCCAGTGATCAGCGACGCGCGGCTTGGCGCTGAGACAGGCGCGGCCGCGTAGTGCGCCGTCAGAACCACGCCCTCGCTTGCGAGACGGTCGAGGCACGGAGTGCGAAGTCGTGCGAGAACATTCGTCCGTTCGTTGCAAGTGAAACCGACGTCGCCAAAGCCGAGATCGTCGGTCAGGATAAAGACGATGTTCGGCTTCGTGCGTCCAATAGCGGCGATTGGAGCGACGGCCAGAGCCGCAACGATGACGATAACCCCAAGTGCTTTTTTCATGGCTCCAATTCTCCGCGCCTCTGCGTCTCTGCGTTAAATATCATTGCAAGAATGGATTTGACGCGAGCTCGCGGGAGATTGTCGTCTCGACTCCGTGGCCTGGAACGACTACCGTGTCTTTAGGAAGGACTTTTAGCTTTTCGAGAGATTCCTGAAGCGTCGCCATGTCGCCGCTCGGGAAGTCGGTGCGTCCGACGGATCCGCAGAAGAGCGTGTCGCCGGAGAAGAGCGTCGCCGGCTTGCCGTCGTCCGTCTTGAAGAGAAAGCAGACTCCGCCTGGCGTGTGGCCGGGAGTGTCTATCACCTCGACCGTCGCCGTCCAGCCAATGCTAGTCAGGAACGATCCCAGGTCTTTCTCGGGTTTGATGTTCTTCAGTCCTGCCACCAGCGGGTAGTCGGGCGGAAACTGGTTGAAAGGATGAGATATTATCTTTGCGTCCGCGTCGCTGATGAAGACGGGAAGATCAGGGTACACACGCTGGAGTTCCGGAATCGCGCAGATGTGATCGAAGTGCGCGTGGGTGAGAAGGACTGCCGCGAGATCGAGCTCCTGTTTCTTCAGCTCCGCGCGTATGTGCGTCGCATCGGCTCCCGGGTCGACGACAATCGCCTTGCCGTTTTCGCTCAAGATGGAGCAGTTTACCTCGAATGTTCCGACTTCGAAGGTTGTGCGGTTCATGGCGTCTTCTCCTTTTTTGCGATGCTTGCGACTGCCTTGCGCGCCGTCGCGAAGGCGAGAGTCAAGTTGTAGCCGCCGGTCGGACCGTCGATGTCCATCACCTCTCCGGCGAAGTAAAGCCCCGGCACGATCTTCGACTGCATCGTGTGCGGGTCGATCTCCCTCGTATCGACGCCGCCAAGCGTCACGATGGCTTCTTTAAGCGGGCGCGGCCGCAGACTGTCGAGCCTAATCGTCTCGCGCCCGAAGGAGACTTCGGCGGAGAGCCGTGCCGCCGCGTCCTTCTCGCGCATCCAGTGCTCGATAAAGCGCTGTGCGTTGTAGATCGCGGCGCCCGAGAGCCCGAACGACTCGCAGTCGATTTCTCCGCGATACTCGAAGATCGCCTTTCCGGATGCGTCGAACACCCTTGCCGCGCCGTCCTCGAAGCGGCGTCCGGCGAGCCGCGTCACTTTCTCGTCGTGCGTCTCGAGCCCGATAAGTCCAGGGCGATAAGGAACAAGTTTGTGTCCGAGCGCCTGCGCGAAACGCTGCCCGTCGCCGACCGAGCCCGTCTTCGGATAGCTCACGCCGCCCGTCGCGAGGAGCACGTTCTCCGCAAGTATCGAGAAGCTGTTTGCGACTACGGCGAAGCGCGCAGCTCCGCCTTTGACGGCGGCGATCTCCTTCACCGGACAGTTCGTGACGATCGGCACCTCCTCGTCGCGCAGCAGGTCGCCGAACGCGTGGACTATCGTCGCCGCCTTTTCGTCGGCGGGGAAAAATCTCCCGTCGGTCATGCGTTTTGTCCTCACACCGAGCGACTGGAACCCGCGGCAGATCTGCCGTGGAGGACATTCGCGCACCGCCTCGGAGACGAACTCGGCGCACGGCGCGGCGATTCCGCCGCGCGAAATGTCCTTCAGGAACTGCTCGGGAGAGATGTCCTTCGCGAAGTTGCAGCGGCCGTTCGCCGTCATCAGCACCTTTGACCCGAGCCGCGCCTTGCGTTCGACGAGGACGCATGGAACGCCGCGTTCCGCGGCGACTGCCGCGGCGAACATTCCCGCCGCGCCACCTCCTACGATGGCGAGCTTAGCAGGTTGAGCCGACTGGCGCTGGTTCTTGCCGTCCATGCGCAATAGTATATCAAATGTGTCCTGCGCTTCGGGCTGAGAAAATGGTATAATTCAGAAAACCCGACGGGGAGAACAGGAGGCAGTGTCGATGAAAATAAAAAGCACCGCGTTTGTGTTCGCGGCCGTAGCGGCGGTCGCGGGGCTGTCTGAGGCCGCAGAGGTGGTCTCGCCGCTTTTGAGCGGCTTTCATCCCGACCCGAGCGTGACGAGGGGCGCAGACGGCGCGTATTATCTCGTGACGAGCACATTCATGTGGAGTCCGGGGTTGCCTGTCTACCGCAGCGACGACTTCCGCACCTGGTCGCGTGTGGGACACGCGCTGCCGGATATCGCGGTTGTCATCGAGTCCGGCGACGAGTTCACGGACGACGACGGGGTCTGGGCGCCGACGATCCGATTCCGCGACGGAACGTATTACATGATTTTCACATTCCACGGCAGGGAGTTTCGCAACTACCTGACCACGGCAAAGGATCCGGCGGGACCGTGGACGAAGCCAGTCCATGTCAAGGCGGCGGACGGAGGAATCGACCCGAGCCTCTTCTTCGACGACGACGGCAAGGTATACTGGACGGCGACCATGCCTGCGCGCAAGCCGAATCGGGAGGGGCACATCGAGATATACATGCAGGAGATCGACCTTGCCTCCGGTCAGCTCGTCGGACGGCGCGAATACATCACGGACGGTGTCTTCCCCGGGGCGCAGTGGGCGGAGGGGCCGCATGTCTACAAGAAGGACGGAGTATACCGTCTCGTGATCGCGGAGGGAGGTACGGACTTCAACCATGCGGCGACGGCGCTCAAGTCGAAGAGCGTGTGGGGCCCGTATCTGCCGCAGAAGTCGAACCCTCTCGTCACTCGCCGCGACCGCGGGAAGGATAGCCCGCTCCAGGCGACGGGACACTCCGACATCGTCGAGGCGCGCGAAGGCGGCCTCTACGCCGTCTTCCTCGGGAAGCGTCCGATAGGAGCCGACCGGCGCGTCACGCTCGGGCGCGAGACGTTTGCGTGCCGCGCGGAGTGGAAGGACGGAGAGCTCGTGTACGACGACGCGCATCTGATCGAGGGGCGCGTCGTCACGCCGGAGGAGGAGTGCCGTGTCAAGGCGAAGGGGCGCGCGTTTCGCATCCGGCGATTGAGGGATTTCGCGTTCGACGAGACGCTCGCGGAAGCGAAGAAGGGCGATGGGCTTGTCCTCTGGCGCAGTGCGCACGGGTACATTCTCGTTGAGCGCCGCGCAGACGGCGTCCATCTTGTCGTCAGCGACGCGGATGGGCTGCACGAACGCGGCTTCGTCTCTCTCGGCGATGGCGAACGCGTTACGCTGCGGCTCTCGTCCGGCGACGGCCTTTCCGTCCGCGCCTACGCCGGCAAGGAGCTTCTCGGCGAGGTCTCGACCGCCTGCGTGTCCGAAAGCGGCAAACATACGCATTTCAACGGGCTTGGAATCGGCAGGACGGCGAAGTGAGGTGCCGCCGCGCCGCTGTCCTCGCCTTCGGGGGGGTCATTGGATGCGGATAGAGAAGGGGATTGCTTCGTCGTTCGTCGTGACTGCAAGCGGCTCGGATAACTTGGATTCGTTCCCATAGGCGTCGAACGCGGTGATTCTCGCGACGTATTCAGTCCGAGGGCATAAGCCTCGGACTGAATATGTCGTGGAGTCTGCCACAAATGCAGTCTTGACGAGGTTTGTGGAAACGGCAAAGTTGCGGACAAAAGAAATTTCGTCAATGATCACGCGGTGATATTTCTTGTTGCCAGAGTTGTTCAATATGAGTGGTGCGCCTGCCGGGACCTCTGAAAGGGGAATGGACGACGTTGAAAATTCGCTTGCAAGTTCAACGGATGCGAAATCATTTGTTGCTCCGTCAAGCACATATCCGATGGACATGGTTTTCACTTCGTCCAGATGGTCGTAATGCCTCGCGATGAGTTCCAGGCGGAGCCCTTCGTATGATTCGAATTCGCGGATGGTGAGAACCCCCTTCTCGTCTCTGTTCGATAGCTGGATCTGCCCTGTGGTATTAGTTGGAAGGCATAGCATATAACCGCTTAGGTCAGGATACGCTGACACTATACTTTCGGTTTGCTGCGAGGTGGTGCCGCTGTTGCTGAACTCGTTGAAGTCGTATTTTCGTTCGACAGAACTGTTTTCCGCGATTCGTGTCACCTCTGACACGTCGACGCGGTTTGAAACGGCGTTTGCGGGGTTTGTCCACGACAGACCGCACCGCGTCCCCCTAATGTTGACGGCTTGCAGATTCGTCGGCGCATCGATGATCGGCACTCCGGAGATGACGGCAGAATAGAAGTAGAGGCTTTGTGCGCCTATGGTTGATGTGATGGCGAGAGATCGTACATGATCAGATATATTCCAAGTGGCGGTTACATCCGAAGTTGTTCCCTTTGGAATGTCAGTAAATTCATGGGACAGGCTGCTTGTAACATTGTCATATGATGAAATGATGAGATTTCTGTTACAACTTGCAGACGTGGAAATGTGCAGGACTATAGATGTTATGGCAAAATTATAACAAGGAGAGATTATCGTTGCTCCTTGGCCATTAATATAATAGTCACCCTCTTTGTTGGGTTTGATATTGCCTATGTACACCCACCCCGTCTCGTTCGTGAGCGCTGCGTCGAATGTGACGTTGGTGGTTTCGGCAATGAGGATTGCCGGGGCAAGCAGCATTGCGAACGCTACGGAGCTGACTTTCATCTTCATTGCAACCGGAAGTCGACGCCCTTTTCCTCGAAGTAGGCGTTAAACATTACTTTAGCGGGGATGTCGAGACCGGCCTGGACGACGAGTTCGTAGCCGCAGGCGTCGCGCAGCCGGTTCGCAATCAGAGCGACTACGGACTCGCGCAGGTTCTCGGCCGAGAGAAGCGCGAACTTGTCGCAGTCCGAGGCAAGCTGCACAATGTCCTCGCGGTCAGCCTTGCCGTCGTCGCGGTTCTCTCCGAAGACGCGCTCGACGAGCGTCTTTCTCTCGAAGGACTCGCGCTGGAGGAAGTGGTCTATGGAGATGATCTTCGGCGGCGGGAGCGTCAGCGTTACGGTCTTCGCCTCCTTGTCGACGACGGGCGTCTCGGCTTGCGAGAGGTCATAGCCCGCCTTGATGGTGTAGACCGTCTCGCGCACCGTGTCGGTCGAGACGGTCGAGCCGATGTGCACGACCTTCCAGACGATCTTGCGCGTCGCGAGTTCCGCAATGGGGGAGTTTTCGCTCACGACGGAAGAGGCGAACGAGACTGCCTCGCGGTCGCGCCACGCAAGAAAGGCGAGGAGCCCGCCGGCCGCGAGGGCGGCGACTGCAAGCAGCGTGATCGGCACGATTGTGAATCTTGTCAGTATTTTACGCATGAGGCAAGTATGGCGAGCAGCACGACTACCGCCGCGCCGAGAGTCAATGTGATTTTGCTTTGTCTGGTCATCGCGCGGTATTATATCAAAATGGTATAATACGCGGAATGCAGAATTTGGCTACAGTCGCGGCGCAGGTCGGCGTGCTCTTCGCCCTTATGGCGGTTGGGGCGGTCTGCCGCCGCGTTCGCCTCGTCGACGAAGCGTCCGTGAAGGGGATTGTGAACGTTCTCCTTCTCGTCGTCACGCCATGTCTCATCATCGACTCTTTCCAGCGTCCTTTCGACTCGTCGATGATGCATGGATTCTTCTGGGCGTTTGCAATCGCCTCCATCGCGCATGTCGCCGTTATCCTGCTCGCCCGACTCTTTTCGCGCGGCGACGACAAATCGCGACCAGTCCTGCGTCTTGCGATGGTGTTCTCGAACGCGGGCTTCATGGGCATTCCGCTTGAGCAGGCGATCCTCGGCGCTGAAGGTGTCTTCTACGGAATCGTTTATGTAGTCGTCTTCAACTTCTTCATGTGGAGCTGGGGACTTTACGAAATGAGGGGTAAAGTTCCACTCTCCAACTCCAACTCGAAACTCGAACTAAAGGAGAGGTGGCGCTCGCTTCGGCCGATGATCGTAAACCCCGGCACTGTCGGCATTGCGATAGGGCTGCCGCTCTTCTTCGCCTCAGTCTCGCTCCCAGCAATCCTCAAGACGCCGATAAGTCTTCTTGCCGGGCTCAACACTCCGCTTGCCATGCTCGTCATCGGCTTCTATCTCGCGGGCGCTGACTTCCGCCGCGTCGTCCGCATGCCGAGCGCCTATCTCGCTGCGGCCGTCCGTCTTGTTGCCTACCCTCTCGCGATGGTCGCGCTGCTCTTCCCCTTGCGTGCGCACTTCCCGCGAGAGATGATGCTTGCGCTTGTGACGGCGGCATCCGCGCCGGTCGCGGCGATGGTGTCGATGTTTGCGTCGAAGTACGGGCGCGACGTCGATCTTTCCGTGGGGCTTGTCAGCGGCACGACACTTCTCAGCATCATCACGATGCCGCCGGTGATAGCGCTTGCGATGGAAGTGCTTTAGGCGAGCCGGCGGCGAGTCTACCTGCAGCCGCGTAAAGCGCGGCCGCAGGTAAAAAGTGCAATCTTAGGATTACGGCTTGAGATAGAGGTGGCAGTGTGGACATTCACCCGTCCTTCGGCAACCTCAACGCTAATTCAACCATTTCCTAACCCGACACGGACACAACCAACCGCCACGCAACCGCGAGCAAAAACCAACCATCCTTCGTGTCGAATCCAAGAACGATTTCAACACAACCATCCCACATTCGCGATCCTTCGAATCGACAATGTCGAACTGCATGGCCTTGGCTCGTCCATCAACTGCCTCGGCCGTCGCGTTACTTCCTACACCACCCGCGACGCGAAGGAGATCGCCAAGCTGCTGGCAATGGTGCCATGACCGCTGCGGGAGAATAGAAACGTAAACCCCTTGAAAATGGGCCTTTCGCGGGGTCTGTCCTTCAAGTTTCTCCCGTTCGGTTTGTGCATTTGACGCAGATGCGCGGAATAGGGTATAATGTGAAACATGAAGGAGTAGGCGGAATATATGGCTTGTCTGTCGGAAATATTGCGGATCGCATGGGCGTCGATCAGGGCCAACCGGCTCCCGATGCTTGTGCTGTGGGCGTCCATTGTTTCGCTCGCCGCCGCCTATTGGCGCATGCCTTGCCTGGCGGATGCGCTCGAGCCGGTTCGCCTCTGGCAGGAGCGAGGAGGGGCGCTGTCCGCTTTTGCGACGCAGTTCGTGTTCTGCGGCATGTTGCCGGCGCTGTTTCTCCACGCGGTGCGGGAGATCCGGACGGAGCATCCGCTCGTGAAGTGCCTTCTCCAGTCGGTGTGGAGCGGATGCTGGGGCATCGTCTACCTCTGGTTCTACGAAGTACAGGGAAAGATGTTCGGCGATGGCCACACCATCGCGACATTGGTCTGCAAGACCGCGTTCGACCAGTTCGTGTGGACACCGCTTCTTCCGGTTCCGCTCACCTCCATGTTTTTCCTGTGGATGGGATCGGGGTTCTCGTTTAGGCAAGCCGTCAGGACGTGCCGCGGGGGATACTTCCGGCGCGTCATGCTGCCGAGCCTTGTTTCCAACTGGGCGGTCTGGATTCCTGCCGTCGCCGCAGTCTACGCCTTCCCCAGGAGTCTGCAGATATTCATGCTGGGGCTCGTCTCCTGTCTGTGGACGCTCGTCTGCCTCCAGCTCGGCAAGCGGGCGAAAGACTGTGCGCCGGAGGCCTCATGACGGAAAAGACGATCTGCTATCTCGACATGTGGGTGGGCGAGCGCATCCAGGAGATGAAGCTCGCCGGCATCCGCCGCTTTGCGGGGATGTGCGGGTGGAATGTCTGCGTTGTGCCGGAGTCCCGGTCCCGTCCTCCGGCCGTGCGCGCGCTGCTGTCGCGTCTGCATCCGCTTGGCTGCATTGTCGAATGCTCCGCCTCGCACGACGACCTTCGACCGGGGCTCTTCCGCGGCGTTCCGACGGTGTGGCTCGACTGCAGCCGCAACTTCTGCGGCGGGAAGCTTCCGATGGTGGTTCACGACGGCGAGGCTACGACGCGCGTCGCGTTCCGTGAACTGGCGGCCAACAGGCCGTCGTCATACGCGGTTGTCGGCTACGCCCATCCGCGCGCCTGGTCGCGGCTCAGGGTGCGCGAGTTCCGCGCACGCGCCGAGGCCGAGGGGATGCGCTGCGCCGCATTCTCCTGTCGAAAGGAAAGCCCGGCCGCCCGCCAGGCCCGGCTGGCGGCGTTCATCCGGCGGCTGCCGCGGCATGTCGCCGTCTTCGCCGTGAACGACGACACCGCCGTCGAGGTCGTCGCGGCGTGCCGCACGATCGGCAAGGCGATTCCGTCCGACTTGACGCTCCTCGGCATCGACAATATCGAGGCCGTCTGCGAGTCGCTGCATCCGCGCCTTTCAAGCGTGCAGATCGACTTTGAACAGGCCGGCTATCGTGCCGCTCGCCGCCTTGACGCCCTGATTGCCGGACGCGACGACGCCGGGAAGCGGCAGATATTCGGTCCTCTTCTGACTGTGCGCCGCGAATCGACGCGCGGTTTCGGGCGGCGCGAACCGCGCATCCTTGCCGCCGTGGAGCTGATTCGCCGCGAGGCGTGCAGCGGGCTTACGGCGGCGGAGGTCGTGAAGTGTCTCGGCGGCTCGCGGCGGCTGTCAGAACTGCGCTTCCGCGAGATGATGGGCCACTCGATCCTTGACGAGATAATGAATATCCGGCTGGAGAAGGTGTGCTTTCTCCTTTCGCGGACGGATACGGCCATTGGCGCGATAGCCGCGCAGTGCGGGTTCGGCAGCGACATCGCGCTGTCAAAGCTCTTCCACAGGCGGTTTGACATGTCGCTCCTCGCCTGGCGAAGGGCGAACCTGAGGCGTTGACGGTTCCGGCGGAAATATGGTATACTTGTTGCGAAACGGACAGTTCGGAACTGGCGGTTTCGCAATAGATGTTGAATGGGGTGTGCCATGGACTTTATCGGTCGAAAAAAAGAAGTCTTGAAACTTCGTTCCATACGCGAAAGGTCGCGGAACGGATCGTGCTGGACGATCCTGACCGGGCGGCGTCGCGTCGGCAAGACCTCCCTTGTGATGAACGCCTTTGCGGACGAGCCGTATCTGTATCTGTTCGTTACACGTTCGGCAGAGGCCGATTTATGCAGCGGCTTCAAGACTCGCGTGGAGGAGTTTGCCGGAAGAAGCATCCCTGGCGTCGTGCAGAAGTTTTCCGACCTTTTCCGGTATCTACTGGAGCTCGCCGCCGAGCGTCCGATCACTGTGGTGATCGACGAGTTTCAGGATTTCTTCAGAGTCAATCCCGCCATATTCGGCGAGATGCAGCGCGATTGGGACGAACTTTCGGGAAGGGCCCGGATGAACCTTGTCTCGACGGGGAGCGTAAACACGCTCATGAACAAGATATTCAAGGAGAAGTCCCAGCCGCTCTACGGGCGTGAAACCGACCAAATCAAGCTGCGTCCGTTTTCGGTGGACACGCTCAAGAATGTGCTGGGGCGCTGCCGTCCGTCGTGGAAAAACGACGACCTCTTGGCGTTGTGGGCGTTCACGGGCGGTGTCGCGAAATACGTGTCTCTGCTTGTCGACCGCAAGGCCGCTACGGCGGCTAAGATGGTGGACGTCATCACAGAGGAGGATTCGTATTTCCTCGACGAGGGCTGGGCCGTCCTTGTGGAAGAGTTCGGCAAGGAGTATGGCACGTACTTTTCGATACTTGGAGCCATTGCACGGGGCAGGACGTCCCGGGCGGAAATCATGAACGAGGTCGGTGGCGAGGTCGGCGGCTATCTCACGCGGCTTGAGGATCAATACGGGCTTATCGCGAAAAACCAGCCTATCTTCGAGGCGACGGCGAACAAGAACTGCCTCTACCGCATCGACGACAACTTTTTCCGGTTCTGGTTCAGGTTCATCTTCAAGCGCCAGTATCTTCTGCAGGTGCGGATGTACGACGCGCTTCGCGATGTGGTGAAACGCGACTACGAGGTTTTTTCCGGTCATGCGCTCGAGGGTTATTTTCGCGAGAAGTTCATGTCCGAGGGGCGTTACTCTCGGATGGGCGGATGGTGGGATCGGCGCGGAGAGAACGAAATCGACCTTGTCTGCGAGAACGAATTCACCGATACGCTTGACTTCTACGAAATCAAGCGTGATGCGCGGCGGATCGATCTTGATGCCCTTGCGAGAAAACGAGAGGCGTTTTTCGCCAAGAATCCAGGCTTGAGGATGCGGAAGTCGTCGTGCCTGGGCCTTTCCCTCGCGGACATGTAGATACAGGTTGGATTCACGGACGCGCCGAACGTTCCTCGGCATTCTCCCTTCGCGTTCAAGGGCTTCGTCAATTCCAGGCATCCGAAGTTCGCGATCCGCTTCTCCGAGCGCAACCTGAAGAAGGACGGCGCATTCGTGAACATCCCGCTTTACCTCGCGCCCAGGTTCGCAGCGTGTCTTCTGTAATGGCGATTCTTCCCTTTCCACCGTCCATATTGTTTGCGCAAATGTATAACTATTCGACCGCCGTCTGTGATATAATACCACACGTTGTAAAAGAATCATCAAGAATCAAAAAGTCGAATTTCAGGAAATGGAGGTCATGCACACGGCTGTTTGCATTGTGGCGACTATGCTCTGCATAGGTGCTGGTGCGTCAGTGTTGCCGAGGATCGATTTCCCGGCAAACATGTGTGCGCGTCCTGACACTGTTGTGGAAACCTCGCTTGATGGTTCGATTGTCGTGAAGTGCAGCGGAGGCGGCTATGGATGGCCCGGCGTGGAAATACGTCCGTCTACCGGGCAAGGAGGCGCGTGGGACTGGTCTAAGGCCGCAGAGCTGGAAGTCGTCGTAAGCAACCGAGGGGAGCGGACCGAGAGGGTGTTCGTCGGAGTTGGCGGAGAAAAGGAGCGAATATTGACTTATCAGTCTTCAGGCGTTCCGGCGCACTCCGTCTGCAAGATCAAGGTCGTCCTTAACGACTCGCCGTATGCGACGGACGATTTGGTCTTTCCGGAAGATTCAATGAAGAGTGTGATTCCCTGCATGAAGCGTCCGCAATTCTCGAAGATGACCATTGTGACGGTTTACAGCGAGCAGCCGGGAACGCCGCATCCGCTGGCGTTCGAGATTCTCGGCATTCGCCTCTCGCATCCAGCTCGCAATCCGCAGATTGTTTCATACAAGTCGTTCTTCCCGTTTGTGGATCGCTATGGACAGTTCAAACACGGCGATTGGCCGTGCAAGATTCATTCCGACGATGAGCTCGCCGCCGCGCATCGAGCGGAGAGTTCGTGGCTTTCGGAACATTCGAAGAGTCCGACGCCTGATATTGACGAATATGGCGGCTGGGCCGCAGGGCCGCAATTGAAGGCGACGGGCTTCTTCCGCGCGGAGAAGGTCGATGGCAAGTGGTGGTTTGTCGATCCCAATGGCCGACTCTTCTTCTCGTTCGGAGTCGCTTCGATTCTCTATCCAAACCATGCCACGCAGGTCAAGGGACGCGAGGCGTGGTTTGAGGTCGTTCCGCAGAACAAGGACGGTTCCCCGGCAGACGAGGTCTGCCATGCCGGTGAAAACCTTGCTCGGCGGTTTGGCGAGAATTGGCATTCGTTGTTCGCTAGCCTCGTCCACGACCGCTGCCGTGCATGGGGACTTAACACCCTCGGATGCTGGTGTCTGCCTTACATCACCTCGTTGCGGCGCACGCCTTACACGGCGACAATCAACGTTTCGTCCGAAACCGTTATGCCGTCGATGACGAAAGGCTTTAGGCGTCCCGTACCTGACGTCTTCTCCGGTAAGTTCGCCGAAGACCTTGCGGCAAAGGCGGAGAAGTTGGCGATGTCGGTTGGAAGCGACCCTTGGTGCATTGGTGTCTTCGTTGACAACGAGATTGACTGGCAGCTTTGCGGCGGCGATGTCGGAGCGGCGGCGGAGAAATACTATTCGACTGTTCGTGCCATCTTGAAAAAGACAATGCCGAACCTTCTTTACCTCGGCTCGCGCATTCACTCAGCGCCAAAGGAAGTTTGGCTTGCGGCGGCGCGGCACTGCGATGTGGTGTCGAGCAACATATACATGCGCGACCCGGCTGATGATCTTGAGCGCTATGCGCCGGACAAGCCTCTCCTGATCGGCGAGTTCCACTTCGGGGCGAAGGACCGCGGGATGTTCGGCGGCGGGCTTGTCGAAGTCCTGAGCCAGAAGGAGCGAGGCGAATGCCTCAAGCGCTACGTCGAGTCGTGCCTGGATAATCCTCGTTGCGTCGGCTGCCATTGGTTTCAGCTTCACGACCAGCCGCTTGTTGGACGCTTTGACGGCGAGAACTGGAACATCGGACTCGTGTCTGTCTGCGACGTACCATACCCCGAAATGGTTGCGTCGCTCATGGACGTCGCCTCCCGCCTCTACACGCGGCGGGCGGAAACCACACTTCAGAAACAATAAAACATGAACAAGAAGACCAGAATGAAGTTGATGACACAAAGCAGGGCTGTCATCGCCGCAGTTGCGGCGGGCGCCGGATTCATCTGCAACGCCGGAACGGTAGCGTGGTATCGTTTTGACGAAGGCACGCTCGGCGAACGCGTCGGATCGACGGTTGAGATCGTCAACTCCGCCAATCCCGGAACGCTGACGGGCTACTGCCGCCAGCAGAACTCGAACGGCGGAATTTCGTCTGTCGACACAGGCTATATGCCGATGGCAGCGGCAGGGTTCGCTTCTGGAAACGGTGTCGTCGATCCTGTGACGCGGGCTAAGGCGATGAACGACCGTGCGTTTGCGTTCACCACGTCGAAGTGGGGCGTCTACGACAGCGGCACGAGCTATTACGTGTCCAAGGGCGACGGCGGGTGCGTTGTCGTGCCGCAGACGGATGCGCTGCACCTTAGCTCGTTCACGGTGGAATGCTTTTTCAAGATGCCTCCAATCGAACTCAAAGATGGCGAGTCGAACAACACATCGGAGCAGATTCTCGTGTGTCTGCCGAACTCGACGGACTATTCTTCCGGGTATGGACAGTATGCGTTCGTGCTTTACGTCAACAACAAGAACCGGACGATATCGGGACAGGTGCGTAATGCAAGCACGTGGCCGACCGCCACCAGCGCCGCGTTGAATTTTATCGATGACAGATGGCATCACGCGGCGCTGGCCATGGATGGCTCGGCAAGAAAGTTCTCGGTCTATCTTGACTATGTGAAAGTGGCGGAGCAGTCGAACGTCAACGCTGCGCTTCCGTCCTACGATCCCGCGTGCACATTGCCGCTCACGATAGGCGCGGAGCCGATGGCGTGGGGCCGCCGGTTCACGGGCGCGATCGACGAGGTGCGTATTTCAAATGCGGCGCTTTCGGCGACGGACTTTCTGCGCCCTGCTGCCTACGTGCCGGAGATCGATGCTCCGAGCACGGTCTGCCACGTCACGTTCGACACGGCGGCGACCGAAGAGTTCGGCTTTCCGCTGTGGAAGGAGCTTAACGCCGTGCCTTCGAGCGGTGCCATCCCTGCCGAGGTCAAGTGGGACGCGACAAAGGGCGTCGAGCCTGAACTTGTGAAAGATTCGCTCCCGGTCATCGAAGTCTACAACGCCCGCAGTAAATTCAACAAGACGCTGACTAATGCCGTGGCTCTCCATGCGCCGACGAACCAGCCGTTCTACTCGGCGTCGCTTTTCATAGATGACAGAAAGAACGGTGCGCATGCGGTTTTAGACGGCTCTTTTACGTTCGAGTTCTTCGCACGTGTTCCGGAGAAGCCGGACGGCGTGTACAACGATTCGGCTTATTTGGCGTTTTTCGGCAAGGCGTGGAGTGGCGGGCCGATGAGCATTCGCGTACACAAGAACGGCGGGCTGGCCTTTTGTCTGAAGGATCAAGATACCAATACCGAAATCAACGACTGGGGCAGTGCTGGCCAGATCTGCGACAACGAGTGGCATCACATCGCCCTGACATACGACAGACCTGTAAAGACCGCCAAGGCGTATCTCGACGGAAATCTTGTCAAGACATGGGATGGCAACATGAACATAGACTTCAAGGCCAACGATAGCGACAATTCGAAAATGCTCGAAATCGGCAGCGGCTATGGCCCCGGGAGCGACCATGGCTACAGCACCGGCCCGTGGATCGACGAGTTCCGGCTCTCGAATGTCGCGCTCGACCCGCGCGATTTCCTGCAGGGGAAGCAGACGCGCTTTACGGGAATGTCGGTCGTTGTCAGATAGAGAGTCAACGGCCATGTCGCATTTTAGAGAAATGACGTTTGCCGCGAGCATCGTCATCGGACTTTCCGTCGGACACGCGGTCTGCGCGTCGCCGTCCCAGCCGTCCCGAGTTGAGTTCCGCGACTGCCCGAAATGCGACAGGCGAATCCGCATCGACCTTGGCGCGGGCAAGGCATACGTCAACCTGAGTCGGATAGAGGGCATGTGCCGCGACGAGGCGGCGGCGAGGGCGGAGCGGCTGCTGGATGCCGCCGTTATTCCGTCGTCGCGCGACCCGAAGATCCGTCCGCTGATGGGTTGGTCCAGCTGGAACACCTTTGGCATCGAGATTTCCGACTCTCTCATCCTCGATGTCGCCCGCGCAATGGCGACGAACGGGCTGAAGGCGGCGGGCTATACGTACGTCAACATCGACGACGGATATTTCGGCGGGCGCGACGAAAACGGCGCCCTGCGCATCCACCCCGTGCGTTTCCCAAATGGCCTGAAACCTGTCGTGGACGGGCTTCATGCGCTCGGATTCAAGGCCGGCATCTACACGGACGCGGGTTCCGACACGTGCGACAGCCTGTTCGGGGGAAGCGGCGACAAAAGCGGGAGGGGCTGCGGACTCTACGGACATGATGCGGAGGACTGCCACCTGTTCTTCAACGATCTCGGCTTCGACTTCATCAAGGTGGACTGGTGCGGCGGACAGGCGCTCAAGCTGGACGAGAAGTCGCGCTATACGGAAATCGCGCGGGCGATCGCGGAAACCGGGCGAAGGGATGTCCGGCTCAACATCTGCCGCTGGCTTTTCCCCGGTACGTGGGCGACGGACATTGCAGAGTCGTGGCGTACGACAGGCGACATCCGGGCCAACTGGAAGACGGTCAAGTTCATCATCGACCAAAACCTCTACCTTGGCGCATACGCGCGGCCGGGACATTACAACGACATGGACATGCTGGAGGTCGGCCAGCTCGAGGGGGCGGTCCGAACCGTCTTCGGCAAGAATGGTGACACGGGGCTTTCTCGCGACGAGGAGATCACGCATTTCGGGATGTGGTGCATGCTTTCTTCGCCGCTCGTGCTGGGGTGCGACGTGCGCGCGATACCCGAATCGACGAAGGCCCTTGTGACGAACCCGTATCTGCTTGCCATGAGCCAGAACGATCTCGGACTCCAGGGCCAGGTCGTTGCGCGCGAGGGCGACGCCTGCGTGTTGGTCAAAGATGCTTATGAACGGTACGGCCGCTCGCGTTATGTGGCGCTGTACAATGGTTCGGACGGAGAATGGACTTTCACGGTCCGCGCCGACGCGCTGGAACTCTGCGGACCGGTCGATGCATTCGATCTTGTGGAGATGTCCGATGTCGGGCGCTTCAAGGACGAGGTGTCTGTCACGGTCGCTCCTCATGCGTCGAAGTTCTACCGCTTCGACGGCGAACGGCGGTTGCCGCGTACTGTTTACGAGGCGGAACACGCCTATTTGAGCGGTTTCCAGGCGCTGCGCAGCGCGATGGAAGCGAAGACGGCATTCCCGGCGGCCGACTCGCGCGCGTCCGGCGGGGTGTGCGTCCGCTTCCTGGGCATGGGCGCGTCGAACGACATGGTCTGGCGCGATGTCAAGGTGGATGGCGACGGCGAATACGACCTGACATTCGATTATTCCGCGCCGGACGAACGTTTCGTCTTTTTGTCCATCGACGACGGTGCGGCGCGGCGTGTCGCCATGCCTGCGGCGCCAGACGGTTTCGCCTCCTCTTCGGTGCGCATGCGGCTGAAAGCAGGACTGCACTCGGTTCGCCTATTCAACGCCGGAGCGTGGATGCCTGACATCGACCGCATGACGGTTCGCCCGTGCGACGCCCGGGCGGCGAGTGTCGAGGGGCTGAAGATGAACCCGCTCTATACGGTTCCGGGCGAGCTGGACATGCTGACCGAGCATGGACACCCGCAGGGGATGGCGTGTTCGGAGAAGGCGATCTACGTCGCCTGTTCGCGCGGCATCGTGAAGCTGGACTGGAAGGGGCGTGTCGTCAAGCAGTGCCTGACGCGTGCGCATCTCGGCGACATCGCATACGCCGACGGTCGCGTATACGGGGCCTATGCCCTCTGGGATCGGGCCGAGAACGAGTCGCCTCTCATGATCGGCGTGTGGGACGAAGACCTGAACCCGATCATGGAGCGGCACTACGACTATCAAAATGCGCGCGGCTTCGACAGTTGCACCGTTCTGGGTGATACGCTCTACACGTGCATCGACCATCACTGGAACGGCAAGGAACGCTTTCACCATCCGCCGCATTGCGACAACACGGTTCTGTCGGTCTCGACGAGGGATCTCGCGCTGAAAAGCATCCGCGACATGGAATTCGACTATCCCATCCACTACGGGACGCAGACGCTTTCCAATGATGGCGAGAAGCTGCTCTTCGGGAATTACGGAGCATGGCGCAGCGAAGGGAACGAGAAGGGGTTCAACTTCTCGCGGGCGACTACAGACCTGAAACTGATCGACAGCCGACGGTTCGACGCCTACTATGGTTTTGACTTGGTGCCGAAGTCCGTATCTGGGCGGGAGGAGCCCGTCTTCGTCGTCGTGAACGCGCTCGGCGGCGGACAGCACGGCTGGTGGCGCGACCCGAAGGGCAACCCCGCGCGCATCCGCTTCGACTTCTACGCCTACGACAAGGCGACGGGGAAGATGACGGACATCACCGACCGTTCACAGGGCGGCGGCTTCCCGGAGACGATATTCATCGAGGAGGAGCATCCTATTGAAATCACTGCCGAGGCGTGGAAACCCGGCGCGGGCGACTGGCCGTCCGCGACCTGGGGCATGCCCTGGGACATATATCGCGATTTCAGGGGCTACGACCGCATTGCCGTCGACTTTGTCAACGAGTCCGGCGAATCGTCCGGAACGCCTTTTCAGCTCTATGTCGCTGGCGCTGAAGGACATGTCAACCGTGGTTTGCTTGCGTGTGGCGACGAATTGCCCGCGTTTGGCTATGGGCGGTGCGAGTTTAGGCTACACGGCTGGGAGATGGCGGATGGCGTGGATCCATCCAATATTGCGCGGCTTCATTTCTTCTTCTATCGACCGAAGGCCATAAAACTGAAGATATACCGCATTACACTCCTGCCCAAGGGTGTGTCCTGCCCTCCGCCATCTGAAGGTTTCCGAAAGAAGATTCTCGAGCCTCTGGAGAAACGCAAGGCCGAGACTGTGAAGCGGATGCAGGTCGGCGGCGTCTCGAAGCTTGGCGACGGTGCCGCCGATTCGGGGACGACGTTCGTCGCGGATGCGCTTGCGCCCTACGTGACGCGCGGGGAGCTGCCGGGCGCGGTGAGCATCCTCTACAGGGACGGTGTTGCCGAGGTTGCGTGCGTCGGCTACGCCGATGTTGCGGCAAAGAGGAAAATCACGCTTGACGACGTTTTCATGCAGTGTTCGCAGACGAAGGGTTTCTGCGGCGTGACGGTTGCAAAACTGATTGAGGATGGACGACTGGGTCTGGACGATCCTGTCTCGCGGTATCTGCCGGAGTTCGGGACATTGTGGGTCGAAGAGGATACGGGTACTGACGGCGTCCGGCGGCTTGTCAGAGCGAAGAACGTGCTGACTGTGCGCATGGTCATGAACCATACGGGTGGTTTCCCGTTTGAAATCAGTGCCAAGCAGCCCTCAATAAAGGGCGGCGGATGGACTGGCGGTGCGCCGCTCAGGGCGACCGCGGCGATTGCGGCGGCATCGCCGCTCCTGTTCGAGCCAGGTACGAAGGTTCAATACTCAAACACCGGCATTGATATCGGTGCGGCGGTTGTCGAGGTCGTCACGGGCATGAAGTGGGAAGACTATCTCAAGAATGAAGTGCTTGATCCGCTCGGTATGTCGGAGACGAGCTTCAAGCCGTCAGATGCGCAGCTGCGGACGCAAGTCGAGATGTACGACTGCGCGCAGGGTGTGCCCGCGAAACACCGTATTCAGAACGACTGGCAGCAGCGTCCCTACAACGATGCGCACATCTTCGCGTCGGCGGGTGCCGGGCTGTGGACGACGGCGCGCGACCAGTACAAGTTCTACAAGATGCTCATGAACCTCGGCATGGGCGATAACGGCGTGCGCATTCTGAAGGAAGAGACCGTGCGGCGGCTGCTTGCAACACCGACGCGGCCGCCGATGATGGATGACCCCAATTATTCGCTCGGACTTTGGGTCGGATCGGATGGCTGGTTCGGGCATGGCGGCGCGTGGGGAACGAACTGTTCTGTCAACTGGCGCAAGCGCCAGCTCCAGCTTTGGGCCGTCCAACGCTGCGGTGAAACAAATCCGTGGGAAGTGGCCAAGACCGAGGCTGCCGACAGATTTTTCAGGCAGACCGTCAGCAATAGCGGTGTGAATGACTACACCGGCAGGGTCAAGTGATGGCGGGCAAAAAGGGTCAGGTACGCCACGACAAGCTTGGCTGAACTATCATGATGAAAGGAACATGGATCACAAACAAACCGAGATGTGATTAGTGCAAGGAGGGGGACAGACCCCGTGAAATGCGCGTTTTACAGGGTTTTCCGCGATTTTAACCCTTTGAATGACCTCGGAATTGGGTAGAAGCCCCGCGAAGCGGCTGTAGGAATTATTTTTTATACTTGTTGGTTTAGACTTTTTCAAATGGCAATTGCGCATCGATAGTCGATGCGCTTTTTTTATGCCTTATTAAGACCTTCTGGCTTGGTGCCGGAGGGTCTTTTTTTGTCTGCCGGTTGACCAACGCGGCAGATAGTGGATTTCCCGCGGTCGGGTGATCGCGGGCTGACACAAACAACAGAAAACACGAAAGGAAAATCCGATGAATACGGATGAGTTGTCAACAGGCGGCGGGTCGCCGTCTGCAAAGTCAAAGAAAAGGGAAGGGGAAAAGAGAACTTCCTCCTTGACCCCCTTAACCTGTACGGACAAGACAATTTCCCCTTCATGGGTGTGGAGGTGTGTCAACAGGGTCTGTCCCCGCCGAATCTGCCGCGATTGGTGCGGCGGCAGTGAGGCGGTGGAGCGAAAGTCCGAGCGAATGGATACGGCGTATTCGCCGAGGCTCCATGAGCTTTCGGCCGCCGCCTCACGAATCCTTTTGCGCATGGTTGAGTCGGAGTTGGAGGATCACGCATGTGGGATGGTTGTGTCGGAATCGTTCTTGGATTCGACACGAAGGATGGTTGGTTTTTGCTCGCGGTTGCGTGGCGGTTGGTTGTGTCCGTGTCGGGTTAGGAAATGGTTGAATTAGCGTTGAGGTTGCCGAAGGGCGGGTGAATGTCCACACTGCCACCTCTATCTCAAGCCGTAATCCTAAGATTGCACTTTTTACCTGCGGCCGCGCTTTACGCGGGCGAGGGCTGCTGCCGTCGTGTTGACGGGCGGCGCATCTGCGGGCCTTGCACTCGATGGGCGCGCCGCGGCAGGTGCTGTGGTGCGGCTCTTTTGCGGCGCCTTAGGCGCGCGCCGCGGAAGCCGGAAGTGCCATGTGCCGGATAGCCCGAGACGTCGGACGAACACGGATGCAAGGAACACAAAGGCGGCGATAGTATATATCCACGGCGCGAGCGGGACGGTCGTGCGAACAGCCGGAAGATCGTCCCAGATGTCGTCGAATGTCGTGCGCACGCGCCCCTTCGTGCGTTCCGAAAGCCGCCTCATCGCGCGCTCGCCCGCCGCAGGGTCGTGATGCCGGTGGAACTCGGCCGGATGGGGAAGGCACGCCGGCGCGAGCGCGACCGTCTTTCCGTCCGGAAGCGTCACGATGGGGAACGCAGTTTCGTTTCCGTAGAGCGGAACAAACGCCGAGAGCGTGTCGGACGATTCCCACCTGAGCGCGTCCTCGAAGCGAGTGACCCCGTCGCCTCCTCGGTCGAGAAGGGTGACGAGCCTAAGCCCGGAGTTCGGCACTGCGGTCAGTGGATTTGCCTCGTCCGCGACGGCCGTGATGCGTATTCCCCCCGCTTCGACGCGCCGCTCGAAATGGAAGCCAGACTGCTCCGTCTCGCCGTCTCCGAGCGTCCACCTCGCGACGGCCGTCGCGATCTCCGCGCCGTCCTTCGACGTCATGAGGGGCGCTGCGTGCTTCCCCGCCATCTCGCCGGTGAACGCGAGAGTCCGCCCCGCGCCGGCGCGGCGGAACGCGAGGACAGGCGCGTGCTCGTCGTCCTCGGTGAAGATCGCTGTTTCGGCGTCGTCGCGCATGTACGTTAGGTTGTATCCACCGATGGACGTAAGCTCAGCGGGAAGGACATCGGAGAGCTGCCGCAGCGAAGATGTCGTCTTCACCGGCGTCAGGTTCGTGCACATCGCGGTCTTCGCGACAAGGTAGGTGTCCTGCATGAAGAGCCGGGGAATCTCCTTCGCGTCCGACTCGAACTGGCATGTTCCGTTGCCGGCTTCCGCGATTTCCCTGAGGAGCTTTGCGTCGCAGTCGGATTCCGTTCCAAGCCCTATTACGCTCACCGTGATGCCCGCCGCCGTCGCCTTGGCGAGATAGGAGCGGAAGTCCCCCGGCTCCTCGGCGTCTGCTGCGTCGGCGAATAGGATCAGGTGCTTCGTCTCGGCCGAGGCGCGGGAGAGCTCCCTCAGCCCGGCGGTGATTCCCTCCTCGACGAAGATGCCGCCGCCCATCGAGCGGATGCCGAGTATGTCGTTTCTGCGCGACTGCGCCTCGTCGGCATACTGCATCGCGAGAATTATGTGCGGCTGCGAGTCGACGGCGATCACGGCGATTTCGTCTAGCGAGGTCAGCATATCCATGGCGCCTGCGGCACCGAGGTTCGCCATGTCCATCTTCGTGCGCCCGCCTCCAGCGGCGGCCATCATCGACCCGGATCTGTCCATCACGATCGCAAGCGCGATGGAGAACTTGCGGTGTTCCTGCCGCAGTTCGAGCGAGACGGGAAGTATGTCCTCGACTGCCGTCTTGTACCACCCGCCTGGCCCGAACGACCTCTCGCCGCCGGCAAGCGCGACTCCGCGTCCGAGGTCGGTCGCATACGAGGCGAGCTCGCGCAGGAAGGACGGCTGGAAGTCCTTCGCCGGCACGTTGTCGAGCAGGACGCCGCCGTAGTCCTCGAGCGCGGCGAGTCCGCCGCGGAACGACTTCGCCTCGTGTACCTCCACCGGAACGCCGCCTCGCCTGATCGTCTCGGCGGCGGAGGCCTCCGGCTCGTCCGTGAGGTATAGGAGCGGACGCCTTCCCTCGACCTTGACGAGCATCGACGCGCTGTTGTTGCCGTGGCAGGGGTCGTCCTTCGACGGCGCGACTTCGATGGAGTATCGCCTGATGCCCGCGCGTCCGGCGAAGTCGCGGAAGACGAGCGGGGTGAGGCCCGGCCTGAAGACCTTCGTGCCGCGCGCCACTACATTCGTTCCGCGGAGAAGCGCATACGAGTTTGTCGTCGTCTCGGCTGAGCTCGCCCACGCTGTTATCGGCACGGGGGCGTTGGGCGCGACGGATGCAGGCGCGTCGACGCCTGCGACGAAGAGGTCGTGCGCGAAGGGCCTCGACTGGAGGAAGGTGTCTACTGCCGTCGAAGAGATATCCGGCGGCGCGGTGAAAAGGCCGTCTGACAGGACGAGCATCTTCGCGGGGACGCCTTCCTCGACGAACGCCGCGGACTTTTCTATCGCCTCGCGCACGTTCGAGCCGTCGCGGTCGATGTCCTGGATGAACTCTGAAAATCCTTCGCTTCCCGGCTGAGTCTCGACGACGGCGTTCCTGCCGAACGCGACGACGGCGAGCTCTGCTTTCGCGGGGCGCGCGGCGGAAATGCCGCGTATAATCCGCTCCTGCTCCGCGAGGGCGCCGTCCGTCACTGACCGCGAGCGGTCTGCGACGACGACGAGCCGTCCGGCGTGCTCTGCCCTCGGGAAGACCGGCCTTAGGAGCGCGATGGCCGCGAGCGCCGCGACAGCGACTGCCGCCCTGGAGCGGGCGAAGCGGAAGTGCAGCAGGAGCGCGAGTATTGCGAGAAGCGCCGGCACCCAGGCGACGGACTTGTTTCGCCGCGCATCCTCCGGCGCGCTTGCGCCCGAGCCGAGATTGACGGACGCGCATTTCGTGAGGTCGCTTTCGTCCGCATCGAGAAGTCCTGCGGGCCTTTCCTTCGCCCTGGGCTCCATCTCGCGGATCCGCCTGTCCGCCGCCGTGAGCGCGTTCTGGACGAAGGCGGGGAAGCTGGGCGAGCGGAAGAACGGCAGCGTTGGATTGGAGAAGCCGACGTGGCATTCGTTCGACGTGGCCGAAAAAAGCGGCGAGGTGCCGAGAAACGCGACCGGCACCCACGGCAGCGGATCGGACGAGAGTGCATACGGATCGCCGTCGAGATCAACGCCGTCGAGGAGAGGCTCTGCAGGATCGGTCCACACGGGGCCTGTCGTGCGTGCGCCGGACGATTCGTGGAAACGGACGAGGTACTGCCGAGGCGACGGCGTGAAGTCGGCGTCGGTGAATACGACATCTGCATCTGCGGCGGCGACGTAGTTGGTGACGAATCCAGTTGCGTCGAGCGCACGACGAATGATGTCGGTGCGCGGCTTGTTGCGGAAGCGGACTGCGGCCGAGAGCGCGGGAACCTCCGGCGGGAGGAGGGTCGCCGAGTTGTCCGCCGGGAGCGCGTCGTCAGGAAGGGTGGCGACGATAGGCCCTTCCGACGCGGCGACTGTCGTCGAAAAGCGCGCCCGTCCCTCGCCGTCGAGCAGGAGCTCCGCCGCGCCGTGTCCCGAAAGGGCGAGCTTGATTTCGTTTTCACCTGGCCCGAAGCGGCGCACTTCGATGAAGACGGAGTCTGTCTCTGGCGTCGTCCTCAGGCGCCTTGTCGCGGTGATCGCGAAGTTTGCGAGGGGCTTCCCGAAAGACGACCAGCGCAAGCCGGCACGCGCGACGCCGTCTTCGGGGGGCGTGTCGGTGAGGACGAGAATCTCGTCGCCAGGGATTGCCACCGCCTTCGCCGCGTCGATCTCGCGCGCGAGGGCGCGGGAGTCGGACGAAGTGCGGACGCACACCTTGTCCTTCGTGCCGCGCTTCCGCTCGCCGGCGAGCGCGGCGCCTGCGAGCCTCGCCGGGTCTCCGCCGTTTGCCGACATCGACGGCGATTCATCGAGCACGACGTGGAGCGTGCCCGTGCTTCGCCGCCATGCGAGCGGCGTGAGCGCCGCGAAGACGAGCGCGAGAAGGGCGAAGAGCTCAAGCCAGAAGATCGGGGGGAGGACGAGCCGGTCGCGCCGCCTTGACTGCGTAGACACTGTTTTCGGCCGCGGCCAGAGCAGGAGCGAGCCTACGGTCTTCTCCGGGCTCTTCCTGCGGAAGCAGTAGACCGCCGCAAGGCCTGCGGCCGTTGCGAACCCCGCTGCGGCAAGTGGAGTCGCGAAGATCATCCACGGCCCTCCACGAGAGATTCCGCCGCGAGGGACGAGATACGCTCGGGGCGCGGCGCTTCCGCCGCGAGGTCTACGAACGCCGCGCCGAGCCGTTTGGCGGCGGCTGTCCAGCGGGCGGTGTGCGCCTCGAGCGCGGCGTGGTACTTCGAGAGGGCGTCAGAGTCCATCGTCATCTCGCGCCGCTCGCCAGTCTCGGAATCGACGAGCTCGAACGCGCCGGATGCGGGGGGATCGGCCTCTTCGCGCGAAAGGACGCGCACGATGGCGAGCGCCGCCGAGTTGTGCGAAAGGCGGACGAGGATGGAGTCCGGATCTTCGTCGAAAAGCGTATCCGTTATGTAGACGCGTACCGCCCGCGGGGTTTTCGGATGTTCCCTGTAGACGACGCGGCAGCCGTCGGCCGCTGTGGAGAGGAGCCCGAAGAGCCAGTCTGCGCACGCAGACTTGGCGCTCGGCGTCTCCATTGACGCAGAGCGGTCGCGGAACACCTCTATGACCGGCGCCACTTCCTCCCTGCGCACTTTCACCACTTCGCGTTCCGTCCGCGCGAGGATGTTCCAGTCGAGGTTGCGGAGATCGTCGCCAGGCGTGTAGTCGCGGTAGTCCTGGAATTCGAGCGATTCGCCTGCGCGAGAACCGAGGCGCGAGCCGATGCCGCCTCTCAACGCGAGGCGCGGCAGAAGGAACCTGAGTCCCCGCCCGTCTTCGCGCCCATTCTGTTCGGCTTCCGTCATTTCGGCCTGCGGTATGTTCTGAATGCCCTTACGGACGAAATGACGATCACGCAGAGGGAGAACAGGAGCAGCAGTCCGTAGCTCGTGAGGTGCGCCGTCGGCTTTTCCGCTACGCCCGCGAAGTTGCACGGAAGCATCGCCACGAGGTCTTCCTCGATTGCGTCGATTTCCGCCATGAACGAGAGGATGGAGACGGCGATGATGTAGGCGATGAAGAGGGCGGTGACGAGTCGGAAGCGCCTGTCGTCGCATTTCCTGCTGCGCAGTATCGCGCCCGCGATCACCGGGACGCATGTCAGCTCGGCGAGGTCGGCCCAGAGAATCAGGGAGTGGTCGTTCCCCGTCTCGAGCGCGGAGTACGTTCCGCCTGCGACGGCGATTATGATCGCGGCGAAGAGCATCCCCGGCACGGCGCCTGTCGCGAACGGGAACGAGAAGAGGCGGCCGAATAAGTTGCGCGGGACATTCGACTTCGCGGCTCTCGGGATTTCGCGGGAGGTAAGCGAAGAGGTGAGCATCAGTATGCCGCCGATCACGACCCATGCTATGCACCACGCCCTATAGCTCCAGATGGCGGCCGGCGCGGAGACGACGAACAGCGCGAATACCACGCGTCTGAACGGACGGTCCGCGTCAACGTACCTCGGCGCGAGCTGGGAGGCGCAGAACGCGCGCACGAAAAGGACCAGCGCGGCGAGAATGGCGGCATAGCCCAGGATGGATGCGATGTACGACGGCTCCTCGACGGGTGCGGCGCCTCCGAAATGCCTGTGGGAGACAGACACCGCGGTTACAATGCCCGGCACGACGAAGGTCATTGCGAAGAAGAGCCCGACCGTCATTATGACGCGCAGCGGAACGGCGACCGGCCTGCACGCGATGACGAGCGAAAGCGAGAACATCGCGATGGCGTAGCCGAACAGGGCGAGCGGCGTGAGGAACACCTGCTCGAGCGTGATGCCGCGCAGGAGGTAGGCGAAGATGAAGAACGGCATTGCCGTGGCGACGGCGGACGCTATCAGTATGGCGGTCGAGACGAGCCGTCCGCCTACTATGTTCGCGGGCGTTAGCGTCGTGGTGAACTCGAGTCCGGGCCCGTTCCTGTTCGTGTCGAGGATCGCCTTCATCGCCGCGTAGAACGGTATGCCGAGGCATGCGACGATTCCCGTGATCACGGCGACCATCGTGAACGGCCCCTCGCCGATTCCGCTCCCGAACGCGATGTCCTCGGCGGAGCGCTTGCCCATGGCCGTTGCGACCGCGAGCATGGTGAAGCCGAAGAGTATGGCGGGATAGAGTGCGAAGCTCCAGGTGATTACGCGCGAGCGGACGAGCTGGCGAAGTTCGCGGAGCGCGACGGGGTTCAGCGAGAATGGGTTTTTCATGCGAGTGCTCCTTTCGTCACGTGCATGAACACGTCTTCGAGGCGGCCCGCCTCGGATGTAAAGTGGATCGGGACAAGGCCTTTTGCGAAAAGTTCCTTCGCGAGACTCTCCGCCGCGTCGTCGCCTGCGTCTATGCGCACGCGGAAACCCGCGCCGGAGAGCTCCGCCTCCTTGACCGACGGCATTTCGAGGAGCTTCGCGAGGATTGCCTCGCCGCCTTCCGAGTTGAACTTTAGGCGAATCCACGCGGTCTCGTCCTTGAAGTCGGTGGAAAGCCTTCTGCCTCGCTCGATTATGACGGAAGTGGTGCACATCTCCTCGAGTTCGCTCAGGATGTGCGACGAGATGAGTATTGCCTTGCCCTGCTCGGCGAGGGCGCGGACAAGCTCCCTCAGCTCGATGCGGGCGCGCGGGTCGAGCCCGTTGGCTGGTTCGTCCATGACGATAACCTGTGGATCGTGGACGAGCGCGCGAGCGAGCGAGACGCGCTGCTTCATTCCCTTCGAGAGCTCGCGCAGCGTCTTGTCGCGGAACGAGACGAGCCCGGTGAAGTCCTCCACTCCGTTGATCGCGTCCGCGAGCTCCTTGCCGCGGAGGCCGTAGGCGCGTCCGAAGAAGTCGAGGTATTCGTCTACCGTTGTGTCCGAGCGGTTCGGAAGGTCGTCAGGCATGAAGCCAACCGCGCGGTGCGCGAGCGACGGGTCGTCGAGAATGGACTTTCCGTCGATCAGGATGTCGCCTGAATCGGGAACGTCCAGCGTCGCGAGCATGCGCATCGTAGTCGTCTTTCCGGCGCCGTTGGGTCCCACGAAGCCGACGACTTCGCCCGACGTGAACGAGAACGAGAGGTCGTCAACCGCCTTGAATCCGCGCTGGAAGACGCGCGTGAGGTGAAGGAGTTCTACTTTCATTTTTCCTCCTTTCCGCCGTCGTCGGCAATGCGTCCCGCGACGACCGCCTCCGCAGTTTCGTATGTCTCGCGCGATGCGAGCGGGGACGGGAAGAACGGCGAGCCCGCGAGACGGACGACGTATGTCTTGTCGGGCAGAAGCAGCTTGTCCTTCTCGATAAGCTCTGTGATGTCCTTCCAGTTGCGTCCGTACGACGTTCCCTTTTCGAAAAGCGTCTCGTGCGGAAGCGGCGCATTTGCCGCGGCCTTGTCCGGAAGCGGTTCGCCCTTGACAGTCGCCTGTTCGCCGGGAGCGAGAGCCGGCACTTTGTAGCGGCTGTTGCCGAACCTGGCGGTTCCTCCCGTGACCGGTACGCCGAGGAGGTTGGCGAAGACGAGATCGCCGTCCTGCGCCGGCCTGACGTCGAGCCTTTCCGACCGGCGCTCGGCGCGTTCGAAGTCGAAGAAGGTCGCGGTAAGCGGCTTTACCCAGTCGCCGGAGAGGCGGCAGCTCTCGCCGAAGGACGCGGTGAACCTTTCGTTTCCGCGTCCGCGCAGGCGGAAGGAGACGTCGGAAGGAATCGACATCTCCTCGGTCACGTTCCCCGGCGCGAACAAGGCGAACTGCCCGCGCGTCACGGCAAGGCGGCTTTCAGGGTCAAGAATCGTGACGGACTGAATCCGCACTGTCGGCGTCGTGCCGTATGCGATGAGCGCTATGGCCGCCACGACGAGCGTCAGGGCGAAGGCAGTTCCCGGAAGCGCCGCGAGGATAAGAAGACGCCTGTTGCGTTTTGCGCAAACGAAGACGATTCCCGGCATCGCGATGAACGCGACGAGAAGAAGCAGGAAGACGAGGAGACCGACTGGCAGCGACTTGCCGACGTTTATCGGAACACATGCGTGGTTCTCTGTAAAATGGGAATTAGGCGTGCCGCTGTAGTAGTAGTGTACGTTTAGGTTGCCGATGCGCCGCCTCTGCGCGGTCTCCGCCGTTGACTGAAGGTTGGACGGAACAGACTTGCCGTCTGCGAATGTGATCACCGCGCCGCCGAGGATCTCGAATGCCCGCAGTGCCGCGCGCGTCTCCTCGGGGAGAGCGTCCGCGACTTCCTTCGTCATGCACACGGCGTCGAAGGGCAGGTATGCGCGGAAGTCGCGCGGCCAGTCCGCCGCGTCTCGGCGCAGCTCGACGGAGTTGAAGTCGTGTTTGAACGCGGGCAGCACGGCGTCGCGGACTATTCCTGCGGAGAGCAGGAGGTTCACGTCGTTCTCGACGGTGTATCCGTATGAGGCATGGTGAAAATCCGAGACTCTGCCCGACAGCTGGATGGGCTCGCTTTTTGGTCCGTTGCTGTTTGGGGGCTTCGCCTCAAACAAGGTGATGGAGCTCTCGCCGTAGCCGTAACCGTCTTCAACTGTGAACACGCCCGGCAGCGTAATGGTGGCGGAAGCTCCCGGGCCGAGGGCGACGGTTCTTGTAGACAGCGCGGAGCGCGGGGCTTGGACGCTGACCTGTATAGTGCGCGGGAAGGGGAGGGTGTTTCGCAGCGCAATGCGACTGAGCGGCGCGTCGTGAGTTATATCCGAGCCGACGACAGTCTCGTCGCGGTATTCGAGCGCGTCTATCCGCGAGCAGCTTTTCCATGAAGCCGGGCTGAGGACTGCGGTGGAGCCGCCGATCTCCTTCTTTTCCGTTTTCGGATCCGGCACTATGGAAAGTGCTTTTGCGTGAAAGGCCAGCGGGAACGCGGCGAGCGCAGCGGCGAAAAGGAGAACTGATTTTCTGTATGTTGTCATATCTTTAATCCCTACCTAAAACTTCTCTCTGTGTCTCTGTCCCTCTGTGTGATTTATATGACCAGTGTCTCTGTGTTGCAAGATTACTCCGCCACAGGAACTGAATCGAGGATGCGTTGGGCGACATCTTCGGACGTGACGCCGTCTAAGGAGGCGCGGTAGTCGAGAACGAGACGGTGGTTCAGGACGGGGATCGCGACTGCTCGCACGTCGTCGAAGCCAACGGAGGGCCGTCCGTCAAGGAGCGCAAAGGCGCGCGCCGACTCCGCGAGCGCAATCGCCGCGCGTGGCGATGCGCCGTACTTGACGTGCTCCGCGCCGTGCGTCGCGGCGACGAGGCGTCCGATCCACGAGGCGACGGCGTCGGGCAGCACGACGCGCGAGGCAGTGTCGAATGCGCGCGTATGCGCGTCCTTCGAGAGCGAGAAGTTGGGGTCGGGCATTTTTCCCTGCGACCGCGACGAAATGATCGCCGTCAGCGTCGCGGCGTCGGGAGAGCCGACGCGGAGGCGGAAGAGGAATCGGTCGGTCTGCGCCTCGGGGAGCGGATACGTTCCCTCGAGCTCTATCGGGTTCTGACTTGCGAGGACAAAGAAGGGGTCGGGCAGCGGGCGCGTCACGCCCATAAGCGTGACCGAGCGTTCCTGCATCGTCTCGAGGAGCGCGGACTGCGTCTTAGGCGAGGCGCGGTTGATTTCGTCCGCAAGCAGGAGGTTGCAGAAGACAGGCCCCGGACGGAACGCCATTTCGCGTGAGCCGTCTGGCCGCGTCTCGAGGATGTGAGAGCCGACGATGTCGGACGGCATCAGGTCGGGCGTGAACTGTATGCGCTTTGCGTCGAGCTCGAGTATCTTGGCGAGCGCGGTGACAAGCGCGGTCTTGCCGAGTCCGGGAAGTCCCTCAAGGAGAATGTGCCCGCGCGCGAGGATCCCTGCGATCACGAGCCGGTGCAGCGCGGGGCGGCCGAGCAGCATCGAGTCGAGCGCGGCGAGCGTGCGGTCGAGGTCCCGCTTTACAGGCGCTATTTCATCTGGGGATAGGAGCGTCATTGGTTTTTCCTTTCTGTCTCGAAAAATCTCTTCACCGTTCCGCGGTGGCGCGGGGCGACCGTTCTCTTTATCGAGGTTCCTGCCGAGCGCCCGCCGATTGCCGCTGCGCCGCGCTTGGAGGCCTCGCCCTTTGCGGTCGGGTCCTCTTGCGAAATAGATTCGCCGAGCTTTCCCTCATCGGCGTTCTTGCCCGGCTTCAGCTCTTTCGCGCTGTCGTCGTATTTTGATTCGCCGAGCTCAGAGGGGTCGGTCCACGACATCTCCGCGTCGCCGCGTCCGCGATCGGGAGCTCCCGCGCCTGGCACCTCGCCTTGCTCTTCGCATTCACCTTCTTCGCCGGGACGCTCTTCTCCGTTCGGGCAGGAGCCGACGCACGATTCATTCAGCATCTTCTGGAACTCTTCCGCAGCCTCCGGGTCATTGGCGATGCGCGCGAGCGCGTCGGAGTCCTGTACTACTCTCTTTAGCGTCTCGCTGTTCAGCTCAAGCAGCGCTGCGACTCTCTCGCGCAGGCGTTCGGCGGCGTCGATGGCGGTGCCCGGGTCGGAGGGGTCTGCGGCGGCCTCTATGCGCCTAAGCTCCTCGGCGAGTTCCTCGATAGTCTCAGGTTCGAGCGATTCCTCTTCGCGGATGTCCTCGATTTCGTTTCTGATGTCGGCTGTGATGTCTGGGAATGCGCGTGGTGTGGAAGGAGCCGCCGACGCGAACCAGCTTGCCGGCACGGTGAAGGCGGCAAAGAGCGCGGCAACGGCAAGGACTGATTTGAGAAGGTGGCGGCGCGTCCCGACCGGGACATCGGCGGCGACTGGGATTGGGCGCTGCCATGCATCGGCTCCGGGAAGTTCGCCTACGAGCAGCAGCCCGCCGGCATGGGTCGCATCCTCGGTAAGCGCGGCACATGCGTCGCGAGAGGGAGTGCGGCGCAGGGCGAGAAGCGCACCCGCGAGCGAGGCGAGCGGAATCAGGGCGAGTGCGGCTGGAGTCCATGCTGGGGTGGGGTGTATCAGCGCGCGTAGGGCGAGCACGGTCGCCGCCGAAACGAAACATCCACAAAGCCCCCCGATTAGGAGGCCTTCGACGGCAAGTGCGCGCATAAACGCGCGCCTCGTCGGATCGCTCGGCAAAGCCATGATGGATATTATACTAAATTTCCGCCGTCGATGCTTTGCCGCAAGTCGGCGGTGATATCGAATTTTGATATTTTTGCTAGGTTATCCAGTTTTGAGAATCTAATACGGAAAATCTTGAGCGCGGCATGAGACCAACAGGAGCTTGAAGCGGGGGCTGTAACCGCAAGGGCATGTGCTGGTCGGTGAAATGAGATTACGGTGCGGACGAAATGGCGGTCAGCAGGCTGATCGGGGCAAAGAGTGGAAACAAGGTGTGTTGAACGAGCTACGTAGCTTCTCAATAATGTGTATCTATCGCTTAACGGAACTTCTTAAAAATGTGTAGTGAACATTGACTTTCATATGTCTGATGTGATATAATTCACGGCATGAAGCGCAAAATATATGATAAGTTGCTGGAGTGGAAACGGGAAAGCGCCGACAAGTACGCGCTGCTAGTTGAGGGGGCTCGCCGTGTTGGGAAGAGTTGGATTGTGGAGGAGTTTGCGAAGAACGAGTACAAAAAGTTCCTCATAATTGATTTTGCCAAGACCAACAGGAAGATCAAGGAACTGTTTGAAGAAAAACTCGATAATCTAGACGAGTTCTTCATGCTTTTGGAGGCCAGGACTCGTACGGAACTGATTCGCGGTGAAACGCTGATCGTGTTTGATGAGGTCCAACGGTTCCCTCGTGCCCGCGAAGCAATCAAGTATTTGGTGAAGGATGGACGCTTTCACTATATCGAAACGGGGTCTTTGATTTCAATCAAGAAGAACGTCGAGAACATTGTCATCCCCAGCGAGGAACTGAAAGTCCAGATGTTCCCCATGGACTTTGAGGAGTTTCTCTGGGCTCTGGGGTCAGAAGGGCTTGCCAAGCTGATCCGCAGCAGGTTCTCGGATGGGCGTCCAATGGGGCAGACCGATCATCGACTTGCAATGGAGGCATTTAGGCAATACTTGGTTGTCGGCGGCATGCCGCAGTCTGTCGAGGCGTTTGCAAACGGGCGAGACATAAGGGCTGCGGAAAAGGCGAAGCGGGCGATTCTTGATCTGTACAGCTACGACATAGGGAAGTTCGCGGGGCGGTTGAAGCACAAAGTCCGCGCCATCTGGAACAACATCCCAGGAGCGTTGAGCGCACAGGAGAAGCATTTCAAGCCTGGGCTTGTGAAAGAAGGCGTCAAGATGCGAGACCTCGACTCTCCTTTCGAGTGGTTGGCGGAGTCGATGACGGTCAATATCGCCAGCAATGTGACAGACCCGAATGCAGGACTCAAGATGTCGGAAGACCGCACCTTGATAAAATGCTATATGGGCGACACAGGGCTTCTCGTCAGCCATGCATTTTCCGAGAACGCCAACGCCACGTGCGACATGCAGTGGAAGATACTGACGGGCAAGCTTGAAGTCAACAAGGGAATGCTTATGGAAAACGTGGTGGCGCAGATGCTGAAGGCCGCCGGACAGGAATTGTTCTATCATTTCAATGCGGCGCAAGATGACCGTGACAGCAGGATGGAGATCGAATTTCTGCTGTCCAAGTCAAAGGTTTCTGCGCGGCACAACATCTATCCTGTTGAAGTCAAGAGCGCCAACGACTATACGACAACGTCAATGGACAAGTTTAGACGGAAATTCGCGTCGGTCGTCGCAAGGCCAATCGTGCTTCATCCAGGGGACGCGGAGTTTTCCGGTGATGTGCTCAAGTTGCCTCTTTACATGGCGATGCTGATTCCAGAAATGGAACCTGTGGGGCCCCGCAAAACCGTTGTAAAACGGCCATTTGAGCGTTAAGTGGCGAAACGGCATGGCAGAGGCAAGGAACGATGGTACGGGTCGGGAACAAGAGCGTAAAGGAGGATCGTAAGTCAATGAAAAATAGAAATAACAGTTGCAACTCAATAAACGACAGAACGGAAATGATATAATGGTGATAAAAGCAAGGAGCGGAAAATGTTTGAACAGACAGTCGAGGCGCTAAAGCGGCGCGGGTTCGAAGTAGCGGCAGTGGCGACTAAGGAAGAGGCGCTTGCGCTCGTCATGAAGGAGGCAGTGTCGGCGCAAAGCGTCGGCTGGGGCGGCAGCGAGTCGATCAAGGAGATCGGCGCGCGCGCGCGTCTCGTCGAGAGCGGAAAGGAGATTCGCGACCACCAGCTCGTGTGCGACCTATTCCTTCTTTCCGCGAATGCGCTCACGGCCGACGGACGGATCGTCAACATCGACGGTACCGGCAACCGCGTCGCGGCGTCGATCTGCGGCCCTAAGCGCGTCGTCTACGTGATCGGGCGCAACAAGATAGTTGACGGCGGCATAGACGAGGCGATCGCGCGCATCAGGCGCTGTGCCTGCCCCCCGAACGCGAAGCGTCTCGGCAAGCGTACACCGTGCGGGCTCGCGGGCGCGTGCGTCGGCGGCGAGGGGTGCGACTCGCCCGACAGGATGTGCAAGGTGACGGCGGTCTTCGATCGCAAGCCCACAGGCATTTCCGCAAAGGTAATTCTCGTCGACGAAGACCTCGGCTACTGAGAATTGTTGGTATGGTATCTGCTGCTCATTCCCGCGGCTTTCGTCCCGTGCGGCACCTTTGCTCAGCTCTTCCTGCAGCCGTATGTCCAAACCGCCTGCGCCGCCTTTTACGAAGACATCAAGAATTTCTGAACTGGCTCAGGGGTTCTTGCTTTGGCAAGCTGTGACGGCTTGGTTTCGGTTTGCCTTCCAATGTGCGGTCACGGTCGGGGCAACCGTGCTCGCTGTGCAGGGAGGGCGATTTGTGCGTCCTTCGCCCCGCTCGCCCTCGCTTTCGCTTCGGGTTGACTCGTGCACCGCACGAGTCACCGACAAGCGGCGGTTACCGCCGTATACATATACGCCGTCGGGAGCGAGTCCTGTGCAATCCGCCTCGCCTAAAAGGGTTCCGCACCCCTGATTGACATCGCCTTCGGCGACTCCGCTTCGCTTCGGGGGATACTGCTCCTCGCACGCGTCGCCTTGCCCCGACCTTCCATAAGGCGCGTTTTTCTTCGTAGTTTTGCGCTCGCCGATGTTCCATCGGCTCGCTTAACCTTGTCCGCGACAAATTTGCCGCGCACGGATGGACGAGGGATTTGTGATATAATACCATTCACTGGGAAATAAGACGAGATCGACCCCTTAAACCCGCTGTTAAGGAATAGGAGATGTGAGATGGTCAAAATGACCACAAGGGCAGACAAGATTATAGGCGTGTTGTTTGCGATGGCAATTTCGTCGACCTGTTTTGCGTTTGCGGCTATTGAAGAGGGCACATTGAAAAGTTTGTGCATTCTTTCCCTTGCAGTGTTCGGCATAACCATATTGCCAATTGTATTCTTGTGGCCAAGAAGCGAGAGAACATCTGGAAGTCGGTCGAGTGGAATGCTGAAACTGGACATATCAAAAGTGGAGCGCTATTCCGTATTCAAGGTGTCATTGTCCTTGTCGCTTGCCGTATTGTGCGCATATCTATTCGCCTGGTTATACTTAAGGGGATGCGACATTGGACTGGTGCTTGTCATCGTACTGATTCTTGCTTTGGCGTGTTGCCTGATTAGCGTGTTTGTGTTTAGTGCAAAGGTTGTGCCAGTTGCTGATGAGCGGTCGACCGATCGGTTATCCACGGCAAGGCAGAAGAAAGCCCCTTTTTCAGATGTGCCCGAACTTCGTATGCTTAAAAAGTGGAGATGGCTGGTTTACCTTGTTGTAATAGGTGTTCTTGTTCGAATTGGCGTTATGTGCGTGTTGTATGGGATTCCTTCCTTTTGCCCAAACTGTATATTGTATTGGGGAAAACATAATTTTAATGGTTCCGGTATGCATTTGCCAGAGCATTCTTTATTTATGTTGTAGGCTAAATATGATTGAGATTGTAACGGCGGTATTTCGCAGAATCATTGGAAAAGGCCAGTTGCGCATTTGCGACTGTAAGTAGTTAAGCGAGCCGACGATAAGGCGGCGAGCGCAGATGCTACGAAGAAGAACGCGCCATAGCGGAAGGTCGGGCTAACGGCGCAAGTGCGAGGAGCGAGCGCAGGGGAACGGCGGCGGAGGACGTGAAGGTCTTTGTCGGCGGCGTTGAAGCGGCCGGGCGCGGCGGTTTTCTGCCGCCGAAGCAGACGGGCGCGCAGTTTATGGGAAAGCCCTATTGACGGGTTGCAACAAAATCTGGTACAATTCCTACTGCAAAAACGCTTAACATGTTTAGGAGTATTGCAGATGAGGGACATTCAGATTCCGCGAGACGCATATGTCGAGAAACTTATGACTCGGCGGCTGAACGGTTTTGTCAAGGTCATCACCGGAATCAGGCGATGCGGGAAGTCGTATCTGCTCGACAATCTCTTTAGGGAACGGCTTCTGTGTGATGGTGTTACGAAGGACCACATAGTATCCATTGATTTGGATGACAAGTCCTTCCTCGAACTCCGAAATCCGCTCAAGCTCGACGAATACATCCGGCGCCGCGTTCGACGCGGCAAAAAGCCATACTATGTGTTCATAGACGAGATTCAGCGCGTTCGCAAGGTCGTTGCGCCTGGCGTTGATCTGGCTACAGTTGCGCCCGAGGATCGAGACGATGCATACGTGACTTTCTACGATGTTCTGAACGGACTGAGGAAGCTCGAAAATGTCGATGTCTATGTTACCGGCTCGAATTCAAAGACGCTCTCAAGCGACATTGCCACAAACTTCAGAGACCGTGGGCAGCAGATGCGTGTCTGGCCGCTGTCGTTCTCCGAATGGTTGCCCGTGTCGGGTCTGACAGACAAGGCCGAGGCCTTCCGCCGATATCTTACGTGGGGCGGGATGCCGGCCGCCGTCATTTGCGACGATGCAGAGGAGCGCACGGAATACCTGAAGAAACTTTTCGACGAAGTGTATCTCAAGGACATTCGCGAGAGGCACGCTATCAAAGACGATCTGGTAATTTCAGATCTCATAGACGTGCTTTCATCCGACATCGGTAGTCTGACCAATCCGCACAAGATTGGCGACACAATGAATTCGCTCTGGAAGACGCGACCAAGCGACCATACGTTGAAGGCATACCTCGACTACCTGGAGGATGCATTTCTGTTCAGCCATGCGCGCCGTTTCGAGGTGAAGGGACGGCATTATCTCAATTCGCCCATCAAGTACTATGCGACCGACCTCGGATTGCGCAATGCTAGACTCAACTTCAGGGACACGGACCTGAGCCATCCCATGGAAAACGCCATCTACAACGAACTGCTACGGCGCGGATGCAACGTTGATGTCGGTGTAGTTCCGATATCGGCGCGGGACAGAGAGGGGCGGCAGACGATTCGCCAGCACGAGATAGACTTTGTCGTCAACCGTGGCAACGACAAGATATACATCCAGTCGGCTCTGCGGCTTGACGATGCGGAGAAAGAGCGGCAGGAGACGCTGTCGCTTCGCAAGACTGGGGATTTTTTCAAGAAGATCGTCATCACGGAGGGGTATGGTGAACCTCTCGCTGACAGAGATGGGATAATTCGCGTCGGCGTAATCACTTTCATGCTCGATGAGACATTCCTGAAGAAGCTGTGATGAGCTACGTCGGCGGGCGCAAATGCTACGAAGAAAAACGCGCCATAGCGGAAGGTCGGGCTGACGGCACATTTGAGAGGTATGGTTGTCTCCCAAACGAAGAGAGCCGCACACTGGAAGGCAAACCAGCACTGAACATCACCACACAATCACCCCATTACGGCGCAATTATGATATAATTTCCTGCATGAACATTGTGATTCTGCTGGGGGCCCCGGGTTCGGGGAAGGGAACGATCGCGGGGAAACTCGCGGCCGAGCATGACAACTTGAAGCACGTCTCGTCCGGAGACCTGCTTCGCGGCGCAGTCGCCAAGGGCACTCCTGCGGGAGTGGAGGCGAAGGGCTACATGGAGAAGGGCAACCTTGTCCCTGACGCGCTTATCGCGCAGATGATAAAGGACGTCGTGGCCGAGACCACGGGCGACATAACGATGCTGCTGGACGGCTTCCCGCGCAACCTCGCGCAGGCGAAGATCCTCGAGGAGATGGGCGCGCCGATCAAGAGCGTCGTTCTCGTCGACGTTCCCGACGAAGTGATCCACGACCGCATCGCGGGCCGCCGCACGTGCCCGAAGTGCAAGGCGGGATACCACGTCAAGGCGCTTCCTCCCAAGGTCGAGGGAATCTGCGACAAGTGCGGCGCGGAGCTCGTCATCCGCAAGGACGACAACCCAGAGACGGTGAAGGACCGCCTCGTCGTCTACCACCGCGAAACCGAGCCGCTTATCAAGTACTACGAGGAGAAGGGTCTCCTCAGGCGCATCGACGGCGACCAGGGCCCCGAGAAGAACGCAGAGGCGTTCCTCGCGGCGATGTAACGCAGTGAAAGTCGACATCAAGACGAAAGCCGAGCTCGCGCAGATGCGCGAGGCGTGCCGGATGAGCGCGGAGATACGCGACATCTGCGCCGCGGCCGTCGCGCCCGGCGTCACTACGGGCGAGATCGACGATCTCGTCGTCGAATACTGCAGAAAGCACAATGTCGGCGCGAGCTTCTTCGAGTATCCCGGCGGACGCTATGCGCCCGACTTCCCCGGGCATCTCTGCGTGTCGCTGAACGACGAGGTCATCCACGGCATCCCCGACCGAAACCGCGTCATAATGCCGGGCGACCTCGTAAAGACGGACGTCGGCATCTTCAAGAACGGCTTCAACGGCGACACTTCCCGCACCGTCGCGCTCGGCGTCACAGACCCCGAGGTGCTGCGGCTCGTCGAAGTCACGCGCCAGTGCCTCAAGGCGGGCATCGCGGCGTGCGGTCCGGGCGTCCATCTCGGCGACGTCGGGTACGCGATTCAGAAAGTCGCCGAGGATGCCGGCTTCGGCGTGGTCCGCGACTGGATAGGCCACGGCGTCGGGCGCACGGTTCATGAGGACCCCGAGGTGCCGAACTACGGCACGCCCGGCACGAAGCTCGTCCTTAAGCCCGGCATGACGATTGCCATCGAGCCGATGATAACGATGACGAAGGCCGGCGAGAAGACGAACGTCTTAGGCAACGGCTGGACGGTCGTGACGCGCGACGGATCTCTCTCGGCGCACTTCGAGCACACGGTGGCGATAACCGACGACGGGTGCGAGATTCTCACTTTGCCGGCGGACTATCCCTGAAGCTCTCGGGCCCGAAGGCGCTCAGGTCGAATGGCGGCTGATTGCCCGGGGGTGGATGGTCCGTCCGGCTCTTGTTGAAAGGAGCGGAAAGATGAAGGTGCGGTTCTACGCGAACGCGGGAAAGCCCGCGGCGAAGGCGGCGGCGAAGCGGCTTGAGGCCGTTGCGCGTCGCGCCGGCCTTGCGCTGGCCTCGCGCGGCACATGCGACGCGATAGTCGCTCTTGGCGGCGATGGCACGATACTCCGCGCCGTCCGAAAGTTTCCCGACATCCCTGTCCTCGGCTTCAACCTCGGCTCGCTCGGCTATCTTGCGAGCGTCGGCGAAAGCGATTTCGAGAGGGCGATAGCCATGCTCGCGGCAGGCGAGTTCTCCGTGTCCGAGAGGACGATGCTCGACGTTGGCGGCACGACTGCGCTGAACGACGTCGTGGTCATGCGCGAGATGACTGGCCATGCCGCTGTGCTCGATGTCTCGGCCGACGGCAACTCCGCGACGCGCTACATGGCTGACGGCGTTGTGATTGCGACGCCCACCGGTTCTACGGCCTATTCGCTCGCTGCCGGCGGCCCAGTTCTCATGCCCGACACGAAATGCCTCGTCGTCACGCCGATGAACCCGCACGCGCTTGGCGTGAGGCCGATGGTCGTGAGCGACGCAGTGAAGCTTACCGTCACTTCTCGGCGCAGCGTCGTTGACGCAGACGAGCGGCTCGGCGTCTACGCCGACGGCGAGAACGTCGCGATGCTGAAGGCGGGCGAGTCGGTCGAAGTCGCGAAGTCGGCGCGTTCCGCTAAGCTCGTGGAGCTTCCCGGCTTTGACCCATACGTCGTCCTAAACAGAAAGCTCGGGTGGTCGAGATGACGATTGAAGAACTAAACGAGGCCGTTGAGACAGGCGAGATAGACGAGCTTATCCGCGTCTGCGAGGCAAGGCAGGTAAAGCAACTTTCCGCGCTTGCCGACACGATCTGCGCGAAGAAGGACGTCCGGATCATTCTCCTTTGCGGCGGCTCGTCGGCCGGCAAGACGACGACGGCGAAACGACTCTGCACGCAGCTCAGGGTCAACGGCGCGAACGCCCTGCACCTCTCGACCGACGACTACTTCGTGGGCGACGCGAGAAACCCACGCCACCCCGACGGCACTTTCGACTACGAGACGATAGAGGCGGTCGACTCGGCGCGGCTCGCCAAGGACGTCAACGCGCTGCTCGCGGGAGAGGAAGTTCACCTCAGGCGCTTTGACTTCATCAACCACGAGGGCTTCGATTCGGAAGGCACGACGAAGATGCCCGAGAACGGATACATCGTCCTCGAGGGCATACATGCGCTCAACCCGATATTGACGGATGCCATTCCCGAATCGGCCAAGTTCCGCATTTTCATCGAGCCGAAGACGCAGCTTACGATTTTCGCGCTAACAAAGCTGCCGCCGCAGGACGGGCGGCTTCTGAGGCGACTCGTGCGCGACAACCAGTTCCGCAAGATGAGCCCGCTCGAGACTTTCAACTTGTGGCCGCAGGTACTCGACGGCGAGGAGAAGTGGATAAACCCGTATAGAAGTCTTGCGGACGCCGAGTTCGACTCGGGGCTCGAATACGAACTTGCAGTCCTCAAGCCCTACGCCGGCGGACTCGTCGAGATCGTCCGTCGCCGCAGGCCAGATGAGAAGAAGGCGTACATCTTCTCGGAGCTTTTCGAGGTCATACACCCCGCGCCCCCGAACGCCGTTCCCGGAGATTCGATTCTCCGCGAGACGATCGGCGGCAGCCAGCTAGAATACTAAGGCAATCGTGAAAAGGCTCGCGGCGCTTTTCTGGGAACTTTTCAAGATTTCGCTGTTCGTGATCGGCGGCGGATATGCGATCATCGCCGTAGCCGACGAGGTTTTTGCGAAGAAGGGCTGGACAGAAGAAGGCGAGCTCGTCGACCGACTTCCCGTGTTCCAGATGGTTCCTGGGCTCATCGCGACGCATACAGCCGTCTACGTTGGCAACAAAATCGCGGGTGCGCTTGGCGCGGCAATAGGCGTAGTTGCCGTGGCGCTTCCCTCGGTAGTCATCTTCACCTTCGTCTCAATGGGATACGATTCGCTTCCTCTTGGCAACGAATGGCTCGTCGCTGCGTTCGTCGGGCTTCGCGCCGCGCTCACGGGCATAATTGCAGCGACGATAGTGCGAAGCGCGAAGAAGCTCGCGAGCGCGTTCGCGATCGTCGTGTTTGCGCTTTCGCTGTGCGCTATTGTCCTGTGGTCGGTGCCGGTATGGGCGGTCCTTCTTTGTGCGATGCTTGTCGGTATTTCCTCGGAGTTCGTTCTGCCGCGCGGGAATAAGTTTCAGTCGCCCGCATGGCTTGGGCTTTTGCTCTTTCTCAAGTACGGCGCACTGTGCTTCGGCGGCGGCTTCGTGCTTGTGCCGATGTACATGGAGGACTTCGTCGGCGATGCGGCGCCGTATTTGCAGGTAACCGCCGAGGAGTTCTCCAACTTGATGGCGCTTACGCAGATGACGCCGGGGCCGATTGGGGTAAATGGCGCGACGTTCTTCGGCTATCGGCTCGCAGGCGTTCTGGGCGCGGTAGTCGCTTTTGCGGCGCTTTTGCTCCCGGGGTCGCTTCTTGCCTTCGTCGCGTTTCGCTCGCTTGAGCGCTTCAGCGCGAGCAGGGTCGTGAAGGGCCTTCTTGCGGGAGTTCGCCCCGCGTCCGTCGCGCTTATGGCGGTAGCGCTGTGGGCGTTTGCGAAGATGTGCGTGGTGACTGTCGGGGATGACGGCGTCGCCTTTTGCCCTGTTGCGGCAGTTCTCGTCGTCGCTGCATGCGTCGGGACGCTCTCGCGCCGCATTGGCGTCGTGAAGATCGTCTTCCTCTGCGCCCTCGCCTCCCTCGCCGTCCACTTCGGAAAAGTGCTGTTGACATAGACGCACTTGCGGGTCACATGTCCGCATGTTGGGCGGCAAAGCGACACGCCGTTTTAGGCATTGTAGAATGGCACATAAGGCAAAGATTTGGTATGATATTTGCCTATCATGACATTTTAGGAGGGAATGATGAAGGGTATCAAGATTGCAGGACTCGTTTTTGCGTTGTGCGCGTTTTCGGCGTTGGCTGACGACATAACGGTGGAGAAATATCCCGATGCCGACGTGGTGCTTGTCGACGAACGCATCGAAACAGTATACCAGGCTGACGGAACCTACGTCACTACGGAAGAGGACTGGAAGAAGGCGCTTACCGAGCGCGGTCGCCGCTCGCTCTCTTCGCTGTCAATCGGCTACTCTCTTCGCTATGGAAGGGGCGAGATACTCCTCGTTGAGATCATCGACGCAGAGGGAAAGACCCGCGCCGTAGACTTCGCCTCTACTCTGAAGGAGGCAACCGACAACTCCTCGACCTCTGCGAACATCTACGACCCCCTCGACAAGATCCTCTCGTGCTCCATCCCCGGGATCAAGGTCGGCGAGACGCTCCACGTCAAGACGCGTCGCACGGTGACGAAAAGCCGCGTCAAGGACCAGTGGGCCGACATGGAGATATTCGAGTCGACGATGCCGATAGTCCGCACGTCCGTCAGGATCGACGGTCCTCTCTCGCGCCCGCTCAAGAAGATTGCCGTTCGCAACCCGCTCGGCAACGTCGTCTCTTCAGTCGTCACGAACGGCGAGCGCGTCGTCTACAGCTGGACGGCGGAGAATTCGCCGCAGATGTTCCCCGAGCCGGCGATGCCGCCCTACTGGACGCAGGGCCAGAACCTGCGCGTCTCCACTGCCTCCAGCTGGCAGGAGCTCTCGAAATGGTACTGGGACGTCTCGGTTCCACACCTCGAGAAGACGAACGCCGCGATGACGAACAAGGTCGAGGAGATCGTCGGCGCGGTCGGCGCAGATGCCGCGCCCATCGACAAGGTGCGCGCGATGTACAAGTTCGTCTCGCAGGAAATTCGCTATATGGGCCTAACGATGGAGGACACGTCTCCCGGCTATGCGCCTCACGACGTTGACCTCACCTTCGACAACCGCTATGGCGTATGCCGCGACAAGGCGGCGCTGCTCGTCGCCATGTTCAGGATCGCGGGATTCGAGTCTTATCCCGTCCTCATCAGCGTCAGCGCCGCAAAGATGGACAACGAGGTCCCGACGCCGTTTTTCAACCACGCGATTGTCGCTGTGAAGTTGGATGGCGACTATATCCTCATGGACCCGACCGACGAGTCGAGCCGCGATCTCTGCCCTGCGTATCTGGGCGACTGCTCGTATCTCGTGGCGCACCCCAGTGGCGAGGGGCTTCGCACGGCCCCCGTCGTGCCGCCTTCGAAAAACGCCGTCACTGTCGTCGGCAGCGGGCGCCTTGGCAAGGACGGCTCTCTTCTCGCCGACCACTCGATCTTGTTTTGCGGCATCAACGACAATGCCTTTCGCCGCCATCTCCTGTCGCTTAAGCCCGAGCAGCGCCGCGAGCTTTTCGAGCGGGCGGTAGAGGGCGTTTCCGCTGGAGCCGAGCTGATGCGGTGCGACATAGAGCCAAAGGATCTTCAGGACACGACGAAGGAACTCAAAGTAAAGCTTCTCGTCAAGTACCCCGAAGTCCTGCTTCGCGGCGAGACGCGCGACGAGCTTTCCGTCCCCTCGCTTTCCTCCGCGCTCGGCGCGGCGAACTGGCTTCTTTCCGGACGCACCGCGCTCGAGAGCCGCAAGTATCCGCTAAAGGTCTCTTCGACCGCCCTTGCCGACGAAAAAATGGAGATCGATCTCGCGGGCGCGGTTGGCGTGACGGCGTCGATGCCTGACGACGAGACGATAAAGGGCGCTTATGAGTTTACCCGCACGTTCAGGCGCGACGGCGACAAGCTCCTCTTCGAGCGTCGGCTTTCGATTGGCGCTGTCGAGTTCTCGCCTGACGAGTACCTTAGCCTGCGCGAGAACATCAAGCGCGTCGAGGCGGCGGAGCGTGAGCGGCCTGCGTTCGCGAAAGACCGCTTCGCCAACGCGAACGAGCGCATAGTCTCCAGCGTCAGGACCTACGACTTGTCCGGCGATTCGTCATGGGTTTCCACGAACACGGTCGTAAAGGAGATTCTCACCTACAAGGGGAAGAAGAACGCGGCGGAGCTAAAGTTCTCGTACAACCCGTCGTGGAAGACCGTCGAGCTCGTCTCGGCGAGCGTATCGAACAGGAACGGACAGGTCGTGTTTGCAGGGCCGAAGGAGACGAGCGTCCTCGACGCCGACTGGGTCTCGTCCGCGCCGCGCTATCCCGCATCGAAGGAACTTGTCGTCAACCTTCCGTCCGTCGAAATCGGCAGCGTCATCTCCTACACGGTAGTCACGACCGTGAAGGACGCGCCCGTTCCGTTCTACGCGAACTTCTACTTCGACACGTTCACGCCTACCGACTTCCTATCGGTGCGCGTAGGCGACTGGAAGCGCGAGGTAAAAAGCCCCCGCCTTCTTCCTGACGAGAAGATGCTGCCTCCCGGCGTTCTGTGGCGCGATCATGACAGCGTGTCGCTCTGCGACTTCGCCGCAGCCGCCGCGAAGTATCGCGCACTCGATCCAGAGCCAGTCGATCCCAAGGACTATGACATCCCGACCGGTCTCGTCGAAATCCGCGACTGGATGGCGCGGCACATCCGCCGCGTCGGGCCAAGCTTCGGCGAGATCCGGCTCGAGGACCATGTCGTCGCGCCGGAGGTCGTCCTCAAAGAGCGGTACGCGACGCGCATTGGGTACATCCGTACGCTTTGCGCGCTTTTGAAAGGCGCTGGCTACGCCGCCGACATCGTGTTCGCGGGCGACACTGCGGATTCGTCCATGGCCGTCCTCATGCGCGACATGTACGAATTCCCCAATGTCTCGCGCTTCTTCTACGCGCTCTGCCGCGTCAAGGTGAAAAAGGGCGGCTTCCTCTGGTGGGGCGGCGAGACGACTACGTACTTCCTCGGAACGGAGAACGAATACACGCCGCTCGGCGCGACGGCATACGACAGGTCGATGTTCCTCGACCCGGCGACAGGCGGCTTTGGCACGATAGCCGCGTCTTCCGGCGACCTCTCCGACTGCGAGGTCGAGACGCTGTCGTTTTCGATTCGCGAGAACGGTGCGGTCGATCTCGACTACTCTCTCGAGCAGTACGGCGCGGCCGTCGGCTCGGCGCGCAAGCGCTACGCCGAGATGCTGCCGGAGATTCGCTCGCGCCACTTTCAGCAGATGCTCGGGAAAATCGCGCAGTCCGCGAGCGCGACGCGCGAGCTCGTGACGGACACCGAGGGGTATCCGTTCACGCTTTCGTTCTCGGCGTTCATTCCCGACATGGCAGTAGTCTCCGGCGATGCGATCTCGTTTGAGGTTCCGCAGCTCGCGGCGCATCCCTTTGGAGTCACGGGAACTGTGCGCGAGCTTCCCATCGGAGTCGACGGCGAGGAGACGTTCGAGACGAGCCGCTACAGGGTCGTGTTCCCCAAGGGCTACACCGAGGTGGAGAGCCTGCCCGAGTCGCTTGAGATCCGCAACCCCGCGAACCCCGGCGAACTCTGGAGCGGCACCGTGGTCACCTCGAAGGTCGTTGACGACGTGCTTTCAGTCGACATCGTTGTCTCGAGCAACATTCGCCGCGAGACGATGCTGCCTGCGGAATACCTTGCCATGCTGAAGGAGTGGAACCGCCTCGCCGGCTCCAAGGCGAACTCGACGATCGTCGTCCGCCGCCGCTAGAACTTCAGCTTGCAGCCGATGTAGACCATCGTCCCCGGCATTTCGTAGCCAGGGAAATATTCGTAGTGGCGGTTGAAGGCGTTTTCGGCTGCGAAATAGACTTCGCCGTCGAGCGGCGAGAACGCCTTGAGGTCGCAGGCGAGGCGAATGTTCGCCGTCCAGAAGCACGGCACTTTCGAGAGGTCCGCGGGATCGGCCGAACGCACCGTGTAGGCATACATCGACGAGGAGTACTCGACGTCCGCATCAAGGTGGAGATACTTAAGAAACCGCCAGCTCGCGCCGACTACTCCCGTCGCCTCGGGAAGACGCGAAACGGGATGCGTCTCCGCTATCGTGTATGTCGCGCCCGCGAAGAGAGCGAGGTCGTCGGTCGGCGTTGCGCGCGCGGTCAGCTCGAAGCCTGTCGCCTTGAGATCGCTCGCGTTGTGGTACTGACCTGCCGCGTCGAGGTCGAAGCGGTCGTCGATCTCGTTCCTGTACGCCGAGGCGTGGATTGTTAGCCATTCCGTTGGCGTGGCGCGAACGCCTACGGTGAAGGTGTCCATTGTCTCCGCGTCGATATGTTCCCACGCGGTCGTGTTGGCGCGGAAGACGAGCCCCGGGTAGTGGACTGCCCGCGCATATGAAGCAAACACGCCGAACGCATCGGTACCGATTGTGATTGCCGCGGACGGCGCCCATTCGCCGTGGAGGTCGCTCATGAAGTGATAGCGCGTGCCAGCGGAAGGCGTGAGCGTCCAGCCATCGCCGAGCGCGAAGTCGTAGCGCGCCGCCACGTAGGGGGAGGTGAGGAACTGGTACTTCTCGCCGGGCGCCCATGTGCGCGCGCCAGTCTGCTCGTTTATCGTCCTCGTGCGGCCGCGCTCAACCATCTCGTCGAGGCCGAGTGTGAAAGTCGCGTCGCCGACGATAAAATCATAGAGTCCGCGATAGCCCCAGGTCTGCCAGTCCGTCTTTGACCAGCCGTATGGAGAGTTGGGGTTCATGTCGGAGATGTGGTCCTTGTGCCAGCGGATGCGTCCGTCGGTCACATAGACGAGTGAGTGTCCCTTCATCCATTCGCGGTCGGAGTCGAGGCGGAGTGCGTAGGAGTCCATGTCTGTATCGAACTGGTCGCGGATTGGCGTCGGCTCGCCCTTTGCGCCGGGATCCTGCACCTTCGATTCGGCGCGGCGGTAGATGAATGTGAGATAGTCCGCGTCGGTAAGTTCTATGCCGCCGCGCGCGAACGCGTTTCTGAGTTCGGCCATGTTGTGGTCGCGCTTTCCTTCGCTGTAGCGGTATGCCGCGCCTGCGGCGAAGTCGAAAGGTCCTTCCTTAACGCCAGCTTTCGCGCTCGCGACGAGTGTCGAGAAGCGGCCGTAGGCAAGATCAGTCTCGCCCGAGAAACCCTCTTCGCGCTGCCGCCATGTTGTCATGTTTATCGCGGTGAACGAATTCGGCGTAGTGCGCGGGCGGGGCGACTTCGTGATCTCGATTGATTCTGCGAAGTCTATCGGGTTCAGGTCAAGTAGCGGGTGGCTGAAGAAACTTCCGACAGCGGGAACGCCGTCTTGGAAGACTGAGAGCGACGATCCCGGGCGGCTTTCGCCTGTGCCGCGTACGTAGACGCTCCCGCCCTGCGCGCCGCCGTACGAGCCGATCGGCGCATAGCGCGAAATCGAGACGCCCGGCACGTGGCGAAGCGCCGTCGGGAGATCCTGTGCGGTGAGACGCGCCGTCTGGTCGGAGCCGACGAGCGTCACTTCTGCGCCGTCCGGCGTGAAGCGCTCTTCCCTTGCGATTGGCGAGGCCGTCACGACGACGGGCTCGAGTTCCGCTACTGTGTTTGTCGCGGCGGTTTCTCCGAAAAGCGGCATCGCCGCGAAAGCGACGAACGAGAGGGTCGTTGCGGGGAGGTGCTTCATGGTGCATAGAAGTATATCAAATTCTTGCGATGTGCTGGTGCAACGAGCGATTTGTGCAATATCAATGCGGTGTTGGCGCTAACGCGCGACCACGAACCGCGGTGCATCTGACGCTCGGCGTCGCCGCACAGATGTGTCGCTTTTTGGTATACTATGCGCCCGTTTGAAAATCAATAACTACGAAGAAAGGTTTTGCGTGCAAGATAAGAGGTATGGTGGTTCTGAGCGAGGCGAAGAATCGACGATGAGTGGTGTTTCTGCTGTCTGCAAATACATTGTGCTTGTGCTCGCGGTGCTGGCTGGTGCGGTGGCCCTGTGCAACACTGTGACGAACGACGTCGTAGTTGCCACGAGCGACGCGGAACTCAGGATTTCGGACCGCGGGCTCGGACTTGGTCTCGAGGTCGTCGGCGGGGGTGCCGCTGAGGTGAAGCTTGAGGCTCGGCCCGGATGGCGCTTCCGCGACGGGAGCACGTCCGTCACGCTCAACAAGGCGGCGGGAGAGCCAGCGAAAAGCCCCGCGATCGAAGGTGAAGGCAATGGAGCGGAGAACTATGTCCCGGGTGTTGATGTGAACGATGATGAGAGCGGCGGCGACGAGAATGACGAGGGTTCCGTCGACCACGAGAAGCCGGTCCTTTCCCTGACGGCCACGGCGCCGAAGGTCGTCGCCTACTCCGTCCTTGAC
>JAZSOG010000004.1:0-90347 GCA_045536845.1 Kiritimatiellia bacterium | reverse complement strand
CGTCGGGCCGCGGTCCTGTCGAATCCGCCGCGCTCAGAAAGGTTCCGCCCGGCTTCGGCCCGAAACAAAGCCGCGCTTGGCACCTCTGGTCGAGTTCGGCGCGGTGCTCGGGGTCTCGGCCTCTCTCCCGCTCCCTGCGCCGCCGCTCCCGTCGTCTTCACAGCGATACGCGCCGCAATGCTTCGTCGGTGAATACACCTCCTCGCCTTGCGACGTGTCTCACCGCGCATCCGACGAACCGCGTCGTTGCATGTCGCTCAGTTCGGCACTCGCCCCCTCGTCCCTTGCCTCACCTTCCATAAGGCGCGTTTTTCTTCGTAGCTTTTGCGCTCGCCGATGCCCCATCGGCTCGCTTAACCTTGCCGCGACACATCCGCCGCGATTTCGTCCGCGTCGTAATCTCATCTAATCGCGCCTAGATTTTTGGTTTTGCGATTTGACGGCGAAAGGGCGAATGTAGTATAATTCTAATGTTCTGCGGGTGACCGCATGACGACTTGATCTTTTCCATACTCCCGGGCGCATGGCGGCCCGGGACCGGCGGCACGCGAAATGCGGAGTCCGCCAAGGGCGGGTGGCAACATCCGTCGACGTACGCAACAGCGTATGACGCTTTAGGAAGAAATCGCCAATTTCAAGAACAAAAGCGGAGTACGAAGGTTGCGCTGCGTGGACAATCCACGTGGCGTGTCTTCTAATCATGTTTTTGTTCGGGCGTTTGGCGATGCCTTTCCTAAGACGTGAGAATGTAAGGCACGCCACGTTTTTTTTGCGCCTCGACGCGACGTGCCTCTCTTGACTGAGGCGCGGAAGGAAGATAGAACTGTTGTGATTAAGAAATTGATGATGTTGTTGGCTGTTTCTTGCATGATATGCAGTACATGGGCTGCGACGGAGACCGTCGGCGACTACACGTGGACATACCGCATCAACGGTGCCGCGGCGGAGATTTACGGGTCTTGGAATTATAATTACTCTGTATGCATTCCTGCAATTTCTCCGAAACCTAATGGTGTCGTGACGATACCATCCACGCTCGGCGGCAAGCCGGTGACGAGCATCGGGGTGTATGCGTTCTACAATTGCACCAACCTTACGAGTGTGACCATACCCGATTCGGTGACGAGCATCGGACAACAGGCGTTCCACTATTGCAGCGGGCTTACGAGCGTGACGATACCAAATAGCGTGACGAACATAGGAACTATTGCATTCGCCCGCTGTAGCGGGCTTGCGAGTGTTACGATACCCGACTCGGTGACGAGCATCAAGCATGAGGCGTTCGTCGAATGCAGCGGACTTACCAATGTTACGATCGGGAGCGGTGTGACGAGCATCGGGCAAATGGCGTTCTACGGCTGCAGCGGGCTCACAAGTGTGAATATTTCAGATATCGAGAAATGGTGTGGCATTTCATTCGGAGGTAGTAATCCCACCGCGCAAGACAACCCACTATGCTACGCGCACAATCTATACCTTAACGGCGAGGTTCTCACGGAATTGATGATTCCCAACTCGGTGACGAGCATCGGGGATTACGCGTTCGACAATTGTACCAACCTTACGAGCGTGACGATACCAAATAGCGTGACGAACATCGGGGAGCATGCGTTCGTTGGTTGCTACAGTGTGACGAATTTGGTTGCGTCGCATGTGCCTGGAGGAATCGACCCAGACTGGCTTACGAGTGTGACGATACCTGACAGCGTGACTACAATCGAGTCTTCGGCGTTCTCCGGCTGCAGCGGTCTTACGAGCGTGACGATCCCGGACAGCGTGACGAACATCGGGTCTTCTGCGTTCGCCTATTGCAATGGCTTAAATGAGGTCTATCTTCCAGAACGATTCAGGGATGTTCCAACGAATCCATTCCGCAATTATCCTGAATCTTCGCTTTTTTACTATAATGAATTCACGGGGATTTTGCATGATCGATTGACGGCGGCAGAAGGAGGGGGAACAAACATTGATCTGGTGGCGACGAACGCCTGCCGCGTAGCTTTCGAATGGAAGTGTTCGTGCGAGCCGATGCGCAAGGGGAAGATGCGAGATTTCCTCTCCTTCTCCGTCGATGGCGTACAGCTGGATGCCATCTGCGGCGAGACGGGCTGGACGAACATGGAGTTTTTCGTAGAAGGCGCGGGCGAACACATTCTGCGCTGGACTTATGAGAAGGACGACAGCGGGACGGAGGGCGAGGACTGCGGCTGGATTCGGATGGCGACGGTTGCGCCGCGTGTGACGCTCTCTTTCCTTTCTGGAGGCGCGACAGCGGGCGTGCCTCCGGAGGCGATGTCGTTCTATGCGGATGCCGGGCTGGTGGAGTTGCCGGGCCGTGGTGCGCTCGCATGGCCAAAGCACACTTTCCTCGGCTGGAGCGACGGCGAAACAATCTGGACGGAGGGGGCGATGTATCCGTGCAACGCGGCGGTTCTGGGGTTGACCGCGGCGTGGGCGCGGAATGAACTTGCCGCGCCGGTCATCGACGCTCCATCGGAGTTCTACGAGGATTCCACGGAGATTACGATTGCGGCCGAGGCGGGAACGACGATTTACTATACGCTCGACAACTCTGCGCCGACTGCGGAAAGTTTGCTTTATTCCGGCACGGTCACGATAGACGCGACGACGACCATCCGCGCGATTGCCGTAAAGGACGATTGTTTCGACAGTCCAGAGGCGGTCATGACCGTGACAAAGGAGTCTATAACTGCAGGAGAAGCTGTGAATGCGGCGGGATTGGAGTTCGCCACGGATTCGGAAACCGGCTGGCGGTGCGTGAAGGGCGAATCTCCTGACGGCTATGCCTTGCGGAGCGGCGTCATCGGGCACAACGCGACAAGCCGGGTTGAGACGGTTGTGTTGGGTCCGGGGCAGATTGCGTTTTCATGCAAAGTCGCCGGCGAAGTCGTAAAAGGCGAGGTCTATGACGGGCTGGCATTCCTAATTGACGGAGTCCAGCGAGGTGAACTTATGGGCAATACGGAATGGGCGACTAATACTTTTGAGGTTGTCGGCGAAGGGGAACACGTTTTGAGTTGGCTGTATATCAAAGACGAAAGCGATGAAGAGGTCCTGCCTGATGATTGTGCGTGGCTTGATTCCGTCGTTTGGACGCCGAATGCGCCGGCAGGTATCGTTATCAAGGCGAACGGCGCGGCGGTTGAGTTTGAGACTGCGGCGGACGGCAAGACGCGGACGGCTACGGTCGCGGCGGGAACGACGGCAGAGGATGTGAAGGTCTTTGTCGGCGGCGTTGATGTGACTGCCGGGTTCAAGGTCGCGGTCGAGGGGACGACGGCGACTGTGGTTTTGAGGGGGCCGTATGAGACGGCGGACGCGACAAGCGCGACCCTCCCGTGGACGGACAATGGCGACGGGAATGTGACCCTGAATGTCGAGGTTGTGCCGGGGCTTTACTACGCGGCGGATTCGGCGGCGACGCTTGAGGCGCTGAAGCGGCCGGGCGCGGCGGAACCGGCGAAGGCGGGCGATGTGGTTGTCGCGCCGAAGCAGGAGGGCGCGCAGGGCTTCTACAAGGTCTGGGTGAGCGACGCGCCGATCGAAGCGGAGTAGGGGCGGCTATTCCAATTACCTTCTTCGAACCCATTCCCTGAAGAATGGGTTTTCGAAAAGGTATTCGCCGTGTGGTATAAAAATGTGCTTGTGGTGATATAAAACATAGTAACTTATTGATAAAAACGTCGCGGTGTAAATGCTGCATGTCCCGCGAAGTGGCTGTTCCCAAGTCAACAGGGTCAAGGATTGATTGCCACAGTTGGCGGTGATTGTCCGTAGCGCGGCAAATCCGCCGCGTTAAATGGTATAATACCGGCGTAGCGAATGAAACACTTGTCAATAGTCTTGTGTTTTGGCCTGGCACTGGCGGTACATGCGTCTGCGCGGCTTGCCGTGTCGTCGCTGCCGGAGGCGGTGAGGCCGCTCGCCGAGGTCGAGACGAATGTCGTGTTCTCTACAGGGGCGGCAACGGACAACAAATGGACGCTGACAATTGAGTGCGATGCGGCGGTGAGCAACAGTCTTGAGGTCGTGTTTGGCCGTGACGCGAACGAGGACGGCGTACTTGGAATCGAGGAAGAGGAGTTGTCGGTCGGCTGGGACTGCGGGGAGTGGTTCTGGCGCGACAGGCGCGCAAACACGGCGTGCCGCGTCGAGGGAACGGCCCAGCGTCTTGACGTGACGATATATCTAAGCCGAGACCGCGTGGCGAAATCGCTGGCGTCCTCGGTGTTCCCGGCGATTGTGTCGCCAACATGCTTCAACCCCGACTGGAACCTCGCCCGCGTCGTCTCGCGCGGTGCTGAACCCGTTCGTGTCGACAGCAAGGTTTCGATTGACGCGCTAAAGCTGAGGATCAGGTGACATGGCGGCGATCTTCCAGACTGTGCTGATGCGCCTTGCCTTATGCGGGTTTGCGGCTTCGCTTGCCTTGCTTGCGCTTCAGTCGCGTCTGGCCCGCGACACCTTCGCGCGGATGCTTTCCATCTGGCGTTCACTTACCGCGTTTGGCCGCTTCGCCGTCTGTTCGTTCCTTCTGATCGGCATTCTCATCGGCGGTGACAAGACGAACAGCGTGCCGCCGAACATGAATTCGCCGCAGATGATGCAGGGGGTAATTTCCCAGACAGGATTGCCGTTCCCCGTTCCCCATTCCCCGTTCCCCATTGCCAATCCTGTCCAAAACGGTTTCGCAGAACGCAAATCTGCGAATTGGAACATTCGCGGCGCTTGGAAGGATTCGTTCTGGCTTCCCTTCGAGGACGGCTGGGTGTTCCCCTGGGGAACGAACCACCTTTCCGGCGTCGAGGTCGTTTCCTACGGTCAGATATGGCCGACGCCATTTGACACAAACGCCGTCGTCTCTGCTGGCTTGCCGTTCGAGATCGTGCGCGGGCTCACGACATTCGGCTACGAGTTCACGCCGTCAAACTCCTATCGCTTTGTCTGGAATGACGCGGCGATCAACCGCGACACGAGCAAACTTGTCTCTGCCGCGCTTGAGCTTTTCCGCAACGGCGACGTCTCGGTTACGACAAACGGCGTCGCATATCCCCCGAGCGCAGCGAGCGCCGAAGGCGGCTCAATGCGGGGTGCATATCTGCCGCGCGAGCTGCCGTTTCCGCACAACGGCTTTGGACAGGACGCGGAATGGGTGACGGCGAACTTCACAAACGCGACGGAGATTCTTGCCGTCGGCTATCCGCAGTGGGTCGATCAGCAAGTCGGCGTTGGCCTCACAAACGGGCTCTACAAGCTCTCCGTCGCCGTTGCAGACGACCCGCCCGAAACGACATTCCTCTCCGTCGGCGATTTCTCCGTCGCAATCACTAACGCTGGGGAGTATGTTTTTCTGCTGTCCAAGTGCATCGACTATCCTCTTTCCGTGTTTCCTGAGGTTGCGACGAACTTTGTCTATTCCGCTGCCGACGATATTGAGCCACGTCCGACTATGCTGGGGATGGCGGGAATCAACGATGGACGGTGGACAACCGACAGGAGGGGGCTTCAGCTTGTTTCGCCAATGTATCCGCTGACATTGTTTACGCCGCGCTCCCACGTGCTGTGGATTCCTACTCTGCAAGTGTCGCCGTCGACTTGGCAACCGTCAGCCATGAGCGACACCGAGACTTTCGCGGCGATTGTCGGCGACATTCCGCAAGGCGTGGTCAACCCCCTGTACAGATGGAACACCTCGGATCCGGACGTTGTTTCCATATCCACGCCGATACTGCCGGCTACGCAGATGACATGTCATTATCCGGCGGCAGACTTGACGCAGGCGTCCCTTTCGCTCGAAGTCACGATTGGCGACTGCACGCTCCATTCATTCTATGTCCTTGGTCCTGATGGCGGCGGGGACGGGATTGGCCTGACGATATCCGCGCCTGATGTGCTGTTTGTCAACGACGACGATGACGATGCCAACGGGAACGTCGACTGCGTTATGCCGTTTTCTGGAGATGATGACATAATTGAGGGGAGAATTCTGTTCCATTCGCCGGCAGTGACGAACGGCACGGTAGTGTTCGAGGGTGTCTATGGCTACGACGAGGGCTTTGGCGGGCTGCCGCTAGTCTATTCCGACGCATCCTGCACGGAGCCGGTAGAGCCAGGAAGCGTGTACCCTGTCCTTTCATGCACCGACTGGTCCATGCCGCTGTACTTCAACCCCGCTACCGTCAGTGCATCGCATCCAGGAGTGCATATCAGGGCGAGGTGGGTGCCCGAGACTGGCGCGGAGATGACCGCGTCGAAGAGGCTTACTATAGTGTCGCCCGTGGCTGAGCCCGTGTGCAGCACCGTGACGAATGTTGTGGAGGACGGCGTGGAGCACTGCTACGCCGTCAATCCCTGCGGCGTCGCGGTCGGGCGCGAGGCATACTTCAGCGTCGAGGTGTCGCCGACGGCGCTTCCCGACTCCGAAATCGACTGGGTGAAGTCGCAGGGACTTGATTTCGTAGGTCCCAGCACGGGTCGCCGCGTCACAGTGCGTGGCACTGCGGCGGGATACGAATCGCTGGAGGTTCATGTTGGAGGGCGGGCGGACTACGCGCCGACATTTCAGGTGCGGGTCGTAGAGCCTGTTACGGTCAACCTCAGGGCATGGATAATATCGGATATTGGGAACAACAAGGCAAGGGAGGTTGACCAAGTTCGCCAGATGGTTAAGGACGCAAACGACATCTACGCGCAAGTCGGCGTTACGCTTAACCTCGTCGAGCCAGTTGTCGTTACGAACATTCCAGACGCATACGATGCGTTCTACGCAACGCAGACGAATGACATAGCTAAATGGTCATATAGTCAGATTGTGGACATCGCCACGAACACCTGCGGGCTGGAGTGCTATTTTATCAATGGCTTCGTTGATCATCAGAAAACACTTGCGGTAAATGGCCCGCGTGGTGCTGTAGTAACGCGGAGCGCGGACTTCAAAGACTTTGCGCATGAAATCGGCCATCAATTCGGGATGTGCGATGTTTATGTGGATTCGCGTAAGGCCGAGAATCCCGACTTACCGTTGATCATGCTTCCTTCGGGTGAGCCAGTGAACTGCTCTCATGCGCAGAACGATTGGAATGGCGGATGTGAAGGTAGTGGTCCCGGAGGAGCTAGATACTATGCGGCCAACACCAAGATGGTGAATATACTGTCACGAATGCTCATGAAGGGAACACGCGGCCCTTCAGATAATCCAGTTGACATAACGGCAGGAGATATCTATGGCGTCTACTATACCAACGATGTAAGCAATGCGGAAATCTGGTCCAAGGGAAACGCCCCTGTCATGTTCCCGTTTGGCTACAGAAACATATCACATAAATGAGAGGATCAATATGAAAAGCAGCATTCAAAATAGAAGCATATACGCAGTCCTGTCCATTGCCCTGGCGGTTGTTTTGTTCTGCCATGCCGATACTTGCACCGACGAAGAACTGAGGCATGACGTGCTGGAGTTCCTGACGACTCGCTGTTGCGGGCGTGTCGAGGCTAGGCGCGTCCTGACAAACGAAATCAGGTTTGACGGCGACACGAACAGGCTCGCCTGCGTCCTGGCCGAGTTTGCGCAGACGAATGATGCCCAGATTGCTGAGTGGGCCATGTGGCAGTTGGAAAAGTATGCTACGTCCGCGCAGCTGCCGTTTCTCTATTCGTGCGCCACGAATTCCGTCCTTGGGAAGACGGCAGTCGAGTCGGTCTTGCGAATCGAGGGCGTGACAAGCAACTCCGTTCAGGCAGCAAGAAATTATTTTGCGCTTACAAACATTCCTCCAAAGATGACGCAACAACGAGACGACGTGTGCATAAGCTTGGTTGATGCTGCATGGGGCAACGGAGTACCATTGGCTGTGCGTGCGTTTGCGTTGGAAACCACATATGACTTTGCCGCCAATGTAAACCAGTGCCACAAGTGGCTTGACGATGCGATAATGCGACATGATGCTTCGTATCGCTACAGCCGGCGGCGGCTTGCTGTGCTGCGATCAGTTTATTCTCGGGGAATAAATCAATATAGTTACTCTTACGTCACCAACGCCATCAACGAGCTTGTCGCCTATCCAGAAGCAAATTTGCCGGACTGAGTTCGTCGTGAACGCGCAGATCATTCTCCGACCCAATGGCGACTTCGTGACGCGTTCGAACGAGGTCGAGACAGTCTGCCGCCGCGTCAACCCCGACGATTGGGATGATGACGGAATCCACAACGAGCGAGACGCGAATCCGATGGCCTATGACGGCGATTTCTTCGGCCCGGCAAATGTTCTGCCCGAAGGGGCGAACACGAACGCCTACTGCACCGTTTCACTCGTGGCCACAGGCCCAGACGCTCTTGTGGCATTTGCGGGCGACAAGCCCTGCAACTATCCCGATCCGTGCTTTGTGGCGAAATCGGGCGTCACTAACGAGGTGGTGATCCTGATTGGCAAGACATACGCAATCTCGTCCGACTGGCCATTTGCCGTAGTTGGCGTGTCCGATCCAGATACGGAAGTCTGGCAGATGCGCGGCGCGGCGCACCAGACTTACGTGCGCCGCCCTGTGACGATTACATCCAGCGGCGGCAATCCGTTTACGATGTCTGTTTCGCCAGGCAACCTCGGAGGTGTGTTCGAGTGGAATACGAACTGTTGTTGTCCTGTCGTCGGTAGCGGTCTTGTTTTCGGCTTTTCATGCACAAACGGATGCTCATGCGCTGGAAGACAGGCGTGGGGGGCGTACTTGTATGGGGGGTATTTCTTGGATGTGTGCGGCGGGGAATGTTCCTGTGCGACACCTGAGCCGCAAGGCGACATAGTCGCGTCGCTTGACTGTCCGTCGCCAGAACTCGAACTGACGGTCAGGGTCTGGCCGACCGAATGAAAGGAGCAGTGATGAAGAAGTTAAACGTGGTTTGCCTTGCCGCGTCCGTCGCATTCTCGGCGCTCGCCGAAGATGTGTCCAAGGTTTTGGAGCCGGATTGGGCTGGGATTTGCTTTGCAATCAGTAACAGCTGCGTCCGAGAGGAGAATTCTGGGAACGCATGGATGGCGATTGCCGCCACAAAGCTCAAACATAATCTTTCAGCTGACCAGTTGCTAAAGGCGTTCAGACAGTGCATCGAAGGGCTTGGGGATACGCCGCGAGAGGCGGTGGCCTGCGAGCGGATTGTCGAAAGCATGAGCGGACTCTGCGGTACGAACGCATTGCCGTATGTCGAGCACCTGGTCGAGAGCGACAAGAGGGATGGTGTCGCATGCATGGCGTATAGGCAGCTTATCAGAATGGAAAGAAATCTGGACAGGCTGCTGCTCTTTGCCGAAAAGTTGCTCGATTCCGGGGCCGGACGCGGCGACAGCGCTCGGATCCCCCTCTATCGGGATCTGCGCAAGCTATGGAAGCAGGCGGGCGATGGCGGCGACCATTCTGACAAGGCGAAGCTGGCATCCTTCTTTGCGCGGCGGGAATCGCTGGACAAGGACTTCGAGCACCTTGCCCCGCAGGACTTCCTTGCGGCGAGGAGAGACGCGGTCAAGGTTGAGGGGTTGGATTGGGCTGGGATTTGCTTTGCAATCAGCAACAGCTGCGTCGGGTTCCGCCATCCAGAAGACGCATGGATGACGATTGCCGCCACCAAGGTAAAGTACAAACTGACAGAAGACCAGATGCTTGAGGCGTTTAGTCGCTGCATTGAAGGGCTTGGCGACACTCTAAATGAGACAATGGCCTGTGAACGAATTGTCCATCGCATGAGCGGAGATTGCGGCACTAACGCTTTGCCTTATGTCGAATACTTGATTGAAAACGATGCGCGGGATGGTGTTGTTGCATGTGCATATCTGGAACTCGTTAAAATGGAGCCAAGCATGGACAGGAAACTGCTTTATGCCGAAAAGGTACTTGACCTCAAATCTGGGCATGGCGATTGTTCGCGGATTGTCGTCTATCAGGAATTACGCAAGCTATGGAACCAGACAAATAAGGATGCCGAGAACTCGGACAAGTCCAAGCTGGCCTCTTTCTTTGAGGGACGTAGACTGTTGGACAAGGATTTCAAGTATCTTGCTCCTCATGATTTTCTTTCTGCGAAGAAGGAGGATGGGCGATGAGGGCGTTGCTTTTGTGCGTAGGCCTTTTGTGTGTGGCAATTGCGTCGGCTACAGCGCCAATAGACCTGTACATCGTCTGCAACTCAGATGGCAGCAATCCCGTCATGAGCGGTGATGACTTTTCTGCCTTGCTCCCGACTGTTAACGCTTATTTTGCGCAGGTCGGCATGTCGTTTTATCTTCGCTCGCAACAGACAATAGCGAGCAATGAATGGCGAACCATTGTGTACGGGAGTGAATCGGCAGACGAATTGAGAAGGAAAATTCCCGCAACAGGAGGTATCAAGATGTTTGCGGTTGAAAACGTGGTCGGAGGTGCGCAGGCCTTCTGTGGAGATCACGGCATCATTTTCAGTCGACAGTGCAGCGCAAATACCATCGCGCACGAGCTTGGCCATTCGTGCGGATTGGACGATGTCTATGTCCAAAAGACATTCACGAACGCGGCAAATGTGGAAGTGACAGTCGCAGTAGAAGGGCCAGCGTCATCTGGACGGATGCCGCTTGATTGGGGGCGATACGAGAATGGTGTTCTGCAATCCACCCTCATCGAGAAACTTCTCATGTATGGCGGCGTGAGCGGAACGGAATGCGACCTAACCGCCGGCGATGTCTATGGTGTAGGAATGAGCGTCGCGACAAATGAAGTCACCGGCGTTGTTTACTATCCTTACGAATTGAAGATGGTTCCCGTCGGCTTTTGGCTGCACGGCAACCGCTCGCCGCAAAGCCAGTAGCAAATTTTCAGTTATGTGTGTTCTACATGGCAAAGACAACATGTTTGACGCGGCGATCAACCGCGACACGAACAACCTTGTCGCTGCCGTGCTTGGGAGCCGACGGGAGCCGACGGGGTCAGACAGGGTTACCACAGGAGCCGACGGGGTCAGACAGGGTTACCACAGTAAATTACCACAGTAGCGGGAGTTTATGATATATTGTTCAGCATGAGACGTTGCAGGATAAATCTTCCAAATCGGTGCCAGCGCGTGGTCAGCCGAGTGGCACACTGCGTGTATGAAGGGGGCAAGCGGCGAATCGAAAGGGTCGCGCCGCTATTGCAGATGTTCTCAAAGGATTGGAGGCTGATGGTCGGAGAATTCGTGAGCAAGAGTTACGTTCGCGCAGGCGACTCCAGAAAGTAGGGGGATTTGTCGTCGATAAGCTCTAGCAGTATGCGCAGCAAGCCCTAAGCCGAAACAACCCTTGGGGTGGACGCGGCGCCGCCAATAAATAGCGGAGTAGCGAAGTTGACGGTGGAGCGAAGGTCCGAGGCCGGAGAGCCGACTGGCGCACGAGAGCACGTTTGCGGGCCCGGTGTGATTTTGACCGCCAGCGTAAAGGGCGCGCGTGAAGGCGCGCGCGTCAAAATCATGCCGGTGGGGTGCCCGCAAACTGCGGGTCGGGCGAGCAGGTCGGGCGCAGGCCTCAGTCGCCGCTAACAAATAGCGGCGGGCGCAAAGTACACCCGCCGCAATTTGTTGGTAGTTTGGCCGTTAGAGGATTTCGATCTTCTTCGGCTGCGTCTCGGGACGCTTCTTGATCGTTACGGTGAGAAGCCCGTTTTCGAGCTTTGCCGTCAGCGTTCCCACGTCTGCCATTTCGGGGAGGTCTGCGCTCATCGCGTAGCTCTCGTGCTCGAACTCCGCGGCTACCTGGCGGAACCCGGCCGGGTTCTGGTAGTGGCTGTGCGCCTTGAGGACGAGCGTTTTGCCTTCGACATGAAGCTCCGTGTCCTCCTTTGCGATTCCCGGCAGCGACGCCTTCAGCACGTAGCCATCTGGATTCTCCACGAACTGCGTGGACGGAACGGTGAATTTCTCTTCGGTGTTCATTTTAAATCTCCTTTCTTTTTTGTGCGGTCCTTACTGGATCGCGATGTGCTTGACGCCATCCTTCTCGGCCTTCGGCAGCTCGATGCGGAGTATGCCGTCGGTGAACTTCGCGTTGGCCTTGTCGGCGTTGACGCGGAAGGGCAGGTCGAGGCGGCGGCTCCATGCGGGCTGAACCTCTTTGCCTTCCTCTGCGGCGGGCTTGTCGGCTATCACGACTGCCTGCGGTTCGAGCGTGAGCGTCACGTCCTTTGCCGTCTTCCCCGGCAGCTGGAGGTCGAGCAGGACCGCGTTGTCGTCGAGGAACACGTTCACGGGCGGGAAGCGCCCGGCTGCACGCGCCCTCATTGCCTGGAACGTGCGGCTCGGTACGCCGAGCAGGTCGTCCAGGAATCCCCACGGATCAATGTTCATTATCGTGTTCATTTTTCTTTCTCCTTTCAAATCTTCTGCCTGCGTCATCTTGCGCAGACAACCAGAAATATTGCACCACTCGTGCCAAAGCCCGAATATCGGCAGCCGCATAGGAAAAATGCGCCGAACTGTCACAGCGATGGGACATGGAGTCTCAAAACTACCTATAGCGCGGCTTGGTTGAAGCAATGGCGCTACGCAAAGCAGTTGGACAATGGTTATTTGGATATAGGAATGCCCTATGGGTAGGGGGGAATTATTTCCGATTATGTAATGGCCGAGGGATATGCGATAATGTTCGCGTCCAAACGAAAGAAAGGAGAACACAACATGAGCGACAAGAAATTCCACATTGAAACGCTAGCAGTCCACGCAGGACAGCCGACCTTCGGCGACCCCGCGACTAACGTACGCGCCGTTCCGGTCTACAGGACGACGGCCTACAACTTCCGCGACTCCAAGCACGGGGCCGACCTCTTCGGTCTCAGGGAGCTTGGCAACATCTACGCTCGCCTCATGAACCCGACGAACGACGTCCTCGCCAAGCGCATCGCGGCGCTCGAGGGCGGCGCGGCTGCGCAGACGCTCTCCTCCGGCACGGCGGCGATTTTCTTCACCATCACGAACATCGCCCGCGCTGGCGACGAGGTTGTCGCTGCCTCCAACCTCTACGGCGGCACGTTCAGCCAGTTCGACGCGATTCTCCCGAACGCGGGCATCAAGGTGAACTTCACCCCAGTAAACGACTTTGGGGCCGTCGAAGCGGCGATAAACGAGAAGACTAGGCTTCTCTTTATCGAGGCGGTCGGCAACCCCGCCCTTGATATCGCGGACATAGAGAAGTATGCGGAAGTCGCGCACAGGCACCACCTTCCGCTCGTCGTGGACGCCACGTTCACGCCGCCGCCGCTCCTTAGGGCGCTTGACCACGGCGCGGACTTCGTCATCCACTCTCTTTCGAAGTGGATCGGCGGGCACGGCGCTGGCATCGGCGGCGTAGTCGTCGAGAAGGGCGGCTTTGACTGGACCGACCCCAAGTTCGCGCTCTACAACGAGCCAGACGCCGGCTACCACGGCCTCAGGTTCGCACACGACCTCCCGGAGCCGCTTAAGCCCATCGCGTTTTCGATTCGCCTTCTCACGGTAGGGATCCGCAACCAAGGCCCGACGCTCGCGCCGGATGCCGCGTGGATCTTCCTCCAGGGCGTCGAGTCGCTGCCGCTCCGCATCGCGCGCCACAGCGAAAACGCGCTCGCGGTCGCAAAGCACCTCGAGAAGCACCCGAAGGTCGCCTGGGTCAAGTATCCTTCCCTCACGCAGCCGGAACTCGCGAAGAAGTATCTCCCGAACGGCGCAGGCGGAATGGTCGTCTTCGGCGTCAAGGGCGGCTCCGATAAGGCCCGATGTTTCGCGGACGCGCTCAACGGCGAGATCTTCTCGATCCTCGCCAACGTCGGAGACGCGAAGTCGCTTGTCATACATCCTGCATCGACGACGCACTCGCAGCTCTCCGACGAGGACCTCAGGAAAGGCGGGGTCCTGCCCGAGCTGATACGGCTCTCGATCGGCATCGAGCATGTCGACGACATAATCTCGGAGCTCGACAGAGCCCTGGAAACAATCTAACCCCCCGGCCCGCCCGGGGTTATCCCAGGCGGGCCATTTTCAAATAACTACCGAAAAAACAAAAAAGGAGCATAAAAATGAACAAGGTCAACAACGAAAAATTCGTCCGCACCGTAATCTCATTTTCCGCAGCCGTCGGAATCTTCTCCGCCGCGCATGCCGGAGTTCCGCTCAACAACCTGCAGGGCGCGGGAGGCATTGCCTTCAACCCCCTTGCATATACAGCAGGGCGACCGTGGGACGGCGCAGACGGAGGCGACTCGACAAACGAGGTGGAGCACTCCTCGCTAAACGGAATCGTGTCGCGCCCGCAGTTCGGCGCATGGTACGTCAACCTCAATGACGCAGACATCAACTGGGGTGCCTTCGGCGCCGCGTTCACCGTCGCAAGCCGCCTCGAGCTCTCGGCCGGCTACGAACTCGTCAACGCGAGGAAGTACGGCGACAGGTCGATCAACAAGTACAACATCGGCGCGAAGCTCCGCCTCCTCGACGAGAACGCGTTCGACACTTCGTGGGTGCCGGCGATAGCCGTCGGCGGAATCTACAAGTACACCGACTCGCGGACTGTTGACGCCCTCAAGCTCGACAACGACGGATTCGACGCATACGTCGTCGCGTCGAAGCTGATCACCCAGACTCCGTGGCCGATCCTTCTCTCGGCGGGCCTTCTCTACACCGACGAGGTGGTGAACGGCGTCGTCGGGCACAACGACTACGACCTTGTCGCCTTCGGCAACATCGACGTGCTGCCGGCGTCCAACGTCGCAATCGGCCTTGAATACAAACAGGGTGCGCGCGTCGGAGACGGAATCCGCAACCACGACTACTACGACGGCCATGTCGCGTGGTTCGTCAACGACAACCTGACGCTCGTCGCAGCGTATGTCCAGACCGGTGACAAGGACAAGTTCTACCGCAATGGCTCCGCGAAGAACCTCGGCGTCGGCTCTGGTCTCGTCTTCAGCGTACAGTACCAGTTCTAATCAGCAAAATCGCCAAACTTTGGTATAATATAACAAAAGGAAAAACATCATGAGCAACACAGTTAAGAACATTTTGGCAAAGGTCGGCGGAACGCCACTCGTCGAGATCTCCAACAAGCTCAACAAGGGCGGAGCCAAGGTGCTCGCAAAGGTCGAGTACTTCAACCCAGGCGGAAGCGTCAAGGACCGTATCGCGCTTTCGATGGTGGAAGCGGCCGAGAAGTCGGGTGTCCTCAAGCCCGGCGCGACGATCATCGAGCCCACGAGCGGCAACACCGGCGTCGGCCTCGCTCTCGTCAGCGCGGTGAAGGGATATCACCTCATTCTCACCATGCCCGAGACGATGTCGATCGAGCGCCGCAAGCTCGCTGCGGCCTACGGCGCGGAAATCGTCCTCACGCCAGGCGCGACCGGCATGAAGGGCGCGATCGCCAAGGCGAACGAGCTTCGCGACTCCATGCCTGGCGCCGTGATCCTGCAGCAGTTCGAGAATCCGGCGAACCCCGACTTCCACTACCGCACGACGGGACCCGAAGTCTGGGCGGACACGAATGGCGAGGTCGCTGCGTTCGTGGGCGGCGTCGGCACGGGCGGCACGATCACGGGAACTGGAAAGTACCTCAAGGAGAAGAACCCGAACGTGAAGCTCTTTGCGGTGGAACCCGACACGTCGCCTGTCCTCTCCGGCGGACAGCCCGGTCCCCACAAGATCCAGGGCATCGGCGCGGGCTTCGTCCCGAAGGTGCTCGACACCTCGCTTCTCACAGAAGTCATCAAGGCCAGCGCCGATGACGCTGGCAAGACGGCTCGCGCAGCTGCGGCGCAGGAAGGGCTCCTCGTCGGCATCTCGTCCGGTGCTGCCCTCTGGGCGGCGCTGGAGCTCTCGAAGCGTCCCGAGTTCGCCGGCAAGACGATTGTGGCGCTCCTTCCCGACACGGGCGAGCGTTACCTCTCGACCTGGCTCTTCGAGTAAGCGGAAAGCCACTAACTAAACATGATGCGCGGGACCCTTTTCTGGGCCCCGCGCACAGTATCTACATGGACTTCGCCACTTTGTAGTGGCTTGCGAGGTATAGTTTTTCCCTATGGCCGAGCGCGTGTAATTCCGAATATTCGTCGTAACGGCATTATGATACACTTTCTCCCGTGCGAGAGCTCCGACTGAACGGTGCTCCGCAATCGAAAGGGAAAGACATGAGTGACAGGCAGGAATTAAACAGAAACCTCGCGCAGATGCTGAAGGGCGGGGTTATCATGGACGTGACGACGCCTGAGCAGGCGAAGATCGCCGAGTCAGCGGGCGCGTGCGCCGTGATGGCGCTTGAGCGCATCCCTGCCGACATCCGCGCGGCGGGCGGCGTCTCGCGCATGAGCGACCCCGCGATGATCAAGGGGATTCAAAACGCAGTTTCCATTCCGGTGATGGCGAAATGCCGCATCGGACACATCGCCGAGGCGCGTATCCTCGAGGCAATCGAGATCGACTACATCGACGAGTCGGAGGTGCTTACTCCCGCCGACGACGTGAGGCACATCGACAAGACGAAGTTCAACGTGCCATTTGTCTGCGGCGCGCGCGATCTTGGCGAGGCGCTTCGCAGGATCGGCGAGGGCGCGACGATGATCCGCACGAAGGGCGAGCCCGGCACGGGCGACGTAGTGCAGGCGGTCCGCCACATGCGAAAGATGCAGAGCGAGATACGCAAGGTCGTGTCGCTCCGCGAAGACGAGCTCTACGAGGCAGCGAAGGAACTTGCCGCGCCGCTCGACCTCGTGAAGTACGTGCACGAGAACGGGAAGCTCCCTGTCGTCAACTTTGCGGCTGGCGGAGTCGCGACGCCTGCGGACGCCGCGCTCATGATGGAGCTTGGCGCAGAGGGCGTTTTCGTGGGCTCCGGCATCTTCAAGTCGGGCGACCCCGCGAAGCGCGCCGCGGCGATTGTGCAGGCGGTCACCAACTGGCAGGACTCGAAGCTCCTCGCGAAGCTCTCCGAAAACCTCGGTCCCGCGATGGTCGGCATCAACGCGGACGAGATCGAGACCATAATGGAAGAACGCGGAAAGTGAGAGTTGGTGTATTAGCAGTTCAAGGGGCGTTCGCCGAGATGGAGGCGTATTGGCGCGAAGAGGGCGCTGACGTATTTGAGATACGCCAGCTCGCCGACCTTGGGCGGCCGATGGACCTCCTGGCGCTGCCTGGCGGCGAGTCGACCGTGCAGGGGAAGCTCCTCAACGACCTCGGGCTTTTTGAGCCGATCAAGAAGCTTATCGACGGCGGGCTTCCTGTCTTCGCTACCTGTGCGGGGCTAATCCTGCTCGCGGAGAAAATCGACGATCCCGGGCGGCGCGACGACACGAGGCCCGAGAAGTGGTTTGGCGTTCTTCCCGTGGCGGTGAAGCGCAACGCCTACGGGCGGCAGCTCGGCAGCTTCACGACGCGCGGCGACTTCGACGGCAAGCACGACTTCCCGATGACGTTTATCCGCGCGCCCGCGATAACCGGCGTCCTCTCTCCCGATGTGGAAGAGCTGTCGACGTTTGAAGGGCGCCCGACATCAGTCCGCTGGCGCAACATAACCGCCTTCACCTGGCATCCGGAGCTCAACGCCACGGCCTAATCGCAAAAATGGTATAATGTCCACATGACACTCCAGCAGCTCAAGTATGCAGACGCAGTCGCGACGTGCGGTAGCATCAGCGAGGCCGCACGCCGGGTCTTCGTCACGCAGCCGACGCTCACCGAGTCGATTCGCGCACTTGAGGAGGAGCTTCGCACAGCCATTTTCACCAGGTCGACGCGCGGCATCGCCGTCACGCGAGAGGGCGAGGAGTTTCTCGCCTCGGCGCGGCAGATTCTCGACGACGCCGCGAGGATTCAGGAGAAATACACTGGCAAGGCGGTGAGAAAGCCGCAGTTCGCCGTCTCATGCCAGCACTACGCCTTCGCGGTCGAGGCCTTCATGGAGGTCGTGAAGGAATGCGAGGCCGCGGCCTACGACTTTACCCTGCGCGAGACTGTCACGAGCGAGATCATAGACGACGTTGCACGCCACCGCAGCGAAATCGGCGTCATGTACCTCTCTTCCCGCAACGAGCGGGTGATCTCGAAACTCCTTAAAAACGAGGGGCTCAAGTTTGAAGAGCTTTTCGTGTCGCGTCCGCACGTCTTCCTCGGAAAGCGACACCCTCTTGCCAAGCGCAAGGGCGGCGTCACTCCAGAGGAACTCGACGCCTATCCTTTCATTTCGTTTGAGCAGGGGGCCGAGAACGCGCTTTACTTCGCGGAAGAGGTCATGCCGTCCATCGACCGCAAGAAGAACATCCGCGTGCGCGACCGCGCCACCATGACCAACCTCATCCTCGGGCTCAACGGCTTTACCGTCGCCTCCGGCGCGCTGTCGAAGGAGCTTAACGGCCCCGAAGTCGTCGCCGTGCCGCTCAAGATGGACGAGATAATCCGCGTCGGGCTCGTGACGCATGGAGACGTGCCCTTGTCCGCAGCCGGCAGGATCTTCGGCGCCGCCATCCGCAGCCGCTGCGCAGAGCGCAGCTACGCCGACGCCGGGCTGTGACGGAATGTACGCTATGTCTGACGGAATAGAGAAAGGCGAGGCGCTGGCGCTCCTGAAGCCGGAGCGCAGGGCAGAGCTTCGCGAACGCGCGCACGAGACGACGCTCAATTGCGTCGAGAAGCGGTTTGACTTCTGCTCGATCATCAACGCGCGCTCCGGGCGATGCGGCGAGAACTGCAAGTGGTGCGCGCAGTCGGCGCACTGGAAGACCGGCTGCGAGACGTACGGCTGGGTCGGAACCGATGCGTGCGTCAGGGCGGCGAAGGAGGCGGCGGCAAACGGCGCGGACAGGATAGGCATCGTCACCTCCGGCCGCACGCTTTCCCACGAGGATGTCGAGAACGTCTGCGCGGCATTGAAGGCGATGCGCGAAGCGGCGCCGGAAATCGGGCTTTGCGCGTCGCTCGGGCTCCTCTCCGGGGAAGACCTCGCAAAACTCAAGGCGGCGGGGCTCCAGCGCGTCCACTGCAACCTCGAAACCGCGCCGTCTCTCTTTCCGTCGCTTTGCACGACACACACGGCGGCCGACAAGCTCGAGACCTTGCGCGCCGCGAAGAAGCTTGGTTTCCAGATATGCTGCGGCGGCATAATCGGAATGGGCGAGACGGACGAGCAGCTCGTCGAGTTTGCCTTTGCTCTCAAGGAAATCGCGCCTGACTCGATCCCGGTCAACGTGCTGCACCCGATTGAGGGGACGCCGCTCGCAGACCGCGGCATCCTCGATCCCGAGCGCGTCGTCGATTCCGTCGCGCTTCTTCGGCTCGTCAATCCGTCGACGCCGCTTCGCTTTGCAGGAGGACGCCGCGACATGACAGACGAAACCGCGGCGAAGTGCATCTATGTCGGAATGTCGGCCGGCATCGCAGGGCCGCTTCTCACGACGCCCGGCGCAGACTTCGACGACGACAGGCATCTCGCCGTCCGGGCCGGCTACTCCGTTGGTGCAAAAAAGGCAGTATGCTGACAACCTACATCATCGGATCGCTGGCGCTGATCGTAAAGCCCGGACCGGATTTGACCTGCACCATCGCGACGGCGCTCTCGGACGGCAAGGCCCGCGCCGCCACGCTGATGTTGGGGCTTGTCGCCGGATGCTGGCTCTGGATCCTCCTCTTGACCGCGGGCGTCGCCTCGTTTTTCACCGCCCACCCTGTGACAATGTCCGCAATCCAGATTGCCGGAGCCGTCTATATCGCGTATCTCGCCTACGGCGCGTTTGCGGACGCGATCCGCAGCTTCCGCGCCGCGTCGCCTGATGCGCTCCGTCCCGCGAGCGGGCGGGGCTTCCGGCTTTTCCTCCGTGGGATTGCGATGTCGATGTCGAACCCGCTGACTATCCTTTTCTTCCTCGCGTTCCTGCCGAGCTTCACGCGCCCGGACTCGACTCTTGCGCCGGCCGTGCAGACGCTTCTCCTCGGCACGCTTTTCTGCGCCCTCGTGCCTATTGTCTATCTCCCCGCGATTGTGGCCGCCGACTTTTTCCGCGCCAAGCTCGTCGGCTCGGTGAAGGCGACGGCCACCTTGAAGCTCGTCTCGGCCTTGATGCTCGCCGCAGTCGTCGTGGTCTTGGCGGCAAATATCTCTTTTTGACAGGGCTTGCCTGAGGCCCTCCGGCCGATGGCGACGCAAAGTCGGCCGCGATTTGGTATAATCTGCGGCGATGAAGATCTTGTTCGTTTGCCACGGGAACATCTGCCGCAGCCCAATGGCGGAATTCGTGATGAAGGACCTGCTCGCCAAGGCGGGGAGGTCCGACGTCGTCGTGGAGTCTGCCGCGATGCACGAAGACGCGATTGGCTGCGACACGCACCGCGGCACGAGGCGCAAGCTCGACGAGATGGGCATACCGCATCCTCGGCGCGAGGCGTGGCTCCTCACCGCCGAAAAGGCGGCTGAATACGACTTGATCGTCGGGATGGATCGCTACAACATGGCGGACCTTGAGTTTCTTGTCCGTCCAGAGGATCGCGGCAAGCTGAAAAAGCTCCTTTCGTTCGCCGGGTCGAATCGCGATGTCGCAGACCCGTGGTACACGGGCAACTTCGACGAGACGTACGACGACGTGCTTCTTGGCTGCCGGGCGCTGTTGCGAAGCCTTCCGCGGCCATGAACTCCCTGCGGAACGCATTGCGCGATTTTGCTATAATACTGGCTGAAGGGACAATCCAGGGGATTTCTAAGTGGCGAAGAAAAGCGGATTTGCTGTCAATGTCGAATACGGGGCGCTGCGGCTCGCGTGCGGGCTCGTCAATGCCATCCCGTATCCGGTGGCGATGTGGCTCGCGTCGTTTGCGGCCGCCTTCGCCGTGCGCGTCCTACGCTTCAAGCGCGCGCGCACGATGGAGCGAATAGCGTCGGTGTTTCCGGAGAAGAGCAGGGCCGAACGGCTTCGAATCGCCGTCCGCTCGCTCGCGAACGTGCTGCAGACCGCAGTCGAGATGATACGCGCGCCGCGTCTCACCCGCAAGTGGATGGACCGCCACGTCGTCGACGGGCAGATGTACAAAGACCGGCTTCAATCGTACGTCGACGAGGGGAAGGGCGTCGTGATAATGGTGCCGCACTCCGGCAACTGGTATATGGCTGCGTGGGCGATGGCCGCCTACGGGCTTCCGCTTTTTGCAATTGCGGCGAAGCAGAGAAACCCGAAGATCGACGCGTGGATGAAGCGACAGTACGGCGCGATTGAAGTGCTTGATCGCGGTAGTGCGAAGACGCTCGTCGAGATAAAGGAAAAGCTCGAGTCTGGCCGCGCGTTCGCGATACTCCCGGACCTTCGTGTTCCCCAGAGGGACGTCGAAGTCGATTTCCTCGGCGGCAAGGCGAACGTGAGCCATGCGGGCGCGATGTTCGCCGTCAGGTGCGGCTCGCCGATCGTCGTCGCTGTCATGCGCCGCGAGAACGGAAAGCACGTCTTCGACCATGTGGGAACTCTCCGCCCAGATCCCACGGCGGCAGACAAGAAGGTCGAGGCCGCGCGTCTCACGCGCGAGGCGATGAAGATGCTCGACGAGCGCATCAAGGCGCATCCCGAACACTGGTACTGGTACAACAAGCGGTGGCTGCTCCAGCCGGTGGACGCGAAATGAACAAGAAGCACCGTCTGCCGTTTCCGATCCTCTTTGAGGACGATGACGTAATCGTGATCGAAAAGCCCGCCGGGCTTTTGGCGACGCACACGAAGCTCGTCGGACGCCTTGCGCGCGAAAGCCAGCTTACGGCGGAGAATCTCCTGAACGACTACGTCCGCAAGGGGCAGGCGAAGTCGAAGAAGCGCGTATGGCTCGTCCACCGTCTTGACCGCGAGACAAGCGGAGTCATGATGTTCGCAAAGTCCGAGGAAGTCGCGGAGAAGTTTCGCGCCGACTGGGCGAGTCTCACCGAGAAGACATATCGTGCCCGCGTAGAAGGATTGCTTGAAGAAGAGAGCGGAACCTTCGAGTCCTATCTTCTTGAAGATGCCGACGGCTACAGGGTGCGCTCCGTCGCGGCGCCTGATGCGCGTCGTGCGTCACGCAACGCAAGGACTCCAAAGCTCGCGCGCACCGAGTGGCGGCGGCTTTCCACGACCGACGGCACTACGCTCGTCGAGGTGAAGCTCAAGACCGGACGGAAGAACCAGATACGCGTCCACTTTTCCGAGGCCGGGCATCCCGTGATCGGCGACGAGAAGTACGGCGGTGAGCGCGCGTCGCGGCTCTACCTTCATGCGCTGTCGCTCCGCTTCCGGCACCCGCGAACCGGTGGCTGGCTGGAGTTCACCGCCCCACCCCCCAAAGGCCTCACTGACCCCTGACCCCTGACTCCTGACCCCTAACCACTATGCCAGCAGTTTTCTTCGACATTGACGGAACACTCTTCGACACGCGCGCCGACCTCGCGGCGACGGTGAACCATACGCGGCGCGACCTCTCGCTCGCAGAGCTTCCAGTCGAGACGGTCATCACGCACGTTGGGCAGGGCGCGCGCTATCTCCTTGAACATTCGATCCCCGAGGCGAAGATTCCTTACGAGGAGCTGTGGGAGATCTTTCGCAGCCACTACGCCGAGCATTGCTGCGAGACGGTCGTTCCCTATCCAAATGTGCGAAGGACCCTCGATGAGCTTAAGGCGCGCGGGTGGCTTCTCGGCGTCAACACGAACAAGCCCAACTTCGCGGTAAAGCTCATCCTCGAGAAGTTCGGCATGGCGCGGTACTTTGGCCCTGCCATCGTCGCAGGCGGCGACGGAGTGCCGCTGAAGCCAGACCCCCAGTCGCTGCGGGAGTGCGCGTCGCGTCTCGGCGGGCATCGCCTCTCGGCGCACGACTGGATGGTGGGCGACAGCTGGACGGACATGCAGGCGGCGGCAAACGCAGGCGTGAAGGGCGCTTTTTGCACTTTTGGCTTCGGTCGGCTGAACGACTCGCGCTTCACGGTCAAGATCAACCGTTTTGAGGAATTACTGCGCCACTTGAAAGCCGAAGAGTAAATATGGTAAAATATCCGCTCATTTCAGTTGAAAGGAAGAATCAATCATGAAGATGACATGGCAGCCCTCGAAGCTTAAGAGGAAAAGGAAAATCGGCTATCGCGCCCGCAAGGCGACAAAGGGCGGACGCAAGGTTCTCGCGTCCCGTCGTGCGAAAGGCCGCAAGCGCCTGACGCAGGTCTAAAGGCTTAGGCGAAATGTCCACGCGGCTCCCCGGCGCGAAGTACAAGCGTGTCTTCGACCGGGGGCGTTCCATAAAGGGGCGTCTCCTCGTCGCGTGGCATCTTTCGTCACCCGACGCCGACCAGCAGGCCGGCGTCGTCGTTTCAAAGAAGAGCTTTCACGACGCGGTTGACCGCAACCGCGCAAAGCGCCTGATGCGCGAGGCGTACCGCCTGCTCGTCAAGGAAGGCGCGATGCCCGAGCGGACCGAGTGGGTTTTCATCGGCCGCGCGGCGTTGAGGAGATGCAAATGCCAGGAAGTGATGGAGGAGATGTCGCGTCTCGCCTCTCTCGCGTCGCGACCTTCCCGCTGATCGCGCTCGTGCGTGCGTACCAGGTCGTGCTGTCGCCAATTATGGGCGGCGCGTGCCGGTTTGAGCCGAGCTGTTCCAACTACATGATCGAGGCGCTCAAGATCCATGGAGCCGTAAAGGGCACTTTGCTCGGTCTCTGGCGGATCCTTCGCTGCCATCCTTTCGGCGCGCACGGCTACGATCCTGTGCCCCCGAAAGGGAAGTGGAAAAACGATTTGCCTGTTGTGTGCATGCTATGCACAAAGGATAACAAGTAATGATCGCGACAGTGGACAGAATAATGAAAACCCTGCAGTGTTGTTTTTCAGGCATTTTGCTGTTAGGTTTGCGGACATGCCGATGATATATGACCCAAGCTATGGGCTGGCACATAGGACACATTCGAGCATTGACGAGCTCATGTCGGCCTATGTGAAATTTCAAGTCGGCAATTATCTTTTCTTTTCGAGGAATCCTAGGGGGGTGCAAATTGGGGAGGTTGAATTCCGATGAAGCGTTTGATTACAGGATTTGTCATTGCCACTCCTTTTGTCGGATTTGTTAGTTGTTTTGCAGCTCCGACAACATTGTATGTGGACGAAGGGGCTATCATTTTCTGCAGGAATGAAAATCGTGCTGATGTTCTCTCCGACGTGTCATTTTTTGATATAGAAGTGGCGCGAGAAGTGAAAACAAGGGCTCTTAAACTTGAGTATCCTATCTTGGATCCCGATGAAGTCTCGCCGTTGTATGCAAGACGCTTCCCCAGGGCATGGCATGTCGAAAAAGGAGTGTTGTCTATTTTGTTTCCAGACTTCTTGGCAAGTGCGATAGGTGATATTTACATAAAGCTGGCTACAGTAAGAAATGTCAGCGGGTTTTGCGCGGAGTCGGCAAATTGGAATTCCACTGGATTGGATTACCGCGTAAGTACTGAAGGGGCTGGTTGTTTGGCAAGCATACCATTTGCAGTTCCTCTTGCTCGCCGACATGGTTTTGCTGAATTGATGGCACCATGGTATGCGCTTGGCGAGAAAAGCTTAGTTTCTCGTTTGCCCTATGATGGCAAGGGGTTACAGTGGTCGCCTTTGTGCGCAGAAACGTGTTATGGATGGGGAGAATTTGTTTTGGGCGTTAATGTGTCGCAATCATGTCAGTCTGTTGCTGAGCGGCAAACTTCATGTTATAGTTATAATCCTGTTGCTGGCGTTTGGGTGTTGGGCAAGAACGTGGTAAGTGACAATCCGCGGTTTGTCCTTCCAAGCGGGGCTGATTGGCTGATTTGGGAATGCGGCGAGAAGACATCTCGGATATGCAAGATGAAAGAGGGGCGCTGGTCAGTCGTGACCAATGCGTCATGCGAAGATGTGCCAAGTCTTATCGTCGTCAATAACGATGAGAATTCCGTTTTCCTTTCTTTTTCGTTTAAGTTTGATGAGAACGACATGTCCGCGTCCATGCGCGGCGTCACGGCCTATCTCATGGAGCACGATGTACTTCACCGCGATAAACTTAAGAGCGCTGTTCGAAATTCAGGTGCCGAGTTGTCTGCGTTTGAGAAGAGCTGTGTGGAGGATGAGATCGAACAGGCGCGGATTATTGACGAAAGTCTTCGATCCTCTCTGTCACCGAGGGCGACACGACCCGCACCTTCACCTACCACGCCGACGGCCAGCTTGCCTCCGCGACGGTAGGGACGAGCTCGTCTCGCCCGGGGCGGGACGCGCTTGTCGCGTCCGACATCGAAACCTTCCTCTGGGACGGCCTCGCGCTTATCCAGCGCGGTGACGAGCAGTTCGTCAACGAGCGGCACGTCGTCGTCGGCAATCCGGTTGCGTCCACGAAGGGCACGAGCTACTTCAACGCCGCTCTCGGCACGACCGTCGTCGCGAAGAAGGACGGCAAGTGTTCCGCCGCCGAGCTCACGGCGTTCGGAGAAAATTTATCCGTCGACTCTCCAACTCCAACTCATAACTCCAACTCTACAATCCTGTCAATCCTGTAAATCTTGTCTAAAACAAAACAGGCAATAGTTTTTCTAACACTGAGGCACAGAGATGAAAAGGAGCAGGACGACATCGAGGTCGAAAGCCGCAATCCCCTCTACACTCGCCGTCTTTCGGAGCTGTGGCAGAGGCGACGGTTGTCGGCCTGCGGCGCGAATTTTTAGGAGTAGCTGGCATGTCGGTTCTCGTCGTGCCGTTTGGCCAACCACGGTGTTTTGCAAGTGCGGGGGAAATTATGGTAAAATATCCCTTCACTTTGCATTTTAAGACATCAAGACATCTATGAACAAGACAGAGAAAATTATTTGCCTCCTTTTGGGCGCCGTCCTCGCATGGTACATTTGGGCCGAAATGGGGCGCGCAAAGGAACGCGCCAAGTATGCAGCCGAGCAGGCGGCGATTGCCGCGACGAACGTGACGGCCGAGGCCGTGGCCAATATGTGCACGACAGACGCGACCAGCGGGACAGGCGTGACGGACGGGACTGTCGCGACGGCGGAGGCGGCAAAGCCGGCACCCGCGCTTCCCGCGACGCCCGAGAAGATCGTCGTCCTTGAAAACGACGAGCTGAAGCTTGAACTTTCCACATGGGGCGCGGTCGTCAAGAAGGCGACCTTGAAGAAGTACGCGAAGGACCGCGGCGAAATCTCAGATGAGAACCCGCCTGTCGCCTTTGACTTTGCGGATTCGCCGCTCGGCGCGGGCGAGGCCGTGGAGTCGTTCGAGGTGGCCGAGGAAAATCCCGATTCCGTCCGCTTCGTCAACGGTGACAAGAGCCGCACCATCCGCCTCGGCGCGGACTACCGCATCACTCTGGAGGACGAGGGAATAGGCGGAGCCATTTCCCTTGGTCAGATGCGCATGGGAGATTCGAAGAACGACCTTCTTTCCGTCGACAGCTGGGCGATGGATGCCGGCAAGGGCAAGGAGGGCGTGATCCACCACTGCGAGGGCGACTCTCCGCTAAAGGGCTATCTCGTTGGCGGGCTTTCGGGCGGCTGCAGCGGCTCGAAAAGCGCAGCGGGCATGCCTGAAGAGGCCGCGATAAAGTATCCGGGCGCGCAGAAGTGGGTCGCGGTAAAGAACCGCTTCTTCGTGACGGCGTTCTGCTCGTCGACCGCGGCAAATGCCGGCTTCGACGCGACTGTCGCGCGCGATATGGCCGCTTCCAACTACCGTCCCGCGTCCGTTTCCGCCAAGGTCCGGCTCTCGGACGATGCGGCGAAGCGCACGAGCGTCTTCTACGTGGGGCCGAAGAAGCAGTCGCTTCTCTGGGACCTCGGCATGAAGGACGTCATGGAGTTTGGCATGTGGCGGTGGCTCTGCTATCCGCTCGTCTGGGTGCTCAACTTCTTCAACAACATGATCCCGAACTACGGCATCGCGATCATCCTCCTCACGATTCTCGTCCGCCTTCTCTTCTGGCCGCTCACGCACAAGTCGACGGTCGGCATGAAGAAGATGCAGGAGCTCCAGCCGAAGATGAAGGAGATCCAGGCGAAGTTCAAGGACAACCCGCAGCGGCTCCAGCAGGAGACGTGGGCGCTCTACCGCGAGGCGAAGGTTAACCCGATGAGCTCGTGCCTGCCGATGCTCATCCAGATCCCCGTCTTCATCGCGCTCTTCAACGTGCTGCGCTCCGCCGTCGAGCTCAGGTATGCGCCGTTCCTCTGGATCGGCGACCTCTCCGAACCCGAGGGGCTCTTCGCGAGCTGGTTCCCGTTCGGCGGGCTCAACATCCTCCCGATACTGATGGCCGTCTCCACGGGGCTCCAGAGCGCGTTCACTCCTTCGACCGGCGACAAGAACCAGCAGAAGATGATGATGATCTTCATGCCGGCGATGATGCTCTTCATGTTCTACTCGTTCCCGTCGGCGCTTTCGCTCTACTGGTTCCTCTCGAACCTCTTCTCGATAGTGCAGATGTGGATCATTCGTCGCCAGACGGCGGCCAAGACGGCCGAGAAGGGCGAAGTGCTCATGGGCGAGGTGATCGACCCGCCCGTCACGCGGCAGATGCGCCGCCACGGAAAATGATTTGAGACGACGGCATGTCCGAAGGCGCCAGGACGAAGCTTGAGGCCAAGTGGGCCATCGCGCGCGACGCGATAGGCGGCGGCCGGCTCTCCGTCATCATGCCGGTCTACAACCTTGCGGACACCATAGAGGCAAATGTCGCGGAAACGGCGAAGCTTTTCGATTCCCACGGAATCAGGGCCGAGCTCGTTCCCGTTGACGACGGCTCGGCGGACGGCACCGCTGCGGCGCTTGCCCGCGCGGCAGAGCCAAAGTACGAGCATGTCGTCGTAAAGCCCGTCATATGTCAGAAGAACGGCGGCAAGGGCGCTGCGCTAAGGGCTGGGTTCGACGCGTCGACTGGCGAGTACGTTATGCTGCTTGACGGCGATCTCGACATCAATCCGAAGCAGACGCCGTGGTTCTTCGAGGCGATGGTCGAGAAGGGCGCTGACATCGTGATCGGCTCGAAGCGCCACAAGAGAAGCGTCGTGCAGTATCCGTGGCACCGCCGCTTCGTGAGCTGGGTCTACTTCACGCTCGTCAGGATCTTCGTCGGGCTTCCGATAACCGATACGCAGACTGGCATGAAGCTCTTTCGCCGCGAAGTGCTTGGCGAGTCGCTCGGTCGCATGCTCGTCAAGACTTATGCGTTCGACTTGGAGCTTCTCGCAATCGCCCACCAGCGTGGCGCGAAGATTGCCGAGGCGCCTGTCGTGATTCGCTTCGGCAACAAGTTCGGCGCGCTAAAGGCGAACACGGTAAAGACAATGGCGCTCGACTCGCTCGCCGTCTTCTACCGTTTGCGCGTCCTTCGCTACTACGCGAAGGCAGAGGTTCCGCCGAAGCTCGACCACGATCCGCTCGTCTCGGTGGTGATCGCCTGCCCGCGCCGCAGCTGGATGCTCGACGAGTGTCTTGCCGCGCTTGGGAACCAGTCGTACCGCAATTTCGAGGTGATAGTGTTGCCGGATGGAATGGACGGGAGCTCGGGCGCTCCCGCACCCATGCCCAAGGATGTTAAGCTCTCCGTTGTCCCTACCGGCAAGGTGAGGCCGGCGGAGAAGAGGAATCTCGGCATCAAGGCGGCGAAGGGCGAGGTCATCGCGTTCATCGACGACGACGCCTATCCCGACGCGCACTGGCTTGAATACGCAGTTCGCTATTTCGGAGACGAGACGATCGGCGCCGTCGGCGGGCCTGGTGTGACGCCGCCGGGCGATTCGTTCCTCGCGCGCATGGGCGGGCGCGTCTACGACAATCTGCTCGTCTCGGGCAATTACCGCTACCGCTACAAGGCGGGTGGCGTCAGGCGCGACGTTGACGACTACCCGAGTTGCAACCTCTTTGTCAGGAAGTCGCTTCTTGATTCTTTCGGCGGCTACCGCACCGACTTCTGGCCGGGCGAGGACACGCTTCTCTGCAAGGACATCGTCGATGCCGGCAAGCGCATAGTCTATGACCCTTGGGTCGTCGTATGCCACCATCGGCGTCCTCTTTTCGGGGCGCATTTGCGGCAGCTCGGACGCTATGCGTTCCACCGTGGCTATTTCTGCAAGCGCTATCCGTCCAATTCGCTTCGGCTTTCGTATTTCATTCCGACGCTCTTTGTCGCGTATCTCTTTATCTGGGCGATTCTCGTCGCGATCCCGCAGCCAGACATCATGTCGGTGGAGCTGTTTTGTATCTGGCAGGGAATCATCTCGATGCCGATGCTCGCGTACATTCTCCTTGTCTTGTTGACTTCCTTCTCGCTCAATCCCGTAGTTTGGATCATAACGCTCTGCGGTGTCCTTGCCACGCATGTGACCTACGGCATCCGATTCCTCGGCGGGCTTCTTGCGAAAAAAGCCCCCTGCGAGTTCATCGGCAAAGACCACGCCTGATATTTGCGGCGTGCGCGTGTAAGGCAGTGTAGTTGTTTCTCCGCACAGTGCTTGCTGGTGTGCTTGCCTTCCAGTGTGCGGTCACGGTCGGGGCAACCGTGCTCCCTGTGCAGGGTGGGCGATTTGCGCGTCCTTCGCCCCGCTCGGCGTATACATATACGCCGTCGGGGGCGAGTCCTGCACAACTCGCCTCGCCCTGCTTCGGTCCGCTCGGCAAGGCCCCGACCGTGACCGCGCGTGGCACCCTCGGGAGTTGGGGCAAGGCGACGCATACTCGTCTCTCGCTTCGGGGAAAAGCTCGACTCCTCCCGCGCGCTGCATACACCATTCGCATCACGATGCTTCGTCGGCGGGATACCGCCTCCTCGCCTCGTTCGCGCCTGGTGTCGCATCACGCGAACCGGAGTCTCGCCGTTCCCCTGCGCTCGTTCCTTGCATGCGTCGCCTTGCCCCAACCTTCCATAAGGCGCGTTTTTCTTCGTAGCCTCTGCGCTCGTCGATGTCTCATCGACTCGCTTAACCTTATCCGCGGCGAATCTTCCGCGTGGTTGATTTTAGTGCGGCATGTTCGCTATAATATTCCCCAAAACCGTTGCTACTGCGGAAAGTGGCAGAAGACAACGAAATGTAAAAAGAGAAACGCAAAAGGGGTGTTTCCCCATTTGATTGAGTTATGATTTTCAAATGTCCATATTGTGGAAAAGAGAATGAGCTTATAATGTTGCTCATGCGTGGCGGAGAGTCGCGTTCAAAGACATGCAAGGGCTGCGGCAAGCAATTCTTCGTGCGGTATACTGCACAAAAGGCCGAGGATTTCTGGGCCGAGCATTTTGCCAGCTCGGGGCGCATGAGTCTGGAGTCGCGAATCCTGCTTGTATTCTTTCTGGCTCTCGGCCTCGCGTTGGTTGGTTTGATCGTCTATGCGCGGGTGAATAACCGAACGATTAGCGATCCCGAGAAAGCGATCAGGAGCATGGGCTACACGAAAGGCCCCGACGGCATTTACCGATAGTGAACGGTCACAAGTAGTTAAGCGAGACGACGATGAGTCGGCGAGCGCAAAGACTACGAAGAAGAACGCGCCATAGCGGAAGGTCGGGCTAACGGCGCATGTGTGAGGAACATGCGCAGGGGAACGGCAAGACTCCGGTTCGCGTGATGCGCCAACGGACGCGCGCGAGACAAGGAGGCGGTATCCCGCCGACGAAGTATCACGCTGCGGACGGTGGATGCAGCGCGCGGGAGGAGTCGCGCTTTTCCCCGAAGCGAGAGACGAACGCGTGCGCCGTTTGCCCAGTTCCCGAGGATGCACTGCGCGGCTTTGTTTTGGGCCGAAGCCGGGCGGAACCCTTTTAGGCGTGGCGGATTGCACAGGACTCGACCCCGAAGCCGTATATGTATACGGCGAGCGGGTCGAAGGACGGGCAAGGCGCCCGCCTCAAAGGGCGAGCACGGTTGCCCGAAACAAAGCCGCACACTGGAAGGCAAATCAGCGCAGTAAATCGCGGAGTTGCGCATAGGGCCTGCGTTTTTTGGTATAATAAGCGCAATGTATTCTGACATACCGCTTTGGCTCTCGATTGTGATGATCGTCGGGGGGCTTGTTGCCCTCGCGTGGTCGAGCGGCGTGTTTGTCGACGGCGCGGCCAAAGTAGCCAAGGCGCTCGGCATTTCTCCGTTCGTAGTGGGCATGGTCGTCATCGGCTTTGGTACGAGCGCCCCCGAGCTCTGCGTAAGCGCATTGTCTGGGTTTTATGGGCATGCAAACCTCTCGCTAGGCAACGCATACGGCAGTTGCATCTTCAATATCGCGGTGATTCTCGGCGTCTCGGCGTTCATCTGCCCGCTTGTCGCGCGGCCTTCGGCAACACTTGTCGCGGGCCCTGGGCTTGTCGCCATATCGCTCTTTTCGATGTTCGTTCTCCGCGATGGCCGTTGCACTCGGCTCGACGCGGGGATCCTCCTCGTCGCCTTTGCCGTCCTTTTGCCCCTTTACTGCTGGTACGACCAGCGTACAAAGGGTGCGTCGGCGGATAGTGATGTCGCTTCCTCGCCCGAAGCGGGCAAGAAGGGTCTTCCGCTCGCCGTCGTAAAGGTGCTTGTCGGGCTTGCCGTTCTCGTCGGCTCGTCGCATATCCTCGTGTGGGGTTCTGTCGACCTCGCCAAGACGCTCGGTGTTTCCGATCTGATGATCGGGCTCACCATCATTGCTGCGGGCACTTCGCTTCCGGAGCTTGCGAGCGCCATCGCCTCGGCGCGTCGCGGCGAGCACGAGTTCGTGCTCGGCAACATAATCGGCTCAAACCTGTTCAATACGCTCGCGGTCGTGGGACTTGCCTGCATCATCTCGCCTGTTGACGAATTCTCGCCCTACGTCTTAAGGCGCGACCTTCCGCTAAACGCGCTGCTTTCCCTCTCCATCCTCATCTTCGGCCTCAACTGCCGGAATCCGAAGGAGCCCGGGAGGATTCGCCGCCGCGAGGCAGCGGTCTGGCTTCTCGTCTTTGTCGGCTACTCCGTTGTGATGTTCCTACAGGAGACGGGCCGGCTGTAGAAAACCGATTTAACGACAGGACATACCATGGCAAGAGTTATCGCAATAGACGGACCGAGCGGCGCAGGAAAGAGCTCCGTATCGCGCATTGTCGGCAAGAAGCTTGGCTTCCTTCACGTCGATTCGGGAGCTCTCTACCGCATCATGACGTGGCAGGCGCTCGTGAGGAAGGTCGATACCGACAACCCTGAAGCGGTCGCGGCCTTTGCGCCGACAGTCGATATCGAGTGCCGTCCCGAGAATGGCGCGATCGCCTACTATGTCGGCGGCGAGCCGCCTGGCGAGCGCATCCGCACGCCCGAGATCAACGCCCACGCCTCGCAGGTCGCGACCGTGAAGCAAGTCCGCGACAAGATCACATCGCTCCTGCGCGATATGACGCGCTTTGGCGACCTCGTAGTCGAAGGTCGCGACATCACGACTGCCGTTTTCCCCGATTCCCCCGCTCGCTTCTACCTCACGGCATCTGCCGAGGCGCGCGCCATGCGCCGCCAGAAGGAGGAGGTCGAGAAGGGGATCGCCAACCAGTCTGCCGCGGCAGTCAAGGCGTCGCTCCTCGCGCGCGATGCGATAGACTCCACGAGAAAGTACGCTCCGCTCAGGAAGGCGGACGGTGCAATCGAGATCGACTCTTCCGACCTGACGCTCGAGCAGGTGGTCGACATAGTTCTGGAGAAGATCCATGAGACTTTCGATTAAGATCTGCCTGATCGTCCTTGCCGCGTATTTTGCAGCCGCCGTCTATGGCGAGGTGCAGTATCGCGTCGCCCTTGCGCGCGACGTGACGCCGGCCTACAACGTCGTGAACACAAAGGCGCGCTACCAGCCGCCGTCGGCCGAACACTGGCTCGGCACCGACAACCTCGGGCGCGATGTGGGGCTTCGTCTTGTGCAGGGCACGCGCATCGCGTTTCACGTCGGCATCATGACGTCGCTCATCGCGATTCCGCTCGGCGTGTTCCTCGGGCTTCTCGGCGGCTACTTCGGCGGCAAGGTCGACTCGGTAGTCGTTTGGCTGTGCGCGACCGTCGCGTCAATGCCGGGACTTCTCTTCATTCTTGCGATTTCGCTAGTCGTAGGTCAGGGGCTTCTAGGCCTATACCTCGGCATCGGCTTTACGACGTGGGTTGGCGTATGCCGAACGATCCGCGCCGAGGTGATGAAGCACCGCGACCGCGCATACGTCCAGGCGGCGAAGGTGCTCGGCTACTCGCATCTCAGGATCATGTTCCGGCATATCCTGCCGAACGTCGCGCACATCGTCCTCATCCAGTTCTCGATACGCTTCCCGTCGGCCGTTGCGACCGAGGTGTTCATCTCGTTCCTCGGCATCGGCGTGCAAGGCGAACCGTCGTGGGGAGTCATGATCAACAACGCGCGCGCGCGGCTTTGGCAGGGCGTCTGGTGGGAGATGACTTTCACGACGCTTGCAATATTCGTTCTTGTCCTTGTCTTCAACCACCTTGCGGACTGCCTGCGCGACCGTCTCGACCCCGCGCTTCGCAGCGAGCGGTGATTATGGTATAATCTGACACAATGAAAAAGCCATTTATAGCGATGCTTGCCGTTGCAGTCGGCCTGGCCGCTCTGGCCGAGCCGAGCGTGTTGGAAAAGGGCTACAAGCCGCCTGCCAAGCAAGCTGGCGGCGAGATGGTGTCGCTGTTTGGCGAGCTTTCGTCGGACAATGCCGCCGAGCAGCCAGCTGCCGAGACTGCCGCCGGCAAGATGCCGGCTCCCCCAGTCACGGAGACTCCCCCAGTCACAGCGGCTTCTCCAGTCACGGAGACTGTAACTGGGAAAGCCGGCATCTTGCCGGCGACAGTTCCGGCTGACACCCCTGTCACCAATGCCGAGGCGCAAGTCGAAAAGCCTCTTCCAAAGAAACCCAAGGAAAAGAAGCTGACTGGCCGCCCTGCGAAGATCACCTCTGACACCACGGTCTACAACCGCAAGGAGGGCATCGCGAGCTTCGAGGGCCATGTTCATGTCGACGACGAGCAGTATCAGATGCACGCCGACCGCGTATTCCTTTTCTTCGACGTCGACAAGGACTCTAACTCTACAAACGGCGTGCGCCGCGCAAAGGGCACAAACGACGTTCACAAAGCCGCAAAAGGCACGGACGACATGCGCCGTGCCGCGGGCGATGTCCGCCGCGTTGTGGCGATTGGTCATGTTGCGATGACGAACGACGCACACCGCGCGTATGGCGCGAAGGCGACTTATTCGAAGAAGAACGGCCTTGTCGTCCTCTATTCGGGCGACGGCATCACGGCCGAGGTGCGTGACGAGTCGAAGGCGCAGCCGCAGATCGTGCGCGGCAAGCGCATCCGCTTCTGGATCGACTCCGAACAGGTAGAGGTCGACGAGGCAGACCTCACTGGCGCAGCGCCATCGGGCGGCGCCGCTTCCCTCAAAAAGGTCCTTGGCAAGTAGCGAATCTGCGTTCTCTGCGTCTCAGCGACTCTGCGTTAAAAATTAACTTGAACATCTAATAAATCAACCAGCTGACTATCATGAGCGAAAAAATCACAATGAAGGACGGGAAGCTTTGCGTTCCCGAGAATCCGGTTATTCCCTACATCGAGGGCGACGGCACAGGACCTGACATTACGCGCGCCGCGATGACGGTGTGGAACGCCGCGGTCGAAAAGGCATACGGCGGCAAGCGCAAGATCGAGTGGAAGGAAGTCCTTGCCGGCGAGAAGGCGTTTAATCAGACTGGCGAGTGGCTTCCGCAGGCGACCTTGGACGCGTGCCGCGAGAATCTCGTCTCGATCAAGGGCCCGCTCACGACTCCGGTCGGCGGCGGAATCCGCTCCATCAACGTCGCGATGCGTCAGGAGCTCGACCTCTATGTGTGCCTGAGGCCTGTCCGCTGGTTCAAGGGAGTTCCCTCTCCCGTGAAGCGCCCCGAGCTCACCGACATGGTGATCTTCCGCGAGAACACGGAGGACATCTACGCCGGCATCGAGTGGATGAACGGCACGCCCGAGGTCGAGAAGGTCAAGGCGTTTCTCCTTGGCGAGATGGGCGTAAAGAAGATCCGCTTCCCGAAGACGGCGTCGATTGGCATCAAGCCGGTCTCGCTCGAGGGCACCGAGCGCCTCGTGAAGGCGGCGCTCGACTACGCGATCGACAACGACCGCAAGTCGGTGACGCTCGTCCACAAGGGCAACATCCAGAAGTTCACCGAGGGTGCTTTCCGCGACTGGGGCTACAAGCTCGCGCAGCGCGAGTACGGCGCGACCTTGATCGACAAGGGACCTTGGTGCGAGTTCAAGAACCCGAAGACCGGCCGCATGATCACGGTGAAGGACTGCATCTGCGACGCGTTCCTCCAGCAGATTCTGACGCGCCCCGCGGAGTACGACGTGATTGCGACATTGAACCTCAACGGCGACTACGTTTCCGACGCTCTCGCAGCGACGGTCGGCGGCATCGGCATCGCGCCCGGCGCGAACATCAACTACCAGACCGGCGTCGCGGTGTTCGAGGCGACCCACGGCACTGCGCCGAAGTACGCAGGTCTCGACAAGGTCAACCCCGGTTCGCTCATCCTCTCCGGCGAGATGATGCTCAGGTACATGGGCTGGACCGAGGCCGCTGACAAGATCATCGCCGCGATGGACAAGGTGATCGCTGCGAAGACCGTGACTTACGACTTCGCCCGCCAGATGGAGGGCGCTACCGAAATCAAGTGCTCCGAGTTCGGCAATGCCCTCGCGAAGGCGATGTAAACTTCTCCTTCTGACTCCGCCGCTGCTGCAGCCGAATACGCCCTATCCGGCGACGATGCACCTGGCGGGGTACCTGAAGTCGCGCGGGCTTGACGTCGCCCAGCGCGACCTCTCGATAAAAGTCGCCCGCGACGTCCTTCTCGAATACGGCGACGAGACTACGGGCGAGCTTCTCGAGTTCCTCGGCGGCCCAGCGCCTGTCGAGGCGAAGCGCGAGGCGAGCGAGGCGATTGACGAGCTTGCCATCTGGATACGCGACAACGTCGATCCCGACTTCGGCTTCTCGCGCTACGCCGAGCACCTGTGTCGCGCCGTCACCGATTTCGGAGAGCTTGAGCGCAGGATACGCCGGCGCGGAGTGATCGACAAGCCCCTCGAACGCCACCTCAAGGCGGCGATGGAAGAGACGAAGCCGGCGATCGTCGGCATAACCTGTCCGTTCCCGGGGACTCTCGTCGCGGCGTTCAAGATCGCGCGCTACATAAAGCGCCGATACCCTGGCGTTCGGCTCGTGCTTGGCGGTGGCTATGTCTCGACGGAGCTCCGCGAGATGACGGACAGGCGGCCTTACAAGTACTTCGACGAATTCCAGCTCGACGAGGGGTATGCGCCGTTTGCGAAGCTGCTCGGCGACCGCAAGGCGACCGCGGCAGATGTGCCGCTGTTCGTGAAGCCGAGCTACGAGGGAATCGACTGGAGCGAATACTTCGACATCGTCGAGACCGACAATTTCGTGACGAGCCTGTGGAGTTCGGGGAAGTGGGTGAAGCTCGTGATGGCGCGCGGCTGCTATTGGCACAAGTGTGCGTTCTGCGACGTGAAGCTTCCCTACATCGGGTGTTTCCAGATGCCCAAGGCGGCGGAGATCGTCGACGCGATAGAGGAGTTCTTCGGCTGCGGCGCGGCGTCGCTTCTTTCCGGCGTCCACTTCGTTGACGAGGCGATGCCGCCCGCCCTAGTCTCGGCAGTGTGCGACGAGATCCTGCGGAGAAAGCTCGAAGTCGAGTGGTGGGGCAACATCCGCTTCGACAACGCCTTCACGCCCGCGCTCGCGAAGAAGATGGCGCGGGCGGGATGCATCGCGGTGACCGGCGGGCTCGAGTGCGCTAACGACCGTCTTCTCAAGCTGATGAACAAGGGCATCACTTGCGCGTCGGCTGAGAAGGTGCTAAAGGGCTTCAGGGCGGCGAAGATATTCGTCCACGTCTACCTTATGTACGACTTCCCGACGGAGACGAAAGAGGAGCAGAAGGGCGCCGAGCGGTACGTCAAGTCGCTTGCGAAGAAGGGGCTCATACAGTCGTGCTTCTGGCACCGCTTCGCGCTTACAGTGCATTCGCCCATCGCCCGCGAGCCGGAGAAATTTGGTATAATCGTGAAACCGCTGAAGTCCAACTTCGCGAAAAACGAACTAGAGTATGTCCGCAAGAATAGACCACGAATCGCGTCGACTTGAGATCGCCTCCCGGGCGATGAAGCTCTTCTCGCAGGTCGGCTACGACAACGTGACGCTGATCATGATAGCGTCTTCCGCCGGCGTAGCCCGCACGGTCCTCTACCGCTACTTCCGTTCGAAGCGCGAAGTCCTCGACGCGGCGATTCTTGCGACGACGCGGCAGATAATGCAGGAGTGCAGCCGGGAGATAGCGAAGCGCGGCAAGGCTGCCGACCGGCTCTCGATGGTGTGCTTCCATGTCGCGGACGTGCTTTTCGACAAAAGGGATTTCATGTCGGCCATCTTCGACTTCGTGCTGTCGATGGTCCGCTCTGGAGAAGACATGGGCGCGCGCATAACGCGCTTCACCGGCGGCATCAAGTCGGTTTTCGCGAAGCTCGTCACGGAGGGCGTGATGAAGGGCGAGTTTCTTCCCGAGGTCAATCCCGAGCGCACGGCCGAGGGGCTGTATGCGCTTCTTGAGTCGTGTGTCCTCAGGATTGTACTCGGTACTGAGAGCAATTCCGCGAATGTCAAGGTGCGCGTCTCCGACATGATCCGCTCGATCTCCGTATAAAATAGATACGGTTTGAATCAAGCATTTTGAGATATCTCGCGCAGAGACGCTGAGGCGCGTAGTTTTTGCGGAGTTATGGAGAAGCTTTGCAGATAGTTTGCCGTCACCAATAGAAAATGAAAGTCTCTCTGTGGTTGTTTTAGTTTATAATTGCCAATAATATCAAGAATTCTTATTGTTACAGCAATTCTCTGCGTCTCTGCGACTCTGCGCGAGTCTAAAATTTCCGAATTTAGGTAAAAATCTTAATTTACCCCATTGACGTTTGCGACAGAAAAGCATATAATGTCACACTGTTACGTCTCAACAGACAATAAACACCTTATCAACAAGGAATACTAAATATGAAAAAGCTTCTGGCATTGACTACGGCGGTTCTCGCGGCATCGGCTGCGTTTGCGTCTGGTTTCGCTCTCTATGAGCCTACGGCCATCGGCACATCCTACGGCGGGGCTTTGCTCGGCAAGGGCCTTGACGGCTCTGCAAACTCGATCAACCCGGCTACTCTCGACGACATTACAAATCTCACAGTTCAGGTCGGCTTCGTTACGGAGCACCCGCGTGGGCGCATCAGCATCTCCCGTGACGGCAGGCAGTACAAGTGTTCGCCGATGGATCCTGGCTTTTTCGTCCTTCCTCACTTCCAGGTCGTCGCGCCTGCGCTCTGGGGCTTCACCTTCGGTCTCGGCGTTACGCCCGAATACGGCCTCGGCACGCGCTACTCCCATGACAGCCTCATGACCTGGAGCTCGAAGCAGACGACGATCGAGGGCTTCGTCATCAACCCGAACGTCTCCTACCGCATCACCGACGACTGGTCGATCGGTGCTGGCGCGCGTCTTCTCTACTTGGACTTCGAGCAGTATTCCTATCCGATGGCGTACCTCTCGGATGTCAATCCGCAGTACGGGTACATCCGCAACCACCTGCACGGCAACAACGGCCTTTCTTCGTGCGGCTGGCAGATCGGTACCCGCTACAAGGTCCTCGACAACCTCTCCGTCGGCGCGGTCTACAAGTCCAAGATCGATACGCGCGTGAAGGGCCACTCGAACCTCCGCATGCCCGGCTATGTCCTTGGCGGCGCGGCGGCGGCGAACCTCGACATCCCTCAGTCGATTGCCGCGGGCATCAACTGGGACATCACGTCTGACTGGCACCTCGGCGCGATGGTTTCCTGGACCGACTGGTCTTCGCTCGATACGCTTCTCTTCCATCTGCCCGCCTCGCAGGGCAACAAGAACATCAAGCTGAACTGGCACGATAGCTGGCGCGTCGGCATCGCCCCGTCCTGGGACTTCGCTGAGAACTGGACGGCCGTCGTCTCCTACGTCTACGACTCGAACGTGTGCTCGTACGACCAGCAGTCCACGATGCTTCCGCCCGGCGACCGCCAGATCATCTCGGGCGGCGTCACGTGGCGCATCACCCAGAACCTCCAGATCGACGTCACCTACGGGCTCGTCATAATGGATGCGAAGAGCATGCACATGAACGACGCCCTTGGGCGCAACTACCGCATGGAGTGCCGCCACGGCCTCTCGCACGCGGCCGGCTGCACCCTCACCTACCGCTTCTGATCGGCGAGGCGGTGGCCGAGGGCTCCTCCTCGGGGAGCCCTCGGCGAATACGCCGTATCCCCTCGCTCGGACCTTCGCTCCATCGCCTCGCGAACTGCGAAGCGCCTTTGATTTCCGCCGCGCGAAAGCGCGGCGATTTTGCTATAATATACAGACCATGAAATACGACAAGAACCACGCGCTTCTCGAGTGCGCGATCCCCGGGCTGCCGCAGAAGAGCGGCAAGGTCCGCGATGTTTTCGATCTCGGCGACAAGCTTCTGATGGTCGTGACAGACCGCATCAGCGCTTTCGACGTAATCCTCCCCTGCGGAGTCCCCGACAAGGGCAAGGTCCTCAACCAGCTCTCGCTCTTCTGGATGGAGTTTTTCGGCATGAAGAACCACCTCGTGACGGCGAACGTCGACGAGTACCCGGCCGAGCTTCAGCCCTACAAGGAAGACCTTCGCGGCCGCTCCATGCTCGTCAAGAAGGTCAAGATGGTCGAGGTCGAGTGCATCGCCCGCGGCTACCTCACGGGTTCTGGCTGGAAGGAATACCAGAAGTCCGGAACCGTCAACGGCATGAAGCTGCGCGAGGGCTACGAGAACGCCTCGAAGCTCGACGAAGTCCTCTTCACCCCGACGACGAAGGCCGCGATCGGCGACCACGACGAGGCGATCAACTTTGCCGAGACCGTCCAGCTCGTCGGAGAAAAGACTGCGGCGCTTCTTCGCGACACGACAGTCTCGCTCTACTCGAAGGCGGCGGACTACGCGCGCGAGCGCGGCATCATCATCGCCGACACGAAGTTCGAGTTCGGCCTTGACGCAGACGGCTCGCTCATCCTCGCGGACGAGGTGCTTACGCCCGATTCGTCGCGCTTCTGGCCCGTTTCGAGCTACGCCGTCGGCAAGAACCCGCCGTCGTTGGACAAGCAGTACGTCAGGGATTGGCTCGACTCAATCAACTTCAACCACCAGCCGCCGGGGCCGGTCCTTCCCGACGACGTCATCTCGCGCACGCGCGAAATATACCTAAAGGCTTTCAAGGACCTCAGCGGAAGGGAGATTGTGTAAAATGGGAATGTTCGACCAGGTAAAGCAGGCGATGCAGATGCGCAGCGAAGCGAAGCGCATCCAGGCGGAGATTCAGAAGATCAAGGCGGAGTACTCCAATGGCGGCATCACCGTCATCGCGAAGGGCGACATGACGATCGACAAGATCGCGATCACTCCCGAGGCCTACGACGAGGTCAAGGCTGGCAAGCCCCAGCGCTTTGAGACGATGCTCTTCAACGTTGTCAACGGCGCTCTCAAGAAGGCGAAGGACGCGACGCAGGCCGAAATGCAGAAGATGATGCAGGCCGGCGGCGGAATGGGCGGCCTGTTCGGAAAGTGATCTGATGATCGCTCCCGTCGCCGAGCTGGAGAAGTGCCTTGCGAAGCTCCCTGGATTCGGGCGCCGATCGGCGTCGCGCGCGGCGCTTGCGCTCGTCCGCGAGCCGGCGCGTCTTGCCGAGCCGCTCGCCGCGGCTCTCAGGGCCGCCCACGACTCGGTGCGCTGCTGCTTCCGTTGCGGGGCTTTTACGACAATAGACCGCGATCCATGCGACATGTGCACGGACGCGACGCGCGACGGAACTGTCATCTGCGTCGTTGAGGAGCCGGCTGACATCGTGTCGATCGAAGCGTCGGGCGCGTTCCGCGGCAGATACCACGCGCTTGGCGGAAAGCTCTCTCCTGCGCACCGCATGGGCCCAGAGCGGCTTAGGATCTCCGAGCTCGTCGCGCGCGTGCGCGAAGAGAATGTCGCTGAGGTTCTTCTCGCGCTTTCAACCGACATGGACGGAGACGCCACGGCGGGCTACGTTACAGAGGTGCTGAAGGGCACGGGCGTCAAGGTCACGCGCCTTGCGTTCGGGCTTCCCGCCGATTCCGGCATCGCCTTTTCCGACCCACTCACCCTAAAGCGCGCAATCGCGGGCCGCCGCGAAGCGTAAACCCATCATCGCCGTACTTTAAACTCCAAACTTCACACTTCAATATGGCAGGCGAATACCAGTTCAGTTTGATCGACGTCACAAAGCAGGTCGGCACCAAGACGATCCTGAAGGACGTCAACCTTTCGTTCTTCTACGGCGCGCACATTGGCGTCATCGGCGCGAACGGCGCGGGCAAGTCGTCGCTCCTCAAGATTCTCGCGGGTCTCGACACCGATCTTATGGGGACGGTGCAGGTCGCGAAGGGGACGAAGGTCGGCTATCTCCCGCAGGAGCCTGAGCTAGACGACTCGAAGACCGTCCTCGAGACGGTGATGGAAGGCGTTGCGGACGCGCAGGCGATGGTAACTCGCTACGAGGACCTCTGCTGCGAGCTCGACGATCCGAAGGCCGCGGCGGAAATGGAACGGCTCCAGGCGATCATCGACGCTAACGACTACTGGAACCTCGAGAACCTCGTCGAACGGCGCATGGCTGATCTCGGCTGCCCCGACGGGTCGAAGCAGGTAGGCGTTCTCTCGGGCGGCGAGCGCCGTCGTGTCGCGATTACGCGTCTTCTCCTCTCGAACCCAGACGTCCTTCTTCTCGACGAACCGACGAACCACCTCGACGCCGAGACGACGTTCCGCCTCGAGGCATACTTGAAGGAGTTCAAGGGAACGCTCATCGTCGTCACTCACGACCGCTACTTCCTCTCCGACGTCACCGAGTGGATTCTCGAGCTCGACCACGGCATCTGCTACCCCTACAAGGGCAACTACGAGGAGTGGCTCAAGCAGAAGGAGGCGATGCTCGCGCGCGAGGCGAAGGTCGAAAAGTCGAGGCAGAAGCTTCTCGAGAACGAACTCAAGTGGATCCAGACGAATCCCTCGGGCCGCCACGCGAAGGCCAAGGCCCGCGTCGAGCGCTACGAAGAGCTGCAGAAGCAGGAGGTGTCGACGCGCGAGGACGATCTCGTCATACGAATCCCCCCGGGGCCACGGCTCGGCGATCTCGTCGTCCGCGCGGAGCACGTCAAGATGGCCTTCGGCGACCAGGTGCTTTACTCGGACCTCAACTTCGACCTTCCGCGCGGCGGCATAGTCGGCGTCATCGGCGCGAACGGCGCCGGCAAGACGACGCTCTTCAAGCTTATCACTGGGCAGCTCAAGCCGGTGGAGGGCTCTTTCAAGGTGGGCGACACCGTGAAGCTCTCGTATGTCGACCAGACGAGAAGCGAGCTCAAGGCCGACGAGACGGTCTACGAGGCGATAACGGGCGGCGGCGAGTTCGTGAAGCTCGCGGGCACTACCATGATGAACGGCCGCGCCTACTGCAGCCGCTTCAACTTCCGCGGCCCCGAGCAGCAGAAGAAAGTCGGCGTCCTCTCGGGCGGTGAGCGCAACCGCGTCCACCTCGCAAAGCTTCTCACCTCGGGCGGCAACCTCCTTCTCCTCGACGAACCGACGAACGACCTCGACGTCGCGACTCTCCGCTCTTTGGAAGAGGGCCTTCAGGACTTCGGCGGCTGCGTGATGGTCGTCTCGCACGACCGCTGGTTCCTCGACCGAATCGCTACGCACATCCTCGCGTTCGAAGGAAAGGGCAAGACGACTTGGTTCGAGGGAAGCTACTCCGAGTACCACGAGGCGCTTGCAAAGCGCAAGTAATCTCGGCACGATTTATCATAATTCAAAGCATGGAAGACTGGCTAGACTTGAATCCCGATCCGGCGCATGTGCGGCGCGAGCGCGAAAAGGCGCGCGAGCTGCGCAAGACCGACTGGTGGCGCGCGCTCGTTGCAAAGGGAGTCTGCCATTACTGCCATCGGAACGTCGGCGCGGAGAACCTGACGCTCGACCATGTCGTGCCGGTTTCGCGCGGCGGGCGGTCGACGCGCGGCAACTGCGTTCCCTGCTGCAAGGAGTGCAACAACGCGAAGAAGTCGTACACTCCCGCCGAGCAGGTCCTTGCGCGGCTCTTCCCGGACGAGGCGCAGCCAGAGTCCTGATTTCTCCAGCGGATGGGCGAAGGAATCGCAGCCGAAATACTTGTCGTCGACGACGAAAGGGCCGTCAGGCGCGGTGTCGCCGCGATTCTCGAGGGAGCCGGCTATGTCGTGCGTGAGGCGAAGAACGGCAAAGAGGCGCTGCGGTTTTTCGGTGAGTCGAAGCCCGACCTCGTGCTTCTCGACGTCATGATGCCCAAGATGGACGGTTTTTCCGTCTGTGCGGCGATACGCGAAGTTGACGCGGCAGTTCCAGTTCTCTTTCTTTCGGCCCTTGGCGACGAGGAGAGCCAGCTCAAGGGCTTCGGCTACGGTGCGGACGACTATATCGAAAAGACGCTTCCCGCCCCGCTTTTTTTCGCGAGGGTCGAAGCGGCCCTAAGGCGGACGCGCGCCGCAGAGCCAAGTGGCGACTTCAGCTTCGGCGAGTGGCGCGTAAAGGCGGCGCAGTGTTCGATGCGCCGATCCACAGGCGAGACGGCGGAGCTCTGTGACAGGGAGATTGCGCTTCTGCGGCTTCTCGCGGCGCGGCGTGGCGAAGCGCTCTCCCGCGACTGGCTCGCCGTGAAGCTGTGGGGCAAGGATGCCGCCGTGAGCGACAATTTGCTTAGCGTCCTCATCTACGGTCTCCGCGGCAAACTTGCCGCGGAAGGGCAGGCGATACGCACCGTCCGCGGTGTCGGCTATGCGTTTGCGCCGTCCAGTTGAGCCATGCGGTCAAGTGGTCAAACGGCCACGAAATATGGTATAATATACAACATTATGGCAGAAGAAAACAAATCGTCGCTCGACGCGCTATCGGCTTTGTGCAAGCGTCGCGGATTCATTTACCATTCGTCTGAGATCTATGGCGGCATGCCGGGTTTCTGGGATTACGGCCCTCTTGGATGCGAACTCAAGGCCAACGTCAAGCAGGCGTGGTGGCAGTTCACCGTTCGCGGGCGCGAGGATGTCGCGGGTCTCGACGCCACGATCATCATGCATCCGAAAATCTGGAAGGCGTCGGGTCATCTCGACACATTCGCCGACCCGATGACGATGTGCAAGGACTGCAAGAAGCTGATGCGCGCCGACCAGATCAAGGACATCTACGCGGACCAGAAGAAGAAGCCCCAGCCGAAGGTCGCAGGCTCTGATTTCTTCTGCCCCTACTGCGGCGGCGAGCTGACTGAACCGAAGCCCTTTAACCTCATGTTCAAGACGGTCGTCGGTCCTATCGACGATCCCTCGAACGTCGCGTATCTCCGTCCCGAGACGGCGCAGGCGATCTTCGCGCAGTTCCTGAACGTCACCGCGACTTCGCGCATGACGGTTCCCTACGGCATCGCGCAGATGGGCAAGTCTTTCCGCAACGAGGTGACGCCGAGGAACTACACGTTCCGCTCGCGCGAGTTCGAGCAGATGGAGCTCGAGTTCTTCATCCGCCCAGACGAGGCGATCGAGCTCCAGTACGGCCATGTGGTGACGCTTGCCGACAATCCCGACATCACGGGGCCCGTCCAGGACGACTGGGGCTGGGAAGTCTGGCACAAGTACTGGGTCGAGCAGAGGAAGAAATTCCTGAACGCGGTCGGCCTCCCGACAGAGAAGTTCGTCGAGTACTGGCAGAAGCCCGACGAGCTCGCGCACTACGCGCGCGCCTGCGTCGACATCGAATATGATTTCCCGTTTGGCCGCCAGGAGCTCGAGGGCATTGCGGCTCGCAGCGACTTCGACCTCATGCAGCACCAGATCCACTCGAAGGTGCCGCAGCTCGTCTTCGACGACCCGCTGAAGCAGGCGTGCAAGAAGCTGACGGACGAGGACAAGGCCGCGTTCATCGCGAAGACCCAGGCCGCGTGGCTCAAGCGCGTCGAGACCGCTCGCTCTGCCAAGGCCGGCAAGGAAGTCGTCCTTTCCGCCGAAGAGCGCGAAGAGCTCGCGGCGAAGGCGAAGGCCTTCTGCGAGAACCTCTTCGACGGCAAGTACGTCCCGCACGTGATCGAGCCGTCGGCTGGCGTCGACCGCCTTATGCTCGCGCTTCTCTGCGAGGCGTACGAGGAGCAGAAGCTCACCGACGAGAAGGGCAAGGAGGACATCCGCACGGTTCTCCACTTCAACCCGAAGGTGGCCCCGATCAAGGTCGCGATCTTCCCGCTCATCAAGAAGGACGAGGCGCAGTTCAACTTCGCGCGCGACATATTCAGGAAGCTCCAGCAGAAGGTCAACTGCATGTGGGACGTTTCCGGCGCGATCGGCCGCCGCTATCGCCGCCAGGACGAGGCGGGCACCCCGTGGTGCATCACCGTCGACGAGCAGACGGTGAAGGACGGGACCTTCACGGTCCGCGAGCGCGACTCTATGGATCAGAAGCGCATGACGTACGAAGAATTTCTCGCCATGATGTACGCCGCGCTCGAATTTTGATATAATTCAAGAACACGAAAGGACATACAAGATGAAAAAGCTCATCGTCGCAGCATTCCTGATCCTCTCCGCGTCGGTCGCGTCTGCAGACGCCACCTGGTGCCAGCTTAGCTTCTACTCGCCTGGCGACCTCATGATTCCCTGGGCTCGCAGCGACGTCTACGGTCTCAGGATCGACCTTCCCTACGGCAACAACAACGGCAAGCTCGTCGGCGTTGACTTCGGCATCGTCGGCGCTCTCAGCGAAGGGATGACCGGCCTTCAGGTCACTGGCTTCAACCTCGCCGACCTCTCGCAGGTGAAGGGCGTGCAGTTCGGCGCCATCGCGAACAGGGACAAGGACTTCCATGGTCTTCAGATCTCCGGCATCGTGAACTGGAACGAGGACGATTCCGCCGGCGTTCAGATCGGCACGATCAACTATGGCGGCGAGTTCACCGGTTTGCAGCTCGGCGGCGTCAGCTGGCTGTGCGGCAACTATGTGGGCGTGTCGTTCGACGCGGCGCTTGTCGCCCGCAACAACTTCACCGGTTGGTCGATTGCCGGCTTCAACTACGGCCTCAAGGACGTGTCGGGTGCCCAGATGGGCGGCGTCAACGTCGCGGCCGAGAGCTCCTCGGGACTGCAGTTCGGTCTCGTGAATTTCGCAAAGCACCATGAGGGTCTCCAGCTCGGGCTGATCAACATCAACAGCTCCGGCTTCCTTCCCTGCTTCCCGTTCGTGAACTTCAACTTCAGCCGCTGACGTTTCGCCATTGACTTTGCGTCGCGGAAAGCGTATACTATTCGCCACTTTCACCTCGTGAAAGACCCGACGTCGGAGCGTAGCGCAGTCTGGTAGCGCGTTTGCTTCGGGAGCAAAAGGTCGAGGGTTCAAATCCCTCCGCTCCGACCAAATAAAAAAGCCGCACCTTGAAGTGCGGCCTTTTTTATTTCCAGGTTTTTGACTCCCGGATTATTCACCCCAGACGATCGTGGACGTGGAGCCGATGATGCCGAAGATGTTCTTCACCTTGTAGTCGACGTGGTGGACCTTCTTGATGGCACCGTTGTCCATGGCGGCCTTGAGGGATGCATCGCCTTCGCAGAAGAGGACGATTCCGGACGAGGTCGCGACGCCCATCTTGGCGGGCTTGACGTCGTTGTCGACGAAGCTCATGTCAGGGCTCTGGACATCAAGCGTGATGGGAGCGTAGGTGTTGGAGGGGCCCGTCATGACGCACCCGGAGGCGATAGCGGCAAGCGCCGCAACGAACAGCAGTTTCTTCATTGTTGTGATTTCCTTGATTTTGTTCCTGTCGGCCCAGATGTTGAACCAACGCCAATATGATACACTTTTTCGGCCCTTTGCGCAAGGGCGTTTTTGCCCTACTTGACCGAGGCGCCAGCGATCTTCTTCTCGAGCTCCGCCTTGAGCGAGTTGAACTCGTCGGACTCGAAAGGCTTATCGTTCCAGTCGATGAAGGTCTGCTGGAGGTCCATGAAGAACTTGCGCATGTCCGCCTTGTCGTCGATAGAGTATTCGCCGAGAAGGGCCTTTTCGACTATGTCGAACATTACCTTCTGGCGGGCGACTGGCGTCGTCGCGTCTGATTCGGAGAACGCGTTCTGCTGGAGGTATACTGCGTCGAGGAACTCGGCCTTCAGGTAGGTCGTGAAGTCCGCGAGCGAAGTTCCCTCTTCGCCGACGACCTTTATCATCTGCCCGACCTCGTTGCCCTTGCGCAGTATCGCACGCGCCTTTTCGACGCGCGGCTGCTCGATGACGGAATTGTAGTGGCTCCAGCTGTCGAGAGGGTCGATCGCCGGGTAGCGGCGTGCGTCGGAGCGCGCACGGGAGAGCCCGTGGAAACCGCCTACGACCTTCAAGGTCGCCTGCGTAACCGGCTCGTCGAAGTTGCCGCCTGCGGGAGACACCGTGCCGCCGATCGTGATGGAGCCGGTCGAGCCGACCTTTAGCATGACGCGGCCCGCGCGCTCGTAGAACGCCGCGATTCTGGACTCGAGATAGGCGGGGAACGCCTCTTCGCCAGGGATTTCCTCGAGGCGGCCCGAGAGTTCGCGCATCGCCTGCGCCCAGCGAGAGGTGGAGTCGGCGAGCACCAGGACGTTGAGCCCCATCTGCCTGAAGTACTCTGCGAGCGTCACCGCCGTGTAGACCGACGCCTCGCGCGAGGCGACAGGCATCGACGACGTGTTGCAGATGATGATCGTGCGCTTCATGAGCGACTGGCCCGTCTTGGGGTCGACGATCTCGGGGAATTCCTTTAGCGTCTCGACGACTTCGCCGGCGCGTTCGCCGCACGCGGCGGAAATCACGATGTCGACCTTCGCGTAGCGCGCGGTGGTCTGCTGGAGAACCGTCTTGCCTGCGCCGAAGGGCCCGGGGATGCAGTACGTGCCGCCGATGGCGACAGGGAAGAACGTGTCGATCGTGCGGACCGTCGTCTCGAGCGTTTCGGTCGGCGCGAGGCGCTCCTTGAAGCACTTGATCGGCACCTTGACAGGCCAGCGCTGCATCATCTGGACGGGAACGTCCTTGCCGTCAGGGCCGGTAAGCGTAGCAATCGTGTCGGTCACGGTGTAGTCGCCGGCGGGAACGAGCGACTTGACGGTGTAGACGCCGCGGAGCGCGAAGGGGACCATGATCTTGTGGCCCGGCATCGTCTTGTCGTCGAAGATTCCCTCCGTCACCCAGCCGAGGAAGTCGCCGGCCGTAACGCGGTCGCCGACCTTGGCAAGCGGGTGGAAGTCCCACTTCCTGTCGCGGGGAAGGCCGGAGAGGTACATGCCGCGCTGGAGGAAGAACTCGGCGTCCTTGGAAATCTTGCCTGCTTCCTTGGCGAGGTCTGCGAGAGGGTTCTGGAGGCCGTCGTAGACCTGCGCGAGCATGCCGGGCCCGAGTTCTGCGGCAAGCAGCTCTCCTGTAAACTCTACGCGATCATCGACCATGAGGTCGGTCGTCGCATCGAACACCTGCATGTCGCAGCGCGTGCCGCGCACGCGCACGATCTCCGCCATCAGCTTCTTCTCGCCACAAACGGCGTAGCCGACTTCGTTCTGCGCCACGGCGCCGTCAAAGGCGACCGTGATCATGTTGCCGTTGACGGCGACGATTTTTCCGGTAGTTGTCATACTTTTTCTTTCGTTTCTGCCGTAAGCCTGTCAAACGCCGCGTTGCCCCTCTCCGTCGAGACGGCGGAGCGGCGCAGCGCGATCTTGAGCCGGACCGCGTAGGTGGCGAGCGCGCCTGAACCAAGCGGCGAGGCCGGCGGGGTAAGTTCGCCAGCGGCGTCCCACCAGACCCTGTCGATCATGTCCTGGCGCTTCGCGACGTCCTTCTCCTGGAAGCAGGCGGTGACGCGGTTTTTCCAGTAAAGCGAGCAGCCGTCCGCGGGACGCTCGTACTTAGCGCCGCCTCTCGCGGCGGCCATGGCGTTGCGGAGCTGGGTTTCGAGGTCGTTCCATCCAGACGAGGCGACTAGGCGCTCTGCGTCTGGCGCGGTTTCCGCGAACTTCTCCCACGTGATCGGCGCAGGCGCGTCGAACGCAAGCGTCGGGAGACTTGCGACTATGTAGTCGGTGGACATCACTTGAGCAGCTTCGCGAGGTCAGGACGCAGGCGCTTTGCGAGCTCGTCCGCAATCACGTCGCCGGTGAACGCATGCTCCACGCGGCCGCCGTCGGTCTTTACTGAGAAGCCTGTTCCAAGAGTGTCGTCCATCACTACCGTGACGTTGCCCTTTGAGGCGAGCTGCGCCTTGAGGGCGGCGGCGAGCTTGGGGGATGCCGCAACTTCGACGGAACCGACGAGGCCCTTGATCGCCTCTGCGACGAGTGTGGCCACGGTCTTTTCGTCTGCAAGAGCGGCGTCGACGTCCGCCTTGAGGACTTTTTCAAGAAGGGCTGTGACGGACGACTCTATCTTGAGTATCGTGTCGCGCTCTGCCTGGCGGACAGTCTCTGCGGCGCGCGCGGCGTAGTCTGCTGCGGCCTTTTCCGCGTCTGCCTTGGACTTCGCGGCTTCGGCGTTCGCCGTCTTGACGATGTCGGCGGCCTTCGCCTTGGCGTCGGCAATTATCTTGTCGGCTTCGGCACGGGCCTTTTCGACGCCTTCGCGGTTGATCTTCTCCAAGAGACTCTGCAAATCTTCAGACATGTCGTTCCTCCAAAAAAGTGTTACAAATTATATCTCTTTTGACGCCGACAAGTCAAGGCAGAGGGCGCATTTTTTGGTATAATGAGGGCGGTAAAAAAAACACCAGAAACGAGGAATCGAGACATGAGAGCATCAAGCGTCGCCGCGACTGCGTTCCTATTTTCCGCGATAACGGTATTTGCCGCCCCAGTAGAATGGGATTTCCCGCGCATGGGGAGCTGCCACGAGGGTATTGCCTTTGGCGACGGCAAGACCGGCGTCCTCGTCTGGGGTGGCGGCGACGAGATTCGCCTCACTGTAGGGCGCTCCGACCTCTGGGACCACCGCGGCGGATATTCCTGGACTCCCGAGCAGAACTACACGAACATTGTCGCCGCCGTCCATTCCGGCGACAAAGACCGCCTTTACGGGCTCTTCAAGAAGGATACGCCTAAGGGCCAGCCGCGAAACCCCTACATGCTTCCCTTGGGCCGTGTCGTCATCAAGGTCCCCGGCAAGACGCTGAAGCGCGGTACGCTCGACCCGTTCACCGGTCTCGGCAGTCTCGAGTTCGCCGAAGGCGGCGCAGTTGGCTTAGCTATGTCGAAAATGGTAGGCGGCGTCTTTGCGATGGCGTTCCCCAAAAATGTCGCGTTTGAGGTAAAGACCATTCCTGCGACCGACTTCCCTGTCTATGAAAGCCGGCTCAAGCCGATTGGCTTCGAGAAGGCGACGGTCTTCGACATCCCGAGCGAGGGCATTGGCGGCATGCGCTGGAATCTTCCCGCAGATCCATCCGTCTGGCTTTCCTGGGCGAAGAAGGATGGCGTAATCACGCTTAAGACGGGGCGTGGCGGCGACAAGGTGTTTGCGGATGTAAGGCATTTCGACAGTATTGCGAAGGAGTCGGTCGCGTACTGGAAGATTTTCTGGTCCGAGGGCGCGCGCGTGAAGGTTCCTGATCCCGTGATCCAGCGTATTTTCGACTATGGCATGTACCGCTTTGGCGCGATGACCGATCCTGACGGCGTTCCCGCGGGGCTTCAGGGTGTCTGGCTCGAGGACGACCGGCTCGTTCCCTGGAACGGTGACTACCACTTCAACATCAATGTCCAGGAGTGCTATTCTCCCGCCTATCGAGGCGGGCACTTCGAGAACCTCCTGCCGCTTTTCAGGATGGTCCTTTCGTGGCGGCCGCTTCTCAAGGACAATGCGAAGAAGTTCGTCGGCATCGACAACGGCTATGTCCTTCCGCACTCCGTCGACGACCGCGGCGTTTGCATCGGCGGCTTTTGGACTGGCACAATCGACCACGGCTCTACGGCGTGGGTCGCCGCGATGATGATGCGGTATGTGCGCTACTCGGGCGACGTCGAGTTTCTAAAGGGCGGTGCGTTTGACTTCATGAAGGGCGCGATGAACGTCTACCGCGCGATGATGGAGGAGGAGGGCGGCAAACTCACGCTTCCGCTCGGGCCTTCGCCTGAATGGGGCGGCTCCGACGTGAGAAGTGCGGTCGGGCGCGATCCGAGTTTCCAGCTTGCCGCGGCCCATCGCCTCGCGCGCGATCTCGTCGATGCGGCGAAGCTCCTCGGAGTGCAGCCAGACGCGATGTGGCTCGATGTTGAAAAGCGGCTTCCGCAGTATTCTGCTGGGGAGAGCGGCATAGAGCTTTTCCGTGGCCAGGCGCTGACGGAATCTCACCGTCACCACTCCCACATGGCGGGGCTCTATCCTTTTGACACGCTCGACCTCTCCGACAAGGCGACGCGCGATATCGCGGCGAAGACTTACGGAACGTGGGTCGCGCGTGGAACTGGCTATTGGTCTGGCTGGTGTGTGCCGTGGGCGTCGATACTCAATACGCATGTCGGGAACGCCCAGGCGGCGGCGGAGCTTCTCAGGTCGTGGGACGCATACTTCTGCAACCCGGGCCACGGCTCGTTGCACAACGCGTATGCGCCAGGGTTCTCTACATTTACGATCTTCGGAAGCTTTGCCGGGTCTGGCGACGGACAGATAATGCAGATGGACGGTCAGTGCGCCGCGGCTACGGCCGTCCTCGAGATGATGGCGCACGAGGTGAATGGCAAGGTCGAGTTTTTCAAGGGCTGTCCCGAGTCGTGGCGCGAGGTCTCGTTCGAAAATCTCGCGCTTTCCGACGGACGCCGCGTAAACGGCCGCCGCATCGGCGGAAAGATCGCGATCGAGGAAGTGAAGTAACATCTGCGGTGTCTTGGCATCGCCGCGCCGCCCGATGGTGAGGCCTTCGCCCGACCTGCTCGCACCCCGCATAGCGCCCACTTCGCGGCTCCTCCCTCCGGTTGTCGGGGGGGGTATGTGGAAGATGGGGATTTATGGTAAAATACCCACATGAAGTTTGGTGCGGCGATTTTGGTGACACTTCTCGCGTTCTCCGCTTTCGCGGGGGCGCGGGTGGTCGTGCCGCAGCTGCCGCCGTCGCCGTATGACGATACGGAGATCTCGACAAGCGGATTAGGCGTTCCATGATTGAAACGGTCAACGAGGTTTTTGGCGCCTATTGCCCCTCCAACGGAGTGATGGCCGCGATCTCCAACGACGAGGTTTCGGTCGCGTATTCCTATTCGGACGACTTGCTCGACACGGGCTATGCGATTTCCGTTGCGGGAGGCGAGACTTTCTGCCGCGCGGTGTCGCGCCACGACCATGTGGGCGACATGGTGCTGTCAGTCACGAACAGCACGCCAGTTGCCACTAATGGCTGGCACTATTATCATGACAATTGCAGGCGGCCAGTCTCCCGTAACGCGGATGCGTTTGCGCACAACAGCCGCGGCGAGGTGACGAACGCGGTCGTCGCTGGCGTGGCGGAGGCTCATGCATACGACGCTGCCGGCAACCCGATCTACGCGACGCGGAATGCACAGTCGCATTCCTACGGCGCAACCGATTTCGAGCTCGTCGTCTCCAACCGCTACGACTATCTCGACCGGCGCGTGCAGAAGATCACGCCCGAGGCGACGCATACTTTCTTCTACGATGGTTGGATGCTGATCGGCGGGACACAAGAACAAACGGACATCGGAGGCGCTCACAATGGAAAAATGTATCTCAGAGAAGATCGCGGAGACGCTTGAGGCCGATCTCGCCAGCGGGCGCTGGAAGACGGGCGAGCTGCTGCCTTCCGTCGATGAGCTCAGGGAGCGTTTTGGCGCGGGCGAATATGCCGTTCGCCGCGCAATCAGGCGTCTTGCGGATTCCGGCGTAATATCTGTGAAGAAGCATGTCGGCGCGGTTGTGACGGCCAAGCCGATTTGGTCGTGGAAGGGGCGCGTCGCATTCGTCGCGGTCGGCGCCATGGGTTCATACTTCCAGCATATGCTGTCAATCAGGTTCGCGCAAGTCTTTGAGCCCGCCGGCTGGCAGTTTGTCCCCGTGGTCATCGAAAACGCGAAGGACGGCTCCCTCGACCTCGAGCCGCTTCGCCGCCACCTCGCCGACGGATTTGACTTTGTCATAGGGCTCTTCGGCGAGAAACAGGTTGCCGTGATGCTCGACCATGCAGGCGTGCCGTATGTCATCCTCAACGGCTTTACACGCGATTTCCCAAATGCGCGCGCCGTCATACGCGAAGACTCGCGCGAATGCTTCTCTCACCTTATCGACGCGCTCAAGAAACGCGGCGCGCGCCGGCTTGTCGAGTTCGACATGCCGCGTTCCATCGACCGCAGCTTCAAGCGCCAGCTCTTCAAGGCGGGGATAAGCGTTGAGCGCGTGATGTGCAAGTGGGACAACGAGCAGAAATGGACTCTCGGCGATCTCAGGGCCTGCGGACACAGGACTGTCGCCGCCTATTTCGCCGAAGAACGCCACAGGCGTCGCCCGCCGGACGTCGTCCTTTTCGACGACGACTATCTAGCCGCAGGTGGAGTCGTGGCGCTTTTCGAGGCGGGCTTCAGGATTCCTGCCGATATCGGGGTTGTCTGCCACAACAACCGCGGCAACGAGCTCGCACTTGGCGTTTCCGTTGCACGGTTCGTAAACGATCCTGTATCCTACGCCGATGCCGTCGCTGCATATGTCATTGCGCAGCTCGAGGGGCGTCGTGCCGCTCTGCCTAAGATATCGTGGAGCTTTGTGGACGGAGAGAGCATTGGCCGCCACAAGAAATAATTGAGGTATTAATTGAGGTCAGTTGATTAATTCTTGCGCGCTTCGCGTTTTTTGGCTACCATTGCACCGTCAAAAGCCAAGACATGGAGCTTGCAACGATGAAATCGCTATCAACGATAAAATCAACGGCCCTAATTATTGCGGTCATTGCGGCGTCAATCGTCGTAGTGCCGCAGACGGCTGGCGCGCAGGGAAATTCTGCACCTGCCGGCTCGGTCGAAGTGTCGCCCGAGTTCGTGTGCAACCCGAACGCGACAAGGTGGAACGCTCCTGGTGTAAAGGGCGGCTACTTTGCGCGTGAGGTGCAGGATCTCTATGTCTACAACGGCAAGATCTACACTGCTGGCGGCGACTGGGGCGCGTTTTCCAACCAGGGCCCTGTGCCGATTTTCGCAATCGACCCCGCGACCGGGACTTTCACGAACGAGTTCGAAGCCGGCACGGAGCTCATAACCGATCTCAAGTCGTTCTCCGACGGGCGGCTGTGGGCTGGTAGCGTGGACATGCGCGAAAGCCACGAGCATGCGGGGCATTTCTTCCGTCGCGAGACCGACGGAACGTGGACGAACCTGACGTCATGCATAAGCGGGCATAACGGAGCAACCGCGAATTACGCTGCGCATATTTGGGATATTGCCGAGTTCGGAGGCAAGTTCTTTACCGCTGGATACGGAATCTGCGCATCTTCTAACTGGGGTGACACGAGGATGACGGACGCGACACCAGACCTGACGACCCCTTATAGAACATACTTCGAGAGCTCTACCTCGGTGTGGATTGCAGGGCAGAATCGCTTCAATGTCGGGCAGGCGCGCAAGTTCGCGGCGTTCATGCCGTTTGATGACGACCTGTTCTGCTTCTCGATGGATTACGGGTACAAGTACTACATGGATATATTTGAGTGGGAAGAGTGGCGGTGGGACGCATCGCTCGGCAAGTTCGTCGCTTCGCTTGTGCCGTGGAGCGACATCGCGCCAGGGATAACCGAGGAGGACAAGGCGATTACAGTCTCTCCCTCCATGAGTGATTACCTGGACTTCGACATAAGGCCGTCGCATTGCCGTAAATTCGGGTCGAGGATGCTCTATCTGATCGAAGGCATAAAGACCAATGTCGCTGGGCACAGTCGTCCGTGGGCTGCGTACAGCGCGGTCAACGTGAACCACCACGTGAAGGCGACGAAGATCGACCTCGGCGGTGCGCGTCCGTTCGATATCCACGTGAGCGGCGACGCGGCGTACATCGTTGCGGCTAAGGGGACGGAGATGGGAACGGTCGTGACGAACAGCGTGTGGAAGACCGAGGACGGCGTGACGTTCACTGAGCTCTTCCATTTCGCCACCAACCGCCATGCGACGGCTCTCTGCAAATACGGCGACGACTTCTACGTCGGCATGGGGTATTCGACGAACGTGTGCAACATCTGGAAGAACCTGCCGCAGAATCCCGAGCTTTCCGGTGACATCTACCGCATCAACTTGGAGGGCAGCTCCCAAGGCGGCGACGATCCGCAAGGCGGCGACGATCCTCAGGGCGGAGACGATCCCCAGGGTGGATCCGGCACGACGGATGGCGTACAGGAAATCGGTTCGTATGGCGAGTTCGCCGCCGCCATAACCGAAGGTTCTCCTGCCGGTGCGCGATATAGGCTTACGGCTGACATCAACCTTGCGTCGTGGAATGCCGTGGACTTCAGGGGAATTCTCGACGGAGACGGGCACACGCTCGAAGGGCTCACCGCGCCGCGTTTCAACACCATTTCCGGAGGCCGTGTCCAGAATCTCGTGATCGCCTCGTCGACAGTCGAGTCTGAGGCAAATGGCGTATCCATTGGTTTCATTGCGCGCACGCTCGAGTGCGGCGCGTTGGTGTCCAATTGCACAATCAAGGCGGGATGCTTGCTGCGGGCGGGCAACAACGTGAAGTGCGGAGCGATTGCGGGCAGCATTGCGAAGGGGACTGACTACGCGGGCGCGGAGTTCTCCGGGATATTCGACTGCACAAACCACGCCGCGATCGAAAAGAAGACCGGGGACTACAATACCGTTGCCGGCGGGAACGGCGGGATCGTCGGTCATATCGACGTTTCCCTTCCCGACGGGCAGCCTTCCGTCGAGTGCCGAATTGAGCGTTGCTTCAACGACGGAACGTTCACATCGACCCACGCGGCCTGCAACCTTGGCGGAATCGTCGGATATGCGACAGTGGGCAGCGCCGTCGGGGCGCTTTCTATCGTTGATTGCCAGAACGTTGGCGCGATCTCCAACACTTCAACCGCGGCAAGCACCGCGTATGTGACGACGCATGCAGGCGGCATCGTCGGCAATGTCGGCGGTCCGTACCAGGGTGTCATTGAGATATCCCGCTGTGCGAACCGCGGGGTGGTCCTGTCCGGCTACGAGCCGGAGGGTTCGTCTTTCTACAAGAAGTGCGCCGGCGGGCTTGTAGGGAATGTAGCGTCGCTTCACAAGGAAGCGCGCCTCGCCATAGTCGATTCTGCGAACTACGGCGCGGTGTTGGGACATCGCGCAGCCGGCCTCGTCGCGCAGATCGGGGCGAACGTGAACTACGTCGGCACGGCTGTCGTCCTTTCCAATGTCGCCAACTATGCGGCTATCTCAGGCGTCACGAACGCGGCACAGGCGGTCGGAAGTTGCGTGGTCCCAAATGTGGCGCATGTTCGATGCCTAGTCAACGCCTTCTTTGAGATGTCGTCAAATGCGGGAGTCCCGCTATTTGGCGACAACGCCACGGACGGGGATTTCGCCAGAGAGGCAATAGTTGGCTCGTCGGACGAAGGCTATGCCGCTTCGTCGGCGCGAAACGCGCTGAACGTTATTGCTGACGCTGCCAGCCTTGAGTACTGGGTGCTTGGAAAGATTGGCAGAGGGAGCAGTGCCTTTATTGCGCCAGAGCTGTCGCACTTCATGACGAAGCCAGGAAAACCAGGCTTTAAGGTGTCGCTAAGATAATGCTACACATATTATAATCTTAAGTTTCAGTTTTTACAATAGACAGGACTTTCGCGAAAGTATATAATGGTTGCGCACTGGAGAATTCCAGAATTTGAACAACGGCAAAAGGAGGGACAAATACAATGGCAGCGAAAATAAACTTTGAAGGGACTCCGCACGCGGCAACTCGTCTTTTCAGAAAGTCCTTGCTGGCCTTTGCCGCTTGCGTTCTTTCAACTACAACGTCCGCCGAGGAACTGTTCAACGTCGCGCAGACCTCGCTCGGCGCGACGGCCGTTACGACCGGAGCGCCGTTCAACAAGGACTGGCCGGCGTTGCGGGCGATTCCAAAGGAGGATCCGCGCAACATGCGTGGCGGAGCGCTCTTCGGTGCGCCAATGGAGGGCGGGACGGTCGTGATATCGCTCGTTGCGCCTTGCGAGATCGAGCGCGTCGACCTCATGCAGCTCGACTACCACGGCACGATGTGCGTGAAGAAGACCGAGATCGCGGTCGACGGCAAGGTCGTCAAGACGCTTGACCTCGAGGAACTCCCCGGCAAGTACCAGGAGATTCCCATAAAGGCGAAGGGCTCGACTGTGTCGATCAAGTGCATCTCGACGTATCCGCGCCGCAAGCTTCCCGACGGCAAGGAGGGCCCGAACTACGGCGGCTGGACGCGTGTGCGCGTAATGTCGACGACGGATGTCGCAGCCCTTATCGTTGCGCCGAAGGAGTATTCGGTCGCCCCGATTGCAAACGCCGTGATGCCGACCGGAACCGGCGCGCGCGGCGCGGTCGAAGTGCATGGGAAGCCCCGCATGTCGAAGGGACATCCCTGCACGACATGGGACAAGGAGGATGTTGCCAGGTTCCGCGCGATGATGAAGACGTCAAAGACTCTCCGCGAGCAGGCGTCTGCGCTGCGGATTGCGATGGATCGCCGCATCGCGCAGCCTGTCTCCGTGCCGCAGCCGGTAAAGGGCGCTGACGGGAAATGGGAGCATCTCTCCGACTCGAAGTTCGGGAAGGTGCACAACAACCTCTCGCTCGACATCGCGAACCTCGGCACGGCCTACCAGCTCTTCGGCGACGAGAAGTACGCCGAGTACGCGAAGAAACTGCTCGTCGCATATGCGGACGCGTGGCCCAACTACGGCGTTGGCGCTCGCCACGGTTTTCAGCACGACCCATCGAAGGTGTTCGACCAGAGGCTTGGCGACGCGACGTGGCTCATACAGGTTGCAATCGGCTACGACTTCGTCCGCGAGGCGCCGTGCTTTTCCGACGCCGACCGGCGCCACATTGCCGACGACCTCGTTGCGGGGTCGGGGCGGTTCATACGCCAGAACAGGGCGCATCTCAGGAGCGCTACGAACTGGTCCGCGATCTGCACTGCGGCCATACTCGCCGCAGGACTTGCGTGTGACGACGAGGATCTCGTAAACACTGCGCTTTACGGTCTCAACTGGACCGAACGGAAGGGGAAGACTCCCTTGAAGTGGTGGGAGGGAACGCCCAACCCGCAGCCGAGCGGTGTGGAACTGCACTTCTCCGGAAAGTCCATCGATGTGGACGGCATGTGGTGCGAGGGCGCGATGGGATACCAGTTCATGGCCCTGCAGGCGCTTGTCGTAGACGCGGAGATGCTCTGGCACCACGGCATCGACCTCTACCGCTACCGCGACTGCGCGCTTAAGTGCGTGTTCGACTCGCCGCTTTACTTCTGCTACCCGAATCTCCTCTCGCCGGCGATCCACGACTCGGGGAACGCGTCGATCGTCGGCTACAACTCCGATCTCTACGAGTACGGCTACCTGCGCTACCGCGACCCAAAGTACCTCGAGGTCCTTCGGCGCATCAAGCGCCGCCTGATGGCCGGCTTCCAGCTTTTCACGATCTCGACCCTGTATGACGTGGACCTTTCGGCTGCGGGCGATGTCGTCGCGCCGGAGAGCGTCAACCTGAATGGCGTCGGCTACGGTGTTCTTCGCGTTACCGATGGCGAGGGCACGCGGAATCTCCTTCTAGACTATGGCCCCAACCGCTCGCACGGGCACCCCGACAAGTTGAACATCGACCTGTGGGCGTTCGGCGCGCTACAGGTGCCCGATCCGGGAACGGCCTGGTACGAGGACCCGATCTACCGCAACTGGTACCGCACGTCGTTCGCGCACAACACGCTGAACGTCGACATGCAGGAGCAGGCGGCCTGCGGCGCTGAGCTTCTGACTTATGCTGCGGGCGATGAGTTTGGCCTAATGCGCGGCAGGACGGACGAGGCCTACCCTGGCGTCACGATGGACAGGTCTCTCTTCATGACGCGCGGATATGTCGCAGACCTCTTTGCGGCGGTCGGCATGCTCGAGCGCGTCTACGACCTCACATGGCATCCGCGCGGAACTTGCGAGGGTGTTTCAGGCGTGGCGGAGCCGTTCACTCTTCCCGAGCCGCGCAGCCCGGGCTACAGCGAACTCAAAGATGTGAAGTCGGTGTCTGGATCGTCCGGTGTCGTCGCGACTTTCCGCAACAAGGGCCGCGAGCTTCGCCTTCTCTTTGCGGGCAGCGAGGACACGGACTTCGTCTTCGGCAAGGCTCAGATCGGTCGCGATGTCGAGACGCCGATCTTCGAGCGCCGGAAGGTAAAGTCCACTGTCTTTGGCAACGTGGTCGACATCTCTGGCTCGGGGCTCGTGCGAGAAGTGCGGCAGTCGGGCGGGCTGGAGAAGGGCTATGCGACTCTCGTGCTGTCGCTCGCCGACGGTGGTCGTGACTTCTGCTACGCCTCGATCAAGGACGGTTCGCGGACGATAGGCGGCGTCGAGACCGATGCGCAGCAGGCGTTTGTCTCGCTTGCGAAGGACGGTTCGATGCGCGCGATTGCCTTTGCCGGCGGCACGAAGCTGAAGGCGGGGCGGATTTCGCTTGAGACGTCGGTTCCCGGCGGTGCCGTAGTCGAACGCACCGAGACGGGAAGCGTGCTTGTCCGCAACTGCGGCGCTTCCGCGGCGAAGGTCTCGGTCTCGATTCCGGAGCGCAGCTCGTTTGATCTCAAGCCGGGCGAGACAAAGGAAATCCTCCCCAAGGGTGCGCAGCCGATCGCCGAGTTCAGGAAGGCGGAGCTCAAGCGGCTCGCGGCGGAGGCCGCGGCAAAGGAGGCGAAGGTGGCCGCGGAGCGCGCGGCGCAGGCGAAGAAGCGCCGCGACGAGGCCGCGAAGCTTCCCGCGCCAGAGGGATTCAAGGTAGTCGTGCAGGCGGAGGATTTCTCGGCGCAAGGCGGCGGCGAGGTTCGTTCCACCGACAAGAAGACTGCCGCCGTTGGAGCGTCGATCTTCAGATGGGACAACGAGGGGCATTGGCTTGAATGGAAGGTCTCCGTTCCGAAGGACGCCTACTACCAGGTGCTTCTCTGCGGCTGCGCCGACAAGGACCGCACGCGCGATGTCGCGATCGACGGCGAGCAGATTTTCGAGCTTGGTGCGTTTTCGTTCCCCGCCACGGGCGGGTTCTCCAACGGCAACGACGACTGGCGCCTTGTGGCGATCGCCGATCCCGTGGACAAGTCGCTGCCGATGACGTTCAGGCTGCGACAGGGCGAAAACACGATCCGCATGACGAACGTCGGCGGTGGTGGCCTCAATGTCGACTACATAGTCGTCGCCGACCCGAAGGTGAAGGTCGAGCGCATCAGGTAACAAGAATTAAGAGGAAAAGTCCATGACAACAAAGAATGCCCTCGTTTTTCTGGTGACGGCAATGTCCGTGGCGTGTGCGTTCGCCGCGGAGGACCTTGCCTGGGTCGACTCCGCGATTGCGCGGTTCGGCACGAACTACACCGTGCTTGCGGAGAACGCGAAGCTCGGCTACACGAAGGAGGCGCCCTATCCGAAGACGTTCAGGAACGGGAAGGTCGTCTTCTGCAAGGACTGGGACTGGTGCAGCGGATTCTTCCAGGGGTGTCTCTGGTATCTCCACGAGGCGACTGGCGACGCGAAGTGGCGTGCGCTTGCCGAGAAGTATACCGAGGAGCAGGCGCACATACGCACGTCCAACCTCCACCACGATCTCGGCTTCATGTTCCTGCCGTCGGCATGGAACGCCTACCGCATTACCGGAGACAGGAAGTACGCCGGCTATCTCTACGACGCCGCGCGTACGCTCTGCACAAGATGGCGTCCGCGCTGCCAGGCGATCCAGGTGTGGGGAAACTGGGACGGGAAGTGGGCCGACAGCTGCTCGGTAATCGTCGACTGCATGCTAAACCTTGAGCTTCTCGAGTGGGCGGGGAAGTACCCGTGCGAGGGCTGGGAAGGGCAGCCGCGCGACTGGCTTGACGGCGGAGTTTTCCGCGACATGGCCGAGGCCCATGCGGACACGACGATCAAGTACCTGCTGCGTCCCGACGGCTCGTCGTACCACTTCGCGCTTCTTGACTTCAAGACTGGCGAGCTCATCAAGCACCTGAACGGGCAGGGCGTCGGCCACTGGAGCCGCGGACAGGGCTGGGTCGTCTACGGATTTCCGATGATGTACTCTTTCACGCATGAGCAGAGGTACCTCGACGCCGCGATCAAGGTGGCAGACTACGCGCTGAACGAGAAGAACATTCCTGCGGACAGGATTCCGTACTGGGACTACGAGGCGCCGAACATTCCGAACGAGGAGCGCGATTCCGCTGCCGCCGCCGTGCTTGGATGCGGTTTCCTCAAGCTCTCGAAGATCTGCCCCGACAAGGAGAAGGCTGCGCGCTACCGCGCAGAGGCAATCAAAATCGCGAAGTCGCTCTCTTCCGACGCCTACTTCGCGAAGCCGGCGGAGATCGGCGGGTTTGTCCTCAAGCATGCCGTTGCCTCAAAGCCGGATGGTGTCGACATCGACGTTCCGCTGAACTACGGCGACTACTACTACATCGAGCTCCTGATGGATCTCAAGCGCGAGCGGCAGGTTCCGCCCGCGCCGTCGAAGTGACGTCTGGCGTAGCAATCAAGGCCCATTTATTCATCTTGTGCGTGTTTTCCGTTTTTGCTAAAATGTCTGCGAAACAACAGGAGGTGTCCATGCAAATTGAATCGCTTAGATTGCCGAAGTCCCTCTTCGCAGCAGGCCTTGTTTTCTGTTTTTCGCCTGCAACGCTGCTGGCGGACCCTGCGACGCCTGATGCGTATGATTTTCTCAAGCGCGTGCCGATATCGGTCTCTTCGTCGGGGCAAAGCGCGCTTGGCGAGAATTCCGCCAGCGATGTACCTGTCTTGGTGAGGATATCGGAGTCCATCCCCGGGTTCAGCTACGCCGATATGGCGGCCGATGGCTCCGACCTCGCATTTGGCGTAGAGAACGGCGGCGAGCTGACGATCTACCCGCATGAAATCGAAACATGGGATCGAAACGGTGTCTCGCTGATTTGGGTCAAGGTGCCGACGCTCTCCTCCGCGACCGAATTCGCTATGTACTACGGCAATGGGGTTTCGGTTGCGGACTCCTCGACGGACGTCTGGTCCAACTACGTGGGAGTGTGGCACCTTAACGAGGCTTCAGGGAACGCAAGCGATGCAACCGGGAATGGGCTTACTGCGGTTCCGTCCGGGGCGAATTCTGTGTCCGATTCGGTCGGTGTCGCGAACTGTCCGGCGGGGACGGGGCGTCAGATGGCGTCGGTGAAGGGTAACAAGTCGTATCTTTTAGTCGCCAACAGCGATTTGCTTGACTGCGGGGATTCGCTTGCATTCTCCGGTTGGTTCAAGGCCTATGACACATCTACATCGTACTCGATGCGCTATGTCTCGCGGAAGAGCAAGTATACAGACACGAACGGGTGGGAGGTCGAGGCGCGCTACGATGCGTCTTCGGCTACAGTACCCGCGACAACTGTTTCGGCGCGAGGCGCAAACAAGGGCGACTACACGGCGACAGTGCCGGACATCCGTGAGAACTGGTTGCACTTGTCGCTGGTCTACGACGGCACTATGCTCACCTACTACGTGAACGGCGTCCCGCAGAGTCCGCTTGCGCTCAACTCCTCATGTTCGGACAACAATCTTGCGCTTGCATTCGGCAACAATCCCAGCGGCGGAGAACCGAACTGGTGGGGACTGATGGACGAACTTCGGCTTTCGTCAGAGCCTGTGTCTGCAGAGTATGCCGTCGCGGAATACCACGCGATGACGGAAACCCTGCTTTCCTACTCGACGGCAATTCCGATGGATGCGACGATGCCGGTCATTTCGTCTGCCGAAGTGGTCGCCTGCGCCGAAGGCTTTGCCGTGTCATATTCGCTCGTGTCTGGCACCGGCAGTTTTGAGGCCGTCATGACGGACCTTGTCTCTGGAGAAGTGACTTCGGCGCCAATTGCGGCCGATTCGACAGCGGTTGTTGTCCCTTTGTCTTCGCTTGACGTGGGTCACTCTTATGACTGCTCGGTCCGCGTCACTTCCTCGGCCGGAAGCGCGACCATGTTTCGTGCAGGCCGTGTGTTTAACGGGTCAGTGTCCATAGCGAAGACGGCGGACGCTGACGAGGGCTCGCAGACCCCGGGCGTCTTCACGGTGACCGCTTCGTCGCAGGTGGGCTTCGATCTTTTGGTGCCGTACACGATAGGGGGAACAGCCGTTGCAGGTCAGGCATACGAAACGCTTTCAGGATCGGTGGCTGTCCCGGCGGGCTCCACGACCGCCACGATTGTCGTGAATCCGATCTACTCGTCGGCAGTGTCGGAAGACGTGACGGTCTCGGTTGCGCTCCAACAGACGCACGCCTTTGTCGGTTCTGGGACAGCGGAGCTGACAATCGTCAACCTCGCTCTCAATCCGGCTGTGCGCTTTGTCTCGACGGAAGGCGACGATGCGCAGGACGGCATGACGCCGCAGACAGCGAAGAAGACGGTTCGCGCGGCGATAGAGTCGCTTGAGGGCTTTGACGCCGAGCCTTCGCAGATATTCATCGCGCCTGGCACCTACGAAGAAGCTTCCACCATCAACAAATACAAAGGCACGGACAACGCAAACTACCGGCTTGTCGTGACAAACGCGGTGACGTTGATCGGTACGGGAGCGGATCCGACGAATGTCGTCCTCCGCAACAAGAGCGGGCGCGCACGCGTCCTGTGCCTGGACAACGCGCAGGCCGGCATCCGCAACCTGACGCTGGCCAACGGCCAGGCATATCAGGCCGGCTCATACGGCGGAGGCAACCTCTACATAGGGTACGACGGCGGCAGCGCGTCGAACTGCGTCTTTACAGGTGGATGCGCTGACAACTACAACTGCCACGCTGGCAACGTGTTCATGCGCGCGGGCCTTGTCACGCACTGCGTGATCGAAAAGGGCTATTTCACAGACCACCGCGGGGACTACAAGGCGGGAGGCATCGAGATATACGGGGGACTTGTCGAGAACTGCCTCATCCACGGGAACTACGACAACTGCAACGGGACGCAGACCAAGGCGGCGGCGGGCGTGATGATTTCTGGCGGCATGATTCGCAACTGCACGATTGCCGCAAATTCTGGCAAGCAGGTTGGCGGCATCTGCGTGAATGGAACGGCAGGTGTCGTCGAGAACTGCGTTATAGTCGGCAACACGGCGACGATGGCCGACGAGAGCATTGCAGGCGACGTTGTCAGCTACATGGTCAGCGCTGAAGATGCGAAGGCCGTCTTCAGGAACTGCGTAGTCGACGCGGAGACGGTGCCTAACGCGACTTGCGTTTCTGCAAGCTCTGCCGCGACATTGGTTGACTCCGGCAATGGAGACTTCCACTTGGCAGCGGGCTCGCCGGCGATAAACTTCGGTCGCGCGAAGGAGAACGAGGCGTCGGGGGATCTCGACCTCAACGAGCGCGTGATGGGCTCTGCAATCGATGCGGGATGCTACGAGTACGACCTCAACGCCTTCGCGATCGCGTTCGAGGCCGACGTTGTTTCAGGCATCCTGCCGGTAGACGTCACGTTTACGGCCGTGGTCAGTGGCGTTAACGACGGAGACTATCTCGAGTACGACTGGGATTTTGACGGCGATGGCGTGGTTGATGCGACGTTGGACGGGACGGCAACAGCGCAGTACCAGTTCGTCGTCGGCGGAATGTTTTCGCCTTCGTTGACCGTGAAGAACCTCACGGCGCAGAAGGAACTGTCGATCAGCAAGTCGCACTATCTTCAGTTTGCGCCGAGGGTCCTGTACGTGAACAAGGATGCGGAGTCGCATGTCGTTCCGTTTGCGACGCCTGAGACTGGCGCGCTTACGGTCAACGAGGCGATTGCCGCGGCGGTCGACGGATGCGAGATAGTCATCTATCCCGGTACATACGGCGTGACGAGTACACTGACGGTTGAAAAGGTCCTCGACATTCATGGCTTGTTGCCTGATCCGGAGGAGGTTGTCCTCACAAGGGAGGGATCCTCGTGGCTGCGGGTAGTTGAAATGAACAAGACGGAGGCGAAGCTGAGCAACGTAGTCATCGAGAAGGGCTTGCTCAGTGGCGCTTCCGGAGGTGGAGTTCATTTCGGCGATCTCGGGGGAACGGTTTCGAACGTTGTCATACGCGGATGTGGCGCCAGCAACTACAACGGGGCCGGTGGGGCAGCCTATCTTGTGTCCGAACACGCGCTGCTGACACACTGTGTGATATCGAATTGCTACGTGCAGACTATGAACGGCGCCGGAGGCAACAAGGGTGTACTTCAGGTGGAGAAGGGGCAGGTGGAAAATTGCCTTGTGGCTGAATGCTACTGTCCGCTTGGCAATAACGAGACCGACCGCCCCGGCAACGCGGTCCAGATCGGCGCTAACGGTTCTGTCGTGAACTGCACAATCGTTCGGAATACGATGGAGACTCGCGGCATCGTGTATGTTTCATCGGCTACGTCGCGGCTGATCAACTGCGTTGTCGCCGGCAATACGAAAGGCGATGGCTGTGACACGGTGTTCTTTGGAGGATCGGTCTCCGACCCGTCCGCATGCGTTCTGAACTGCGTGATTGATCCCGAGGACCTTTCGGGCACCTTCAAGGACTATGCGAACGGGGACTACACGCCGAATCAAACGGGACCGCTGTACAACGCGGGCGTCACGCCGGAGAACGCGCCGTCCGTAGACCTTGCGGGCAATCCGCGCGTTCAGGGATTGTCCATCGACATTGGGTGCTTCGAGTCTCCCAAGCGCGGCTTCTCTGTCGTCATCCAATGACCTATAGGTACTGAAAATGGCTGAGCCATTAATTGAGGTAATAATGTAGGTTGCTCAATTTCATGTTGTCTGATGCTTGTCATTTTGCTAGAATGCAAACAAATCAATGGGAGAATTAGCCATGAAATTGTTTAAGTTCGCGTTTTCGGTAACTCTAATTCTTTGTTCCTCTTGCTGTTTTGCGGTTAATGTTACCACCGCAGCCGACCTTGCCGAGGCGCTTACAACAAGCCCGGCTGGGACAACCGTCACACTTGGCGCAGACATAGACTGCACTGGATGGACAACGGTTGACAGCTTTTCGGGAACGCTCGACGGCCAGGGGTACAAGATCACGAACCTTGACGCCCCGCTCTTCGGCACCATCACCGGCGACATCGCGATCAGCAACATCGTCGTCAAGGACGCTTACGTCACCACCGACGCCGAAACATGCGGCATCCTGCTGAAGAGCGTCACGGCGGCCAACCTCGCCGTCGAGAACACCACCTTCACGGGGTCCACTCTGCGAATCTCAATCAACAAAGGCAACCTTGGCTTCGTCGTGGGTCTGTTCTCCGTGACGGGGACGGCGTCGTTCAAGGACTGCCACGTGGACGACACCTGCTCCTTCGCCCTTGGCGTCAATCAACACGGCGGCATCGCGGGGAACGGTACCGCCACCGGAACGGGTGCGACGATTTCCTTCACGCACTGCACGATGGCTGCGGCGCTCTCGACGGTGGCGTCTTACGGCTCTCAGTTCGGCGGCATCGCCGGAAACCTGTCGGTAAAAGGCGGAGGAAGAACCGCGGCAGAATACGCGCACCTGATTGTTGAAGGTTGCACGAACTACAGCGGTACTGGTTCCGCGACCTGGGACGGAAGCAACCGGAGTTTTGGAGGAATAGTGCATACGGCGGGGAGCGGAACTTCCACCCAGATGGCCGACGCCGTCATCCGCCGTTGCGCCAACTACGGATCGTTCCGGTACAAAGGCGGCCTTACCTCCTCGGGAACGAACTACGGCGGTCTTCTCGGCGGCTGGTCGAACGGGAAGCTCACCATGGAGGACTGCGTCAACTTCGGCAGCGTAGTCTCCACCGGAAGCGGCGACACGCGTTCCGTTATCGGCGGTCTGTTGGGATTCATCGCCACTCCCATCCAAGTGGAAGTCTCCCTCACGGGCTGCGCCAACACCGGCGCCATCACCGGCTATACCGCAGGCGGGCTCGTCGGCACGCTGTCGCACAACGCATCCTACGTGAACACCAAGATATTCATCCGTTCCTGCCTGAACACGGGAACGGTCTCCTCACGCAAGGAAGGCGCGGCCCCCGGCGAAGCGATCGGCGCCTTGACATCGAGCATGGACTATCCGCGCATTGACATCGAGGGCGGGCTGTACGCCAGCGACGCTCTCATTGGGACCTACGCGGAGAATGCCACCATCACGTCGTTCAACACGAACGGCAACGTGTTCCCCGGCAATTCCGACGGTCTCGTGGACGGCACCGATCTGGCGACGCTCAACGGCTACGATAGCTGCAACCTCTGGAAGCAGGGCCACGAACACCCGATTCTCGGAATCATGCCGGACGAGGCGGCGCCGGACACCATCGTCGCGACATTCGTGGATTGGGACGAAACCGTCCTCAAGCAGAAAACCATTGCCCGTGGGGGATACGTCTTCGCTCCCGCGGATCCGGTCCGCGACGGCAGCACATTCCTCGGCTGGGATCCGGCCGTGTTCACTGGACTGACGACGGATACAACGTTCACCGCCCAGTATTCGAGCGGCATTGTCACCCACACGGTCTCGTTCTTCGACTGGGACAACACGCAGATCGGAGAGGACCAGGAGGTCGTCCACGGCGAGGCGGCAACACCGCCGGCCAATCCCTCGCGAGAAGGATACATTTTCGTCGGATGGGACACGGCGTTCGACAACGTGACCGATGATCTGACGGTTCACGCCTCGTATGTTCCCTCGCATGTCTATGTCGCCACTGCGGAGGAACTGGTCGCGGCGGTCTCGGCGGAGACGGTTTCCGGCGTCACGGTCCATCTCGATGCCGACATAGAGCTGCCCGCGGACTGGGCGGCCCCGGACTTTTATGCGACCATTGATGGCGCGGGCCACTCGATCCGGTGCCCGAACGGCGGACTGCCGCTCTTCAACCACCTTTACGGATGCGCCTCGAACTTCGTCGTCGACGCGGCCTCGGAAGGCTCGGCGACGAAAATCACGCTCGGCGCCAGCGCCGTGTTCGGCACGGTTGCCAACACGCTCTCCGGCGGCGCGATCCGCGATGTCACGGTGGAAAACCTCGTCCTTGAGACGGGGAACGACTGCACGGTTGGCTTCCTCGTCGGCAGAATGGTCGACGGCGCCGCCATCGAACGGTGCATGGCGGCCGCCAGCTGCACGTTCCGGCAGACGCGCACCAACGGCGCGGGCGGCATCGTCGGCGTCATCGACCGCACCGCCGACTTCGCCCCGACCGACGTCGAGCGCAATCCCGTCACCGGCGAGACGCTCGCGCTCGTCGCCGACTGCACGAACCGCGCCCCCGTCGTCGTCTTCCTCACCAATCCGCTCGTCTCTGGCGGCATCGTCGGCAAGGTCAACGCGCACAACTCCACGTATCTGCCGGCCATCCGCATCCTCCGTTGCGTCAACGAGGCCGATTTCACGGCGACGGTCAAAGTCACTTACGGCCTCAAGATCGGCGGCATTCTCGGGGAACGGAACATTAATGCATCGGCCGAGCATGGCGGCGTTCTTTGGATCGTCGACTGCGTCAACCTCGGGAACATCTGTTCCCCCAGCGAGTCCGGATGCAATCTCGGCGGCATCGTGGGATTCCTCTACCGCGGCTGCGAGACGGTTCTGGCGGGCTGCGTCAACCGCGGTGCCGTCGGAACCGCCGTCGCCGGTGACGGTACGACCCCCGTCACGGGCAACGTGGCCGGGGGACTCGTCGGCTTCGTCGACAGCCTCTACAACAACAATTCCGTCACGGCCACGAACTGCGCCAATTACGGGGCCGTCACGGGCGGCAAGTACGCGGGCGGGCTCGTCGGAGGATTCAACGCCAACCAGGGCCATCCCTCCACCGTGCTCATGTTCTACAACTGCGCCAACTACGGGACGCTCTCGGCTCCGGCGGAAGGCGGCCTGACGGGCGAGATATTTGCCCGGTTCGAGACCAATGTCGCCGATTCCTCGGCCCGCCAGTACGGAGCAGTCAACAGCTTCTTCATGACCAAAAACTTCTGTGCAGACAATTCAGAGAGCACCATCATCACGAATGGGCTCGTGACTGCCGTCGACGAGGGGTATTTGCCCTCTAGGGCAAGGTCGACTCTGAATGCCGCCGTGCAGGAGAACGACTGGGAGCCGTGGGTGTTGGGACGCATCGGAGAGGGCAACGCCGCCTTTGTCGCGCCGGAACTTGCTTGCTTCATGACAAAGCTTGCAAACCCTGGCTTTACGGTTATAATTAGATGACAGCTTCAACAAGGAGAAAAGACATGACAACAAAGATAGTGTTTTCCGCGATGGCGCTTTGTGTGTTTGCCGCCGTTGGCGGCGAGCAGCTGATGAACCTTCCGCCGCCCCCGAAGGGCGGGCGTTTCACGACGCCGACCGATCTCGTGTGGCCAGAGAAGCCGGGTGATGCCGACGTTTGCCTGTGGTCGGGCGACAGGTTTGCCGCGTGTTCGATCACCATCGACGACAACTGCAAGCCCGACCACGAGTGGTGGCTTAAGCTTTCCGAGGAGCTCGGCATCAAGCTTACGTGGTTCGTGATCACCGACCACTGCGTGTACAAGAAGAACACTGGATTCAACGGCACGTGGGCCGACTGGCAGAAGCTCGCGGACGCCGGCCACTCCATCCAGTCGCACACGACGAACCACAAGGCGAAGCACGGCGACGTCCCGATGCCGTCTGACGAGGAGGTCGAGTCGATGTACCGCGACTCCCTGAAGGCAATCAACGACAACGTCACCAACAACTTCGCCTGCTGCATCGCCTACCCGCGCGGCGAACCGCACGAGGCAATCGCGGCAAAGTACGCGATTGCGTGTCGGGGCGTCTATGGCGTCCCGAGCTGCGCCAACTCGATCAACTACCTCTGCACAAACAAGGGTGCGGGCGGCAAGGGCCATGTGCAGATGGTGGCCTTCGGCGAGACGCAGGAAGACCCGAAGTGGATCCGCGGCAACAAGGCGCTCAAGCGAGGCTGGAACATCGTCCTGTACCACTTCGTGCACGCAGGACGAACCGACGCGGACCGGGAGAAGAACGCAGCCGGCGCGGAGAAGGAGGTCCGCTACATCGCCTCCCTCAAGGACGATCGCCTCTGGGTGTGCCGCTTCGACGACGCCGCGAAGTACGGGCAGGAGCGCGATTCGGCGACACTCACGAGCGCCTTGAAGGGCGACAAGATCGAGTTCACGCTGACCGACCGCATGAAGGACGACATTTTCGATTTCCCGCTTACTGTCAAGGTACGTCTTCCCAATGGTTGGAAGTCCGCCAAGGCGACGCAGGGCGGCAAGCCCGTCGCGGTGCGTTTCGTCTCGCACGACGGCGCGCCCTATGCGCTTGTTGAGGCAGTTCCTGATAAGGGAGCGGTAGTAGTTGTTAGGGGGCAGTAGTTAGGGGTTAGGGGTCAGTAGTCAGGGGTTAGGGGTCAGTAGTCAGGAGTCAGAGGGGGTAAAGACGCGATGAAAAAATTTCCAATATTCTTTGCGGTGGGACTCTGCGTTTCAACTGCTCTTGCCGATGAGCTTGTTGTACCAACGCAGTTTCCGACGATACAGAAGGCCGTGGATGCGGCCAAACCCGGCGACGTAGTGCTCGTGAAGGGCGGAACGTACGCCGGTTTCCGCGTGCAGAAGCTGTTCGAGGGCACGCCGTTGACCATCAAGGCCGCGCCAGGCGAGCGCGTCACGGTGAGCGGAATGCAGAAGATCGAAGGGTGGAAGGATGAAGGCGGCGGAGTGTTCTCCGCTAAAGTCCCTTCGCGAGTCGACTCCCTCTTTGTCGGCTACGTCGAGCAGCAGTGTGGGCGCTGGCCCGCGGACGGAACGCGCCTCCCCATCCTGTTGGCTGACGCGGCGACTCGTACGTTCAAGACCGACCCAGTCTCCGATCCGAAGCTCGTCCAGCTTGCGAAGGATCCTAAAGACGCCCGGTGCTACTTCTACTTCGCGGCAGGGAACGCTTTTTCGTCGAGGCGCGTCCAGTCGTATGATCCGAAGACGGGCGACATCGTCTTCTCGCCGGAAGAATGGATGAAGTGGATCAGACCGGAGAACAATCGCTACTCGTTCGTAAACCACCCTGCACTCATCGACCTGCCCGGAAGCTGGGCGTTCGTCTCGGAACCTGGCAGCGACCCGAAGAGCACAGCTGGAACAATCTACTTCAAGCCGGCGAAGAGCGCTGACCTTTCCAAGACGCAGTACTGCGCTGCGGATCGTCAGCTTATCTCCGTGGGACACCACAAGAATCCGACCGGCAACGTCGTTATCGACGGATTCGAGATCACGGGCTCGCGCGTCGCCGCCGTCCAGATTGGCGGCAACGGAGTGACCGTGCAGAACTGCCTTGTCCATCACAATGGCGCTGGAATCGCCTCGCGCGTAGCCAAGGACGTCAAGATTCTCTCCAATCTCGTCGTCGCCAATCGCGCCACCGGAATCGGCCTCGCGTCGGTGGAGAACGCGCTTGTCGAGGGCAACGAGGTTGCGCTCAACCTGGAGGACGGAATCGTCGTGGCCGGCAACATTTCCGGGAAGAAGACGGGCACGCCTGGCGCAAACCCGCCCACGAAGCACGTAGTCGTGCGCAGGAACTACATTCACCACCACATCTACCAGGCACATCCCGACAACACCCAGATGTACCGAGACGTTTCGGACGTCGTGTACGAAGAGAACTTCAACATCTGCGGCGGGCAGTCGATTATGGCCGAAGAGGCGGAGGACATCACTGTGCGCGGCAACCTCTTTATGGGGTGCGATGCCGTGATGCTCATCTGCGGACACGGCAACTCCAACCGCTGGAAGTTCGAGGGCAACACGCTCTGGGGCGCGGGATACGGGTTCTTCAGCTTCACCGGCCACGACTACTCCGTTTCAAAGAACCTGATCATCGGCGGCTCGATGGATTATGGACAGATCGACAGCACGAAGGTCGAAAGCGCAGGCAACCGCTTTGCGCCTTCGTACTTCGCGCGCACGGCGAAGCCCTGGCGCAAATACCAGGATCTTGCGAAAGCGCAGACGGAGCTCGGGCAGGAGAAGGGGAGCTCAGTTGTCGAGCGTCCTTCGTCGAACTTCCCGTATGCGCATGCCGTCTCGAGCGCCAACGGATCTTCTCTCGACTCGCTCGCCTTGCGCAAGGACGCGGCCGCGCGCACGGACCTCTTTGCGCCTGGCGACATGATCGAGCTCAACTGCGATGGAGTGCTGCGTACGGTGAAGTCATGTGCGAACGGCGTGCTGTCGTTCTGCCCGGCGCTCGAGACTCCGCCCTACCGAGGTGTCATGATCTTTAACTGGAAGAGCGCGAAGACCACCGATATCGATGTCCGTCCTGTCGACGGATGTGGTTCGCCCATCTCGCCGGCTGCTTTTCGAAAGGGTGACTTGCTCGGCGCGGGAAGGCGGACGATCCCCGCGATTCCGGCCGATGTTGCCGAGGGCATTCCTTCCCCGAACAAGCCGGTCATTCCGCCGAAAGGCTGAAGGAGTCAGGAGTCAGGGGTCAGGGGCTAGTGACTAGGAGTCAGGGGTGGGGTTGGCTGAATCAATCTGATGTGATCATTTTGCGAAATTTTGTCAACGATATGCTGTAGCGTGCTATGCAAAAATATGCTATACTATCTTGCTTAAAAGGGCGAATAGTCTCTAAAAATGAGATGTTTGGGTAGGGCTATTGCAAAAAAAGCAACAGTGGCACTACTGTTGCTGTGGGGTGGTTTTTCTTTCGCGGGCATTACTGATTACGTTGCGACCTTCTCTACGCCTGGTCCGGATCGCTATGCCGACGGCACTGTAGTGGCGGACGGCGAGTGCTATGCGCTTGTATGGTCGCCAAAGGGCTCGACGTTCGCGGGCTTCAGCGCGGACGGGACTACGGTTTCGTCTGCCGACCGCGTCGTACTCGCCGCGCCGCTTGCTGTGAACTATGTGGAGCGTGCGCTTGAGGCGCTTCCCGACTCGCCCGAGGTCAAGCGGACCAAGGAGCGTGTCGACGCCGAACTGAAAAAGGGCTTGTCGCCCGATAAATGAAGAAAGACATACATGATCTGCGATACTATTCTTGACGCAATGGGCCATACGCCTCTTGTGCGGTTAAACCGCATGACGACGCCTGATATGGCCGAGGTGCTCGTCAAATTCGAGGCAATGAACGTCGGCGGCTCAATCAAGACGCGCACCGCTTGCAACATGATACGCGACGCCGAGGCGCGGGGGCTTCTAAAGCCGGACTCTGTAATCGTCGAGCCGACGAGCGGCAACCAGGGAATCGGACTCGCCCTCGTTGGAGCGGTGAAGGGCTACAAGACGGTGATTGTCATGCCCGACAGCGTAAGCGAGGAGCGGCGCAAGCTAGTGCGGCACTATGGCGCCGAAGTGATACTCGTCCATGATGCGGGCAACATTGGCGATGCCATTGCGGAGTGCTGCGCCATCGCCCAGCGCATGGCGAAGGAGAACCCGAAGGTCTTTGTTCCCGAGCAGTTCTCGAACCCCGCGAACCCCGCGGCACATCGCCACGGAACAGCGCTTGAGATCATGGAGCAGGCGGCGCGTCCTATCCACGGTTTCTGTTCTGGCGTCGGGACGGGTGGAACCCTCAGCGGCATTGGCGAAGTGCTGAAGGCGCAGAATCCCGGCATAGAAATCTGGGCTGTCGAGCCGAAGAACGCCGCTATTCTCGCGGGAGGCACGGTTGGCACTCATCTTCAGATGGGCATTGGAGACGGGCTTATACCCGACAACCTGAATACGCAGATATACTCCCACATCTGCGTCGTCACCGACGAGGAAGCGCTTGGTTGCGCGCGCGATCTCGCGGCGAAGGAAGGGCTTCTCGCCGGCATCTCCGCCGGAACGAATGTCTTTGCCGCGCTCAAGCTCGCAAAGCGTCTCGGCGCAGGGAAGACGGTTGTTACGGTTCTCCCCGACACTGCCGAGCGGTACTTCTCCACTCCGCTTTTCGCCGAGTCGGAATCCTAATGAGAATCTGGCGGCGAGCACTTGATCTCCTCTGGCCGAGGAACTGCGAGATATGCGGCTGTCCTGTCGATCGCGATGGGCGGTATATCTGCGCCGACTGTCTGAACAGGATTCCCTTCGTCCGCCCAGAGGATGGCATGTACGAAATCGACGATGCTGCGAGCGCGGTGCGGTTTGAGTGCGAGACGAGGGAGATAATCAACGACTACAAGTTCAACAGTCATATATGGCTCAGGGACGATTTTGTTGATTGGATCGAAGCCGCCGCGCGGTCGCGGTTCGACGTTGCGGCGATCGACGCCGTTATCGCCATCCCGACTACGCTCAGCCACAGGATTAACCGCGGATACAACCAAAGCGCACTTCTTGCCGAGTCGCTCGCGAAGCGCTTGGACAGGCGTTTTCTTGGAAGGGCTGTCGCAAGAACTGGACACCCTAAGCGCCAGAGTTCGCTCTCGGAGGAAGAGCGAGCCGAAAACGTGAAGGGAACATTCGTTGTGCGTGAACCATCGCTCGTGCGCGGCCGGACGATTCTTCTCGTCGACGACATAATGACGACGGGCTCTACGCTTTCGGAATGTTCCAAGACGCTCAAGGCCGCTGGCGCATGGCGTGTATGGAGCGTAACCCTCGCCCGAAGCGTAAGAACATAGGAGCGTCGCAAGGATCGGTTGGCGGTGGAGCGAAGGTCCGAGCGAGCGGATACGGCGTATTCGCCGAGGTTCCGCGAGGAGGAGCCTTCGGCCGCTGCAAATAGTCAAGGTTCCGGTGTGCCGTATTCCTTGGCGTTCGCGTACTTGTCGTCGTCGCCGAGCTTTTGCTTTAGCTCGGTGATGCGCTTCTTGAGGAAGTTGATTCTCTCCTGGTAGGCAGGATTGGAGTACTCATTCTTTACTTCGTCTGGATCCTTCACGATGTCGAAGTACTCCCACTCGTTTCGCTTGTAGTAGTAGACTAGCGCGTCGGTCTTCGTGCGTATGCCATACCACGCACTTGTCGCGTGCTCTCCGCCCTCGACGTAGTAGCGCATGTAGCAGTCCTCGCGCCAGGAGCCGGGCGTCCGTCCCCTGAGGTTCCCGAGGAAGCTCTCGCCCTGCATGCGGCCGGGCCTTGGCTCGTCAGCGATGTCGAGGAACGTCGGCGAGAAGTCGATGTTCGTCACGATGTCGGAGTTGACGCTCCCCGGCGCGATGATCGCGGGGCAGCGCGCAATGAACGGCATGCGCGCGACCTCGTCCATGATGAAGCGCTTGTCGTATAGTCCGTGGTCGCCGAGGAAGAACCCTTGGTCTGAAGTGTAGATCACGACGGTGTTGTCGAGAATACCTTTCTTCGCGAGATAGTCGCACATGTCGCCAACGGAATCGTCGACGGACTGCACGCAGGCGAGGTAGTCCTGCATGTAGCGGAGATACGAAAGTGCGGTCTTCGCGCGGTCGTCCATTCCCTTGGGCCATGCGTCTATGAACTTGCCAGAGGCGTCCTTAGCGCCTTCGTAGCTACGTCCCTCGAACTCGAACTTGCCGCCGCCGGCGAAGTATTCCGCGAGCTTCAGGTCATCCTTGAGACGCATGTGATGGAGCAGCGTCATCGCCGTAGTCCTTATCGGCGAGGCGCGTCCTTTCCAGTCGTCGAAGAGAGTGTCGGGCGGAGGGATGTCCTTCAGCGTGAGACTGCGGAACGCGGCTCTGTACTTGTCGCTGGGCAGCCAGTTGCGGTGCGGCGCCTTGTGGTGCATCATTACGAAGAAGGGCTTGCCGGTCGCAAGTGCTCCATCGATCACGTTTTCCGTCACCTTTGTGATGTTCTCCGTGGCGTATTCGCCGCGGTACTCCGTCTTGACGATCTTGCCGTCCTTCTTCTCCCAGAACCATGGGTCGAAGTAGACGCCCTGGTTCGCGTAGACCATCCAGCGGTCCCAGTCAGCGTCGCGCACCGTCTTTGGTCCGCCGAGATGCCACTTGCCGATGAAGGCCGAGTAGTAGCCCGCGTCGCGCATGTAGCCGCCGACTGTCTTGATGTCGGTCGAGATGTCGTTGAAGACGGGAACGCCGTTTTTGTGGCTGTATTCGCCGGTCAGGATTCCGGCGCGGCTCGGCGTGCAGATCGGGTTCGTGCAGAAGCAGTTCTTGAGCAGCATTCCCTCCCGTGCGAGCCGGTCGATGTTCGGCGTCTTGTTGATCCGCGACCCGTACGCGCTTATCGCGTGTGCGGCGTGGTCGTCGGTCATGATGTAGAGGATGTTGAGGCGCTTTTTCTCGGCGGCGGCGAAGAGCCCCGAGCCCCTGCAGGAAAGAAGCGCAAGAGCGGCGCTCTTCGTAACGAAGTCTCGACGTGTGGTGTTGTTCATGCCACTATTATAGCAAAACTTGAATGCGTGGGGAAAGAATGTTTGGCGTCTTTGTGTGAAGAATATTAGTGTAACGCTGTGCTGTACTGTGCTGTGTTGTGCTGTGCTGTGTTGTGCTGTGCTGGTTTGCCTGTCAATGTGCGGCTTTGTTTCGGGCAAGGCGCCCGCCTCAAAGGGCGAGCACGGTTGCCCGAAACAAAGCCGCACGTTGGAAGGCAAACCAGAGCTGAATCGCGCCCGCGCGGAACCAGCGGACGCTGCCTCACTTAGCCCTTTGGCCAGTACTTGTCGGACATCTTCGAAGGGATGCCGACTTCGCCCTTGTCGAAGCAGTCGGCGAGGATCTTCCAGCCGAGGTCGAGCGCGTCGATAAGATCGATGTTGACCGAAAGGTCCATCATCTTCTCCTCGAACATCGCGCCGTACTTCAGGAGCTTGCGGTCCCAGTCGGACATCCTGAAGCCCATCGACTGCTTCTCAAGCGTTTCCTTGTACTGCGCGTATAGCTTGATCATCGCGTCCATGATCGTGCGGTGGTCTTCGCGCGTCTTGTTGATGTTGACCTTCTTGCCGTCGACGTCCACGAACTTGTCGACGCCCTTGTTCACCTGCTGCTTGAGGCGCGAGAGCGAGCCGAACGGCTCGATGCGCCCGTTCCTGAGGTAGAACTGGCCTTCTGTGATGTAGCCGGTGTTGTCCGGGACGGGGTGCGTCACGTCGTCGCCAGGCATTGTCGTCACGGCGAGGATCGTGATCGAGCCCGCGCCGTCGAAGTCGACAGCCTTTTCGTAGCGCGCTGCGAGCTGGGAATAGAGGTCGCCCGGATAGCCGCGGTTCGAGGGAATCTGCTCCATCGTAATCGCGATTTCCTTCATCGCGTCGGCGAACGACGTCATGTCGGTGAGAAGAACGAGAACGTCCTTGCCCTGAAGCGCGAACTTCTCGGCGACTGCGAGCGAGACATCGGGAACGAGAACGCATTCGACCGTCGGGTCAGCCGCCGTGTGGACGAACATGACCGTCTTCGCAAGCGCGCCGGACTCGTCGAGCGTCGAGCGGAACTTGAGGTACTCGTCGTACTTTAGCCCCATGCCGCCGATGACGATGACATCGGAGTCTGCCTGTAGCGCGATGCGCGCGAGAAGCTCGTTGTAGGGTTCGCCCGCCTTCGCGAAGATCGGGAGCTTCTGCGAAATGACGAGCGAGTTGAAGAGGTCGATCATCGGGATGTTCGTCTTCACCATGCGGTTCGGCATGATGCGCTTCGCCGGGTTGACCGACGGCTGCCCGATGGGGGAGGGGTTCTCGTTGATTGCAGGGCCGCCGTCGCGCGGAATGCCGGCACCGGTGAACGCGCGCCCGAGGAGCGCTTCGGAGAAGGGGACTTTCATCGTCTCGCCGAGGAAGCGGACTCGCGCGGCGGTATCGACGCCTCTCGCGCCTGCGAAGATCTGCAGCGTCACGTTTGGCCCGTCGAGCTTGATGACCTGCGCGAGCGAAGTTCCCGCGCGCGACTCGATTTCGGCAATCTCGTTGTACTTCACGCCCTCCGCGCGGAGCGTCGCAACGGAGCCCGACAGCGCGTCGATCTTATGGTAGACTTTGTTGTTGAACATGGGAACTCCCTAGATTGTCTGTTTATTATATCATATTTCCCTGCCAATGCGGAGTGCCGCGATTTTAGCGCTAGCCACTTGGCTACTATGCCGCCGGAAGGGCGTTTACAGGGGTGTGGCACCTAATTTGCATATTGCGTAATAGGGGATAAGTTTTTCGTCCTTAAATGTTGTCCCCTAATCTGCCTATTGTAGAATAGGTGCTATTATTGTATACTATTCATGGCTGGATTTAATGGAAAGGAATTCCGCTATGTTCTTTGGGCGTGAAGATATTCTGCAAAAGCTTGATGCATTGCTTGGGAAACATGTTGCCTCGCTGGTGACATGCCGTGGCCGTCGGCGTATCGGAAAGTCGACGCTTATCGAGCGTTTTGCAAACAACAACGATGCGAGGTTCATCAAGATAGAAGGAGTTCGCCCGACGGAGCGAACGTCGAACGAGACAGAACTCCGAAGCTTTGCCGAACAGCTTGCGCTTCAGACCGATGCCGAGTCTTCGCTCCCGGACAATTGGCTTTCCGCGTTCAAACGGCTTGACCATGAAATCAAAGACGACGTTTTGACAGTGGTACTGCTTGACGAGATTTCCTGGATGGGGCGATATGACGACCTCTTTGCGGATTCGATCAAGATTGCCTGGGACAACATGTGGAAGAAGCACGACCGCCTGATTCTGGTTTTATGCGGCAGCGTTTCGAGCTGGATAAAGGAGCACATCGTCGACAGTTCTGCTTTTGTTGGAAGGCGATCCTGTGATCTGGTCGTCCGCGAGCTGCCGCTGAAAGAATGCGTCAAATTCTGGGGCCGCGAAGTCGAGCGTGTCGACCTGAAGGAAATTGTTGACGTCCTTTCGGTGACTGGTGGCGTGCCGCGCTATCTGGAAGAGGTGAACCCAAGTCTTTCCGCAGAGGAGAACATTAGGCGCATGGCGTTTTCGCATGACGGCGTTCTGCGGAACGACTTTGACGAAATGTTCAACGATGTCATAACCAAACAGCTGGACTTTACGGCCAAGGTCCTGCACTGTCTCGTAGATGGCCCCTGCACGGCGGCGGAGGTGGCGAGAAAACTGAAGCTGTGCAAGGGAGGTCGCATCACGGATGCCCTTGAACGTCTGGTCGAGGCTGGATTTGTCATGTCCGACAAGGGGAAGAATCCCGAGACTGGAGAGGAGCTGCGCGAAAACCGATACCGCATGAGCGACAACTATTGTCGGTTCTATCTTAAGTTCGTCGAACCGGCAAAGGCGGTGATCGACCGCGACGAGTACGAATTCGCGGGGTTGGACGCACTGGAGAATGTCGATTCCGTCATGGGGCTGGCCTTTGAGAACCTGGTCGTCAACAACTACCACGAACTTGTCCCGTATCTGCACCTAAAGGGAACCGTCATTACATCGGCTGCGCCGTACTTGCGACGAGGGTCGAATGCAAAGCGGGGGAGAAAGGGCTGCCAGGTCGATTTGCTTGTCCAGACCAGAAAGTCTCTTTGCTTCGTCGAAGTCAAGAGGAAGAAGGAAATCACCAGGGCCATCATTGACGAGATGAACAGCAAGATCTCGGCAGTGAAGCGTCCAGACGGGATGTCCGTCTTTGTGGCGTTGGTCTATTTTGGCTCTTTGTCGCCAGTAGTCGCTGCAGACGGATATTTCTCGGCAATCGTTCCGTTCCGCAAGTTGCTAGGCATCTGAAAGGGACACCCCCTACTAGCCACTTGGCTACTATGCCGCCGGAAGGGCGTTTGGTAGAATATCACCGAATGCTGGATAAGCCCGCGTCCGCCGCGACCCGACGAGCCCGCGCGGCATATCCGGCACGACACGAACCAAACGAGAAAGGCATAACTGATGACAAAGGGGAAAATCAAGTGCGCTTGCCTGATAGACGCTGCACTGCCGTTCGCGGCAGTTGCAGCTACGCTTTCCAAGGGATATGTCACCAATGGGCTTGTTGTCTATTAGGACGCAATTGACAATGCTGGGACTGGCGTTCATGATCCGGCAGCGGCAGTATGGAAAAATCTAGGTTCAGGTGGGTCTGATTACGATCTTACTATCTACCATGGCGCTTGGGTCGATGCTAACTCGCTCTCGAATGGCATCTGCCAGCTCGCCGCCTACGGCTCGACTTTCCACGCCTATCATACGGGAGAGTTCGCCATCGAAAACTATCGTGAAGCCTACAGCGGCGATGACAACGCCGCGCGCTATGTTTTCGCGAGCAAGAATCGCGGTCTGATCCTCGGAACGTCTTACGCCGAGTTCAAATCCGGAACGGATGGTTCGATAACGGACTTCAAGATGAAGGATTCCGGATTCCACACGCTGGCCTACGACCACGCCAATGCCAAGCCTTACCTCGACGGCAACGCCGCGACGGTGGAGACAAGGGGGACCTACGGATTCGACGGATGGGCGGAATCGGCTGCAGTTGAAGGTGTTCCAAAGGACAGGCCGCTTAAGGTGCTGATGATCGGGAATAGCTTCTCGCTCAGCAATTTTCGGCAGATGCCAAAAGTCGCGGCGCGATGTCGGCGAATGTGATATAATGGGACTATGAAAATGAGAATGACGTTTATGCCGATGGCTGTTGTCGCCGCAGCTTTGCTTGCGGTGGATGCTGATGCGCGGGAGCCGAACTACGACGAGGCGAAGGTCGCGCCGTACACGCTCGAGGATCCGCTCACGTTTGCTGACGGGCGCAAGCTGAAGGACGCCTCCGAATGGCCGGCGCGGCGGAAGGAGATTCTGGACATCTTTGCCCGCGAGATGTACGGCGTTGAGCCGCCCGCGCCCGAGGCGGTCGTCACGGAGATTCGGGAGGAAGGCCCGACTCTCGCCGGACTCGCTATACGCCGTCAGTACAGGATGTGGTTCAAGTCCGACAAGTCGGGTCCGTTCGTCGACTGGCTGCTGGTGCTGCCGAACAGGATTACGGGCGAAAAGGCGAAGACGGTTGACGGACGCATCGCCTGCGAGAATCGCGAAAAGGTTCCAGTCGTCCTTATGCTGAACTTCCCAGGCAACCATGCAGTGCTGGACGACGAAGAGGTTCCGCTCACGGAGGGCGGATGGTTTCGCGCCTCCGACGATTCCGGCGACCACGGGCCGAAGGAGTCGAATCGCGGTGTCCTAAGGCGCTCGCAGCTGCGCACGACCGTTCCTGCTGAGTTCATCGTCTCTCGCGGATACGCGTTCCTTACCGCGTGCTATGCGCAGGTTTCCCCTGATGTCGGGGTGAATAAGGGCGATCCCGAGGAGCTGGCGTACACGCGCGTCTTCGAGCTGTGGGGGAAGCGAGACGAATCGCGTACTGACAACACGACCGCGCTCGGTGCCTGGGCGTGGGCGCTTTCGCGCGGACTCGACCTCGCGGAGAAGATTCCCGAGATCGACGCCAAAAGGTGCGTGGCGACGGGTTCGTCTCGTCTCGGCAAGGCGGCGCTTCTCGCATCCGCGCGCGACGAGCGCTTCGCTGTGTGCGTCCCGAACCAGACGGGCGGTGGCGGAGTGCCGCTTGCGAAGCGCGACTTCGGCGAGAACGTCTCCACTGAAATGGCGAGCTTCCCGCACTGGTACTGCAAGGCGTATGCGAAGTACGTCGACAACGAGCAGGCGATGAAGTTCGACCAGCATCTCCTCGTCGCTGCGATTGCGCCGCGCGCGCTGCTCGTCGAGGGCTTCAACCAGGGGTGGTTCGACGCGAAGGGCGAATGGCTCTCATGCCGCGCCGCTTCGCCGGTCTGGGAGTTCCTCGGGAAAGAGGGGCTGCCCAAAGGCGACTTCCCGGAAAACTACGACCGGTCGCGCATTGGCGCCTCTTTCGGCTATGTCCGCCGCGGCGGCCAGCACGGGCTTTCGGGCTACGACTGGCTCTGGATGCTCGATTTTGCGGACAAGGCGCTTGAATTGTAAATGCGATAGGCAATTTGTCGCATTTTGTGCGGCAGCAGTGAGGCGGGGGAGCGAAGGTCCGAGCGAATGGATACGGCGTATTCGCCGAGGCTCCATGAGGAGGAGCCTTCGGCCACCGCCTCACGGACTGCATTTCGCCTGCAAAGGGCTTTGAACGGACGCTCTTGCGTCCATCTCGCGTCGTTGGGTTGTGGTTGTTGCCTAAGTTGTAGAATCACGAATGGGGGATGGTTGTGTCGAAATTGTTCTTGGGTTCGACACGAAGGATGGTTGAGTGTGGTTGGAGCGGGGAATTGATAGCAGCCGAATGGCGTCGTTGTCTGGCATGTATCGAGACCATCGCTAAAATCGCCGCGCACAGAGCGCGGCGATTTTTGGTATAATCTTCAAGTCATGGCGGAAGAAGAGAAAGTAAAGCTGCTGGAAGTCGAAGAAGTCCGGCAGAAGATTGAAGACCTCAAGAAAAAAGTCGGCGAAATGGCCGACTATATCCATATCGACGACAGGCGCAAGAAGCTCGCCGATCTCGAGGCGCAGCAGGCGTCGGGTGATTTCTGGAACAACCAGACGAAGGCAAAGGAAGTCATCGCCGCGACGAACGCGGAACGCGCCTATGTCGTGCCGTTCACGGCTCTTACGAAGACGGTCGAGGACGCTGGCGTGATGCTCGAGCTCGCCGAGATGGAGGAGGGCCCTGCCCAGCAGACGGCCCTCAAGGACACCCTCGCTGAATGCGCCAAGGCAGACGAATACTTCGGCAAGCTCCGACTTCAGTCGCTTCTCGGCGGCAAGTTCGACCAGTGCAACGTGTTCGTTAAGCTCCACGCAGGCCAGGGCGGCACCGAGGCGTGCGACTGGGTCGCGATGCTCTACCGCATGTACCAGCGCTACGCCGAGTCGCAGGGCTGGAAGGTTGAAGAATACGACGTGCAGCCGGGCGAAGAAGCGGGCTACAAGGATGTCTACTTCCGCGTCGAGGGGCCGTACGCTTTCGGCATGCTCAAGGCCGAGCGCGGCATCCACCGCCTCGTGAGAATCTCGCCGTTTGACGCGAACAAGCGCCGCCAGACGTCGTTCGCCTCGATGGAGACGGTCGCGGAGATAAACGAGGACATAGAGGTCGAGATCAAGGACGAGGACCTCAGGATCGACACCTACCGCTCCGGCGGAGCCGGCGGGCAGCACGTCAACAAGACCGACTCCGCGGTGCGCCTGACGCACCTTCCGACTGGCATCGTCGTCGCCTGCCAGAAGGAGCGCTCGCAGCACATGAACAAGGAGAAGGCCATGGCGATGCTCAAGGCCCAGCTCTACGAGTACTACGAAGACCAGAAGAAGGCCGAGATGGACCGCTTCTACGGCGCTAAGTCCGAGAACGGCTGGGGCTCGCAGATCCGCTCCTATGTCTTCTGCCCCTACACGATGGTCAAGGATCTTCGCACCGAGTACGAGACGAGCGACGTCGACGGAGTTATGGACGGGCATCTCCAGCCGTTCGTCGAGGCGTGGCTCCAGATGAAGGCGGCGAAGTAGGGGTCAGGAGTTAGGGGTCAGGGGTCAGTAGTTAGGAGTTGGAGTTAGGAGTTGGAGAGTGGAAGACAGAAACCTATACGGGCGGGCGATTGAGCCCGAGAAGCGCGGAAGGCACAAGACCTTCGGCTCTGCCGTAGGTGCCGCGTTTTCCGATCTGATTGTCGAAAAGAACGAGTTCTTCGACTCCCTCGTCGACAACTGGCGCCGCATCTTCCCCGACCAGCCCGCCCGCCCCGGCCGCTACGAGGACGGCAAGATATTCATTTACGTAAAGAACGCGCCGACGCTGTTTCTCATGCGTCCGCGCCTTCCGACCATCAGGCGCCGTCTCGCGGAACTTCCCGGGGCCCCGAAAAAAATTGAACTGCGACTGGAGGCACACGCATCATGATTCTCGCTTCACTTGTCCTCGCGGCGACTTTCACGCGCACGATGGAGCGCGTCGCGACGCTCGACCCTGCGTTTTCGCAGTCGGTCTACGACTCGCGTGTCGTGCAGCTTCTCTACGAACCGCTTCTCAAGGTTGACTACCTCGCGCGCCCATACGAGCTGACGGCGGGCTACTGCGAGCTTCCAGAGGTCAGTCCCGACGGGCTCGTCTACACGTTTCGCACTCTTCACGGTCCCGCGAAGGACGTCGTCGACAGCATCGAACGCCTGCGCGACCCAGATCTCGTCTCGCCTAACAGCTGGCTTCTCAAGAGCGTCGACACCATCGAGGCGACAGACGATAGGACCGTGGTCTTCCGCATGAAGAGCCGCTGCCACTTCTTCCCGTGGCTGATGGCGATGAGCCCCGCTTCTGTGCGCCGGCCAGACGGCTCCGGCACCGGGCCTTTCGAGCTCACGAAGTGGCGCAAGAACCACGAGATGGTCTTTACGCGCAAAGTTCCGGAGCAGGGTAAGTTCGACACGCTGCGCTATCTCGTCATCGATGACCTTTCGACGCAGTGGCTCATGTTCCTCAAGGGCGAGCTCGACTTCCTCGGCGAAATCTCGAAGGACAACTGGGACGCGGTGATGGGCAAGGACGGGAACCTCGATCCCCAGCTCGTCGCGGAAGGGGTGAAGCTCCATTCGATCGCGACGCTCGACACTTTCTACATCGGCATCAACCTGCGCGATCCAGTGCTTGGGCCGAACAAGAAGCTTCGCCAGGCGCTGAACGCGGCGTTCGACTATCCGCGCTGGGAGGAATACTTCTCGAAGCGCACGGCGCCTTCGGACGGCCCCGTTCCGCCAGGAGTCGACGGCAAGCTTGTCTCGCCGTTCCCGTATGCGTTCAACCTCGAGCTGGCGAAGAAGCTCGTCGATGAGGCGGGCTATCCGGGCGGCATCGACCCGAAGACCGGGCGTCGCCTCACGCTTACTCTTTCGTTTGGCAAGGCGTCCACTTCGACGCGCGAGATGGGCGAGCTCCTCGCGTCTTTCTACGAGAAGATCGGCATCAAGCTCGAGCTTGCGTTCCAGACGTGGGACGCGTTCCTTAAGGCGGTGAACGAAGGGCGCGTGCAGCTCTACAACATGGGCTGGGTCGGCGACTATCCTGACGCGGAGAACTTCCTCCAGCTCTTCTATTCAAAGAACGTAAGCCCTGAGCCAAACCACTCCCACTACATAAACCCCGAGTTCGACCGCGCCTACGACGCGGCGATGGCCGCGCCAACGCGGGAGGAGCGCAACCGCAACTGGGCGATTTGTCAGGAGCTCGTACGCGAGGACTGCCCGTGGATCTTTGGGCACTACAGCAAGTCGAACTCGCTCATTCGCCCGCGCGTCGGCAACTATGTGCCGAGTGACTTCCCATACGGGCAAGAAGTTAATTTTACGGTCAATGAATGAAGGTTCTTTATATAGAGAGGTCGGCGGGAGAAGGTCGGAATGGCGACTGGGCCGAGGGGCTTGATCTCGCTGGCGTCGAGCGCATAGTCGTGGGGACGGGCCCCGGAAGCTTCGCCGGAATACGCTCCGCGCTTGCGTTTGCACAGGGTTACGCGCTCGGTTCGAAGTGTGAAGTGCTTGGGCTTCCATCGCCTTGTGCCGTTGCCGCGCAGGTTTACGCTGATGGCACCGACTTCCCACTCGCCGTCGTAGGCGACGCGCGGCGCGGCAAGTTCTGGATTGCGCTTTTCGATGGGTTAAAGCTCGTCTGCCCCGTGTTTCAGGTTGAGAAAGATGCTCTTTCGCTTCGCATACCGCTTGCCGCGAAAGTCGCGACGAGCGACGCCGAGCGCATAGGCAATGTTCTTTCCGAAACGTTTGAGGATCGCTACATCGGCGGCGTCAAGCCGACGACCGACGGGCTAAAGGCGTTTGCCGAGGCGAACCCGTCCGCGCTCGTAGCCGAACCCCTGCCGATCTACCTCAATCCCGCCGTACGCGATTGATGCCATAAACGGGGAAATGGCGGTGGCGTGGACGCGGTGGGGCGTGTTTCGGCTTAGGGCTGGAAATCGCCGCGCCGCCCGATGGCGAGGCCTGCGCCCGACCTGCTCGCACCCCGCATAGCGCCCGCTTCGCGGCTCCTCCCTCCGGTCGTCGGGGGATACGCGGATGGCGGGGATTTATGGTAAAATACTCTCATGAAGTTTGGTGCGGCGATTTTGGTGACACTTCTCGTGTTCTCCGCTTTTGCTGGGGCGCGGGTGGTCGTGTCGTCGTTGCCAGAGGCGGTCACGCCTGATGCGGAGGTCTGCACCAATCTTGTGCTGAATGTCGATGTGACACGGCTACGGACGTTGACGATTGCGGTGGCGTTTGACTCGTGCGAGACAAACGAGGTGCTGGTCGCGATAGGCGTGGATGCAGACGGTGATGGTGATTTGTCGGTTGATGAAGCCGCTATTGTCTTTGGCTGCGACTGTGGCGCGTGGTATCGCGCCGATCTCCGCGCGGGCGAGGTTGAGACTGCGGCGACTAACGCGCTTGTCATCGGGAAGCGCGAGTTTGATCCTGCATGGAATCTCGTAAAGGTTGTGCGGCGTGGGTTTGGCGAGATTAGCGAAACTGTTGGAGTGGACGAAGAGCGCGTCCGGTTCGACATAAGGATTCGGTGATGGCGGACTGGTTCTATATCGGCTACTGCGTCGCGATTGCGGAGTGTGTCGCCTTTCTGGCTTGGCTTGCCAAGGTCAATTGTCACGCCCTCCGGAAGCTTTCGCTATCGCATCTGCTTGCTCTTTCGATTCTCGCCTTTGGGACTTCTCTTGACGCACAGAAGACAAACCTGCTGCTGCGGGTTATAGGGGGGGCATGTGGCAGGGAATGATAGGCGCGACTGTTGAAGAGCGCGACATCACTCGCGGGTGGCTCATCGAGGGAGTCGTGACGAATGCGACGATCTCCTATGCCATGCCGACGAACGCAACGCTTGTTGGAAACTGGCATATTCACGGCGCTCGCTCGTCCTTCGGGAACAACGTGGTTGATTTCGGCGTTTTGCGGACGAGCGGGACGCTCGACCCTACCAATTGGGCGTTCCCTCTCGGCACAAACAGTGAGGCGTTTTCGTCGTTCTGGTATTTCATCGACGGTCGAATCCGTCCGACTCCGCGAGACGCCGCGCACGAAATCTGCGCCGTTGGTGTTCCGATGTCCGCTGTTCCAGGCCAAAGTCGGTTGTGGCGGCTTGACGGTGGCGACGGCAGCCGCGTCCTCACATGGGAAAACTTCTTCCTCGGCGGCGACACAAACTGCCCCGTCAACGCGCAGATCGTCCTTTTCACCAATGGCGATTTCCTGACACGCTCCAACGATGTCGAGACAGTCTGCCGCCGCGTCAACCCCGACGATTGGGATGACGATGGAATCTACAACGAGCGAGACGCGAATCCCACCGTCTGCGACGGCGACTTCTTCGGCATTGCAAATGCCTTGCCCACAAACGCTAATCCCAATGCCTACTACTGGCTAGATCTTTCCGTCACGGGGCTTCTCGGCGTTGCGACAATCCGCGTCACTTGCGACGGACCAAGCGACCTTGGCGACCATGTAATCATTGCGCGGACGAACCAAGTCTGCCACATTCCGCTTCTCGCGGGTGCGACTTATGCAGTCGATAGCAACCTGCCGATAAACTATTCCGTCGTGTCAAGCGAATACGCGGAGATCGTGATGAACGCCGAGAACCACTTGACCATTTCTTTGCCATTGGAGTTGACGTTTGAGCGGGTTCAGATGCGTGGCGGTTCCGACAGCTATATTGCGCACACTTCGCCAGTCGATGTCGGCCCAAGAATCCTCAACATCGCTGGCGGCTGTTGCTCGTGCGTGACAAACGAGATCGGTTTCTCGTGGGATTGCTCCCCGCAATGTCTTTGCGGCGGTTCGGAACATTCGCTTTCGGGTGCCGCAAAATGGGAAGGGTACTCGTACTTGTTTTCATGGTGGGGGAGATGTCATTGCTATTACGAAGACCAGGCGGCCATTGACGAGATTGAAAGTCGTGGCATAAGTCTTGAGATACTGGACGCTTCCGGCAACGCCATTGAATGGAAATGCCCCGTGCTTGTCGGGGAGTCGGTTATCGTAGAGGCGACTGTCGGCGGTTCCGAAATGACGGTCTCCGACTTTGTGGGGCTCTTCGGCGGGAGAATCCGGCTCAAGACGTATTATGTCGATTTCAGCGGATCGCACGACATCGCTAGTGCGGCGATTCCCATAAGTGCGGCAACTGCGATTTCGCAGGGACAGAATGTCTTTCGCGTGTCGGTTGCGGCCAACTGGCTCCAGTCGAACGGTATTGTTCGCAATGCCGATGACGGCATTACCGCAAAGACATCAATTGACATGTCTGATGCAGCAACCGGCGACAGCAATCGCCAGGATAGCGACATCTTTGATGCAAGCATTGCGGGTCGTCTTTATGGACGAGCGCGAGGTAGTGGCAATGGCAATAGCGGTGCGGCAATTCCTGAAGGAGCAATGAACCTTAAGGCGATTCAAGCGGCTGGAGTTGCAAATCTCGTCGCACATACAACCAGCGTTAGTTCGTCAGCGAAGCAATGCCAACACCAGGCTGATTTTGTTTACTTGTCGTGTCATGGCTCCCATGCGACTGGCGACATTGCGGACATTCATAGCAATTGCTATTCGTGCGATGCGGCTACTGCGAAGTGGGAAGATGTTGATGTTGTAGTGATTGCAGGATGTTCTGTTCTGGATATAGGAAATTTTCGTTCCGAAAGTTTCAGCACGGCTACCATGATGAAACGGTGGTGGTCTGCCGGTGGAAATTCTTCGCCTGGCGAGAAGTGGGAGTCAAAGGGTGCAAAAGTTTACCTTGGATATGCATGGACTGCTCCGACCGATGCCGACGGCGGAACTGCAATAGCGACGACATTTGTTGGAGAGATTGTGTCAGGGAAAGACTGGGTTGAGGCGTGGCGCATTGCAAATGATAGTGATGCGGGTAGAAATGCGTGTGCCATTGATTGCAGGAACGGCCATCATGTATTTTGGTACTGGCGTGAAGTCAGTGGTGTTGCAACATGGACATCAGTAACAAAAGGAGATGCATCATGGGAATGAAAATGACAGCGGCGACTGTCGCTGCAATGATTGGCTTTGCTGCGAGTGCATATACGAATATGCAGCAGCTGGTCAATGTAAGGATTACGCCGGAAGTGCTGGCGCAGATGCCAACTAATGACTTCTCGTCGCCGCAGATGACGGTTTTATGCTTTGAACGCGCGATGCGGTCTGGAGATTGCACGAATCTCTTCAACTGTTGCTCGCTCGAATACAACCTTCGGAATCTTGGTATAACAAATGTCTCGCAGATTTCTGCGACAAAGATTGCCGAAGCGCAAAACTTCGTGACGAATCTTCAGGACTGCATTAATGTGAAGGTCTTGGAAGAGAGTCTTTCGCCGAGCAACGTGGTGATAAAAGTCAAGGTACATGAATCGCGGCAGGGGAATATGATTGAGTCGGGGGATCGGTTTGATGTTCGCTGTTTTGACGGGCAATGGAAGATATATGGCTGGGATGACATATTGGAGAAAGGGTGGTGAAGAGCTTCAACAGGGTCTGTAGAAGTTATGGAGGAAGCAAGATGAATGGTGTGCTTAAAACGATGGTCGGTTTGCTGGCTGCATGTCTTTTGCAGGTGGCATTTGCAACAACCGTTGAAGAGGCGCGAGCTCAGGCGCTGTCGTCGACAAACTACTGGGGTGTTTCATTTGCTGAATATCGTTTGCGGGTTGGCGAGTCTGTCCCTTTCCTCGCGACTAACGGAACGCTGTCGGCGCGTCAGGCGCTTTGCGATTGGTATGTGTCTCTTGCCGGACTTTCGTCCCCGACCAATTCATTGGCCGACTATGGGTCTTGGTTGGATGAACAGAGCATGGTGTTGTCGGCATATTCGCGTTTCCTGGTGGATCCGCAGTTTACTAACGCATGGGTGGCGGCGGCCTGTTGCCTCGGTGCCTTGCGAGACGCGATTCCGACAAAAGACGACCTCCGTATGGGCATGAAGAACAGGCTTTTTGCTGATGGGCTTCTTGTGGACGATAACACTGTCAGAGAAATCAGGGAGGATTTCCTAAAGAAACAGGATTTTGTATTTGCA
>JAZSOG010000024.1:0-49090 GCA_045536845.1 Kiritimatiellia bacterium | reverse complement strand
CTGCACGCCGAAGCAGTACAGGATCCTCTGCGACTACGTGAAGGGCGGCGGCAAGCTCGTGATCGGCCTCGCCCACCTCTCTACCGACGACAAGCGCGACTACACTAACCTCTCCGTCGAGAAGCTCGTCAACAAGGGCGATTTCACCGAGCTCTGCGGCTTCAAGGTCGTTGGCGAAACCTCTCGCAAGTACTGGGCTACAGGTCCTTCCACAGAGAAGAACTGCCTCGGCTTCGTAGCTCGCCGCCGCTTCGGCTACATGTGCCTGCCGCTCGGCAAGCTCGAGTTCTCGGCGCCCAAGGAGAACTTCGAGGAGCTCGCAGTCGACGACGAGGACGCCGAGCCGTTCCTCCTCCGCTGCAAGAACGGGAAGGGCGAGGTCTTCTTCATGAACTGGTGGGCGTATCCCGCCGCCGCGAACATGGACGTCGGCTGTGGCGCCGAGATCAAGGACGTCGGCATGGTCGGCTATCTCTACCAGTATGCGGCGAAGCTTGGCCGTGGGAACGTCTACATCACCGGCCCCGACTTCGAAAACCCCGACGAGGACTGCGGATGGATTCTCTACTCGTACTTCCCGGACGAGGGCAAGGTCTATCTCCTCAACCTCGACTACGAGAACGAGCGCAAGTGCGTCCTGCAGCAGTTCGGCGACAAGGAGTTCATTACGCTTAAGCCAGGCGAGTTCCGCATCGTCGACTCGGTGAAGCTCGACGCGGACGAGAAGCTCAACACCGACGCGCCTGTGTCCGAGTTCTTCAATGACGTCAAGATCCCGATGCGCGACGGCGTCAATTTGGCTGCTGATCTCTATCTCCCCGCAAACCGCACAGGTAAGATCGGCTGCTTTTTGTCGTTCTCGCCCTATGACGCGACAAAGGCAAACAAGCCCTATGTCCCTGAACGCGGCGAAGAGTGGGGTGTTGCGACGCTTGCCGTTGACTGCCGCGGATGCTGCCATTCGGAAGGCGTATTTGAACCGTGGGAAAAGCGTCTCGTAGACGATGCGGACGACTTGCTCAAGTGGATTGCCGCGCAGCCGTGGTCCAACGGGCGTGTCGTTACGGTCGGTGGGTCGTACCCAGGCAACACGCAGCTTGCATGCCTCAAGAGCGCCAATCCCGCGCTCGTCGCCTGCGCGCCGTCGGTTATCACGTTCAATCCGCATTCGATCAACTATGCGCCAGGTAACATTCTTATACCTGAGTTTTTCCAGAAGTGGCATACAACAATGTCGTCGGCAAAGAGCTGGAAGGAACTGACGCGCCATTCCGACGCTAACGACCCATACTGGCTCGAGCGTTGCGATCTCGGGAGGCTCGCCGATGCAAAGGGCCGCGTTCTCTACCAGGCCGGTTGGTTCGACATGCTCGGCATCGAGACATTCGAGTCGTTCGCGCTGATGCCGAAGGGTTCATTCCTTCGAATTGGCCCATGGAGCCACGGTGTCAACACTTTTGACGATCCAGAGATCAACTACAACAAGGTCGCGGAAGCGTCCGTGACCGAGGAAATGGAGATCGAGTTCCTTCGTTCTGCGCTTGAAGGGCGCGACAGCGAGACGGCGAAGCTTCCTGGCAAGATGCAGATCTTCGTGATGGGCGCAAACGTGTGGCGCTACGAGAACGAGTGGCCGCTTGCGCGCACAGTCTACAAGAAACTCTATTTCGACGAAGGGCTCGGCCTTTCCTTCGACGCGCCCAAGGGCGCGGCTGGCGAGGATTCGTTCAATTACGATCCCGAGAACCCTGTTCCGACGAAGGGCGGGCGAATCATTCTCGACGGCGGGCAATTCTCCCAGGCCGAGATAGAGGCGCGCAAGGACGTGCTTTCCTACACGACCGAGACTCTTGACGCAGATCTCGAGGTCACTGGCAACGTCATGGCGTCGCTCGTTGCGAAGTCTACGGCAAAGGTCGCGGACGTTGCCGTGAAGCTCGTAGACGTCTATCCCGATGGCACGCCCTACAACGTGCTAGATTCGATCTGCCGCGGCACATTTGCCGCGGATATAGCTACGAAACTTGATTTTCGCGTCGATATCACGAGCTACGTCTTCAAAAAGGGGCACAAGATACGCGTCGAGATCGCGGGCTCCAACTCGCCGCACTACGAGAAGGCCAAGGACGCCGCCACGACGCGCCTTGTCCGCGGCAAATCGCATCTTGTGCTGCCTACGATCCCCGCGTCCTGAGCGGGTATACGGCAGTATACTTTCGTGTCATCGACAGTATACTTTCGTGCCCTTGCCAGAAGCTAATGTGTATGATAAAATGCTTTTCGTAAAACTTTTCCTGCAAAAGGGCGACGGAAAAACATGAAAAGGGCAATAGTCGTTTGCGCGGCCGCGTTGATTCTCTCCGTCTTCGGGGACGACCCGTATGTGTATGAATTCGCTCCGGAGGTCCTGGAGCCGCATTTGCGGGACGCGAGCCAGGCCAAGTTCTTCTGGGCGGCGGACGGCGTCGTGTCCAACGGTGCCGTCGCGTATTTCCGGTACAAGTTCGAGCTGGACGACTTGTCAAACGCGACCAAGGACATTTCGCTCTACTACCACCTTGACGACAGGGGAACGGTCTATCTGAACGGGCATCCTCTCAAGCAGCCTGGAAACTGGTGCTACAACAACAATTGCTTTGTCTTGGGTGAGAACACTATTGCCATTGCGCTCACCAATACAACCTCCGGTTCAGCTGCTATATTCTCGGTCAAGTGCTTTGACTCGAAAGACTCGAACACCCGTCGGGTCTTGTCGTTCATCCCAAGCGACGCCACGGTCAAGGGTACCGTCAATACCCCGCCGAGCGGATGGGAGCTCCCGGGCTTCGACGATTCGGCATGGCCAAAGGTCAAGGTTATCGGCGACGCCTTCACGGATCCCTGGTACAGCATCAGCTACTTTAACATCGACTACTACACGACCCCCGAGGAGCGCGAGCGCTTCGCGAACGGGGACTATGCCGATCCCTCGCTGCCGCCCGGGCTCGAGCAGGAGCCCGATCCCGTCGCGCGCATCGTGTACCGCGGGAACTCGCCGTTCGTCGAACTCAACGGCCAGCTCCACGCGCCCGATTTCAACATCTGCCAGACCGGCGACCCATACAACGAAAGCGCGATCGTCCGGCTGGCGCGGGAGGGGTTCGACATCGTCCAGCTCAACTTCCTCGCCGAGAACTTCTGCCGAAGCGACGGGTCGTACGACTTCTCGAGCGTCGACAAGATGGTGCGGCGGCTGCTTGAGATCAACCCGGACGCATATGTGGCCATCTCGCCGCGCTTCATGATGCAGTTCTGGATCCAGACCAACATGACCGAGCGCGTCGGCTACGAGACCGGCGACCCGGACGTGAACGCCGGCGACGAGTTCCGGATGCGCGTGCTGCGTCCCTCGCCCGCCAGCGACAGCTTCCGCGCGCTGGTGGTCGACATGATCAAGAAGCTCGGCGAATACGTCGAGACGAAGCCGTGGCGGAAGCGGCTCGTCTGCTTCCGCCTGAGCTACGGCACCTATACCGAATGGTGCTATTTCGGAATGTACGAAGGACCAGACAACGGGCCGCGGATGCAGGAGAAATTCCGCGCCTATATGAAGGCGAAGAGAAACGTCGACAACGCGGCTATTCCGCCGCTCGCGGCGCGGAAGCACGAATTCGGAGGCAGCTCCGACCCGAACAAGAACGGTGATCTCCTCGACCCCGCCGAGGACCAGCTCGTTCTTGACTACTACGACTGCCTCATCAACACGATGGCCGATTTCCTCCTCGAGATGGCGGATGCGGCGAAGCAGGCGTTCCCGGGACGCCTTGTCGGCGCCTACTACGGCTACCTCTACGACGACCATCCGCCGGAAGGCGCGACGTCGCTCCTCGACAAGGTCCTCTCGAGCCCGAACGTCGACATCCTCTCGTGCCCCGCGTACTACAGCAAGGACGGACGCCGCGCAGGCGGTAGCTACGTGACGCGCACCATTCCGTCGCTCTTCCGCCGCTACGGCAAGCTCGCGCTCCTCGAGGACGACAGCCGTTTCCACCACATCCGTGGCTGGCTTGCGAGCCAGAACGACGGACTGGCACTCTGCACGGAGACGCCGCACGAGACGGAGATGTGCATGCGCCGCAACATGCTCAATCCGTTCTTCGACGGCGGCGGCATCCAGCTCAACGACCCGATCACGCAGTCCGGATCGCGTCCGCACGCCTTCGACGATCCTGCCGTGTTCCGTGCGATAACGGACACGTGTGCCGCGCTCGCGAAGGCGGGAGTCGCGGCGTCGGAGTCCGGCAACGAGGTCGCGGTCGTGTTCAGCACGCGTGAGGCCATTCGCCGCGACGGCGGCAAGTGCTCGTACTTCACGTGGAACCTCTACCAGACCTCGCTCCTCTACCTGAACCGCTCCGGAATTCCGTTCGACCTCCTTTCCCTCGAGGACTACATCGACAATCCCCGCGACTACAAGGTCGTAATGTTCCTCAACGCGTTTTATCTCACGCCAGACGAACGTACGGCGCTCGTCCAGCGGACGCGCAGGCCTGGCATGACGGCGATCTGGATCGGCCCTGCCGGCGGCGTGACGGACAACGGCTTCGACGACGCGGCGATGTCGGCGCTCACTGGCGTTACCGCGACCGGCGTCGCGCGCCGCTCGAAAATCGTCTGCCGGGATTCTGACGCGACAGAATACAATTTTCTACTTGGCAGTTCCAGGTACTACTATTATGCGAAGACGCTCGCGGACGGAGCGCGCGGCATTATCGTGCCCGAGATGCCGGCGGGATCCAATGGGACTGACGGCAGACTGTATGCGGCGATTCTGAAGGAAGCCGGAGCTCATCAGTATGTGGCACCGGGAAGCTACATCCGCCGTCACGGCGACGTCTTCATGTTCCATACGGGAACGAACGCCATACACACGACGATCACGCTGCCTGACAACGTCGTGAAAGTCCGCGAGCTTTTCACCGGAACAGAGTACAACTCGAACGTGATTCCGATCGAATCTGACGGACCGAACACGTGGCTTTTCCGCGCGGCATCTGCTGGGCTATGGACGATTGGCGATTCGGTAATCGCCGTCCTCAACACGAACGGTGTTCTTTCCATCGACGGAACGGGCTCGACTTACGATTTTGCGAATGCCTCGGACGTGCCGTGGGATCCGACGCTGGTGCGGAGTGTCGTCGTTGGAGACGGCGTGACGCTTGGCGCCAACGCGCTCGCCGCGCTATCCGACACGACGACGCTTGACGACGTGCCGCTGAAGAAATTCCGCGCCGGTCTTGGCTCTTCTGAAGGGTCTGTCCCCGCTGGGATGTTGCTCGTCTCGAGGACTGAAGTTGAGGCGGCTGGGGCGGAAGCGATTGAAGTTGCGAATGGGACGGCGCTCCTTGGAATCAGCGTCTGCACCAATTCCGATCTCACTGCATCGACTGCCACCTGGGCTCCCGTCTCGTTCAGGAAGTCCGATCTCGAAGTCAGCGCAGACGGAACTAAGATTCTCGCGCCCATTCCTGCCAACGCCGACAAGGGCTTCATGATCCTCCGGTCTGGGAACTGAACAAGCTGCGCGCTAGTTCCATCTGTAATACATACTTTTGTATAAAAGACAGGCAGATGCTCGGTATGGTATAATTCTTGCAGATGAACATGTTTGACCGATTCGACAAGGACGTCATCTCCAAAAATCCGACGGTCGTGACGATTTCCGCAGGCGTCAACGACATCTACAAGAATGTTGCCTACTCGACGTACTGCGAGAAAGAGCGCGGGATGGTCGAGAAGGCTACCAACGCGAACGCCAAGGTCGTCATGCTTTCGCCGACCACCGCCGGATACGGAGAGACCGACAGCGACCAACTGCGGAAGTTCGTGGCCGGCGTGAAGGAGATCGTCGCTGACGGAGGTCTGGTCTACGCGCCGACGTACGAGTATGTCCGCGCCTGGATGAACGACTTCGACAAGCCGGTGTTGGCGCGTTCGGCCAACGCCGATCTCCGCATAACCTGTGACACGGTGCACATGTCTCCCGCTGGAGACCGTCAGATGGCCCGAGCGGTGCTCCGGTCCTTCGGGCTGGACATGGACGAGCGATCGAGTCCGTCGGCGCGACAGCGGGCTCCTGCGACGTTCTTCTCAAGTACGGCACGAGCGAAAACGCCCTTGGCGGCGCCAGGCGCGTCGCGGTTGGCGAAATGGACTCGTTCTACTTCGTCCTAAAGGACCTTCAGCCGAGCACAACCTATTTCTACAAGGCGACCTTCGTGAACAACGCGACGACGCCAGGGACCAGCATCATTTCCGGAAGCTTCACGACAAAGGCGTCGTCGGGCGCGATTCAGCCCCTGGGCGACTTCGAGACAGATTCGGCGGCAATACAGGCGGCGATTGACGCAGCCGCGCCGTCGCATGGCACGGTGACTCTGGGCGAGGGGTGCTTCGTTCTCGGTGCAGAGCTCATGGTCACCGGCGGCGTCTCGGTCGTCGGCATCTGCCTCAACATGGGCAATCCCGACGTGACGATTCGCAACACCACAGTGTCGGGCAATTCTGTCGGCAATTCCGGCGGCGGACTGTACTTCTCCGGAAGCAAGGTGAAGCTCGTGAACTCGATTGTTTCCGGAAACACCGCCGGTTCCGGAGATGTAGACGTCGGCGGCACGCTCGCCTCTGGCTCCTCGAACAACCTCGTTGGCGGCTCTCCGGCGTTCGTCAGCGCCGCGAACAACGACTACCACCTTGCCGCGAACTCGCCTGCGAAGGGCGCTGGCGTGGCCTATGAGGGGATCGGCACCGACCTCGACGGCGCCTCGTTCGCGAATCCTCCTTCGATCGGCTGCTATGAATACGACGGCTTTGCGCCGCCGGTGCAGAATCGTCCGCGGGTGGTGTTCAGCATTGACTAAAAGGAGACGCCAGATGAAAATGCTTACGTGTTCTTTCCTGTCGGGACTGTTTGCGGCGACGCTCTTGCCGGCAAGCGCCGCGACCGTAGGGCCGCTTTCTGCGGCAGAGGCCGAGAAGGTGACGGAGCGCATTGAGCTCTTGACTGACGGCAACATCGCGAAGCATTGGTACACATGGCTGAAGGGCGAAGGGCGCGCCTCCGACACGAACACACGGGGCGCATACGCCGACCCGACGTGAACCCCGAGTGGAAGAACCTGATAAGCGAGCCGCTTTCGCCAAACGAAAAGCCGATTGGAGAGTGGAACAAGGTTGACGTTGTCTGTAACGGCGACAAGGCCGAGTTTTTCTTCAACGGCATGAAGACAGGCGAATACTGGGACCTCAGTCCTTCATACGGCCGCATCCAGCTCCAGAGCGAAGGTTTCGGCATCGAATACCGCAACATAGTACTCAGCCCTCTGTAAGCTATTTTTCTGTCGATGTAGATTGCGTTTTGCGGGAGGAAATGAGATAATATCTCCCATGAAACGCATACTATTCTCTTTCATTGCGGCGGTCGTTTCGTCCGTCGCCTTCTCCGCCGAGTTCGATCTCGCTGGAACATGGAAACTCGTCAAGGCAGACGACGCAAAGGTCTCCTGCCCCATAGCCGTTCCGGGAGGCGTGCATACCGCGCTCCTGAAGGCAGGTCTTATGAAGGATGCGTTCTGGGGCCAGAACGAAAAGGACATGCAGTGGGTCGGGAAGAGCGACTGGAACATCTCTCGCGAGTTCGACGTTTCGGCCGACTTCCTTGCGAAGAAGGAGATTGTCCTCCGCCTCGAAGACTGCGACTGCTTCTGCACTGTTTTCGTGAACGGACAGAAGGTCGGCGAAACGACGGACCGCTTCCAGCGCTATACCTTTGACGTGAAGCCGTTCCTGAAGGCGGGCAGGAACACGATCGAGGGCAGGTTCAGGAGCCCCGAGAACGAGGCCGACAAGCGCCGCGAGGCGAAGGGTCGCGCCTTCCCGATGTCGAACATCATGTGGGCTAAGAACCAGGCGTTCGTCCGCAAGGCCGCGTGCCACGCCGGATGGGACTGGGGCCCCGCCGTGCAGATCATCGGCTTCTGCGGAACGACGAAGCTCATCGCGACGGACGGGCCGCGCGTCGAGTACGTATATTCGACACAGGAGTTTAGCGCCGACTTCACGCACTGCACGCTCACGATGACGGCGGAGCTTTCGGACGGCACGAAGGTCGAGAAGAAGTTCGAGATCGACAATCCGCCGCTCTGGTGGCCGAACGGCGCGGGAGAGCAGAAGTTCTACACGGCCGAGTTCGAGGCGGCCGGCGAAAAAATCGTCCGCAGGATCGGCCTCCGCAAGGTCGAGGTGCTGAACGAGAAGACGGTGAACAACGGCAAGGATGAGCTTTCGCTCGTCTTCCGCGTCAACGGACGCCGCCTCTTCATGAAGGGCGCGAACTGGATTCCCTGCTCGGCCTACGAGAACGAGCAGACGCCCGAGCGCTACGCGCAGCTCATCGAGAGCGCGCGCAAGGCGCACATGAACATGATCCGCGTCTGGGGCGGCGGACAGTACGAGAAGGACTGCTTCTACGACCTCTGCGACGAGAAGGGCATTCTCATCTGGCACGACATGATGTGCTCGTGTGCGGTCTATCCGGGCGACGACGCGTTTCTCGGCGAGATCAGGGACGAGGTGACTCATCAGCTCAAGCGCCTTCGCGACCACGCCTCAATCGCGATGTGGTGCGGCGACAACGAGTGCCTTGGCGCGATCAAGTGGTTCAAGGAGTCCAAGGCCGATCCCGACTTCTACCGCGGCGAGTGGATCAAGCGCTCTAAGCTCCAGGGTGACCTTGTCGCGAAGTACGATCCGCAGAGGACCTACTGGCCGTCGTCGCCTTGCTGCGGCCCTGGCGACTTCGGCGATGGCTGGAAAGAAGACTCGAAGGGCGACATGCACAACTGGGATGTGTGGCACGAGAACCAGCCGTTCGCGAAGTACTACGAATACCATCCGCGGTTCTGCTCCGAGTTCGGCTTCCAGTCGTTCCCGTCGATGGAAATTGCCGAGACTTTCGCCTCCAAGGAGCAGATTCTCTCGCGTGGCCCCGACTTCGAATGGCACCAAAAGAACCCAGGCGGCAACGAGCGCATCCGCAAGACATTCGCGCGCTACTTCCGCGAGCCCAAGGACGTCCCCTCTGAGCTCCTCCTCTCGCAGTTCCAGCAGGCGATGGCAATACAGACCGCGGTCGACGCCTGGCGCGGCGAGCAGCCGCGCTGCATGGGCACGCTCTTCTGGCAGCTGAACGACAACTGGCCGGTTGCGTCGTGGAGCTCGATCGAATACGGCGGCAAGTGGAAGCCGCTCCAGTACCTCGCGAAGCGCTTCTTCGAGCCCGTTCACGTCACGCTCGCGCCCGACGGGACGGTCAAGGTGATCAACGACACCGACAAGCCGCTGGACGGCGATGTCCTCGCCATCTTCCATCCTTTTGACGGAGGCGACGAGGAGCGTATACTCCTTCCCGCAAACGGGATCGACGCTCGTTCGGCGGCCGCTTTCGGCAAGGTCGCGCAGCGCAAGGATGCAGTGCTGCGTCTCGTCTTCCGCGGCAGCGTGTCGGGGACGACAAGGGGAGTTTACGCGTGGAACTTCCCCGTTCGTGCCGACTATAAGGGCGACTTGCCGAAGGCGAACGTAAAGGCGGAGATCGACGGCTTCAAGGTGACGCTTACGACTGACAAGCCTGCGTTCTGGGTGTGGATGAACGTGAAGGGCATCCGCGGCGAATTCGACGACAACGCCGTCACGCTCGTCCCGGGTGAGAAGCGCGTCTTCACGTTCGAGCCCGCCGACAAGTCGACGACTCCCGAGGCGTTCAAGGCCGCGTTCACCGTCACACACCTCATTGAAATCTGCAAATGACCATGCTCGCATCTATAAGCACCATTGTTCTTCTTTCGGGGTGGCTCGCCAATGGGCGCGATGTAGTCTTCACGGGGTCGCTCCAGATGGCGCCGGATGGGAGCGGCGAGATAAGCTTCGTGACGGACTGGCCGGCCGACGTCCACTGGTTCGGCGCGTATCTGCGCAAGGGCAAGGATCGCTATTCGATCCATCCCGAGCCGTTCGTGTCGGGAAGCTACTTCGCGCCCGAAAAGCCGCGCGGGGACGGTCTGAACCATTTCAAGTTCATCGTGAAGCCGGGCTTCGTCTGCGAAGACATGGCGCAGATCCGCTTCCGCGCGGCGCACGCGGCGAATCCGCCGCGGCCCGACGAGGCGGCGATTGCGGCTCTTGGAAAGAAGGCGCATCCCCGGTTGATGCTCAAGTCTGGCGACGACGTTTTTGCGCGGATCAAGGGTGCGACGGCAACGAACGAACTCCTTGCGGCGGCAGTCCGCCACATGAAGGTGTTTTCCGACAAGTTGCTTGACGAGCCGCCTGTCGAATACAGGCTCGATGGACGCCGGCTTTGGTCGCAGCACTGCACCGCGCGCACGTTCGGCCTCGCGCAGATGTACAAGATTTCGGGCGACCGCCGTTACCTCGACCGGCTGGAACGCGAGCTGCGCGTCGTCGCGGCGTATCCCGACTGGAACCCTCCGCACTTCATCGACACTGCGCTTTTCGCTTTTGATTTCGCGATCGCCTACGACTGGCTCTACGACGACTGGTCGCCCGAGATGCGCGACGTGCTCGCGAAGGCAATGGTTGACAAGGCGCTAAAGGCGGCCGATCCTAATGCATTCTGGATCCACAACGGAAACAACTGGAGCCAGGTGTGCCTTTGCGGGATGCTCGCCGCGTCAATCGCGCTCGCCGAGCGCGAACCGGAGCTTGCGCGGCGGCACATCGGCGACGCCGTCAGCTTCCTGCACGAGCCGGTCGAGGCGTACGCTCCGGTTGGCGCGTTCCCCGAGGGCGTTGGATACTGGGACCTCGCGACGACCTACCAGGTGTATGCGATCGAGTCGCTGAGATCCGCGTTCGGCACTGATTTCGGACTTGTCGGAGAGCCCGGGTTCCTCGCCTCAGGCGAATTCCCCGATTTGATGATGGGCCCGTCGGGGCAGCTCTTCAACCATTCCGACTCGGGGAGGGGGCGCGGCCTCCTCGCGCCTCTCTGGTGGTATGCGCGGGAGCTTGGCCGTCCCGATCTTGTGACGACGGAACGGAAGGTTGGCTTTGCGAACTATGCCCATGCTCCGGCGATGAACCGGAACCCGCATTCGTGCGAGTTCTGCTTTATACCGCTTGTCTGGATGGTCGATGTGCCGACTGGGTCTACGGCTTCCAAAACGCCGCTTTCGTGGTGGTCGGGGAGCTCTGTTCCCATCACCGTCCAGACGGCGAGCCGTGACGATCCAGACGCGATCTGGGTTGCGATGAAGGGCGGAACGGCGCAGGCGAGCCATGCTCACGCGGACCAGGGTTCGTTCGTCATCGACGCGCTCGGCGAGCGCTGGGCGGAGGACCTTGGCGGCGAATCGTACGGAATCGGCGAGGCGGAGCACGGGATGAAGTTCTGGGACTCTTCAAACGAGTCTCCGCGCTGGAAATACTTCCGCCTCGGCCCGCAGGGGCACAATCTCGTCACGATTGAGGGCGAGATGGCAAACGTCGGCGGCTTCGCGGCGCTCAATTTCTGCCGTTGCCAGAAGAGAGACGCAATTTGCCACCTCTCTGCGATTCATCCATCCGCTTCGAGTGCGAAACGGACGGGATCCCTCGCCAAAGACGGAAAGAGCTATGTGATCCACGACGCATTCAGCGGCGTCAAGCCCGGCACCGTTCTCGTCTGGCGCATGAACACGTACGCGAAGCCGAAGATCGACGGAAGGGCGGTCGTCCTCGAGAAGAACGGCAAACGTCTGCGTCTCGAGGCGAGCGCAGGCGAATGGTCGACGTTCGTTCCAGAACTTCCCAAATCAAATCCCGACCCGAACCTCGTCCAGCTACAGCTCCGCATCGCGGCGGACGAATCCGGCGACGCCGCATGGTCGGTAACTTTCATCCCTGTCGGAAAGGACAGCTCCAAATGATTATAATACTGAAGAAAGAGGCCGCCGAGAGCCAAGTCAACGGACTTCTCGCGCTGCTCCAGTCGAAGAACATTCAGCCGCACGTTTCCCGCGGTTCACTGCAGACTATAGTTGGCTGCGTCGGCGACGTAAGCCACCTCGACCCTGGGATTCTCGAGGCGCTCGACGGCGTCGAATCTGTCCAGCGCATCCAAGAGCCGTTCAAGGCCGCGAACCGCAAGTTCCACCCAGAAGACACCGTCGTAGACTGCTCCGGCGTAAAAGTCGGTGGTGGGAATTTCTCCGTGATCGCTGGACCATGCAGCGTTGAGTCCGAGGAGCAGATCGTCGGCATCGCCAAGGCCGTGAAGGCGGCTGGCGCTACGATGCTCCGCGGCGGCGCGTTCAAGCCGCGCACCTCCCCGTACGCGTTCCAGGGACTCGGCAAGGCCGGTCTCGACATGCTCCTCACAGCAAAGCGCGAGACGGGACTACCGATCGTCACCGAGCTCATGGACTTCAAGGACATTGAGCTCTTCAACGACGTCGATGTAATCCAGATCGGCGCGAGGAACATGCAGAACTTCAATCTTCTCAAGGAGGTCGGTTCCTACACGAAGAAGCCCGTCCTTCTGAAGCGCGGCATGTCCGCGACGCTGCAGGAGCTCCTCATGAGCGCCGAGTACGTGATGGCAAGCGGCAACGAGAACGTCATCCTCTGCGAGCGCGGCATCCGCACGTTCGAGACGGCGATGCGCAACACTCTCGACCTCACGATCGTCCCGTATCTCAGGCGTCGCACGCATCTGCCGATCGTCATCGATCCGTCGCATGCGACTGGCCATGCTTATCTCGTGGAACCGGCCGCTGTCGCCGCGACCGCCATCGGCGCGGACGGCCTTATCATTGAGGTGCACAACGACCCGCCTCGCGCGAAGTGCGACGGCGCGCAGAGCCAGACCCCCGAGATGTTCGAGTCGACGATGAAGAAGATCCGCGCCATACGCGGCGTAGTATAACAAGGAGAGGCCGATGACCGACTTCGAGTTCTGGTCCCCGACGTATTTCTCGTTCGGGAAGGGCAAGGAAACGCACACAGGCGAGCTCGTGCGTCGGTTTGGAGGCCACAAGGCGCTTCTCCACTACGGCGGCGCAAGTGCCGTCAGAAGCGGGCTCATAGGCCGCGTCAAGGAGTCGCTTGACTCTGCAGGAGTGGAGTTCGTCGAGCTTGGCGGCGTAAAGCCCAACCCGCGCAGTTCGCTCATAGAGGAAGGCGTGCGGATTGCGCTTGAGAACAATGTCGACTTCATTCTCGCCGTTGGCGGTGGAAGCGTGATCGACTCCTCGAAGGCGATTGCAATCGGCGCCGCGAACGGCGGTGAGTGGCGAAAGTTCTACGTCGGGCGCGAGGTCAAGGTGAAGCCGGTGATTCCAGCGGCGCTTCCCGTTGGCGTCGTCCTTACGATCGCCGCGGCTGGAAGCGAGGCGTCGACGAACAGCGTCGTCAATCTCGAGCCCGAGAACCTGAAGCGCGCTGCCGGCGGCAACATCCTTCGCCCGAAGTTCGCGGTGATGAATCCCGAGCTTACGACGACCTTGCCGCCGTTCCAGACTGCCTGCGGGCTTGCCGACATGTTTGCGCACATCTGCGAACGATACTTCACGCCAACGAAAGACGTCGAGCTCACCGACGCGCTTTGCGAAGCGCTGATGCGGACGATCGTGTCGGAGGGCGCAAAGGTCATGGCGAACCCTGATGACTACCAGGCGCGCGCAAGCATAATGTGGGCGGGAACCCTCGCACACAACGACCTCTGTGGCGTAGGGCGCGTGCAGGACTGGGCGAGCCACGGCATCGAGCACGAGCTTTCCGCGCTCTACGATTGCGCCCATGGCGCTGGTCTTGCCGTCGTCATGCCAGCCTGGATGACATACGTGCACAAGTCGGACACAGCGCGTTTCGCCAGGTTCGCGCGGAACGTCTTTGCCGTCGGGATTGGCGTCTCTGACGAAGATGCCGCGCTTGCGGGAATCGCCGCGTTCCGCTCATGGCTTAAGTCTCTCGGGCTTCCGCTAACGTTTGCGGAACTCGGCGCGAAGGAAGAGGACATTCCGCTTCTCGTAAAGACGCTCAACTTGAACGGCAACACCCTCGGAGGCATAATGCCGCTCAATGAAGCCGACGTCGAGGCAATCTACCGCAGCATGGGAGACTCGTAATGATGCAGAGAATTCCGCTTGCCATTCTGGCGGCCGTGACCGTCTCGCTTTCCGCAAGCGCGGCAGAATTCAGGGTTACTGCGCTTACGCCAGAGTATCTGCTTGTTCAGGGCGATTGCTCGGCGGACGAAAACGCCGCGTTCTTTGCGGATCCCCGTTTCGAGGAGTCGAAGAGCGCCGGTGCGGACTGGCAGATAAGGCGCAAGCGCGTTGCCTTGCACGAGGATATCGTGAAAAAAGTTCGCGAGCCGTTTGCGGAGAAACTGAAGGCAATACAGGGCGTCATCTCGTATTGGCCCGAGGCGAACGGAATGAAGCACTATGTGGCGCCCGACGGCGACCACTTCAACCTGACGGCTGGCGAGGTGATACACAACGTCTTCGTGAAAGTCGCGCCGATGAAGAAGGGCGACAGTGTAGACCTCGGAGTGGTGGGCAAGTTCACTTATGACCCCGACGTGCCGTCGCCTGTCTTCAAGGTCAACCAAGTCGGCTACGCGCCGAACGTGCGCAAATACGCGTATATAGGCGCTTGGCTTGGGACGGCGGGGCCCCTGCCCCTCGCGTCGTTCGTTGGAAAACCCTATGCCGTCATCGACGCGAAGAGCGGGGAGAAAGTCTTTGTTGCGGGCCCGCTCGCGGCTCGCCTTGCCGATCCCGTCAGCAAGGACGGCACGCCTTTCACCGGCGAGGAGACGCTTGAGGCGGATCTTACGCCGCTTGAAAAGGAGGGGCGCTACTATATCGTCGTGGAAGGCATCGGTCGCTCGATAGAGTTCTCTGTGTCGCGTGACGCGATTGCTGAGGCGTGGGGGCACCACATGCTGGGGCTTTTCAACAAGCGCTGCGGAATCGAGAAAAAGCCGCCTTACACGCAGTGGGCTTGCCCCGCGTGTCACCTCGATGTAATCCGCGGCGTCCAGCCGCCAGACGAGGGGCAGTACGACAAGTACGTCGTTCCTGCGGATGGTCAGCCAATCCTCGGCAAGGACGGCAAGCCGTTCAAGTTCAAGCACTTCAACGTGATTACTTCGAGCCGCGAGATGTGCGCAACGAACGAGCATCTTTCGCTTCCCGGCGGTTACCACGATGCCGCCGACTACGACCGCCGCCCAATGCATCTGCAGATTCCGCGTTCGCTCGCGCTTAACTATTTACTAAAGCCGGGCAATTTCACCGACGGGCAGCTCTGCATCCCCGAATCTGGCAACGGAATCCCCGACATCCTCGACGAGGCGATGTGGGGCATAAAGCACCTTCTTGCCGCGCAGCAGAAGGATGGTGGCGTCGGTACGTGGATCGAGACGACTGGGCATCCAGGCGGCGAGCATGCAGCGCCTCAGCACGAGGGGCTTCAGTACTACCTTTCGATTCCGACGCACAATTCGTGCTACGACTTTGCTGGAACTGTTGCTCTTGTTGCGCGCGCTTACAAGGCGGCGGGGCAGAAGAAGACATCAGACATGCTTCTCGATCGTGCGATAAAGGCGTGGAAATGGGCCGAGACGCACGGTCCTGTTGTGCAGCAGATGAAAGGGTGCACAACCACCAAGTGGAAAACTGGGCCGTGGGTCGATCTCGTCTACCGCGAGCCGGAGAATTGGTCGCCACGCTATATGCTGACTGCGGCGCTGAACCTCTCCGCGCTTACAGGCGACATGCAGTATTTCAATTCGGTTGCAAAGCGGAAGGACGATCTCCAGAAGGAGATCAACAAGTCGAGCTGGGGCTGGAGCGCATACACGTTCCTCGAGTTCGCCTTGAAGGACCAGCGCATTCCCGACGAACTTGAGCAGATAAAGAAAGACTGGATCCGCCGCCGTGTCAACACTGCGAAAGAGTATCTCGACGAGCTCGAGAATGCCTATCCATACCGCACGCCATGGTTTTCTGCAAAGCACGGATTTGTCCACACGATGAGCTGGGGGAACAGCCATCCGCTCCGCCGCGCCGAGAGCTTTGTCGCCGCACATGCGCTCACTGGCGACCCGACGTATCTCGCGGGCGTCTACCTCGCCAACGACTTCCACAATGGGTGCAATCCGCGCGGCGAGTCGCTGACGAGCGGAATGGGCGTTGTTTATCCGGCGCGATTCCTTGACCTCCAGAGTATGGACGACGAGATCGCCGAATACGTCGGCGGCATAACGCCCTACAGGTGGACATATGGCGTAGCGCCAGACGCGAAGAAGTACGTCTACGGAAACGACGCCGTGAAGTGCTGGCCGATCTGGCGTCGCTTTGCGAATATCGAGAGCTATTCCGTCGCGGCGAGCGAATACACCGTCTGGGAGACGATACTCCCGCCCGCGGCCGTTCTTGGCTATATGCTCGACGGCCCGCGCAAAGTCCCAGAATCCGTCTATTCGCGCAAGCCCGCCGAAAAGATATCCGATCTTCCCGGCTACTGGGTCAAACCGTGAAGTCGCGCAAACGCGCGTCAGTTTGGTATAATATATGGCATGATGAATGTCTATAACTCGCTGACGCGCAGGGTCGAGGAGCTTAAACCCCTTGAAGGGAACGAAATTCGCCTCTACACCTGCGGTCCAACCGTTTACAATTTTGCGCACATCGGCAACTTCCGCGCCTACGCGTTCGAGGACATCCTCCGCCGCGTAGTCCAGTTCAACGGCATGAAGATCCGCCAGGTGATGAACCTCACCGACGTCGACGACAAGACGATCCGCGGCGCAAATGCCGCGGGCATCGCGCTTACGGACTACACGAAGACGTACAAGGACGCGTTCTTCGCCGACTTGAAGAAGCTCAACATCCAGCCGGCGGAGGTCTATCCCGCGGCGACTGACCATATCCCAGAGATGATTGCGCTCGTCCAGAAGCTGATGGACAAGGGCGTTGCCTACCAGAGCGAAGACGGTTCGGTCTACTTCAAGGTGCGCGAGTTCCCGGGCTACGGCAAGCTTGCCCACATCGACTTCGACAACCAGCGCACCGGGCTTCGCTGCGCGGCGGACGAATACGACAAGGAGAACGTCGGCGACTTCGCGCTCTGGAAAGCGTGGGAGGAATCTGACGGCCCAGTTGGCTGGGATTCTCCGTGGGGCCGCGGCCGCCCTGGCTGGCATATCGAGTGCTCCGCGATGTCGATGAAGTATCTCGGCGAGACGTTCGACCTTCATACGGGCGGAATTGACAACCTCTTTCCGCACCACGAGAACGAGATTGCACAGGCCGAGGCCGCGACAGGCAAGGAGTTCGTCAGGACTTGGATGCACTGCGCGCACCTGCGCGTGAACGGCGAGAAGATGTCGAAGAGCGCTGGCAACTTCTTCACGCTCCGCGATCTTCTCGAGAAGGGATACACAGGGCGCGAGATCCGCTATGTTCTCATTAACGCGCACTATCGCACTGGGCTCAACTTCGCATTCACCGCGCTCGAGGACGCGAGAAAGGCGCTCGACAAGATCGACCGTTGCGTTGCCCAGGCGACCGATGGCGAGGCGCCTGAATGGGCTACGAAGCACCTTCAGGACTTTGCCGACGCTGTAAACGACGACCTCAACCTGCCACGTGCGTTCGCGGCGCTATTCGAGCTTGTCCGCGATGCAAACGGAAAGGGTGCTGCGGGGACGCTTGGCGTGTTCAAGCGCATGGACGAAGTGCTTGGCGTAATCTTCTTCGAGAACGAGAAGAAGGAAGAGGCGATTCCCGCCGAAGTTAAAGAGCTTCTCGATGCCCGCGCAGAAGCCAGGAAATCGAAGAACTGGGCCGAGTCCGACCGACTCCGCGACGAAATCGCCGCGCTTGGTTGGACTGTAAAAGACTCCCGTGATGGACAGAGTTTGGAGAAGAAGGGTTAGGGGTCAGGGGCCAGGGGTCAGTACGCAGGAGTCAGGGGGCAGGGGTCAGTACGCAGGAGTCAGGGGGCAGGGGTCAGTACGCAGGAGTTAGGAGTCAGGGGTCAGTACGCAGGAGTTAGGAGTCAGGGGTCAGTACGCAGGAGTCAGGGGTCAGTACGCAGGAGTCAGGGGTCAGGAGTTAGGAGTCAGGAAAAGGAGTGGCAAAGAAAATCATTATACTCGGGGCGACGGGGTCGATCGGCAGAAATGCGATTGATGTCGCCCTGTCTCATCCTGACGAATTCAAAGTTGTCGCGCTTGCTGTGCGCAGTTCACGCGAGCAATGCGAGGCGCTTGCCTGCGAGGTTGGCGCGAAGGCGTACTGCGGCGAAGACGCCGCGGTTCGCGCTGTCGAGGAGAACGATGCAGATGTCTGTCTCGTTGCGACAGTAGGAATGTCGGGTCTCAAGCCGACGATGGCAGCAATCGAGAAGGGCATGGATGTCGCGCTTGCCACGAAGGAAGTCATGGTGATGGCAGGTGAGTTCGTTACGCGTCGCGCGAAGGAAAAGGGCGTACGGCTTCTTCCAGTTGACAGCGAACATTCTGCCATTTTCCAGTGTCTGCAGGGTTCGCCGCGCGAATCAGTCGAGCAGCTTGTCCTGACGGCGAGCGGCGGACCGTTTCTTGACGAGCCCGCCGATCTTTCGTCCGTAACTGTCGCGCAAGCGCTCAACCATCCGCGTTGGAAGATGGGGCCAAAGGTCACGATCGACAGTTCCACGATGATGAACAAGGGCTTTGAGATTCTTGAGGCGCGCTGGCTTTTCGATGTGCCTGTCGAGAAGATCGATGTCGTAGTGCATCCCGAGTCGATTGTCCATTCTCTCGTTACATTCTCTGACGGCGCGACGCTTGCACAGCTTTCGCCGCCCGATATGCGCGTTGCAATACAGTACGCGCTCACTTGGCCAGGCCGCCTTGCGTCTAAGCGCGAACAGCTTGATCTCGCGGCGCTCGGCTCTCTTACATTTCGTGCGCCGGACCCGGTGCGCTTTCCCTGTCTTCGGCTCGTTAAGGAGGCGTGCGTGCGCGGCGGATGCGCCGCGGCCGTTCTTGCTGCGGCGGACGAACTTGCGGTGCAGGCGTTCCTTGACGGCAAAATTAAGTACACTGACATCGCAGCCACGGTCGCCGACTGCCTGGAACGCGCCCCCGAAATCCCCTGCGACTCCCTCGACGCAGTTTGGGCCGCGACGGATTGGGTATCGAAGCATCTGCGGGCTTAAAGTGCTCGCATCAGATTTTGAGGAGCTGTTTGCGAAGGGCCGCGGCGACGGCCTCGACGCGGTTTGAGACGCCGAGCTTTTCGAAGATTATCGTCGTGTGATCCCTGACTACGGTAGGGCTGATGCCGAGTTCCTTGGCGATTTCGGTATTGGACTTGCCGGCCATTATTCCCTTGAGGATGTCTATCTGACGCGGCGAAAGGTGGTCAGCCGGAGGGTCGCACTTGAACTGGCGGTCGATGGCTGGCGACACGAACTTCCCTCCGCCCGCGACTGTGCGTATGGCCGTGATAAGCTCGTCGTTCGCGTCGCTCTTGAAAACCGCGCCGCATGCGCCGCTGTCGATGGCAGATGCGATGCCGTCGGTTGTCGTGTATGTCGTCAGGATGACTATGTTTGTTTCGGGAAGTTGTTCGCGAATCTTCCTCGTCGCCTCTGTTCCATCCATGACAGGCATCATCAAGTCCATGATGACGACGTCCGGCTTGAGCCGCAGCGCTTCCTCCACCGCCTCCTTGCCGTTCTTCGCCTGGCCGACGACATGCATGTCGCGCTGCATGTCGAGAAGCGCCGAGAGCCCCATGTGGACTACCATGTGGTCGTCTGCGACAAGTATTCTAATCTTTTCCATCCGGCACCTCGTTTTCCCTTTGCATGCTTAGCGAAATGGTGACTTTAGTTCCGCGCCCGGGGACGCTCTCGATGTTCATCTTTCCTTCAAGCCCCTCGATTCGCTCTGTGACGCCGAGAAGTCCGTAGTGACCCTCGGCGGGACCGGGAGCGGCTTTCGGGTCGAAGCCGCATCCGTTGTCTGCGACCGAAAACTGAAGTTGGTCTGCGTCAATCGCGCCGGCGACTCTTATCTCCGTCGCCTTGCCGTGCCTTGCCGCGTTTACGGCAAGTTCTCGTACGATCTTCAGGATCGCGTATGCCGTGTTGTCCGTGAGGCGACGCCGTTGCACGTTGAAGCGAACGGCGAGGTTGACGTCGCCTATCTGCGGGCGAAGCGTCTGCCGTATGGCTTCGTTCATATCGAGCGACTCGAGTGTGCCGTGCCTCAGGTCCCACAGGCAGTTTCTCAGTTCGCCGTGGCACGACGCGAGAGACCGCTCTGCAATCGCGAGGTGCGAGAGCGCCGTCGGCAGGTCTTCCCCTGCGGCGGTATGTGCGGCTTTCAGCTCGAGCGCGATGCCGGTCAGGTTCTGGGAGATTGAGTCGTGCAGCTCGATTGCAAGACGTGTGCGCTCCTGTGTGCGCAGGTTCGCACTAACGTGCGCGACCTGTTCCTTGAACAACTCGCGTCCGCGCCGCTCCACTATCCGGCGCAAGATGCGGTTCCACGTGAAAAACGCGAGAAGCGCAACGGCAAGCCCTATGATCACGGCGAGAAGCCGCCTTGGCGTCCACCATGGCGCATGTGCGAGTAGCCGGATGTCGTCCTGCGTTCGTGCGACGAGCGTGATACCGCTGATCTTGGGGAAGGGCGCGTGCGGACGCCAGTTTGGAACGTCCATTATGCACGAGCCGGTCGCTTCGACGATGCATCCTGCGTCAAGCTGCGACGGAAGTTCGCGGCCAAGTGCGCTTATGTCCACGGCAAGGGTGAAAGCGCCGTCTGCGATTTTCATCACGCCGTCGCGCGGCATGTCCTCTACCCGTCCCTTGAGCCGAAGAGTCTTGCCGTAGAGCTTTTCCTGGAAGATCGGCTTGCCGGAAGGGAGGTCTTCGAACAGTTCGCGGAGCGTTGTGTCTCGCACGGTTTCCACAGGTGCGTCTGGAAGGGTGGTCGGACGCCACCGCGCGCGCACGAGGTTGAGGTGGTAGAGATCGGTCTCTGGGAAGCCGACGGCTTCCACCGATTCCCCGAAGCGCGGCGGCTCGGGGTCTGCGAGTTCTATGCGCATGAGGCGGTTGGAGGGCGTAAGGATAAGCACATTGTCGCCGTTCCATGCCGCGAGGACTCGCCCGACCGCGCGATGACGCCGAGAGCTTGCGATTTCCTCCGGGCGCAACGCATCGAGGGAAAGGCAGTCTGGTGCGTCGAAGATGTCGGGTGCCGGGGTGACTACGGCGATGTCCTCCGGCGAGGTGACATTGAATCGGCGTCCCATGTGGCGGCGCATGTTCCACTGCACCGTCGCGTCGCACCGCCCGGTGAACGTTGCGGTCGCGCCGACGAGTTCGCGAAGTTCGCGGTATCTCGCTTTTGCGTTATTGACCGGCACGAGAATGCTGTCGCCTCCTTGCCGAACGAACATGAACACGTGTTCGGGATCAGTCTCGTCGTCAAGGACGTCGACGACGGTTCCCGTGAGCGTGGCACCTTCATAGTCGTGCCGGCCGCTCAGGATTTCAGGTATGGCAAGCGACGGCACCTCGCACAGCGCCGTGTGCGCGAGTGTAGTCAAGGCCAGGTATAGACAGATTCTGTTCATTTGCCGAATTTGCCGTGTGCGGCCGAGGCGGGCTAAAAAAGATCTCCAGACCACAGACGGTTGATGAAATTCCGCCAGGGAAGGATGGATATTCCATCTACTTCTTTGTCTGCAACACAGGTGCGACATCAAGTTTTCGAGCGATATACATGGCTATAGCTATTGTTTCTGCTTGAATGGCGCGATTATAGCAAGAATAAGAATTAGTTGTCAATGGCAAACCGCCAGCTCTGTCGGCGAATTTTCAATAAAATCGCCGACAGAGCTGGCGATATGACTAAAAGCTGTTGCACTTTGTCTCGTCCCCCACTCCCTACAGTTGTAGGGGATTGAAGTTTACCAACTGATTGGTAAAATCGCAATTGACTACACGGCAAGAAAAATGGTAACATACGCACGGTTGGCAGATTTTGATTTTAAATCTAAAATTGTCAAAGGAGAAAAATGTACATTAAGCGCTTCATGGATGGGTTGCTCGCCCAGGCAATGAAAACCAGCAACTCGGTTTTGGTTACAGGCCCGCGACAGGTCGGCAAGTCTACATTGATTTCCCATGTGCTTCCAGATGTGCGTTATGTGACACTGGACGATCCATTTGTCGAAGAGCAGGCGAAGAACGATTCTCGCACCTTCATGCAGCTTAATCCTCCGCCTGTTGCCATCGACGAAGTGCAGCATGCGCCAGTCTTGTTCCGCTTCATCAAGATGGAAACAGACAAGAGCCGTCGGAAAAAGGGGCTTTACTGCCTTTCGGGTTCGCAGCCGTTTCAGCTGATGCAGGGTGTGAGCGAGTCGCTGTCCGGTCGTGTTCGCATACTGGAAATGAACGGACTGTCACTTAGGGAGATTGCGGGCGATTCTTTTTCGGAGCGTGTGCTGCCCACGGACGAATACATGCTTTCGCGTTCAAAGACCGCCAAGGATCCCGGGTCTATCTGGGAGATAATCCATCGTGGCGGCTATCCCGAGCTGCAGAATCCCGATGTGGACTGGAATTCCTATTATGCCGACTATGTAAAGACCTATCTTGAGCGTGACGTGCGCAGTCTCAAGGCGGTTCACAATCTATCCGCCTTTCGCCAGTTCATGGTCGCCGCCGCATCCCGTACTGCGCAGGTCTTGAACTACTCCAATATCGCCGACGAGATCGGCAAGGATGTCGTAACGGTCAAAAGCTGGGTGTCGATTCTCGAGACTTCCGGAATCGTATGTCTGCTGCAACCGTATGCGTCGTCGGAACTCAAGCGGGCGATTCGCGCTCCAAAACTGCATTTCAGGGATATGGGGCTTGTGGCCTATCTTACGCGATGGCTATCGGCTGAGTCGCTGGCGTGCGGCGCGATGGCCGGAGCCGTGTTCGAGAGTTTTGCAGTTTCGGAGATTCTCAAGAGTTTCTCCAACGCAGGACTTGAATACCGCGATTTCGTGTCGTATTACCGCGGCCGCGACAAGATTGCCGTCCAACGCGATGGACAGATGGTCGAGACTGAATGTGAAATAGACCTTGTCATCGAGGAAAATGGAGTGTTGTACCCAATCGAAATCAAGAAAAGCTCATCGCCAAAGGCGAGCGACGCTGCTGCGTTTGTTGTCCTCGACAAAATCAAGGGCAAAAAGCGCGGACAGGGGGCAATCGTTTGCAACTGCGCGGCGCCGATGCATTTGCGCGGCAATCTGCTGTCCATGCCCATCTGGTATCTGTAGCTTCTATAGAAGGGTCCTTCTGTAGAAGCTGCGCGGAATCGAGACAAATCGCCGCGACAAATTATGGTATAATGCTCGCAAGATGCATGCAGATGTTGACAGCGTATGCCTAAGAAGGAATCCTCTGCAAAGTTCTTTGTCAGGGCAGATGGAAGCTCGGTGCAGGGTTTCTACGCGGGATAAAAGTCTCGATCAAGTGACCGGCTGGATGCTGTGCTTGAGTGGTATCATTGAAGAATGGGTTACGATTGAAAATTTTCGCATAATATGATATGATGTTGGAAAAAAAATTACCGAGGGAAGGGTTCTCTCAATGATGTTAGAAAAAAACCTTCAGATTTTGAATGAAATCATTGTTGGGTCGTCACGTCCTGAAGTGGCCAAACTGCTTGCTCGCCTAAAGCGCGAAGGCAAGGTTGTTCGTATCGCTCCAAGAATATATACGACGAATCTTACTGACAAGGCCGAGAACATAATTCGTCGCAATCTCTGGACGATTGTCGGGCGCCTTTGGCCAGGGGCGCGGCTTTCGCATAGGACTGCGTTTGAGTACGCACCGAACAACGGACATGTCTTTTTGGGGTACAAGTACACGCGAAAGATGAAGTTGCCTGGCGTAACGCTGCATTTTCTGGCGACTGCCGGCTCGCTGGACTCGGACTATCCTTTTATCGAAGGTTTGGGGGTGTCGTCCCATGCCAGGGCAGTGCTTGAGAACCTGGAGCCCGACAAGACACAGGGCGGCGTCGACAAGTGCCTTGGGGCGGAAGGGATAGAGGAGCGGCTCGAGACCGAGTTCTCGTCTGGAGGGGAGGCGGCGCTCAACAAGCTGCGCGACGAGGCAAGGGCCATCGCGGGCGCAACTGGACACGGACGCGAGTTCGCGCGTCTTGACAAGATGATAGGAGCGCTCCTCTCGACGCGCCCTGCCGACGTGCTCAAGTCAAAGGTCGCGCTTGCCCGTGCCGTCGGCGAGCCGTTCGATAGTGCGCGGCTGGATTTGTTCGGGAAGCTTCTCGCACGGCTTGAGTCTGCGGAGTTCCCTGATTGCCGCGATATCAACGCATCCGAATCCTCGTATGCGACTTTTGCGTTCTTCGAAAGCTACTTTTCCAACTACATCGAGGGAACGGAATTCGAGCTTGACGAGGCGCGTCGCATCGTGGAGACCGGTACTGTCGTTCCCACGCGAGACGCGGACAGCCACGACATTCTCGGCACCTACGCTATTGTGTCCAACCGGCGGGAGATGTCTCGCATCGCGAAGACGGCGGATGAATTTCTGGATATTCTTCGCGAGCGGCACAGGGTGGTCCTCTCGGGCCGCCCGTCAAGCGCCCCCGGGGTTTTCAAGACGAAGGACAACAGGGCGGGGGAGACGCACTTCGTCTCTTTTGACAGGGTGCGCGGCACCTTGAAGCGTGCGTTCGACATGTCGCGCGCGATGAGGAACCCGTTTGCGCGCGCCATCTTCGTGCTTTTCGCGACCAGCGAGGTGCATCCGTTCGCCGACGGGAACGGACGCGTTTCCCGCATTATGATGAATGCGGAGCTGACGGCTGCGGGGCAGTCGAAGATCATCGTCCCCACGGTGTTCCGTCCAGACTACATAGGCGCCCTGCGTCGGCTTTCCCGGAATGGAGACCCTGACGTCCTCATAAGCGCGATGACGCGGCTGAGAGACTTCGGGCGCACGCTTTCGGGGGTGGACTTCCAGTTGATGCGGCGGCAGCTCGAAAACGCCAATGCGTTCAAGGACGATGAGGGGTTCATACTTCGGTTCTGAATCTGTTCGGTTGAGCTTGTGAAGCCCCCCCTACAGTTGTAGGGGCTTGCTGTTTTATGCCGATTTTGTGTATACTACAGCGCAACTGTTCAGTAAGGAATTCACATGATGACGATGAGAACACTACTTTTTTCTGGCGTCGCAATCGCGCTTGCGGTGGGCGCGGCCGGGGTGATCGTCGACAACTGCGATGTCGTCAATCCAGACGCGACCAACAAGTGCGGCGTATTGCTGCTCGGCGACTCGATCCGCATGGGTTACTGTGGTTTTGTCCGTGAAGCCATGCAGGACAGGGCAGAGGTTTTCTGGCCGGAAGGCAACTGCATGTTCGCGCACTATACCTTGCGCTTCCTCTACGACTGGCGGCATATCATGCCAGACCCAGCCAAGATCAATGTCGTGCATTGGAACAACGGTCTATGGGATATGGGGCAACGTGACGGTCGAGAACCGCTTACGCCGCGTGAAGACTATGTAAAGACGCTTGTCCGCATCCACGGCGAACTTCGCCGCTACTTCCCGAACGCAAAGATCGTCTTCGCCACGACGACCCCGATAAACACGTCCATCAAGTGCGAACAACACACCTTGGGCAATGCCATTGTCGAAGAGTATAACGCGGCAGCCGTCACCGCGCTGAAGCCGCTTGGCGTCGAAATCGACGATCTTTACTCCTTTGTCCGCGACAATGCCGTGCCGTATGTAGATATAGTCCACTACACCCCAGAGGGATCTCGGCTTATTGCAGGGGAAGTGGTGCGCGTCATCGACCGCCAGAGAAAAGCCGCGCAATAAGCCATCGTCACCCACCCCCTACAGTTGTAGGGGATTGGCATTTTTCGGGAAATTTTATAAAATGTCGGCTTGGAGGAACTCTATGAAACTCACACACATTAGACACCTTGCCGCCATCGCAGTCGCCGCACAATGGGCGATGAGCGCGTCAGCGGCTCCAATCGACAACTACACCGACCTCGCGGATGCGGTCGCGAACGCCGAGACGGGCGACACGATCAAGCTCAAGGCGTGCACGATCAACGTAACTTCGACGATCTCCATTACGAAGGGTATCACGCTCTCCGGCGGCTGGACGGACGATTCGACCCGTGCCGACGGTGCCGTGACGGTCCTCGATGGCGGGAATCTGACAGCCTGCGAGCAGGTCGTCTCCGTTCGAGTCCTTCGTACCGAGGGCTCGGTCACGCTTGACAGCCTGTGCCTGACGCGCGGCTACCGCCACGGCCTCTACGAAAATGGGGGGATCAGCAGCCCATGGAATGCCTGCGACCTGTTCATCACAAACTGCCAGTTCGTGGCGAACGGGTCGGCTTCGAACGGTACTGGCGGCGAAAGCGCTTACGGTGTCGGCGCGTACATCTACGGAACCGGTGCGTCCGTGACCATTCAGGACTCGCTCTTCGCCGGCAACATCATTTCCGTTCCGGGGGCGGGCAGTCCTAAGGGAGGAGGTCTCTACGCGGCGCGGATCACCTCGCTCGTTGTCGAGAACTGTGATTTTGTCACTAACGGCGTGCCGTTCTCCGTCGCCGGCAACGGCTACAACATCACCACCCAACCGTGCAACAGCGGCTTCTTCGGCTCGGCGATCTACGTGAGCGGCGTCCCCGCCTCGATTTCGGGATGCCGGTTCCTCGGCAACTTCGCTCGCGAAGGATCGACGGTTGGTTTCGATGGCGCCTGCGGCGGCTCTTCAATCTCGAACTGCCTCTTCGCCGCCAACCAGCACAACAAGATTGCTTGGAGTAATAAAACCTTCGGCACAATCAACGTGAACATGTCGGCGGCTTCGGACACGCTGGAAATATCGGGCTGCACGATCGCCTACAATGCCAGCGGCAGCGAACTTGTCGCGGCGGGTCTCACGGTCCTAACTGGCACGGTCGATGTGCGCGACTCCATCCTCTTTGGAAATCACGTGGGGTCGGGCTCCACCGTTGGCTCAGACATAATGACCGGCGACAACGGCACGGTCAACCTCGCCTACTCGCTCGTCACGGGAAGCTCGGACGTCTATTGCTCTGGCAACGTCGTCGCCGGAACGGGCGTCATCTACGGCGACCCGCTCTTCGTGACGGACGACGCGACGGTCCTGGGCAAGCTGACCTTCAACACCGCGAAGGCCTATTTCGATCCGGCCAAGACGACACAGGAAGAGACGGTCGGCTTCGACCTGCACTTGCGCTCGAAGGGCGGCTACTTCCTCAACGACGGGACCTTCGTCGCAAGCGGGAGAGAAAGTTCGCCGGCGATTGATGCGGGCGATCCCGCTTCGTCTTATTCGCTTGAGCCGTCGCCGAATGGCCGCCGCGCCAACCTCGGCTTTTACGGCAATACGCCCTACGCTTCGCGTTCCGAGTCCAGCGGCTTCATTCTTGTTGTCCGATAAGCCAAATGGATGTTTCAAGAAGAGGTTTTCTTGCGACGGCGGGAGCGTATGGTGCATGGAGTGCGTTCGGGTCGTCGCTAAAGACGGCGATGAAGTACGACCGCGACGCGGTGCTGAAGCGCTTCCGATCGCAGGCCACCGACACGGACGCCCGCGTCAAGGCGGGGATAGAGGCGAACAGGAAAGGCCCGATGCGTTTCACGTTCAAGGACGCTGCAGGCAAAATGCTGGAAAACGTCCGTGTCAAGGTTGTGCAGAAGACGCACGACTTCAAGTATGGCGCCAACATCTTCATGCTGGACGAAATCGGCGACAGCAAGGAGAAGAACGAGTCGTACAAGGAGCATTTCGCCGCAGCCTTCAACCTGGCGACCGTGCCGTTCTACTGGAACGACCTCGAGCCCGAGGAAGGCAAGCCGCGATATGCGAAGAACTCTCCTAAGATCTACCGCCGCCCGCCGCCGGATCTCTGCGTCGAATGGTGCGAGGCGCACGGCATCGAGCCGAAGGCGCACTGCCTGAACTATGGCTTTTTCCATCCTGAGTGGGCGAAGGGGAGCGTAGCCCGCGAAAAACTGCTTCTCGAAAAGCGCTTCCGCGAACTTGCCGAACGCTACGCCGCCCGCATACCGATGTGGGAAGTGACGAACGAAACCTTGTGCGGTCCGTGGATGCGCAATTCCAACTTCTATCGTGAGCACGATTTCGTCGAGTGGAGCTTCAAGCTGGCCGAGCGGTTCTTCCCCGCCAACAAGCTCGTGATCAACGAGTCCAACAACGACTATTGGAACGAGACGCTGGACTTTCGCACACGCGCCCGCTACTTCATGCAAATCGAGCGCGCGCTTTTGAAAGGTGCGCGCATCGACTCGATCGGAATGCAGTTCCACATGTTCTACAAGTCAGAGGACGCCGTTGCTTCCACGCGCCGCTTCTACGATCCGCTTTGCCTTTTCGAAGTGATGGACACGTTTGCCGCGCTGGGTCTTCCGCTCCAGATTACGGAAATCACGATCCCGGCCTACTCGGAGGATCCGGGCGACGAGGAGGTGCAGGCAGAGATCGTGCGCGAGCTCTACCGCATCTGGTTCTCACATCCCGCGATGGAGGCGATCATCTACTGGAATCTCCCGGACGGCTATGCGAACGCGGCCGAGCCGGGCGACTTCTCCCACGGCGAGAACCGGTACTATGGCGGTCTCTGCCGCTTCGACATGACGCCCAAGCCGGCATACAAGGTCGTAAAGGACCTTTTTGGCAAGGAGTGGCGCACGAATTTCGTGCGCGAGGTAGGCGGAGAGTTTGCCTTTCGCGGCTTCAAGGGAACATACGAACTCGAGGCGACCGCAAACGGCAAGACCGTTCGCCGCGAGTTCCGCATCAATCCCGCATTCCCCAGCTCCGTCGACGTGACTGTTGGCTGATGCGGCGCGGGCATATAGGTTGAAAGGGCAAGGGAAGCTTGGAGGTGTAGGGCTAAGGTGTAGGTGTAGGCCAAGGGGAAAGGCCAAGAGGGGCGACGGCCCAGCATCTCGCTATGTGAGGCAAGGAAGTTCGTCTGGAAAAATGTCAACTTGCCACCAAAGTTCGTCGGAAAAAATGTTAACTTGCCGTTGAAGTTCGTCCGGAAAAATGTTATACTACTCCCGTAATTTGCTGATAGGGGAGAAAAATGGAACGATTTGCATATAAATCTCTTGTTGAATGGAAAATGTCGCCACAACGCAAGCCGCTTATTCTTCGCGGAGCGCGTCAAGTCGGCAAAACATGGCTTCTCAAAGAGTTTGGGCGCCGTGAATACGAGTCGTTCGTCTATGTGAACTGCGACAAGGAGGCCTTTGCCGCCGATCTTTTCCGCGACTACGATGTGAAGAGGATTCTCCTCGCGCTTGAAGCCAACACTGGAATTCACATCCTCCCCGGGCGCACCCTCGTGGTGTTTGACGAACTTCAAGAAGCTCCGCGCGGTATCGCCGCGCTCAAATATTTCTGCGAGGACGCCCCGGACATCCATGTTGCGGCGGCCGGCTCCCTTCTCGGCATAACGCTGCATGCGGGGACCTCCTTCCCAGTGGGGAAAATAGACGAACTGACGCTTCGCCCGCTTTCCTTCGCCGAATTTCTGTCTGGCACCGGCGAGGCGTCCTGCGCGGCGCTTCTTGAATCCCGCGACTGGGCGGCGATAGACACGATGCGTGAAACGTTCATTGAGCGGTTAAGGCGCTATTTCTTCACAGGCGGGATGCCGGAAGCGGTCTTCGCGTTTGCCCAGGGGCGAGCGCTCGCCGATGTCCGCCGCATTCAGACCGCCATTGTCGATGCGTACCAGAACGACATCTCCAAGCATGCGCCCGTCAGGGAAACCGCGCGCATAAATCTTGTCTGGCGCTCTATCGTCCCACAACTCGCCAAGGAGAACAGGAAATTCATCTACGGCGCCGTCAAGCACGGCGGACGCGCCAAGGAATTTGAAACAGCCATACAGTGGCTTGTGGACGCCGGCATCATAAACCGCGTCAGCCGCGTCTCCAAAGCCGCAATGCCGCTCAAGTTCTACGAAGACTTTGATGCGTTCAAGCTCTTCCCTCTCGACTGCGGACTCATGGGAGCGATGGCCGACACTCCGATTGCGGCAGTCATCGCCGGTAATATGGGGTTTGAGGAGTATAAAGGCGCTTTCACAGAAGCATACGTCCTTTCCGAGATTTTGGCATCTGGCGTTTCGCAAGCGTTCTACTTCAGCGACTCTGCCGGTTCCACTGAAATTGATTTTATCGTCCAAACGGATTCAGGAATTGTGCCCATTGAAGTCAAAGCCGCTGAAAACCTCCGTTCGAAGTCGCTCCGCACTTTCATCGCCGCTCACGAAAATCTCTCCGGAGTCCGCTTCTCCCTCTCGCCATATCGTGAACAAGATTGGATGCGGAACATCCCGCTCTACGCGGTTGGTGCTTTCTTCGGAACCAAACACCCTCATACCCTGGCGTGACGCCACATGATCTACGGCGACTACCCATCGTTTGACGAAATCCTCTTGACGATAAAGAAGCTTGAGGCAGAAATCAACGCCCTGGCGTGATCCCCCTGCCCCCCTACAGTTGTAGGGGATTGCTGTATTATGCCGATTTTGTGTATACTACAGCGCAACAGTTCTACAAGGAATTCACACGATGACAATGAGAACACTTCTTTTTTCTGGCGTCGCAATTGCGCTTGCGGCGGGCGCGGCTAACGCACGGCCATACATCGAAATTCCTGTTTCGTCGCCGACGAACCGGCTCTATCTTTCGTCGATGTCGACGCGCCCGTGGTGGAACAAGGCGTGGACGCGCCGCGCTCCGCTCCTCGTGTCTTCCACGTCCGACACGGCGGACAAACGTGCGGTTATTGATGTCGTCGTCGATCTGGGCGAGAAGGTGAATCCGAAGGAAGTACGTCTTGTAACTCCGTGGGAGACGGAAATTCCCGTCGTCTGCGAGGCGCGGGAGGGGACGAAGATTGCGCTTACATTCGAGACGCCTCTCCGCATTCTCGAGAACCGTCCGTTCCTCCTCTACTGGGGAAATCCCGCGGTGGAAGCGCCGCGCATCCGCGCGGACCTGCGCCTCGAGACGGACGAGGACGAAGTGCGCCTCTCGAACGGCATTCTCGAAGTCGTCTTCGACAACCGCCACAGGACGCCGGGCTTCATCAAGAAGTTCCGTCTCATCGCCTCCGACGCGCCGAACCAGCTTCTCGAACGCGTCACGGGCTATGCGTGGAGCGGTTTTTCGATGCACTTCGGCCGCGGCGAGGAGGAATGGTCGAGCGCCGAGGTCGTGGCGGACAACGCGCTCAGGAAGACGATCCGCTTCACGTGCAAGAACGGCGAACTCGATTTCACGCTCTACGCTGGCGAGCCGCGTCTCGACTACGCCTACCGGATCAATGGCGGAGGGGATCGCGCCTGCTACATCCATCTTTCTTGGGCTTGCGGCGGCGGGGTCGCTTACGACGATCTCGTCTATCCGAGCGCGACGGGCGAGATGAAATCAGTCCGGGCCGCCTTAGACGCCGTGACGGACAGCATTCCACAGCCGTTCTGGAAGCTTACCCAGTGGCTATCGGAGGGGTGGTGCGCGATTCGCGACCGGCGCTCGAAGGACACGGTTGGGAACATTTTCGACCGCGACTCGCTCATTGGGCTTGACGAGTGGGGAAACGGGCAGGCCGGCGGCGAGCCGTTCAACATGTGCTTCCGCCACGTGCCGCCAAAAGGCGTCCGCGACGCCTTGATGGGATCTGGGGCGCTTGTCGCCACTCAGCGTGGGCCAGAGGCCATCCGCGAGGAATGGCGGCGGCTACGTTCAAAGCCCGCCGTCGCCATCGGCGCGGCGCAGGGCTACCGCGAATATCCCGTCAAGATCGCGCGGCTCGACCACGACTACTGCGCGGACTTCAACCTCGGCAAGGGCGCGGGCGCTGGCTGGAAGACCGGGGAGCCGCTCGACGGAACGGACTGGGCGCGCAACATGGCGCTGCATCTGCGCTCCTACGGCGCGACCGTCGCCCGCTTCGGCGGCTGGAACTGGACCGACCTTCCGCTCGACAAGAAACTCTACGACCGCGTGGCCGCGATGACAACCAAGACGAATCCGGGCTGGAAGTTCCCGGAGTGGGGCGAAGGGAAGTTCACCGGCGCGAAGTTTAAGGAGATGACGGACGCCGCGCACGCATGCGGGCTCGCGGTGAACATCTGGGGCGGCTTCTGCAACGAGAAAGACCACTACGACGCCGAGGCCTGGGCGCTGGACTGCGAGCTGCAGACCCTCTATCCGAAGGTTGGCGTCGATGGCGTCTACAACGCCGGTGCGCAGGGTGAAGGCCCGCGCCTCCCGCCGGACATCGCCAAGCGCGGCAACTACTGGCTGTGGAAGGAAAACAGGCAGGAATTCTTCGACTACCGGGACAAGATCACGGCGTTTGTCAAGGAGTTTTACCGCCACGCGAAGAAAGAACATCCGGACCTTCCTGTCGTGATGTGGAACTCCGAGAACGGAGAGCTCCGCCGCGAGATGCTGATGACAGAGCAGGCAGGATACTTCGACACGTGCATGGTCGAAATCATCCCGCACGGAGACATGGGCCACGTCAAGCATGTCGCCAAGCGCATGCGCGCCTTGTTCGACAACGAGGACGGACGCACCGTCCACCACCACTACTTCTTTTTCACCCCCGACTGCGACAGGCGCATCAGCGAGATCGAGTTGCCGTTTGTCTGCGGCGTGAACGGCTTTTCGCACGAGAACCTAACCTACGAGAACTTCGACCGCGAGCTTAGCGAGATCGTCGCGGACTTCCACCGTTTCGCCGAATACACGCGTCTCGGCGAGAAGGTCGCGAGGATGGGGCCAGTCAAGAACCTTGCCGTGCTGCGCGACTCTGCCGCTTTCAGGAACGACATCCTGACCGGCAAGACCGGCTCGCCCATGCCCTGGAACGCGCAGCAGGACGGGCGAGGCAAGACGTTCGGGCGCATCCGCAACTACAACTTCGACATCGTGATCGACCACTTCTTCAACCGCAAGTCGCTCGGACGCTACAATGTCGTCTTTATCCCGGAGGACGAGGTCTTTTCCGACGCCCTCGCCACGGAGCTGCTCGCGTTCGTCGAAGCGGGCGGCGGCGCAATCGTGGAGGGGTTGACGACGAAGAATAAAAAACTTGCCGCTCTCACACTCAAGGACCGTGAAGTGCGCGAGCTCGGGAAAGGCAAGATCGTCTGGTTCGAGAAGCCAATCACGGACAAGCTTGGTTGGCCGACGGAGACGGCGGAGCTGAAGAAGACGGTTGAGGCAGTCGGCGGGAAGGCGCCTTATGAAGTGACCGGCGAGAAATCCCTCGATTCGATGTTGCAGAAATCGGCCGACGGATATTACCTCGGCGTCTACAACACGAGCACGTCGGCACGAGACAAGGGAACCGTGAAGCTTCTTGTTCCGCTGCCGGAGAACGCCTACGTCCTCGACGTGAAGCGCGGCATTCGCACCCCAATCGTCGACGGCACGGTTGAGATCGAGGCGGGCCCCCACGACACCGGGCACTACCTGATCGGAAGCGACGAGTTCACGGCGATTCCCGCGGCGACCGAGGGCGAATGGACCGGCGCGAGCGCGGTTGCGACGTTCCCGGCCGGCAAGCCCGTTGCTAAGAGCGAGGATGCCGGGTTCCGCCCCGCCCGCGCGTTTGAGTTCGCCGACGCTCCAGGCGGGAATCCGGTCGAGGTTCGCCGCTCGCAGAGCGCCGCGTTCGATATCACCTACGTCTGCAAGTCCGAGGAGAAGCTCATGAAAGAGCTGAAGACGGATGATCTTGCCGGTTGGCAGGAAAAGCATCCTGCGGCGCATCCGTACGATCCGGCTTTCTGCCGCAAGGCGATTGCGAGAAGCGACTACGTTCACATCCGGGCGCAGGCGAACGAGAGCGATGAGCTCTTTGCGGACTGCGCGGGCGAATTAAAGGCGCTATTGGAGCGCGGCGGCGCGATTCTCTTCGACAAGGTTGGAACCGGCCCTGCTGCGCGGAAGTTCCTCAAGGACGCGGGCGTTTTCGACCCAACCACGACAGCGAAGAAGTGTCCCGTTGACAGCTGGGGCGACTGCACGGCGCCGACGAACCATCTGCTGCACATCTCGAAAATCGGGACGAAGCACAGCGGACGCTCCCAGCCGCGTCTCGTCTACTGCGAGTGGGACAAGGATAAGCAATTCGCCCCAGTCACCATCACCAAGGACAGGAACTTCGCGATCCTCGTCTGCCAGGAGAACGTCTATGGCAAGGGCAAGGTTGCCTTCTCCGAGAATTTCCTCGGCTTCACCGACTGGTACGAGCAGGTCGAATACGGCGACGTGATACTGTCGTGGTTTATCGGCATGCCCGTCAAGGAACACGCGGCGAAGGTCGAGATCTTGCGCGGCGGTCCGGGAGCGCCGTTCGAAACAGGAAGATAGCCGTGAACACGATTGCTTTGCTCGCCGCTGTAGCGGCGCTTGACTGGACGATGCCGGACGGCTCGGTGGTCTCTGAGACTCGGGAGCTTTTGCCTTTCGACGGCGGCATGCGGCTTGTTGTAAGTCGCGAGCAACTTCATTCAATGAAGGCAAAGCGCCTGACGGTCACGCCGGATTTCGCAACGGCAAAGAAGGGTGAGGACGGCTATTGGGTCATGCCGGACAACACGTTCGGCACGTATCGCATCGACAACGGCCGCGCATACCAGGACTGGCATGTCTTTATGCCGATGTTCGGGATGAAGACGCCGCGTATGACGTATTGCGCCATCGTGACAGGAATGCCGCATTCTCTCGCCGTCGAGGTCCGCGCGAAGGACGGCGTGTATGCACAGAGTGCGGTTTTTCTTTCCGAAAAGGACATTGAGTTCTACGAAGACGTCAGAATCGACTACCATTTTCTGACGGGAGACGACGCGGACTATTCCGGAATCGCAAGATGCTACAGGAAGTATCAACTTGAACGCGGAGCGGCTGTTCCGCTTGCCGAGAAGGCGAAGGGGAATCCGGAGCTTTCTTACGCCGTTACGAACATCGAGGTGCGGATACGCCAGGCCTGGAAACCCGCGCCGAGCCCGGTAATGGAACAGGTGACGCGCAATGAGCCGCCGGTGAAGCCCGTCGTCACATTTGACCGCGTAAAGGAAATCGTCGACGAAAGCCGGAGACAGGGCGTTGGCGGCGCGGAGTTCTGTCTCGTCGGGTGGAACCGTGGCGGACACGACGGCTCGTATCCCCAAATTTTTCCGGTCGAACCGTCGCTTGGCGGAGAGGAGAAGTTGAAGGAATGCATCCGCCATGCACAGGCAAGCGGCTATCAGATCGTCGGCCATTCCTCGTTCCGCGACTGCTACATGATCGCCGATACGTGGGATTCTGAATATGTCGTGGAAAAGAATCCCGACGGGTCGCTCAAGCGCGGCGAGACGTCGTGGAGCGGAGGGCGCCTCTATACGATGTGCCCCCAGCGCGCATACGAGCGGTTCTGCCCGAAGCAGTGCGCAGAAATGAAGACGCTTGGTTTCAAGGGGCTGTTTTACGTCGACGTCACGACGTCGCGGCCGCTTTTTCCGTGCCCAGACGCTCGCCATCGACTCGACAACGGACAGCGTACCGTGTGGGAGAACAACATCATGCGCGAGATCGGCAGGACTTTCGGCGGCGCGGCGTCGGAAGGCGCGTATGACTTTTGCTCCAGGACTTGCGAATCGGCGCTTACGGTGCAGTGGGTGTCTCCCTTTGACGCGCCAAAGAACCCGATTGTCGACGGCTACATACCGCTGTGGCAGCTCGTTTATCACGGAATCATCGTGTCGACTCCGTTTCGCACGATGATCAACTGTCCGGCAAATCCAGACAGGCGGTATGCGCTGAAACTCGCTGAGTTCGGCGGTCGTCCGACATTCTACTGGCACAGCATATTTGTAACGGGCGCTTTGCCGAGCATGGGGTTGTGGGATCTCGAGGCGACGACGGACGAAAAGATGCGCCAGGGCGTCGCATGGATGAAGGAAGGCTTTGACGAATTTGCCGGACGCAGCCATCTCCAGCTCTGCTTCATGGATCGCCACGAGAAGATTGCGGATGGCGTGTTCCGCACGACCTACTCCAACGGCGAGAGCATTGTCGTAAACTACGGCAGTTCTGCCACCACGGTGGATGGCATCGTCGTGCCGCCACTTTCCTCAAAGCTCGTTGCCGCCACGCCGCCTGCTTTCGGAGTGACGGAGCTTTCCGACTGGGAGTTTCGCCGCGATGGTGGCTCCTGGCGTTCCGTGTCCGTGCCGCACGACTGGTCGATAGCAGGGCCGTTCGACCGGGCTTTTGACGTTCAGGTCGTCGCGATTGTCGAGAACGGAGAGACGAACGCGACGGAAAAGACGGGGCGCACGGGCGCGTTGCCGTGGATCGGCGAAGGTGAGTACCGCCGCCGTGTCGACATTCCCGAAGGTGCGGAATGGGCAGAGCTCGAGTTCGACGGCGTCATGTCGATGCCGGAGGTGTTTTTAGACGGCGAACGCATCGGAGGATGGAAATACGGGTATTCTCCGTTCAAGGTCGAGCTTCCGCGTTCCGGCGTCGTTACGGTCAAGGTGAAGAACCTTCCGCAGAGTTCGCGCTGGTATCCCGGTGCCGGCATATACCGTCCTGTATGCTTGAGATGGGGCGGGCGAGTCGGCATAGTGTCGGACGGACTGACGATCTTGACGCCAGATCTCGAAACCGTGTCCGCGTCTGTAGAGCTGCGGAATCCAGACAATGCGCCAGTTGACGTCCGTTTCCGCGTCCTTGACGCGGACGGCCGTTGCGTTGCGGAAGGGGCGTCTCCCCTCAAGGTGAAAGGCGCACGGACATGGAGCCCGGAGTCGCCGTATCTCTACACCTTGGAAACTTCGGTCGCGGTGAGCGGCAAGATAGTCAGCTCGAGGCGCGATCAATTTGGGTTCCGTACGGTTTCATGCGGCAGCGACGGCTTTCGCTTGAACGGCGTACGCCGTAACTTTAAAGGCGTCTGCCTTCATCACGACTTGGGACCGATTGGCGCGGCATTCTCCAAGGACGCCTTCCGCCGCCAGGTCGCTCTCCTGAAGGAGATGGGGTGCAACGCGATACGCACGTCGCACAACACGCCAGCGCGCGGCGTTCTCGAAGTCTGCGACGAGATGGGGATAATGGTGGTGGCCGAGACGTTCGACAGCTGGCGAATGCCGAAGTGCGCGAACGGATACAACCTTTTCTACGACGATTGGTGGGAAAAGGACCTTGAGCAGCTCGTTCGCCTCGGACGCAACCATCCGTGCGTCGTCATGTGGTCGGTCGGCAACGAGCTTCCCGAGCAGCACGTCAAGGCAGGGGCGGCGATGTACCGGGCGATGCAGGACCATGTGCATGCGCTTGACGCGGACCGGTCGCGCCCCGTCACGGCCGGGATGTCCTCGATGCCGCAAGCGATAGAGAACGGAATCATGGCGGAAATGGACGTACCCGCCGTTACGTATCGTCTGCCGTTCTATAGCGCAATACGCGATGCCTCGGCGAGTAATCGCGTGGTGCTCGGCATAGAAACCGCCTCGACCGTGTCGAGCCGCGGCACGTACAAGTTTCCGGTCGTTGAGGCGAAAAACGCAATCCATCCCGACAGGCAGTGCAGCGGGTACGATGTCGAATGCTGCTTTTGGTCGAATCTGCCGGACGACGACTGGGCGATGCAGGAGGACAACGACTGGACGCTCGGTGAATTCGTATGGACTGGCTTCGACTATCTCGGCGAGCCGACGCCATACGACGGACATTGGCCAAGCCGGTCAAGCTACTTTGGGATTTTCGACCTCGCCGGGCTTCCCAAGGATCGCTATTGGCTCTACCGGGCTCATTGGAACAAAGAGTCGCCGACTCTCCACATCTGTCCTTCGCACTGGAATTTCAATGGGCGTGAGGGAGAGATCACGCCGGTATACGTCTATACGTCATGGCCAGAGGCGGAGCTGTTCATCAATGGGATTTCCCAAGGTCGCCGCAAGTTCGACAAATCGTCTCGCCTTGACCGCTTCCGGCTTCGCTGGAACGACGTCGTGTACGAGCCGGGCGAGGTTTGCGCTGTTGCCTACGACCGCGACGGGCGCGAGGCGGCGAGATGCTCGATTCGGACTACGGGGAAGGCGGTCGGGCTGAAAACGGTGTCAGTCAGTCGTTACGGCGAATTGGCATATTTCCACTTTGCGCTTGTCGACGCCGACGGAAACATCGTGCCAGACGACGACAGGACGGTTGTCGTTGAAGCCGTTGGCGGGATGCGGCTGCGCGGAATGTGCAACGGCGATGCGACAAGCCTCGAATCACTTGCTGGCCCAACGATGAAAACCTTTCGAGGCGAGCTTGTCGCCGTCGGTGAAGGCGCAACGGGAGAACTTTGCGCAACTTTGCAGCAAGACGAATAAAGTAGTCCTTCCCAGGGCGTAATGCGATACTTGCCCATTTTTGGGCCAGTATTTGGTATAATATTCAACTCAACGTAAGTGGTGTCGCAATTGTCAGGCAAGTCTGTGATTCACTACAAGCGGAAAAGGGCATAGAAAAAGAAAGAAAATGGAGATTTTAATTACAATCGGCTATATCGCGATTTGCGTTGTTTTCTTTTCGCTTGCAATTGCGATTCACGAGTTCGGTCACTTTATCGTTGCGCTTAAACTTGGGCTAAGGGTTGAGCGTTTCTCGCTCGGGTTCGGTTCCGCGATCTGGAAGAAGACTTGGAAGGGCGTCGAGTACCGTATCAGCTGGATTCCGCTTGGTGGGTATGTTTCCATTCCAGATGTCGATCCAGAGGGCACTAAGGCGATTGAAGGGGGAACGGGGAACGGGGAACGTATCCCCCGAGCGAAGCGAGTCGCCGAAGGCGATACCCTAACAGAAATGAAAACAAAGAACCAGAAGATTTCGCCGTGGAAGGAGATCGCCGTTGCGGTCGCCGGGCCTGGCATGAACATTGTCCTCGCCGTAGTGCTCGCGTTTCTTCTCTCCGCGATTCCGTCTGTCCACTTTGGCGAGCTCCCAGCCGAGATTGCCTCAACCATAGAGGGTGGCCCTGCGGAGAAGGCGGGCATCCGCAAAGGCGACACAGTCGTCTCGATCGATGGCAGGGAAGTCGGCAACTGGACGGAGATGCAAGTCGAGTTCCAGATCGTCGGCGCGCGCGAGACGGACGTCGTGCTACGCGACAAAGAAGGCGTTGAGCGCACCGTCAAGGTGACGCCCGAGCAGGACCCCGTCAGCGGCGCGTACTTCATCCAGGCGATTAGCTTGCCCAAGGAAAACATGGCAGCGAGCTGGATGCCCCACAGGAACCCGATCAAGCAGCTTGCGTGGGATGCCGGCGCGATCTTCCGCGTCCTCAAGGGCCTTGTTACGCCGAAGGAGATGAAGAACACGGCGAAGGCTCTCGGCGGGCCGCAGATGATCGTCGAAGGAATATACAAGTCCGTGCGCCGCGATTTCTGGGATGGCGTCGGCTTCCTCAGGTTCCTCAACGTAAACCTCGCGGTCCTGAACCTCCTTCCGATACCGGTTCTCGACGGTGGGCTGATCATGTTTGCGCTTCTTGCCCTTATTTTCCGCAGGCGCGTTCCAGAGAAGGTTGTCTCCACGCTCTCCATGACGTTCATGGTCCTTCTTCTCTGTGCGATGGCGATACTCATCTTCCGCGATGCACAGCGCAGCTGGCGCATCCACACATACAAGCCGGAGGCCGAGGAGGCGGCGGGGACTAATACTGTTACGACAGTCACGAATGAGACGGACAACGCGAGCAATTAAGGTCGGAACGCTTGCCATCGGCGGCGGAGCGCCGGTGAGCGTACAGACCATGGCGAACGTCGACCCGCATGATGCGGCGGCGCTCGTCGAGCAGGTTCGCTCGTGCGCGGCGCTTGGCTGCGATGTCTTTCGCCTGACTGTTTCCGACGTCGAGGCGGCGAAAGTCCTCGGCGAGGTAAAGAAGTCCTCTCCGATTCCGCTTGTCGCAGACATCCACTTTGACTACCGCTGCGCGCTTGCCGCCATCGAGGCGGGAACTGACGCGCTTCGCTTAAATCCAGGCAACATCGGCTCGCAAGACAAGGTCCAGGCAGTCGCACGCGCCGCAAAGGAAAAGAAGGTCCCGATTCGCATCGGCGTGAACCTCGGCTCTCTTGAGAAGGGCTTGCGCGACGAACTTGACGCGGGCAAAATCGACGTTCCCGAGGCGCTTGTACGCTCGGCGCTTGGACACTTGAAGTTGCTTGAAGACGAGGGCTTCCACGATGTCGTCATTTCCGCAAAGGCGTCGAACGTCCTCGAGACGCTTGCGACCTACCGGCTTCTCGCGGAACGCACGGACTGCCCGCTTCATGTCGGCGTCACAGAGGCGGGAACCCTAATCCCCGGCGCAGTCAGAAACTCTGTCGCGCTCGGCATCCTGCTCTCGGAAGGGATTGGAGACACGATAAGGGTGTCGCTCACCGCGAAGCCCGAGAAGGAAGTCAGGGTCGGCATGGAGATTCTTCGCGCCCTTGGCTTGAGGGAACCGGGCCCCGCGATAACGTCGTGCCCGACTTGCGGACGTACCAAAGTCGACTTGATGCATGTTGCCTCGCAGGTCGAGATTGCGCTCGAGACGCTTGCGAAGGATGGCGTGAAGCTGCCGCGTGTCGCCGTTATGGGGTGTGCCGTGAACGGCCCAGGCGAGGCGAAGGGCGCCGATGTCGCGCTCTGCGGCGGCGACGGCGAGTTCCTTCTCTATGTCAGGGGCAAGCAAGTCTGCAAAGTGTCCGAGGAAGACGCAGCTGGAAAGGTGATTGAGTATGCGCTATCTCTACGATAACGTCGTGGTTCTCGCGGTGTTCGCGGTACTGGCCGCGTTCGTGTGGCTTTTCGGCGGCACGCGCGCCGAGTATCTCGTGTCGGTCATGCCGTGGCTTACGGCGATTCTCATCGAGGCCATGATATGCTTCCCGCAGCAGCACGACGGCGAGACGTCTTACGAGGCGAGGGCGAGGGTGTGGTCCGCGATGAAGAAAGATCCGCTCGTGTGGACTTCTCTCGTCCTTATTGGAATTCTCATGGTGCCGTTTCTGAACGTCGGTCTTTGCTCGGTGTGCGACTATCCGGCGATAGCCGCGGGCGCCGACCCAAGCCCCACGATACCGTTCTTCCCGTTCTGCGTCAACAGGATGCACCACCTTGATGTCGTAATGTGGTTCGTTCCGTCGCTCGTCGCGCTGATCGCTACAAAACATTCTATGCTGAAGCGCGGAAAGCGCGCGCTCCTCTCGCTCGTCGTGTGGAACGGCCTTGCGCTCGGAGTGATCGGCGCTCTCCAGCAGGTAACTCACGCGAAAGGCCCGCTGTGGGTCGAAGAGTGCTTCCAGCAGGCGTACTTCTTCTCCACGTTCGGCTATCCGAACATGGCGGGAGACTACTTTACCACTCTTTTCGCGCTTTCCTTCGGCCTGTGGCGCTGGCGCCTCGACGACATGCGCCGCAAGGAGTCCGCGATAAACGCAGCGATCTCCCACTCCGCGGAGAAGAAGGCCGAGGCCGAAAGGGCGGCGGCGAATTCCAACGGGCAGTCCGGCTATTCGCACCACCACCATCATGACGACGAAGGCGCGAAGAAGACGATTTCGTTCTGGGAGAAGCACTACTACCTGATTCCCGCGACGATCTTCTTCTTCTGCGCGCTCGATACGCTTTCAAGGGCGTCGATAATGCTCGTCACCGGGCTTGCAGTCATGTTCTTCCTTCACACCTTCATGTGCCTCTTCTCGAAGATGAAGAAGGCTCAGCGCGTCAAGGCGACTGTGTTCAGCGCCGTGGTCCTCACGCTTATTTCGCTGTGCGCCGTCACGTTCATGCCGTCCAATCTCCAGAAGGAAGTAGACACCCTGAACACGACCGAGGTCCTCGACCGCGTCACTGGAAAGGGCCAGTACCATGTGCGCGTCGCAACCGAGATCTGGAAGGGCCATCCGATCTTCGGCGTGGGTGGCTGGGGCTACAAGCACTTCTGCCTCCAGTACATGACCGACAAGGAACTGCGCCAGGTGCAGAAGGTCGGCGGTGCCAACGTCCACAACGACTACCTGCAGTTCCTCGCAGAGCACGGTGTAGTCGGCCTCGGTTTGCTTGTGGCGATCATCCTCATGACCGTATGGCCGATAGGCAGGGTGTGGAAGGAGCTCATCAACGTGTACAGATTTACTCCGCCAAAGGAGCAGCCGCCGCAGCCAATACAGATATTCGTCGTGCCCGCTCCTGTGTTCTGCATCGTGATGGCGGCCGCCGCGACCCTGATACACGCCTTTGGCGACTGCCCGATGAGGTCGCCCGCAGTTCTCTCTCTCTTCATCGTGTCGCTCGCGACGATCGACGGCTTCCTGCCAAAGATCAAGAAGCACGGACGACATGGATAGTAAGTATTTTCAACTCGCAACTCTCAACTCACAAACTCTTAACTCACAACTTTTAACTTTGTTCATATGCTCCACGTAAACGAAAACTACTCGAAGATACAGGCAAGCTACCTCTTCACCGAAATCGCCCATCGCGTCTCTGCGCACCAGGCGGCAAACCCAGACGCGAAGATAATCCGTCTCGGCATAGGCGACGTCACCGAGCCTCTTTGCGACGCCGTCGTGAAGGCGATGCACAAAGCCGTCGACGACGAGGCGACGCGCAAGGACTTCCACGGCTACGGTCCGGAGCAGGGCTACGCGTTTCTCCGCGAGAAGGCGGCGAAGGTCGATTTCCAGGACCGCGGCATCGACATCGCTGCCGACGAGATCTTCGTTTCCGACGGCGCGAAGTGCGACTGCGGCAACATACAGGAGCTCTTCGGCCATGATGTCAAGATCGCGGTCGGCGATCCCGTCTATCCCGTATACGTCGACACGAACGTGATGGCCGGCCGCACAGGCGTGAACGACGGCGGGCGCTACGCCGGGCTCGTCTACTTGACGTGCGACGCATCGAACGGCTTTGTGCCTAGTCCTGAATCGGCCGAGGGCGCGGACATCGTATACCTCTGCTATCCGAACAATCCGACCGGCGCGGTCGCCACGAAGGAGCAGCTCCAGAAGTGGGTCGACTGGGCGAACGCGAACAAGTCTCTCATCCTTTTCGACGCCGCCTACGAGGCATTCATAAGGACTCCCGGAATTCCTCACTCCATCTACGAGTGCGAGGGTGCGCGCAGCTGCGCGATAGAGTTCCGCAGCTACTCGAAGACTGCCGGCTTCACCGGCGTCCGCTGCGGCTACACGGTAGTCCCGAAGGGCCTTGTCGCGTATGCGAAGGACGGCTCGCCAGTCGAGCTTAGGCCGATGTGGACGCGTCGCCAGACTACGAAGTTCAACGGCGCGAGCTACATTACCCAGCGCGGCGCTGAGGCGATCTACTCCCCCGAGGGTCAGGCGCAGACGAAGGCGACGATCGACTTCTACCTTGAAAACGGACGGCTCATGAAGGAGGCGCTTTCGGCTCTCGGCTACGAGGTAACGGGCGGCGGCAACTCTCCGTATCTCTGGGTCAACGTGAAGGGCGACAGCTGGGAGTTCTTCGACAAGCTTCTCAAGCAGGCAAACGTCGTCACGACACCTGGTGCTGGCTTCGGCAGGGCCGGCGAGGGATACATAAGGATTTCGTCGTTCAACTCGCGCGAGAACGTGCTCGAGGCGGTCGAGCGTCTGAAGAAGGTTCTTTGAAAGGAGACAAGAAATGAAGAAACTGATGATCGTTGCCGCAGCTGCGGCGCTTTTCGCAGGATGCCAGAAGGAGGCCGAGAGGTTCGGCTACAAGGGTGTCGATCTCGCGGATGACGACTTGATGTTCTTTACGACCGGCCCGACCGTCACGAACTGGGTCCCCGCCCGTGTCTTGAGCGTGTGCGAGGAATACCCGATGAGCGCCGAAGAGTCCGCTCTTGTGGCGGCCGCAGGCGTGATCGCACCCGGCGAGCCGCTCGAGAAGGTGCCCGAGGGCTATGCCAAGGACTCGGACGAGCCGTGGTTCGCCATGTGGAGGAAGGAAGCCGAGAACTTTGGCCGCAAGGGCGTGAACGGCTTCATCTCTCACTGGAACGAGGATAAGAACGTCTGGGAGACGAGCGAGACGTATTTCTCGTCCTACTATCCCGACGAGGCCGGCGCTCTCGCCGCGCTTGCCGAGACGCGCAAGATCGTCGGCAGCCAGTTCTCCCCGAAGAAGTTCTACGATTTCGACAAGTGCTGGGTCGCCGAGTACCTGCGACTTCGCGTCATGTGCATCGTCGGCCAGAAGCCCGACGGAACATGGTCGTGCATGCTCGACATAAACGACAAGTGCCGCCCTGGCTGCGGACAGTGGGAACCAGTCGAAGCGCAGGCCGAGCGTCTCGCAGAGTACAAGTACCGCAAGGCGCTTGTCGCGTGGAAGGCGGAGAAGGCCAAGATCCTCGCGGACAACCATGCGGCTGTCGAGAAGATTCGCGCAGAAAAGGGACTTGCTCTTCTTGGAGAGGGTGCGCGTGAATTCGACGGCGAGGATGGCCGCAAGGCATACATCCGCGTCGGCACTTGCGATGCGGCGACCGTGACGAACAGGGTCGACTTCTGGAAGGAGAAGGCGGCTGCCCTCGCTGCTGCGACTGGCGTTGCCTTCGAAGGCGAACCGACGAGCGAGGAAGATCCCTCGGGCTATGTCGTCATGAGCGGATTGTCGACGAACGACATCTACGACGTACGGCTTGACATGGCGTTTCCGCCTGTGCCCGCCGTAGCGGAGGGCGAGAAGCCTGAAGAGGCGAAGCCGGAAGGAGAGAACGCCGAGGGAGAGCCTGCGCCGAAGCCGCCGGTTGAGTGGCGCGAGCTCTGCATCGAGAAGCTGCAGCCTGGCTTCGCGATTCCTCCGCGTCCTCAGCCGCCGAAGCGCTGAGGTTGGCGTAATTTCCCTTTGCGCCGCATCGGCGGCGCGGAAGCGGAGGGGATGTTTCGGCTTAGGGCTCGCTAGCTTTGCCGCGGATACGCGGCAAAGCTCCGGCGAAAAAGCCGGTGGCGACATCGATTTCGCGGTCTTTCACATTTTGCCAGTGCCGTCAAGCCTCTCGGCAAAATGACGACGCGTCGAAATCGGGTCGCTTCCGTCTTTTTCGCCGTCGCGTCGCATTGCGCCGAAACACCCCCTCCGCTTTCCCGCGCAAATCCGTCGCGATTTCGTCCGCACCATAATCTCATCTCGCCGCGCTTGATTTCCGCGCGGCGTTTTCGCTATAATACCCACATCCCGTGAGGCGCATGCCGCGGCGCGGGGTCATAGTTCGGAAAACGAGAGCAAGACGATGTGGCGACGTCGACAAGTCGCCGCCGCCACATTGAATGAATCCCCGCCGGGCGCTTAACAATGTAGCATCAACGCTACACGTCGTTCCTGCAAGAGTACTGGTAATATTTATGCGAACGGCATGTAAGCGGAGATGCGCCTGATCGGGCGCATTTCTTCTTCGTGCATTCGCATACGGCAATACCAGTCGCCTTGCAGGAGTGCATGGGAGGAAATGCGCTTTTCCCATGCACAAGGTAGGATGCCTTGCGGTGTTCTTTGCGCACAAGGAGTGTTGAACATGCGAACAGCAGCTGTAGGATTATGTGCGATTGTGGCACTACATATATTTCATGTGATGGCAGATGATGGATTGGGAGTGCTGACAAACAAAATAGATGCAGCGCTTGCAATGCCTGGCAAGCCTGTCCTTGTAGACAATAGGTTTTGTGGAATATCTTTTGCAGAGCGAGTGACAAAGCGCAGCTCTTCGACCCGCAAAGTCAGAGATGGCAATGGCTTTGAGTCTAATCCAAGGGTAAAGCTTAAAAAGCCATTCAGGAAATTCACTGATGCAATACTGACATATACCGAACATGGATACCTGGAGAATGTTTCGCTGGTATATGTGTTTCCAAAAATACGTGACGACAAGGATATGGCTGCGTCAACAAAAGAGTTCTCCGAGGTTGCGCTTGTCATAGGGAAAAATATGGGATGACATTTGTGGACGGCACATACGATCGCTGTGTATTGGCAAAGAAAAACGGGAGTCGGGAGGTTGTTGCGTGTTATGAGTTTGATAGTCCTACAGCAGTTTATCGGATTCAAGCTGTGATGGAGGCCTGGACGTGCCAGCGAGCTCGTGTTTTGATGAAAGGGACGGCGCCTTTGCAAACTAATGATGAGCGGTATCTTGTAATGATTGTTTCGGTTGACAATAAAAAATCGTCTGAGCAAGAGCGTGATGAACGTCTTAAGGAACTGAATACCAATGGGGCAGATGCGCTTTAAAGGCTGTTTCGTAGTTATAATTAAATGGCATGTGACATTGATGCTTAAATAGTAACATCAAGAAAGGAAGTCCATGTTCACGAAGAAAGAAAAGAAACGATTGCCGTTCGAGATGAATCTGATACGTCGGCGAGCTGGGCAGTCGGCAGGGGAAAAGTGGCGAGCCCTACAAGAGAACGGAATTGATGATGTAATACCGATTGTTATGTGCGGCATTGCGTTTTTGGCAATATCGGTTTGCCAGAGGTTGGGCGCTTTACTCCCACTTTGGCTTGGCGTTGTGCTTTGTGTGTGCCTCGTGTTGTGGGCTGCTGTAAAAGTGATTATAATTAGGCGTGAAGTTGACCGTTGGTGGTTGGGCGAAAAAGGAGAGCAGTATGTCGGGCAAGTGTTGGAGGAACGGCTTAGTCCAAAGGGGTATTGCGTTTTTCATGATATTATCTTCAGGGATAAAAGAAATGTATTCAACATTGATCATGTCGTGGTTGGGCCTAAGGGTGTCTTTGTCATTGAGACAAAGGCATGGCGCAAACGTGAGACGGGGCGACCAGAAATCGTTTGTCGTGGAGATCGCTTGTATGAGATTGTACGAGATGGCAGAAAGGAGAAGCAGATCGATCTAGGCAAGGATGCAGTCTGTCAGGTGCAGTTGAATGCCAAAGAGATAGGTAGGCAATTGTATTTAAAAACGAGACAAAAATACGATGTGACGCCCATTCTTGTTGTGGCCGGGTGGTATTGCAAAAACAATCCAAAGCTGCCTCTTTATTTGATTAACGAGAAAGGAATCGAGGCGTATATCGACAGCCCGCGGTCTCGGATAGTCCTTCGGAGTGAGCAAATCGAATTGGTGAGAGGCGTGTTGGAGCATTTGGGAGAGGAGTGCAAGGCATAACTTGATTCTTGCAAGCATGACGCAGAAAAGGGTGGCAATGGATAGATTGTGGCATGGTCAATACAGGAGAGACGTTGTCTTGTTGTGACGGATATAGTGCAGAGGATTTTGGTATAATGTGCGGTGTGAATGGGGTTGTGTCAATCGTTGTATTGCTTCTCTCCTTCTCCGCTTTGATATCAGGATTCGGTGATGGTAGATTGGTTCTATATCGGCTATTGCACCGTAATGGCGATGCTTGCCATTGCATTTGCCTACGCCGCCGTATTTGGCTTTCGCGCGCTTCGCGGTTTGCCGCGTTCGTTTAGGCTTGCCTTTGCCGCTGTTGCGATTGTCACAACCCTTGCCGCGCAGAAGACGAACAATGTGCCGCCGAACATGAGTTCGCCGTTGCCGCAGATGATGCAGGGCGGGCTTTCGCAGACAGGATTTCCAGGATTAACAGGATTTGTTGGTGAGGGTAATCTTGTAAATCATGTCCAGACAACAAGCGACGACATCGCTCACGGGTGGAGAGTTGAGGGCGTCACGACGAACGAAAACTTCTCATACGAAATGCCGACAAACGCTGCGCTTGTCGGGAACTGGCACGTCCACGGCGCGGCTTCGTCGTTTGGGAACAACCGCATCGACTTTGGCGATAGGAGCTTCCCGCTCGGCACGAACGGCACGGCATTTTCGTCGTTCTGGTATTTTATCGACGGTCGCATCCGTCCAACACCGCGAGACGCCGCGCACGAGATTTGTGCCGTCGGCGTTCCAATGTCCGCCGTGCCGGGGCAAAGCCGGTTTTGGCGGCTTGACGGCGGCGACGGCAGCCGCATTCTCACATGGGAGAACTTCTTCCTCGGCGGCGACACAAACTGCCCCATCAATGCCCAGATCGTCCTTTGGCCGAATGGTGACTTCGTAACGCGCTCAAACGAGGTCGAGACGGTCTGCCGCCGCGTCAACCCCGACGACTGGGACGGTGACGGAATCGCCAACGACATCGACTTGAACCCACTTGTGTGCGACGGCGACTTCTTCGGGCCCTCAAACATCCTTCCCGCTGGCGCGAACACGAACGCATATTGCACTGTCAGTGTCGTCGCTACTGGTCCAGACGCCCTCGTGACATTTGCGGGTGACAAGCCCTGCAACTACCCCGACCCGTGCTTTGTGGCGAAATCAGGCGAGACTAACGAGGTGCTGATCCTGATAGGCAAGACATACACTATTTCGTCGGACTGGCCGTTTGCCGTCGTCGGAGTGTCCGATTCCGATACGGAAGTATGGCAGATGCGCGGCGTGGTGCACCAGATTTACGTGCGCCGCCCAGTGACGATCTCCGCGTCGGATGGCAATCCGTTTACGATGTCCGTCGTGCCGTTGAATCTCGGCGGCGTTTTCCTGTGGTCGTCTGCGCAATGCCACTGCTCAATCAGCGGAAGCGGCGACACTTTCATGTGGAACTGTCCGATGGACTGCACATGCTGCGGTTGTACCGTAGAAGGGCAGTATTCCTACGAGGGCTACTGGCTTTCTGTGACGAGCTGCCTTTGCGGGTGCTACTACGACGGAACGGGTCCGACGTGGGAACCGTCATCCGCACCTCTCGCCGCGTCAGTTTCGGCTTCGTTTTCGAAGTCGGCAGTCATATTCGAGGACGCATACGAGAATCTGCCGGGGCAGTGGGTCGGCAAGAACTCGACGCGCACACGGCTCAACATCGTC
>JAZSOG010000050.1:0-17263 GCA_045536845.1 Kiritimatiellia bacterium | reverse complement strand
GTCTCGCACGAGACAAGCTTTATCGTGCCGATTACTGCAAGCGCAAGCAAAAGGATTCCGGCAATCGTCAGAATCCAACACGCCTCAGACATGCCGAATAGCGTCTCGGCAATCATGATGCTGGGGTTTCGCTCCTGCTCACACAGGTATTATATCACAATCCCGCCGACTAAAGCGGGAGCGCGATCCTGACCGTCGTTCCACGGCCAATCTCGCTCGAAATCGCGATCTTTCCGCCAAGCTCCGCCGTGCGGCGCTCCATGCCGGAAAGCCCGTAGTGCCCTTCCTTTCGCGCCGCGGCCGTGTCAAACCCCGAACCATCGTCCGCGACCGTCATCGCAAGCCCCTTCTCGCCGAACACGATCCGGACCTTGACGTGCTTCGAATGGCCGCGGTCGATCGCGTTCCCGACCGCCTCCTGCAGAATAAGCAGAATCGTACCCGCGAAATTGTGCGCGATCTTGCGCTCCTCGCCCTCGCTCGCGATTTCGACGATCCCCTCCCATTGCGGGAGACGCCGCGCCACGAACTGTATAAGCTCAATAAGCGACTCCGGCCCCTCGCTCTCCTCGTTCATCGCCCAGAGCGTCGACCGAAGGCCCGATTGTGTGTGCTTCAGGGCGTCGTTCACCTTCTCGAGCTGCGCCCGCGATTCGTCTGCTCCTTCGGGAAGGTAGTTCATCGCCGCCTTGAGCCGGAACGTCGCTCCGGCGAGATACTGCTGAAAGCCATCGTGGAGATCCGCGGCGAGCCTGAGCCTTTCGCGGCGCGCGGCGTCGGCTTCAATCTTCACGCGCTCGCGCTGGCGCACCGACTCGGCGAGCTCCTGCGTGCGCCGCGCAACCATCCGCCGCAGCGTCAGTGTCCACACGGAAAGCGCCGCAGCGAGGAAGCACACCCACATCAAGATGAAGAGAAGCCGCCCCACCGTCCAAAAAGGCGCGCGGCGAATGACCTCGACCGAGTCAGGCGTCGGAGGAATCAGCTCGACATTCTCAATGCGGCCGAAGATACCCTCTTCGTAGTTCTCGATGGAAGTCCAAGTGAGAACGCCCTTCACGCGCACGGTCGCGCCCTGCACGAGATCCGCGGGAAGCGCCTCTTCGAGCGCCCATGGAATCTCGACCTGGAGATTCGCGTCGCCTTCGCCAACGAGCAGCTGTGTCGTCGTCTGGCGACGGTTGATGTCGCGGAGAAGTCCCTCGGTCACGACAACGCCACCGTAGAGGTCGGTGTTGCCAAACGGCATGAGCCGCGAGAAGAGATCTGCGATGCCAGTTTCAATCGGCGGCGGCACCGCTGCATTCGCATGGCCCTCGACGGTGATCGTCGCGTCGATGACGCGGCGCTTCGTCGTCATCTCGCGCTCGCCCTCGACATGGACGAGATCTCCGATCTTCACCGCAGGCGCGCCCTTCGCGCCTTGCACGCGCCAATGCGAGCCCGCCGCGTCGTCGATGAAGAAGAACTGCAGGTCGTCGCGTTCGAAAGTCACGACGCCGGTAAGGTTTGTCATGTCGGCATGCGCGGCCATCGCGACAAGCACGGCCGTTACGACAATCGCAGCTTTGTTCTTGTTATTCATCGTTCTATTTCTGCTTTTAGACTTTCACCTTGCCCAGATACGCCTCTTCGAGCGAGCGGCCGGGAGTGACGGCGATTACGCCAAAGGGAACGAGGCGCGGCAAAAGCGCCGCGTTCACGGTCTCCACCGCAAGCCCCTCTCCAAACTCGGCGACAAGCACTTCATATCCTACACGATCTACACGGCCATGTTCCCCATCGCCCACCCCAAGCTTCACTCCCGGGCACTCGGCTTCAAGAACTGCTAGGTCGTTCGGCAACGTCTTTAGCGCGTAGACGATCCGTCCGCTGTCGGATGTAATCGCGCACAGCGTCTCCATCCTCTCCACTTTTCCGTCGGCAACGAACGCGACGTGCGTGCAAAGCTTTTCAATGTCGTCGAGCTGATGCGAAGAGACGACGAGCGTCGTCTTTCCGCGCAGCGAAAGGAGGAACGAACGAAGCCGCTCGGCCTCGACCGGGTCGAGCCCGCTCAGCGGCTCGTCGAGCATCACGACGTCGGGATGACCAAGAAACGCCTGCGCGACCATGACGCGCTTTCGCATTCCGTGCGAGAGCGAGCGGATGGACGCGTTCGCCTTGTCCGTCAGGTTCATGACTTCGATGAGTTCGTCGGCCGACTTCGCGGCATCCTTCTTTGTCATCCCCTGAAGCCGCGCATAGCCGATGAGCAGCGACCTTACGCGCCCTTCGTTCGGAAGATCGGAATCCTGCGGAAGAATCGTGAACCGCCCGCCGTGGCGTCGCGCATCGAACGGACCGCTGGCGAGGATGCTAACTTCTCCCGCATCGGGAATCACGAAGCCGGCAACCGTCATCATCCATGTAGTCTTGCCTGCGCCGTTTCGCCCAACGAGTCCGGTGATTGACCCAGAGGGAACGGCGAGCGTGAAGCCGTTGAGCGCCGCGTGGCGGCCATACTTCTTTACGAGCCCGCGTGTGATTATCGCCTCGTTCATCGGACATCCCTCCTCGCAAAGACGGCGTGGCCGATTGAAAGATAGAGAAGCCCGAGCATCACGAGCCAAGTTGCGCTCGCAGCAACAGGCAGAAAAGACGAGCGCCAAAGCGCGTCATCCACCGACGACGGGAAGAGGCGAACGAGCACGAGCAGTTTCCCGCCGAGCCAGGCGGAGCCAAAGGCATTCATGATCGCAGGCACAACCGAGAAGGCGATCATGAGAAGTATCGCCACGGCATCGGCCTTCGCGCCCGACTTGAAGAGATGCGAGACTCCAAGCGCGAGACCAAGCCACGCGAGCGAGAGAAACCACGCTTTGAACGACCAGACGATCATCGCGGGAAGGAGAGCTGGAATGTCTGCACCTGAAAGCCGGAACGCCGCGACTATCCACGCCGCTACCGCTCCTATGAGAAGTCCGACTAGCATCAATAGCGCAATCCCAAAATACTTGCCAAGCGTCCATTCGAGCCGCGTCACGCGAAGCAGCATGTACTTCGCAGCGCCAGACTTCACTTCTTCCGCGACGCGCCTCGTCGCGACAAGCACCGTCAAGAGCGGCACCGCGAGAAATACGATCCACGCGTAAATGAGTTCGGCGGGATGCTTGCCCACGATGTCGTCGTAGATGAGAGAGTCGCCGACCGCGCTTCGTACGAGCTGCTGGAACGGCTTCGACTTCCAGAGCGCCGCGGAAACTACGCCGCTCTTGCCCTCGACCTTCTCGACCTGGAGAATCTCGGCGAGCCGGTCTTCCATCTTGCCGAGCGCCGTTATCGCGCCGCTCATCCCGAGAAGGGACGCGGCGAGATAGAGCGCGACGAGCACGATGGCGCGGCGCGTACGCACCGCGGCAGCGAGCTCGAAAAGCGCAACGCGGATGGTTCTCATTTCCTGGGCCTTTCCCCAAAGTCCTCGAGCTTGTCCTGCACGGCGATAAGCGGTTCGCCGACAGACGGGTCGATGAAGTTGGTGAGCTCGAGACGCGAAACTTCGCCGCGATGGTCTTCGTCGACGCAAGTGCCGATCGCATCATACGCCTCGGCGAGCGATGTCGCGATATCGCCCATAAGACGGACGCCGAGCTCATGCGTAAGCGACTCGGAGGACGCGACTCTGTCGGCAACGATCTGTATCGACTCGCGCAGTTTCGCGTTCATGTCCTCGATCGCGTCGTTGAACGACTCGGCGCCCTTGTCGTCGAGACCAAGCTTGTCGATCGCGGATGCGCGCGCGATCTCGATGCGCGTGCGCCAAAGCTCGGCCGCTTCGTCGATGCGAGCGCGAAGATCTTCTGGCGCGACGCGCTTGCGGCGCGGCGCCGTTGCCTCTGCCGTGGCGTTCGTTCCCGCCGCGGAATCAGCGCTACCAGCGGGGTCAGACCCCGCCGGTGAAACCGAGGGGTCTGACCCCATGGTTGCGCCTGGGTCCTTCACGCGGCGCGGACGCTTGGCGACTTCGGGAATGTTGACGAGTTCGGTGAAGGAGCCAAAGGCGTTCTTCGGTTTCGCCTTTGTCTTTTCCTCCTTTTCGCGCACGTCGCGCGAGCGAAGTTCCTCGGCCGGGCCGTAGTAACCAACAAGCCCGCCTGCGATAAACACAAGCGGCAACCAAACTATTACAGGTATCTTTTTCATAATTTTTTCCTCTCCAAGAATCTTCCAGCTCTGTTCCCCGAGAACTTTCCTTCTGTATACGACACGGCACCATTAACGATGACAGTTTTCATTCCGGCGGAGAACTGATGCGGCTCGACGTATGTCGCAGAAGAAGAGAACTCATCTTCTTTCCAAATCGCGAGATCGGCGAACGCGCCCTTCTCGATTACGCCGCGACCAGCGATGCCGAAGCGCTGCGCGGGAGCGGAAGTCATGCGCGCAATCGCCTCTTCGCGCGAAACGCCGAGCGCGCGCACGCGGCGGTAGAACTCTGGCATCGTGCCGTATGCGCGAGGATGCGGGTGGTCCGCGCCGAGCGGTCCCCACGGCGCACGAAGAGACGCGTCGCTCCCGGGAACGATCCACGGACGAGAAAGAATCTTGTCGAGATTTTCTTCGCTCATCCCGAAGAAGAACGCGCCGGTCTTGCAGCCGTCGAGTTCGAGGATGCGGCAGATGAGCTCTCCGGGAGAAATCGCTTGGGTGTTGTTTTTTTGCCACAAAAGACATTCAGCAACTGTCTTGCCGCTGAGGGCTTTGGTGGATTCATGCCACGTACCGCCGATCATTACCGTCGACCAGTCGCGGTCTGAAGCATTGACCTCTGCGACGATCTTCGCCCGCGTCGCAGGATCTGCGAGACGCGCCATCTCCGCGGGCGCGGCGCCTTCCTGCGCCCAGTCGGGAAGGACAATGTCGAGGTCTGTCCCCGCCGCGCAGAACGGATAGCGGTCGCTCCCGAGAAGAAGTCCGTCGCCAATCGCGTTCTCGATTTTTTCAAGCACTGCGTCGATCTTGTGCCAGTTCCTTTTGCCGCTCGTCTTGAGGTGCGAGATCTCGGCGCGGATTCCTGTCGCGCGCACGAGGTCAATCACTTCGTCAATCGCCTCGAGAATCCTGTCGCCCTCGGAGCGCATGTGCGTCGCGTAGAATGCGCCGCGCTCCGCGGCGACTTTTGCAAGCGCGACGACTTCTTCTGGTGTCGAATATTTTCCCGGCTGGTAGATGAGCCCAGTCGTGAGACCCCATCCGCCAGCGTCGAGCGACTCGGCGAGAAGACGCTGCATCTCCTTTAGCTCGTCACTTGTCGCCGCGCGTCCGGCATAGCCGACGACGGAAGAGCGAAGAGTGTTGTGACCAACGAACTGAATTGTGTTTATCGCCGGCTTCGCCGCTTCGAGGACTGTTCGGTATTCTGCAAGCGAACGCCAGGTGAGGCGAGAGCCGAGCAGCGTCGCCCAGTCGCCTGAGAGACGCGCTTCGCCGTAACGCGGTGCAACTGAGCCACCGCACTGGCCGTTGATTTCGGTTGTGATTCCTTGCGAGATTTTCGACGGCGCGTCTGGCTCGAGAATGAGGTATGCGTCGGAGTGCGCGTGAGCGTCAATGAAGCCAGGGCTTACGATGCAACCAGTGGCGTCGATGGTCGCAGCTTTGCTATTTTGTTTTTGCCACAAAGAACGCAAAGGGTCGCAAAGTGTTTTGGGGTCTGGGGCGGAGCCCCAGTTTCCTTGTGAACTTTGCGTTCTTTGCGGCTTAATAATATCGACAATCTTGTCGCCTTCGACTACGACATCGCCATAGAACCCGGGCTTACCCGAGCCATCAACGACAAATCCGTTCTGTATAATTAAAGCCATTGTCAGCGAACTAATTGCTCAGAATTTCTAACCACGGAAGACACAGAAAACACGGAACAAGAACTTCCGTGTATTCCGTGTATTCTGTGGTTTCTCTCATTTGAAGCAAATCTTTATTTTAGAAACTTGAAGCACAGCGGGCGCCAGCAGGGAATCGGCTCGCCAACGGCTTTAAGCTCGCACTTCTCACGATCGAACGCATACACCTGAATCTCGTTCGACATCTTGTGCCCGACAACCATGAACTTCTCGCCAGGCATAAGCTCGAAGTCGCGCGGGAACTTGCCGGTCAGCTTCGCAACATTCTTCATTGTGAGCGTGCCGTCTTCGTTCACGGCGAAGAATGCGATCGAGTCGTGCCCGCGGTTCGACGCCATCAGGATCTTGCCGTCGGCTGTCAGCTTGATCGCCGCGGCCTTCGTCTCGGTCTCCTTAAGCGTGCAACCCTCGGGCAACATCGACCATTTGCCGATGCGGGTGAACGGCGGAAGTTGGTGAGTGGAGGAGTTGGTGAGTGGAGGAGTGGGAGCTTCTACCTTGTAACTTGTAACGGTAGATGACAGCTCGTTCACTACAAAGAGGAACTTCCCGTCATTCGAGAAGATCGCGTGACGCGGGCCGTCGGCAGGATCGGCCTTTAGCGTGATGACTGGCTTTTCAAGTCCGCCCGGCTTCTTGTAGTCGTAGAAGTTCACACGATCGCAGCCAAGGTCGCACACGCCCATGAGGCAACCAGCGGGGTCAGACCCCTTGGTTGCCGGCACATAGAACGTCTGGTGCGCGAACGCCTTTTGCTGGCGATCCTTGCGCGGACCAACCGCATCGTTAGGTAGCGCCGCGGTCGTCAGCTCTCGCGAGTCCAACGCCAGCACTCCGTAAACCCCCGACCAATAAACCGCAACCGACATGACGCTTTCGTCTGGCGAAAGCGCGACGTGGCACGGCGTCTCGCAAAAAAGTCCCGCGAGGCGAGTTATCTGGCCAACGCGGTGTCCGTCGAGCGCAAACTTGACGAGCGCGCCATGAGACTTGTTGTCGCCCTTCTCCGCGACGACAGAATAGAGAGCCTTGCCGTCCTTGGAGAGCTGGAAGTACGTCGTTCCCTCGCAGCCGTTCACCGACTGGACGATCTTCGCGGCGCCGGTTTCGGTGTCGCACTCGAGAACCTTGAGCGCGTCCTTGTCGGGCGAGCCCGTGTTGCATCCGACAATGCAGTAGACGGTGGCGGCAATCATGGTGTTCATTTTCCGCAGATTTCCTTGTGACCTTTGTGGCTAAAATCCATAAGCCCTACCAGATTAATTTTTGAACGAATGAATAGGAGCCGGTATTCTTCCCTTGCGCGCAATCATCTTCTCGCACGAGAACTTGGAGACCCTCATCACCGGCGCGTGGCCGAGAAGTCCACCGAACTCCACCGAGTCGCCGACCTTCTTCCCTGCGACGGGAATGATTCTCACGGCGGTCGTCTTCTGGTTGACCATTCCGATCGCCGCTTCGTCGGCGATTATGCCGGAGATCGTCGACGCGGAAGTCGAACCGGGAACGGCGATCATGTCGAGACCGACGGAGCAGACGCACGTCATCGCCTCGAGCTTCTCGATGGTGAGCGCACCGGCGTTCACAGCGTCAATCATACCCTGGTCTTCGGAGACGGGAATGAACGCGCCCGAAAGTCCGCCGACGTAGGAGCTCGCCATCACGCCGCCCTTCTTCACCTGGTCGTTGAGAAGCGCGAGCGCGGCAGTCGTCCCTGGCGCGCCAGGTTCTTCAAGGCCGATCTCCTTCAGGATGTCTGCAACCGAGTCGCCGATCGCCGGCGTCGGCGCGAGCGAGAGGTCGATGATTCCAAAGGGAACGCCGAGACGCTTCGACGCCTCCTGCGCGACGAGCTGACCGACGCGCGTAATCTTGAACGCCGTCTTCTTAATTGTCTCGCAAAGCGTCTCGAAGCCGACTCCGCGGCAAGTGTGCCGCAGCACGTGGTTGACGACGCCAGGTCCCGAGACGCCGACGTTTATGACTGCGTCCGCTTCGCTCACGCCATGGAACGCACCGGCCATGAAGGGATTGTCGTCGGGCGCATTGCAGAGGACGACGAGCTTCGCGCAGCCGATCGAACCGCGGCTCTTCGTCTTTGCTGCCGTCTCCTTCACGATCTCGCCCATGAGACGGACGGCGTCCATGTCGATGCCCGTCTTCGTCGAGCCGACGTTGACGGACGAGCAGACGCGCTCTGTCGCGGCCATCGCGGCAGGAATCGAGCGGATGAGAAGTTCGTCTGCGGGCGTCATTCCCTTTGAGACGATTGCGGAGTAGCCGCCGATGAAGTTGATGCCGAGTTTCTTCGCCGCGCGGTCGAGCGTCTTCGCGATCTTCACGAAGTCGGACGGCTTCTTGCAGCAGGACGAGCCGACGATCGCGGCTGGCGTGATGGAGACGCGCTTGTTGACGACAGGCACGCCGAACTCGCGGCCGATGTCGTCACCGGTCTTCACGAGGTCTTTGGCTAGACGCGTTATCTTCGCGTAGATCTTGTCGCAAGTCTTCTTGACGGACGAGTCCGCGCAGTCGAGCAGCGAGATGCCCATCGTGATCGTCCGGACATCGAGGTTCTCCTCGAGAATCATCCGGTTCGTCTCAAGAACTTCAGAGATGTTGATCATTTCATTATTGAGTTGGAGTTTTGAGTTGGAGTTGGAGTCTCGAGTTGGAGTTGGAGTCTTGAGTTGGAGAATGGAATTCTAAATTCCTCTCTCGAACTCGAACTTTGAACTCCAACTTCTTACACACGATGCATCTTCTCGAAAATTTCGCTCTTCTGGCAGCGGATCCTCATGCCCATGCCGGTTCCGAGGCGGGCGAGCTCCGCGCCGAGCTTGTCGAAGGTCTTCTTGTACTTCGCCGCGTCGACGATCATCATCATGTTGAAGAAACCGCCGGTTACGGTCTGGCTGATGTCAAGGATGTTGATATTTTCCTTGGCGAGGTAAGTGCAGGTTTTTGCGAGAATGCCGACAGCATCCTTACCGACGACGGTAATGATAATCTTTTTCATGGTGATTTCACGGCCACTTCATTGTGATGAAACGGCCTCCTTTGAATGCTTTTCCGATGTATAGCCTCCTTGGGGCATATTATACCAAAAACGCGCCTGGGCGGCGGCATCTTGTCGGACTCACTACCGCTCCGCGTCCGTTCGTCCGACTAACGTGAAGCCCCTCTCCAAGAGCGATACGATGACGCCGAGAATCGAGGCGCGAAGAGGCGAGACGATGACGGGAGATTTGGCGAACACAGATATGAATGTGGTGGCCGCTGAGCGAATGAGAGTTGGCGGACGGTGGAGGGGGCGGAATGGGTGGAGAACGGCGGGGATGGTGGTGGGGTGACGGAGGGGATGGAATGGGTGGAGACGCGAATTTTTTGTGACTCATTAGATGATTTTCTATGTTCTGGTTATTCACCATTTGGGTAAAGCGACTTGACGTATCAAAGCCGAACTCGCGGACAAGGGCCAAGTTAGGGGCCGAACTTGCTGAATCAAAGCCGGATGTATCGCGAAAGCTTTTCCTCGAGAACGGACTCTATGTTCTCAAGGTCGCGCCAGTCAAGAGAAATGCAAAACTCCCTTCTCAAGTCGCCTGAAATCGCCATCAGTTTCCTCGCGGCGCTCGCCGCTGCGCGTCTTACGGACGCCGCTGGATGAGACAGAAGCGATACAACCTCGGTCCAAGAGGCGGTATTGCCCTCCTTGCCAATTTCGACAGCGCGCTTCCGCTCTGAATCGTCAGGCGTCATCGTCCTTATTCCGCGGCAACGACGTAAGGCTGGCCGCAGAGGGAACAGATTGCGCCGGCGTGGACTGGCGCGCCGCAATTCGGGCACACCCTCTCCAAAAGCTCGCCGCACATCGCGCAATATTTCCCGCCGACGGGATCCGCCGTCTCGCGGTCGGGAAGGAAAAGTCGAATCTCCTCGACGAAATACTCCTTGTTCGTCGGGCAGTGCGGATTCGGACAAAAACCGTGGTGAAGTGGGGGGGTGGGAAAGTGGGGGAGTGGGGGAGTGTTGACTTGGGCGGGAGAGACTGACGGTGTGAGCGAAAGATTGAACTTCTTCGCCAGCTTCTCGATAACCTCGTCGTTCAGCTTCGTTCCATCGCCCTGCTCGAACATAGAAAGCGCCGACTGCTTGCAGCCGACTTCGGCCGCAAGCTGCCCCTGAGTCAGCCCAGCCTCACGGCGAGCCAACTTGACGTTTTTGCAGAACTCTGGATTCAGGTTTTTCAAAGCGTCGATATTATGGACTTTATTTTATCAACTATCAAGGGGTCTAATATCAACATTATCAACAATAATATAAACAATGTTCACAATGCTGTTGATATTGTTGATTAAATATCAATTCGCCTATTAATAATTGCGCTTGACGATTTCGGCAGGCAGCAAATACTCTTCCCCATTCTTGTGGGAAATGCCCATCTTCTCGAGTTCGGCAATAACCGGACCGGAAACTAAATTGCCGTTGTCGGCAAAAAGCTTTTCGAGGCTTGCGCGCTTCTTCGCAAGCGTTCCCTCGGGCTCGTTCGCGGCAAGAACACCCTCAAGTACCTGCGCGCGCCTAAGGCGCCCTTCCGCCTCGGCCTTGTCGCGCGCCTCGCGCACGACTTCAAGCACGTGATCGCGCGTCTCGCCGGTAAAGCGGTCGGGAACGTCGATGTCGCGGTCGAGAAGCGCCACCTTGTTGGAAAGCCCATTGTCGGCATTCGTCGCAAGAACGTCGCCAACCTTCTCAAGCGCCGCTTTCTGGTCGAGCATCTGCTTCTTTGCGGCCTCAGCCCGGTCGGTAAGCTCCGCGATATTCTTCTTCAACTCGTCAATGCTCTTCTTCAGTTCTGCGTTTTCGGCGCGGAGCGCGGAAATGGTCTCCGCCTGCTCTGCTTTGTCGGCGGCAAGAGACTCGACGACCGCCTTCTGCACGTCGATGCTGTCCGCCGTGGCTTCTTCTGCAACCTCTTCGGCGGGATGTTCGGCGGGCGGCGCCTTTGGCGCGGCATTATCAAGGAATTCTTCGAAGTTCATTTGACGTTCTGTCCTTTGAGTTCACAGCCGGGATACACAAACAACCGGCAGTCGATAGGTCCGTTGAAGAACGGTATCCTTGTCCTGTAGTAGAGGTTCACGAGACGCGCGAGGTCGGGATTGCCGGTGATGAGGCCGCCAGTGTACCCGTTGCACTTCTCGTTCATGAAAGTTCCTATGCGCTCGTAGACCGGCGCAAGTTCATCGAACGTGCCGAGACGGATGCCGTACTCGGGGTTGAAGAACACGACGCCGCGAGGCGATGCGTCAGATTCGGGAACTGGAGTATCCGCGAAGTCGCACGCCTTGAAAGTGATGCACTGCGAAACGCCGGCGGAAATCGCGTTTGAATGGGCGTTGTCGACTGCTTCGGGCGAGATGTCGGTCGCGATGATCGGAGGAAGCCCTTCTTTCTTCTCCTCCGCGATCGCGTCCATCACGATTTCCTTCCAGATCTGCTCAGGGCTCGCGCCTACATGCTGGCGCGGCGCGACACGAGGAGCGCTTTCGCCGGGAATGATGCTGCTGTAGCCCTTCACCGACTGAAACGCGAAGTGACCCTTGAGCGATCCTGGCGCCCTGTTCATCGCGATCATCGCAGCTTCTATCGCGGGAGTACCGGAGCCGCACATCGGAGAGACGAAAGGAGTCTTGCCATCCCACTTGAGCGCCATAATGCACGCCGCCGCGAGAGTCTCCTGCATGGGCGCGGAGCCGGGGATCTTCCTGTAGCCGCGCTTCGAAAGCGGCTCGCCCGAAGTGTCGAGGTAGATTATCGCTTCGTCGCGCTCCCAGTAAACGAACACGGCCGCGCCCTTGTTCTCTCCGCCCGAGTCGGGACGGCGCTGGCACTTCTCGCGCATGCGGTCGGCTATCGCGTCCTTCGTGTAGAGCGAGGGGATGCGCGTGTCGCGTATCGTGAAATTGTGTACGATCGAAGAAACGGAAAAGTAGCCGTCGGCCTCGATGAGGTTCTCCCAGTCTATCGACCGCGCGGCTTCATAGAGATCCTTGATGTTGTAACATGTCGTCCTGAGAAGCGGCACGAGCACGCGATGCGCGGTGCGGAGACGGAGGTTCAGCTTCATCACGTCTCTCATCGACCCGCGTATGACAACAGTGTTCTCGGTGACTTCGATCGGGTGATACCCCATGTCGATCACCTCTATCTCGGTCCAGCGCGAAAGCTCCTTCGCGCACGAAATTATAATCGGATAATCCTTATCGGTCCACAGCTTCATAGTCCACCCTTTAGACTTTAGACTTGCTTGAATTCGGAACTTGCAGCTTTAGGATTTTAGTTTATCCTAAGCGGCATGAGAACATAGAGGAACGGAATGCTGCACCTGATCACGGCGGGGCTGTGACCGTTGTTGAGACCGATGGTGACCTCGTCGTCATCAATCGCCTTAAGCGGATCCATGACGTAGTTGGGGTTGAACATTATCTCGATTTTCTCGCCGGCGTACTTGATCGGCACTTCGTCCTTGGCTTCGCCGATTTCAGAAGCGGCGGAAGTGACGGTGAGACGATTCGCTTCGAATATGAGCTTCGTGGAGTGAGCTTCGTCTATCGTCATGACGCTCGCGCGGTCGAGGGCGTTGAGAAGAAGCTGGCGGTCGATTACGATCTGCTCGGCGCACTCCTTCGGAATTACCTGGCGATAGTTAGGATAAGTGTCGTCCATCAGCTTCGAGTAAATCTGGACGCTTCCGAGGGTGAAGCAAATCTGGCTCTTCTTCACCATGATTGACACCTCTCCCTCGGCCGAGAGAGAACGCTGAAGCTCTGCAACCGCCTTCGAGGGAAGCACGATATCCTTCTCTGCAGCCTTCGGAAATTCGAGTTCATTCTCGACGAGCGCGAGACGACGACCGTCTGTCGCAACCATCGTGAGCTTTTCGTCCTTGAAGTTCATGAGCACACCCTTGAGCGTGCGGCGAGTATCGTCCTGCGACGCGGCGTATGCAGTCTTGCGGAGCATTTCCCTGATCGTCACCTGCGGAATCGAATACATGTACGCTTCGCCGTCTTCCGGAATGACGGGAAATTCAGAAGCGGGCATTCCCTGGAGTTTGAAGCGAGCGCTGCCCGCCTTGATAGTCGCCCTTTCCTGGGAGTCACATTCAACGACTACTTCGCCTTCGGCCGCCTTGGTAACGGAAGTGAAAAGAAGCTTTACGGGAAGAGTGGTATTCCCCTCTTCGATTATCTCGCACTCTACCTCGGACTTGATCGAGATATCAAGGTCGGTCGTGGTAAGCTTGATCGAATTTCCCTTTCCTTCGATCATCACGTTCTGCAGGATTGGAAGAGATCCCTTTCCTGCAACGATGTTCTGTACGCTCTTGAGCCCTTCTATGAACTTTGACCTGATAACCTTGAATTTCATTTTTTCATTCCTTTCTGTGCTAAGGACCTGTTGCCTTCACACCGAAGATTTTATCATATTACTTTTATTTTTAAAATAGAGGAAATTATATTTATTAGTTTTGTTGATAATGTAGACAATAGAAGAAAGTCCTTGAAAAACAAGGGTTTGACTTACTCCTTGCTTGTTGACATTCTTTCGATTGAAATTTCATTTTCTTTGATATCTCTTTTTTCTGTAGATAGGATTGTCAGTTGTCTACACTGTTTCTACCTTTTTTCAACCAACCATGTCTTTCATTGAACAGCCTAGATCTGAGAGTATTTCTTCGAGCGAAGCCCTCAGTTCCGGTTCGACGTCAAGGCGCTTTGCGATGTTCTTTACGCCATGGATGATAGTGGCGTGGCTCTTCTCGAACTTCTTCGCAATCTCAGGAAGGCTTCTTGTAGTGAACTTCCTTGAGATGTACATTGCTAGCTGACGAGGTGTGACAATAGACTGCGTGCGCTCCGGAGAAAGAATCTGCTGCATGCTTACTGCATACTTCTTGCAAACGCAGTTCTGCACTTCGTCGACAGTAAGTTTCTTTCTGCTCTTTTCCTTCTCGATGAAGTCCTTTAGAATATAAGAAAGGACATCGTCGGTGAGAACCATTGAAGGATCGCGGTTGGAGAAGATGTTTACCTTGCCGAGAGCTCCTTCCATTGCGCGCACGTGGCTCTTGATGTTTGCTGCGATGAATTTAAGAGTTGAGTCTGAAACTTCAGGAACCATGCCTTCAGACTTTTTCTTGAGAATAGCGAGACGCGTTTCGTATGCTGGTGACTCTATCTCTTGGAGCATTCCACCTTCGAAGCGCGATATGAGTCGTTCCTCGATTCCGGGAAGATCTTTAGGAGCGACATCGGAAGTTATCACGATTTGCTTGTCTGCGCCAGTCAATGTATTGAACGTGTTGAAGAACTCTTCCTGGAAGTTCCGCATGTTCGTTGTGATGAACTGGATATCGTCGATGAGAAGAACGTCTATCTTCCTGTAGCGATCACGGAAAGTCTGAAGACTGTTCTGCGTCATCGCATTCACGTATTCGTTGAGGAACACTTCTGCAGTCAGATAGCAGACGGCAGCCATCGGATTGTTGCGCTTGACTTCGTTGCCGATCGCCTGCATGATGTGAGTCTTGCCGAGACCGGTGCCGCCGTGAATGAAAAGAGGATTGAGCCCCTTCTGGCCGGGATTCTTTGCAACGCCCTTCGCCGCTGCGAGAACGTAGCTGTTCGACGGACCTTCAACGAACTCCTCAAAGGTGTAGTACTCCTTGAGTGGCATCGTGGAGATGAACGTCTGGATGCGACCCGTCTTCGTCTTCTCTACGACGGTGTTCGCCTTTGGCACTATGATAGCGGGCTTGGCGTTTTCGTCGAAAGAGAATTCGATCTTGATGTTGGGATCGGCGCCGGCGAGAAGAAAGCTCTTCTTGAGGTCTTCCGCATATTCCCTTTCGAGAATGTCTGCGGACATCTTGTTGAGCGCAAGGATCTTGAAAGTGTCTCCATCGCGCACGACAGATTGAATCATCGAAAAATTTCTCTCGGCCCTGCTGCGCTTCGTCTCTCCCTGCATCATCGTGATGCATATCGTCTGCGCGCGGTCCCATAGTCCCTTCGAGACCATATCTATAGTTTCGTTACTCATCTTGAACCTGATTTTTCAAAGTGACGAGAGCAATATAGCAAAAACATGATAGAACCGTCATTCGAAAGAAATCTTCTTATGTCTACCACTTATCAACAGCCAATGTTGATAACATTTGGGTTGGAAGTATAGATGCTTCCTAGTGCTTTAATGTTTTCCGCGCTTTATGATCACCGCAAGGACTGCGATGTCGGCAGGATTGACACCTGAAATGCGAGCTGCCTGGGCAAGTGTTTCTGGGCGCCACTTCTTCAGCTTCTCCCGGCTCTCGTACCTAACCGCCCCGCACTTGTCATAATCTAGCCACTTCGGAATCGCAATAGCTTCATCAATCTTCGCCTTTTCCGCAGCTTTTCTCTCCTGTTCGATATAAGGCGCATAATGTCGCATAATATTTAATTCGTTCTCAATCTCCTCTTCACTGAACCAGCGAGAGATTGGTGCTTTCGCGCCTACGGCGTTGGTGAGATAGTCATTTACTTGTGAGACGGCCTCTAAGTAATCTGGTGGCTGTATGCCGACCTTCTTTGCTGCCTCCAGCAATCTAAACCTCGCATTGTCCTGTCGCAGAATCAATCGGCGCTCTGCCCTGCTTGTGAACATCCTGTACGGCTCGTCTGTGCCCTTCGTCACAAGATCATCGATTAACACTCCGATGTAGGCATCCTGCCGGCTAAGAATAAGAGGCGCTTCGCCTTTGACCTTTAGGGCGGCATTTATGCCGGCCATGATTCCCTGGGCGGCAGCTTCTTCATATCCTGTGGTGCCGTTGATCTGCCCAGCAAAGAATAGCCCATCGATTCGCTTCGACTCAAGGGAATGTTTCAGTTCGCGGGAATCAATACCGTCATACTCAATCGCATACGCATAAGCAAGGAATTCGGCATTCTCAAGCCCGGGTACAGATATCACCATTTTTTCCTGAACATCGCGTGGCAAGCTACAGGACAGGCCATTAGGATAAATAACATCGCCTTTGGAATCCTCTGGTTCGAGCATCACATGGTGCTGCTTTGCATCTGTAAACCTGACTATTTTATCCTCAATTGATGGGCAATACCGCACGCCTGTACCCTCAATTGCACCGCCATAGAGCGCAGAAGCACCTAGATTTTCCCTTATAATCCTGTGAGTTTCTTCCGTAGTATGAGTCATCCAGCAAGGCATTTCACCTAGAGATTGTTCCACGTGGAACATTTTAGAATCGCCATTGGTCTCGTCGCTCATTTGTCGCTCGGCGGGAGATGCCATAGAATGTTCCACGTGGAACAATGGCCTTGGGTTCTCGCCATCCTGACGCTGGCAGGCGGCGAAGTTGCAGCTAGATGCCTTTAGCCGGGGCGGTGTGCCAGTTTTAAGCCGAATAAGCGAAAACCCAAGCTTTGCGAGGCATTCTGACAGCAAATTCACGGCTGGACGGCCATCTCCACCCGATTCCTGGCACTCTTTTCCGATCCAGATTCTGCCTCTCAAGGTAGTTCCGGCGGTCAAAACAACTGCCTTTGAAGCGATTGAACCGTTGTGCTCTGTAACTACACCAGAGAGCTTATAGGCATTATTGAGATCGCCTACAGGGGTGTCACCGCCACTAGAAGGCTCGGTAACAAGTCCAACGACGGCATCTTCAAGGACTGTTAGGTTTGGCTGCGCAGCGATAACCTGCTGCATCCTCAAGGTGTATTCTGCCTTGGCGCATTGGGTTCTTGTCGCCTGGACGGCAGGACCTCGGCTTGAATTGAGGGTTTTGGCTTGAAGGGCAGTGGCATCGGCGTTTTTGCCCATCTCGCCGCCGAGCGCATCGAGCTCGTAGACGAGATGACTCTTGGCAAGACCGCCGATCGAAGGGTTGCAAGGCATCTTTGCGATGCTGTCTACCTTGGCGGTGATGAGAAGGGTATTGAGCCCCATCCGAGCCGATGCAAGCGCTGCTTCGACCCCCGCGTGGCCACCGCCAACCACAATAACATCAGGATTGTGCGAACCGTTCATAAGCGGTGCAGATTATAGCAATTATCAACTATATTGTGAACAGTTTTTTTAATTAAATTATGCGACAGGCAAAAGAGTGATAAATTGATATTTTTTGCGGATATTTAAATAAAAACCTAAATAAAATGTTTATAACTCAGTTGTCAAGAGAAATATATTAACAGTTATCAAAAACTTATTAACATAAAATGTGAAAAAATTAGTAGTAGTTATCTTAGGTGGATGTAGTTAGGGATTAGGGGTCAGGGGGAGAGTTGGAGTTCAGAGTTGGAGAGGGGAGA
>JAZSOG010000021.1:0-95958 GCA_045536845.1 Kiritimatiellia bacterium | reverse complement strand
TTCAATTTCGACGGCGGCACATTCAAGAAGGCAAGCGGAACAGGAAACATCTTCGCGGCCAGCGGCATAAATGTGACGCTTAGCGCGAACGGCGGTACAATCGACAATAATGGGCTTGCCATTACGATTCCCTGCACGATTACCGGCGTGGGCGGGTTGACGCTTTCGGGGGCTGGCACGACGACCATTTCCGCAAACCAGTCTTATACTGGCACGACAACGGTATCGAATGGCACGACGCTTTCTGTCGGCGGCGGCGTTACGTTCGCCGGTCCTGTCGTATTCGCGGCTGGTTCCGCGCTTGACATCGTCGAGTATGTCGGCGGCGTCACGCCGCTTTCCGCTACATCGCTGACGTTCCCTGAGTCTGGTAACGTGCCGCTCACTTTCAATGGCGGCGCGTTTATAACCGGTGCATACGCAATCTGCCCAACTTCTCTTGTATCCGTGGCGCAGGCCGTGGCGAAGTTCGCGCCTTCTACTGGTGGTTTGGACTGCTCCTGGGATGCTTCCGCCGCAGGAGACTTGCTGCTCCTCGTTGGTGACATCCACGGCTATTCGTGGACTGGACTTGCGGGCGACAACAAGTTCGCAACTGGCGGTAACTGGGTCAGCGGCATCGCACCGAGCGCAAGCGGACCAGTCGATTTTTCCGCTGTCACGTCTGACATCACCGTCGATATGGACGGCGTGACGGCTGGTACAATATTTGGCGCGGTGACGATGGGCACGGGCGTGATCACCTTCACGAACGCGATGGCAGCAACATCGTTCAGTGATACATCCAAGGTCGCGGTTGCGGCCGATTCCACCGTCACGCTTGACGGCGATCTCGTGTTCTCCGACAGCACCGAGAATAAGTACATTATCTACACTGTAGCGGAGGGCGGAGTGTTCCGCGTCACGGGCAGAATCGTGTTGACAAGATTCACTGGCGCTGCACATCTTGGCGGTAGCGTTGCGAATATATGCCCCGGGACAATCGCAGCAAAAGGGCTTTTCAATGACTGTATCAAGAATAGTTCCAATTACCCCAGATTCGTCCTCGGTCGGAACGTGAGCAACTACCATGGGATGTGGGCTATAGGCAGCGACGGCCTTGACGGCTCCGGAGGCTTCCAAATAGCTCAGGCGAGCAACGCTTCGGCAATGATTGTGGCAGAGGCGGATTTTGTCGACTCTGCAAATATTTGCAACCTCGGATCGCTCGTTATCGACGCGGCTGGTCACGAAGTCGCGCTTGGCACGAATACGCTTGCAGGTTCCGGCGGCATCTATGGCGGTGGAAATACTACAATCGTCGGCCGTAGGGTTGTCGCGAACTACGACGTTGACAACCTTACAAAGTACACCTTGAACAATCCGCTCACGGTCGATTCGGGTGCGACGCTTGCGATCGTCACAGGCGCAGATCTTGGCACAGGCGCAGTCACGGTTCAGGATGGCGGAACGTTCGAGGTCGCCGAATCTGGACAGGTTACGCTCAATGGCAATCTTACGCTCGATTCCGAAACTACGCTCGCTTTCAACTTCACCGAAAGGACCAACCCGCCTGTCCTCGCGCTTGCGAGCGGCAAGTCGGTCGTGTTCACAGAAGGCGCGTCCACCAACATCGTGGTCAAGGTTTCGGGTGATGTCTGGCCTACGGGTGGTGAGAAGGTCCTTACGACTTGCGGCGGGTTCGACGCCGAGGGCGCGAGCGTCTCGCTCGCCGCTGGTGCGCCGAAGTGGGCGAGCGGCCTTACCGTCAACGGCGATGGCAACATCGTCCTCTCCGTCAAGCCGAAGCCCATGGTGATCGTTGTCAGGTAAGGCAAGCCGTTTGTCCTTGCCACGGCAGAAAGGACGCAGACAATGAGGACGATGACAATTCTTGCCGCAGTCATGGCCGTTTTGGGCGTCGCGTTTGCGGACACGCTGGACGACGTTCCAGTCGTTTGCGAGATCGACCGCTCGGTGATGAGCAACGAGTATTGGAACATCTGGAACGACGATGTCCAAAAGCGGATAGACGCCGACATCGAAAAATATCGCAAGGCGGACGCCTCGTTCGATGTCCCCGCGCCAGACGGTGCGGAGGTCAAGGTTGAGCAGTTGACGCATGCCTTCTTCTTCGGCGCACACATCTTCAACTTCGACCAGCTGGGCAGGAAGGAGTGGAACGACCGCTACAAGGAACTCTACGACGCCGAGCGCGGGCTTTTCAACTCCGCGACCGTCGCGTTCTACTGGCGGGCCTTCGAGCGGTTCCCCGGCAAGCCGCGCTTCGAGGCGTGTGAAGAGGACGGCGAGGAATACTGGTGCCGCGAATACGAGCGCGACCCCGAAGGTGCCAAGCGCGAGCCGCACTGGAGGCGTCCGCCGACCGATCCGGTGATAGACTTCCTCGAATCGCACGGCTGCCGCATCCACGGCCACCCTCTCGTGTGGGGCAACAACACGTGGATGACACCGAACTGGCTCTGGGACGAACTGTGCCCCGAATCCGAAAAGGCCGCGCTTGAAAAGGCGACGGGCGTGAAGGTGCCGCGCTGGGACGCATCGGTTCCAGCGGGTGCGCCAGCCCGCAAGTTCGCCAAGGAATGGGAAAAGGCGTGGAAGAAGATATATGCCAAGCTGAACGGCGAGCAGATTGCCGCGCTCGTGCCGACGTTTGTCAAGGCGCAGAACGAGCGCTACGAGCGGCGTGTACGCGAAATCGGCGAGCGCTACGGGAACCGCGTCCATTCGTGGGACGTGGTGAACGAGAGCGCCACGGACTTCGACCGCTTCGGGCGGAAGGCCGTTCGCAACCGTCCGTTCGACGGCTCGCACTACGGCCCGATGCCGGCGGACTACGCATTCAAGGCGTTTGAATGGGCGGGGAAATACTTGCCGAAGACGGCATGGTTCAACCTCAACGACTACAACATGGGCGACGGATTTTTCATGCAGGCGCAAGACCTCGTCGCCAACGGCGCGCGCATTGACGTGGTGGGCTCGCAGATGCATCTGTTCAACCCGAAGGAGAGCGCAAGGATCGCGGCAGGCGCAGGGCCGGAGCACCTTCGTCCGGAAAAGATAGCCGAGCGTTTTCTCCGCGTCTCTAAGGCTGGTCGACCGATCCATCTTTCGGAAATCACCATTACCGCGCCCGACAACTCGCCGAACGGGCAGATGATCCAGGCGATCATCATGCGCAACTGCTATCGCGCATGGTTCGCCGTCGAGAAGATGAACGGCATAACCTGGTGGAACGTCGTCGATGGCTGCGGTGCGCCAGGCGAGCCGTCGATCTCCGGCATCTTCACGCGCGACATGAAGCCCAAGACCGCCTACTTTGCGATGGATGACCTCGTCAACCGCGAGTGGAAGACGAAGACGACTGTCAAGGCAAAGGACGGCAAAGTTTCGTTTCGCGGTTTCAAGGGCCGCTATCGCCTCTCGTGGAAAGACGCATCAGGCAAGGAGCGCGAGACGTTTGTAGAGGTAAAATGACTGCATAGGAGGATCGCAATAATGAAGTTCTCAATGCCGCGGAGCGTCTATAGCGCATAGTTTTCAGGGCGTTGCGGGCAAGATAACAAACGTGACGCGACATGGTTGCGGGTGTGTCGGGTTAGGGTCGGATAGCGTCAGATAGTGTCGGCAGTGTGTTAGGGGGTCGCGGCACATCTGCCATCGCCTCATGAATTGCGGTGGCCTTTTGCGTGGTTGAGAGGGCGTTGGAAGTAGGCTGTGCGAGGCGGGGCATTGCGCCAAGACTTAAGAATGTGGTACAATATGGGCGACTTGATAAGCGGCATAGGTGATGTGTTGCGGAGATCAATGTTCTTTCCGAGGCTGTCGCTATATGAGCAAGACGGATAGAACTGTGGGATGCCTATGTCCATTTCGTGCCTGACGCCTTGCCTAAGCTGAAGATGCTGGATGCATATATTCAGATGCGCAAGATTCTTGGATAATCAGCTCTGGCGGCTTTCATATTTTATAAGCCGCCTTTTGTATTTTATAAGAATTCGGCGTTGAGGCGGCTGCAACGGTTGTGCTATACTATCTTCATAATCCATATAAGGAGGATAGCATGGTGCTTGATACAATGAAGACGATGCCAATTCTTGCCGCAGTCATGGTTGCGTTCGCGCAGTCCGCGCAGGCGGCTTACGTGGCATGGTACGGCGGCGATTCGTCCCCATTCTACTGGGACGACGCGAGCAACTGGCGCTACAACTCAGGTTCGCAGAGCAACCCCAGGTGGCAAACTCCAAGTTCCGTGCCTACCAGTTACAACTGGAACATCGACGAGTCGGTGTTGAACAAACTCAACGGCAGCAAGTTTGCGTCCGGCTGGAATCCGAAAATCATCACATTCAGAACCGTCGGAACCTTTGGCAGCGCGTTGAGCTTCAAGGCTGGAAGCGAGAGCCAGCCGGTCGTCTTCACTGCGGAAGACGATGCCCACGGCATTTCCAACCCAAGTGCTTCGTTGAATGTCAATGTGGGCGGTCTGCACATTCAGAGGGGCACGTACAAATCAAACCTCTCCGTTAACGGACATCTAAGGCTCGGCGACGGCAATCACTTCGTTTCATACGAGACGGGGGCCGTTTCCGGATCCGGGACGCTCGTCTTTGACAGCGCAACGTTGAAGGCGACGTCCATCGCCGCAAGCCTTACGGTGAACGTTGGAGCGGCTGGCGCGACGTATGACACCGCCGGCGGCACCCTGACAATCAACGCGGCGCTCAACGACAAATCCAGCGAGGCCGGAAACGTCCTATTGACTGGCGGCGGCAGCGTTGCGCTCGTCGGCGCGGCGGAATACACCGGCAAGACGTCCGTCATGCCCGGCACTGTGCTCGACGTCTCGCACGACAACGCGGCGGCGATTCTTTCGCACGGGCTCGAGCTTGTCGGCATTCCTGCTCTCGATACGCCCATCACGGTGCTGACGTCCACGGAAGACCTCAGCGACCTCGACCTCTCCGGCGTTACGTGTCCGGCGGCGGCGGCGTTCACGGCGGCGTTCGGCGCCGACGGCAAGTCCATCGTCGTCACCTGCACCGCGCACGCCCCCGGCTGGTATGTCGGCCCGGCGGACGGCGATTTGAGCGTTGGCGCAAACTGGACGGGCGGGGCCGTCCCCAGCGGCATCCCCGCCGTGTTCTTCTGCACGACGTCCGCCTCGCTGACCGTTCCCGAGGGGGTGACGCTCTCGCCGTCGTCCATCGTGTTTCAACGGTATTGCGCCTCGGTGTCGATCGGTGGCGACGGCGCGTTTTCTGGCGTGTCCAAAGTAGAGAACAATTCCGCAAGCACCATGGAATTGGCGACTCCAGTCGGTTTCGCGACGAACATCGACGTTGTGCAGAATCCCGGCGCGGTCAAGTTCAGCGGCGGCGCGACGGGCGTGAAACTCGCGCGCGCCACCAACATCCACGGTCTGTACACGCTCACCGTTTCCGGCGACCATACGGAAATCGCCGACACCACGGTGAAGAGCGACGGCGAATACCGTCTGCCGAACGGATGCTTCTACAAGCACAATGGCGACTTCAATGTAGATGCCGGCGGCAAGGTGGTCGTCAAAAGCGCCAAAATCAAGCATGGCAATGACAAACGGCTCCTGGGCAACCTTTCCGGGACGTTCGTCGTCGAGGGAGAGTTCCATGTCTTGGGAGAAGGCGACAGTCCGACGCACTACCTAGCGAATGGAGGAAACGGCGTTCTTGTCGTTGGAGGCATAAGGGTCACCAATAATGCGTATTTCGTGCCGTACACGTCGGGGGGAGTCAAGGCGGTGATTGGCTCCGGCGGCATTATCCGCGGGGCAGGCTACATCCGGGTGTACAACTCGGGATCGATGGAGATTGGTTCAAGCGCCGACTGGACGATGCGTTACAACGATTACGGCAACACCGACACCGCCAATCCTGCGATCTACAAGCTCAACAGCACGACCACATCCACTCTCACATTCGACACTTCCGACTACTACGATCCGTCCGTCGGGCGCACGATAACCTGCGAGGCGCCCATTGCGGCGATAAACGCGAACAGCGCCAATGCGTTCAATGTCAACGTCAAAGGCTGCGGCGGGTTCGTGTTCGCCAACACGTCGGACGGCAACATCTTTGCCGGTGGGCTGACGGTGCAGGATTCCGCAACGGTGTCCGTCATGCCGAACGCGAGGCCCGGGAAGGGCACGGTGACGCTGCAGGGGACATCGACCCTGAAGCTGGCGCAGTCTGGCACGGTCGCGCTCGGTGGCGACCTGTCGCTCGCGGAGGGTACGACGCTTGCGTTCAATTACACGGACAATGCGACGGCTCCGGTTCTCGACGTGACGGGCAAGACCGTGACGGCGAGCGGGACGATCGCGGTGAAGGTCTCCGCTGCGGATGGCGTGAAGCCAAGAGGCAGTGCGACCGTGCTGACGCAGGGCGGCGCGTTCGCGGGCAAAGACGTTGCGCTCGCCGCCGGCGCGCCGGATTGGGCGATGGGCGTCTCGGTCAACGATGATGGCAACATCGTCCTCAAACTCAAGCGCAAGAGCACATGCATCATCGTCCGGTAGTCAACGGGCAAGACGCCCGTTTGTCCTTGCCACGGCAGAAAGGATTTTGGCAATGTTGAATTCCTTGATGACTCTGTTCGCGTGTATGACATCGCGGAGTGATGTGCTTGCCCGTCCTTGTAAAAGGGTGGCGGCGGCGGTTGCGCTTGCGGTATTCCCTGCCGTGCCGGGATTCGCAAAGTCCATTGCGCTTCCGGCGAATGTGGTCTCGGCGCTTCGCAAGAGTGCGCCGGTTCTCGTCTCGCCAATGCCCGCCGCGAAGGTGGAGAAGATCAGCCCCGTAATGTCCGAGACTCGGCTTTCGCCGGACAAGTCGCTCGCAGTGATGCTTGTCGACGAGCCGTTTTGCCTGACGGCGGTCTCAAAGGATGGCAAGGCGGTGGAGCTTTCCGTTCCCGTGAAGCCAGGGGAAAAGGAATGCGTCAGGCGCTGGTTCGCCGCAGAGGACGTGTTCGGCAGTATCAAGTGGGATTTGCGGAACTACAAGACCAAGGAGCAGAACCTGCTTTACTTTGCCAGAGGCAAGGAGCCGGTAGAGCTGACAGGACGCGTTGCCGGCAATTGCGACTGCAAGCAGCTTGGCACCGCATCGGTCGGCGAGACCGAATACAAGGTCTTCTTGAACAACGTGCTCAGGCCGAGGGCGGACAGGCATGCCTTGACCAACCAGTGCTGCGTGGTATTGGCGCGCGAGGCTCCGCCCGTCAATACGATGGCGGAATACCATAAGCGCGTCCGCGAACTCTACGGCGAATACGTCTACCGCCCGAACGCCCCATGGGGCAGGGGCCATTTCCCCATCATCTCATGGCATCCAAAGCATCGCCGGTATGCATGCGCCGCCTTTGCCAACGACTTTTCGATGTATGTGTTCGGGAAGCGGTATGACGGCGGCTCCGAACGGTTTTCCGACCCGGAGGAGATACGTACGGGCGACTACATCCGCATAAACGGCGGACACAAGTTGATCGTGGCGTACCGCGACGGCGAAAAACTGTACACGATAGAGGGCAACCACTGCAAGTCCATTAAGCCGTCGGCGAAACGCCACCGCGTCAGGGACGGCAAGCTGTTCAGGAATGGCGTCGAGCGCAAGATAACGGCCGGGTTCCATCTGTGGGCGCCGCCGAATGACGCGAACGATCTCAAGCACGTGAAGCCCTTAGGAAAATGAAAACGACAAGACATGGAGTCTGCGGGGACAGGCACCGCCGAGGTGACGCTCGACGATCTCTTTAGGGAGTAACCATGATCTTGAAAACCAGTTGTAAAGTAAAAGGAGGTTGAAATATGGGTAAGTCGGTTTCCTGCAATGCCACAAAAAAAGTTGAGAGATGAAACCGTGAATACAGTTTCTGAATGCATGAAGCACCGCATGGCGCTTGCCAGTTCGCTACTTCTTTCGCTTGCGTTTGCGTATTCGTCGCACGCCACTGCACAGCCCGTTCCCCGATCCCCGTTACCACCCCGCATTGAGCCGCCTTCGGCGCTCGCTTCGCTCAGGGGATACGTTCCCCGAGTCATCTTCGACACCGACATGATCACCGACTTTGACGACGTTGGCGCGCTCGCGTGTCTGCATGCTCTTGCGGATGCGGGTGAGTGCGAGATTCTCGCTACGGTCAGTTCGACTCGCGGCAACGCTTCCGTCGGCGCAATCGAAGTGATAAACCACTATTACGGACGGAGCGATCTTCCCGTCGGCGCACCGAAGGGGATGGGCGTCATGGGCGCCCATCCCGGCGCGAAGACGAAAGTCGATCCTGCCGCGCCGCTCGGCGAGAAGAAAGGCGGCGACGGTGGGCACTACAAGTACCGGAAGATGCTTGCGGACTATCCCGGATGGTATCGCTATGCCGACGCCGACGCCGCGCCAGACGCAAACGAGGTTTACCGCCGTGTTCTCGCGGCGCAACCAGACGGCAGTGTTACGATTTGCTCCGTCGGCTTTCTTACGAACTTGCGCCGTCTGCTCGAGACGAAGCCCGACGACATCTCGCCGCTTGACGGCAAGGAACTCGTCGCCAAGAAGGTAAAGCTGTGGGTGGCTATGGCCTGCAAGTATCCGAAAGGCAAGGAATACAACTCAAAGTGGGACGCCGCGTCTTCTCGGATTGTGCTGGAAAACTGGCCCACCCCGGCGGTGTTCTCGGCATTCGACTACGGGCGTAACATTTTCTCCGGACGCGCCATGGCGGAGTCGGCGGCGGAGGGGCGCAATCCCGTGCGCGACATCTTCGCTGAGAACCTTCCAACCAAGGAGCAGATGGAAAAGGACCCTGCAAAGTGGCACGCTAACTGCTACGGACCGGGCGGGCGCAGCTCGTGGGATGAGACGGCCGTCCTGATTGCCGTGCGCGGCTGGGAGAAATACTGCAATGTCGAGCGCGGATGTTTTCGCATGGTCGGCAATGCGGGCGCGGACGAGTGGGTTCCCGATGCCGAGAACGGCCGCCATCTTCGCATCATCGAGAAGGTCTCCAAGGCAGATGTCGGTCGCGTTATTGACGAGCTAATCTGCCGCAAGCCGCAGAAGCAATAGCAATGGCTACCTCGGCGGTCGACTTCGCGGGATCGCGGTTGCCGTTTTGTGCAAGTCGTGGCGGCGAATGTTTTGCTATAATATCCGACATGAGAAAAGACCTTGAGAAGCTCAACGCCCTCGGCCGCTCCGTCGCCGCGCCGAAGGACTACGATCCGGCCGTTCTCGACGCGTTTGAAAACCGCCACCCCGGGCGCGACTACTGGGTGACTTTCACCGCGCCCGAGTTCACGACGCTCTGCCCGAAGACCGGCCAGCCCGACTTCGCGACGCTTACGATCCGCTACATCCCCGCGAAGAAGCTCGTCGAGTCGAAGTCGCTGAAGCTCTACCTCTTCGGCTTCCGCAACCACGGCGACTTCCACGAGGACGTCGTGAACGTCATATACGACGATCTCGTAAAGCTCCTTAAGCCGAAGTACTTGGAAGTCTACGGCAAGTTCGCCGCGCGCGGCGGCATCACCATCGATCCGTTCGTGAACGGCGGCGCCGGCGCGAAATACAAGGCGCTCGCGTCAAAGCGCTTCGAGAGCTGGTCTGGCGTGCGCGGCTGATATGCGCTTCTGGGGAATAACCGGCACGAACGGCAAGACCACCACCGCGTGGGTCTTCGCCGAGTTCGTAAATGCTTGGGGCGTCCAGCTTCGAGCCCGGGAGCGAGTGAGCGAAGCGGAAAGAGCAGACGGGCGAGCTCCGCTCTGCGGATACATTACTACCGTCGAGGCGTTTGACGGGGCGCGGCATTTCTACACCGGCTACACGACGCCGCCGCTCGCGCAGCTTAAGGAGATATACGCCGCGATGGAGCAAAACGGCTGCACCGACTGCGTGATGGAGGTCTCCTCGCATGCGATCCACCAGAACCGCGTCGGATTTGGCGAGGTCACCTCCTTTTCCGGCGGCGCGTTCACGAACATTTCGGAAGACCACCTTGACTACCACAAGACGATGGAGGAGTACTTCCGCGTCAAGCTTTCGTTCGCGGAGCAGATCGCGCGGGGGAATCCATCCGGCAGGAAGGCGCCTTTCGCCGTCTGCATCGACGGCGAAGGCGGCGAGAGAATGTACGAGGCATGCCGCGGAATTCTCGGACTGGACGCCTTTCCGGTTACGGCAAAACCCCCTGCATTCGACTTTTCGGGGCTGCAGCTTGTCGGAGACTATAACAAGTCAAACGTTGCGCTCGCCGCAGCGCTCGCCCTTGTCGCCGGCGTTCAGTACGATGCCATACAGCGCACGATTCCGCTGCTGCGTCCGCGCTGGGGTCGGCTTGAGCTTGTCGAGAACCCGAGCGTCAAGGCGAAGGTCTATGTCGATTTTGCCCACACGCCCGACGGTCTTGAAAAAGTCCTTTCGGCCGCGCGCGGCTTCACGCCTCATGACGGCCGACTCTGGGTCGTCTTCGGCGCAGGCGGCGATCGCGATCCTATGAAGCGTCCGCTTATGGGCGAGGCCTGCGCCAAGCTCGCAGACTCACTCGTTGTTACGAGCGACAATCCGCGAAGCGAAGACCCGGCAAAAATCATCGACGCGATAATCGAGGGCGTCAAACGGGTGCCGACAAAGCCGTCGCTCGTTCGAGTAGAGCCAGATCGCCGCGAGGCGATTTCGTTTGCGCTCGCGAACGCCGGTCCCAGCGATGTCGTGATCATCGCTGGCAAGGGGCATGAGACGACGCAGGAGATTGCAGGCGTGAAGTATCCGTTCGACGATCGCGAAGTCGTTCGTGCTTTTGCCAAGCAACCCGACGCCACGGCGTCGTTATAACGCAAAGAAATGGTATAATCTACAGCATGAACATCGTCGAGAAACTTGCAGGGCTCATACGCGACACCAGTTCGTCGCTTCCGTCGGACGTGGAAGCGGCAATAAAAAAGGCCTTCCGTGGCGAGGCGCGCGGGTCATCCGCGTCTGTCGTCCTCGGGACGATACTCGACAACGTGCGTCTCGCGAGGAAGCTCCGCTCTCCGCTTTGTCAGGACACAGGGACTCTCGCGTTCTACGTCGACGCGTCGCTTCGTCGCAAGGTTTCGCCCGCAGTCATCAAGAAGGCGGTCGCGCTTGCGACTGCACGCGGGTATCTGCGAAAGAACTGCATCGACTCCGTGACAGGCAAGTCCTACGACGACAACTGCACGGACGGGGCTCCTGTTATTCACTACGTCGACTGGCAGAAGCCGGGGTGCGTGACGCTTGTCATGAAGGGCGGCGGCAGCGAGAACATGTCGCGCCAGTATTCGCTGCCCGACGCGTCGCTTGCGGCGGGGCGCGATCTTGCGGGCGTGAGGAAGTGCATCCTTGACGCGGTCCGCAAGGCGCAGGGCTTTGGCTGTGCGCCCGGGATACTCGGCGTGTGCATTGGCGGCGACCGCGCGACGGCGTATGAGGTCGCAAAAGAGCAGCTTCTCCGTCCGCTCGGTGCGGCTGGCGCGTCGAAGGACGCGACGCTCAAGCGGCTTGAGAAGGAGATTCTGAAGGACGCAAACTCTCTCGGCATAGGCCCGATGGGACTTGGCGGCAAGACGACGCTTCTCGGCGTCAGGATTGCGGCGCGTCCGCGCGTTCCCGCGAGCTTCTTCGTGACCATCGCCTACATGTGCTGGGCGTGTCGCCGCGGAGAGATTTGCGTTTTGGCTTAAACCCTCAGCAACTTTCGTGGGGACAGACCCCGCGGAACCATTGAAAATACTGGGTTATGAAAGAACTGAGATATCCATTTGACGAGAAGAAGATTCGCGCGCTCAAGGCGGGCGATTCCGTTAGCATCTCCGGCATCGTCCACACTGGGCGCGACAAGTTCCACAAGTTCTTCGCGGACGGCGGGAAGATAGCCGTCGATTTCCGCGACGGTGCGCTCTACCACTGCGGACCGGTGTGCGTTAAGGCGGGTGACGGCTGGAGGGTTGTCTCGGCAGGTCCGACGACGAGCGTCAGGGAAAATCCATACGAGCCCGCTTTCATAAAGTCGTCAGGCGTCCGCATCATCATCGGGAAGGGTGGCATGGACGACGCGACTCTAGCCGCCATGAAGAAGTGCGGTTGCGTCTACGTGCAGGCAGTTGGCGGCGCGGGCGCGCTTTACGCCGCTTCGGTGAAGAAGGTCGCAGGAGTTGACCTTCTCGACAAGTTTGGCGCGGCCGAGGCGTGCTGGCATTTCGAGGTAGAGGGCTTTCGCGGCGTAGTCGCGATGGACGCGCACGGAAATTCGCTTTTCGACAAGGTTGCTTCTGCAGCAGATAAGCAACTTAAGAAAATTCTCTAACCCTGCGTTCGACGTCTTGGACGACGAGTCCTGCGAGCGCGAAGCCGAAGATCGCCGTTATGTGCGCGACCGTTCCGTTGACGCGCCTCTTTGGTTCGTCGTCGTTGTTCGCCGGCCCAAGGTTCTCGCGGCGCTCCGGGCTCCACACGCATTTGAATTTTCGCGTCGGCATGTCGCCGGTCTTCTTGAACTTGGTGCGGAGTGCGCGTGCGAGGCCGTCGCCTTCGACCTTGCGGAACTCGGTTGCGCGGATTTGGAAGGGGTCCATCTTCAGCGCCGCGCCCATCGAGGCGAAGAGCGTCACCGTCGGGATCGACAGCGCGTGGCGTATGAGCGCCGCCTTGCAGTCGAGGGAGTCTATCGCGTCTATCACGTAGTCGTATTCCTCCAGCGCGAATTCCCCGGCCGTCTCGGGCGAGTATATCTGCTGGCGCACATCGAGCTCGACGAGGGGGTTGATCTCCTTCAGACGCTTTGCGAGGACATCCGCCTTGACCTGCCCCGCGGTCTTCGTCGTGGCCATCAGCTGCCGGCTCACGTTCGTGATGCAGACGCGGTCGGAGTCCACGAGGAGCAGTTTCCCGATGCCAGACCTGACGAGCGACTCGGCGCACCAGCTGCCCACGCCGCCGAGCCCGAATACAGCGACTTTCGTGCGCGCGAGCGCGTCGAGTGCCTCGGTTCCGAGCATCAGCTCCGTCCGTCCGAATATGGCTGGATGTTTCATTCGCGGTAAAGTATACCAAATTCCACGCGCGCGGATTTGGTATAATATCTCAATCATGAAATGGACGAAATCTCTCATACAGACGCTCCGGGAGAATCCCGGTGACGCCGAAATCGACTCTCATCGCCTCCTGATGCGCGCCGCCCTCGCGCGCAAGGTCGCCGGCGGACTTTACGCGTACCTGCCGCTCGGCATGCGCTCGCTCAAGAAGATCATGGAGATCGTCCGCGAGGAAATGGATCGCGCCGGCGCGCTCGAGATCGTCTCGCCGATCCTGCAGCCGGCGGAGCTCTGGCGCACCACTGGCCGCTGGGACACGATGGGTCCGAACATGTTCAAGCTCCGCGACCGCGGCGAGCACGAGTTCGCGCTCGGGCCGACGGCAGAGGAAGTGTTCACCGATTTGGCAAAGTCCCTCGTCAGCTCCTATCGCCAGCTTCCCGTCACGATCTACCAGATCCAGTGGAAGTTCCGCGACGAGACGCGTCCGCGCTTCGGGCTCATGCGCTCGAAGGAGTTCCTGATGAAGGACGCCTACTCCTTCGACACGGACGCCGAGGGCGCGGACAAGAGCTACTGGAACATGTACCACGCCTATGAGCGCATCTACGCGCGCTGCGGGCTCAAGGCTGTTCCTGTGCAGGCCGACGGCGGCGACATGGGCGATTCGATGACGCACGAGTTCCACGTTCTTGCCGACGCTGGCGAAGACGGCATCGCGTTCTGCGACGGCTGCGGCTACGCGGCGAATCTCGAGAAGGCGGAACGTCGCGCCGCGCCGTGTGCCGACGCCGACTGCCCCGCGTATGAAGAAGTCGCGACTCCCAACGCGAAGACGATCGAAGAGGTTGCCTCTTTCCTCGCTCTTCCCTCCGACCGCTTCGTCAAGTCGCTCGTGTATGTTGCTGACGGAAAGCCCGTCATGGTGTGCGTTCAGGGCGATCGCGACGTGAACGAGGTGAAGCTGAAGCGCTTCCTCGGCGCGAAGTCCGTCGCGCTCGCCGATTTCGGCACCGTCCTCAAGGCGACCGGCGCGAACGCCGGCTTCGTCGGCCCCGTCGCTCCCGCGGACGCGACGCTCAAGATCGTCGCGGACATCGCGCTCAAGGGCGCGAAGGGCCGCATCGTCGGCGCGAACAAGGACGACTTCCACCTCAAGAACGTTGACCTCTCGCGCGACGCGAAGATCGCGGACGCAGACTACGCCGATCTCGTGATCGTGAAGGACGGCGACATCTGCGCGAAGTGCGGCAAGCCCATGGCGATCAAGCGCGGCATCGAAGTCGGGCAGGTCTTCAAGCTCGGCACGAAGTACTCCGCCGCGTTCAACGCCGTCTACAAGAACGACAAGCTCGAAGACCATGTGATGATCATGGGCTGCTATGGCGTCGGCGTGAGCCGCACGCTGCAGGCCGTCATCGAGCAGTGCCACGACAAGGACGGCATCATCTGGCCCGCGTCCGTAGCGCCGTACCAGGTCATCGTCGAAAACCTCGATCCCGACAAGGCCGAGGTGACCAAGGTCGCGGACGATCTCGAGTCCGCGCTCGAGGCGGCTGGAATCGACGTCATCGTCGACGACCGCGCCGAGCGCCCTGGCGTCAAGTTCAAGGACGCCGACCTCATCGGCTTCCCCGTGCGCGTCGTAGTCGGCGCGAAGGGGCTTAGCGCAGGCGGCGTGGAGATCAAGCGCCGCTGCGACGACAAGTCGAAGATGCAGGTCGTCGCTCCAGACGCCGCGGTCGATGCGGTCAAGGCCGCGCTTGAAAGAGAATAGTATCATGAGGACGGACATAGCAGTACTTGCGGCTGCGGCCGTGTTTGCGGTCGTTGCTGCGGGCTGCCGCACCGTTCCGATCACTGGGCGCACGCAGCTAATGCTCTCGTCGGACGCGAGCGAGCGGGAGATGGGGGCCACGGCGTACGGCGAATACAAGGCGCAGACGAAGCCATCGGCCGATGCGTCGCAGCAGGCGCTCCTCGCGAGGGTCGGCGCGGCGGTCAAGGATGCCGCGGGCGACACGGGCTTTGAATGGGAGTTCACGGTTCTGCAGAGCGACGAGGTGAACGCGTTCTGTCTACCCGGCGGTAAGGTCGCCGTCTACACCGGCATCATGACGAAGTTCGCCAACGAGGCGGAGCTCGCCTGTGTCGTCGCGCACGAGGTGGGCCACGCAATCGCGCGGCATGGCGGCGAGCGTATGAGCTGGTCGCAGTTGCAGGCGGCCGGAACGCTCGGCCTGTCGCTCATAGGATGCGGCGACCAGGTGCAGCAGATATACGGAATCGGCACGCAGTACGGAATACTGCTTCCATACAGTCGCAGTCACGAGAGCGAGGCCGACCTCATAGGGCTCTACCTCATGGCGAAGGCGGGGTACGACCCGCAGGCGTCCGTCACCTTCTGGAAGCGCTTCGGAACGGGGAACTCGTCGAAGCTCGGCGAGCTCGCATCGACGCATCCGTGCGACGAGGCGCGCGTCAAGAACCTCTCCGAGCACATGGACGAGGCAAAGGCGCTGTACCAGAAGTGCGCGAAGAAGCGGGGGCTGGGCGTCGCCATGTCCAACGGCCGTCCGAAATCGTAATCGCGCTGCCTGCGTTGGTATTTTGTCCGTCGCTTGCGCGCGCGTGGTGGTTTTGGTAGAATTGCGACATGAGGAGAAAATATGCATCAAGGCTGACGACGCTCGTCGTGGCCGCCGCGCTCGCCGCGCCCGTCTGGGCCGGCGAAGGCATCGTTCTTGAAATCGATCCGCAGGCGATCGCCGAGATACTTCCGCTCGCGGTCGAGGCGGTCTCCATACAGCAGCGCGCGGCGGAGCGCGAGGCGAAGCACGCCGCGGAACTGAGGAAGAAGGGGATCGCGGAAGTGCCGCCGTGCGGCAGCGAACGATATGTCATAGACACCCCCGCGTTCGGCGGGTTCTCGTTCGACGACTGGGGCGAGCTTTACATCGACCGCCGCTTCGTGACGGACGAGGAGATGAAGACCGTCAGGAAGATCGAGGCGTGGATCGCGAAGTGGTTCCCGGAGCAGACAAAGAAGCGGAAGACAAAACCACGCGTGCGAGCAGGCGGCGCGGGGCTTCCCGTGTTCCGCGGTTTCGAGGACGCGCGATACCAGGAGCACGACGCGCTTATCGCGCGGCTTGTGAAGGAGTTCAACGCCGACAAGAAGGGCTGGACCGGCGGCACTCCCGAGCAGGCGGCGAAAGTCGGCGACCTTACGCCCGCGCTCGTAAAGGCGCACATGATCGAGGAGTCCGGCGGTAACGGGCCGCGCTCCAAGGCGGCGTGGAAGGTCGATCCGCTGCAGGTGAACGTTCCCGGCGACTGGGGCGTGGAGAAGGAACTCGTCGGGCTCGTCAAGCCGTCCAAGCGCAACGAGGGGACGGCCGAGCAGAACGTCCGCGCCGCGATAAAGTACCTCTCGCGCAAGGGCTTCGGCGCCTCGGCAAGACCCGCTGCGACGCGGCCTTCGGGCTTCTTCGACGGATGGCTCGACGCGCTTCGCCGCTACAACGGACGGCGCGACCGCACCGAGACGGACCGCTACTACAGCGACGAGTACGCCGACAAGATCGTGAAGCGCGCGAATGACCCCAACGCCTTCGTCCCGATCGAGATCAAACTTGCGAAATAGAATGGAGGACTGACATGAAGTTGCGTCTGCTGCCCGCTGTCGCGCTGGTCGCGGCGGCATTGCCGCTGTTGGCGGACATTGCCGATTTCCGGAGGAGGTCTGACGAACTGCCTCGGCTGATTGCCCGCTACGGCGCGAACGCCGAAGCGACCTTCAAGGTCGTCGACACGGACGGGAAACCGGTCGAAGGCGTGTCGGTGTGCGGCGTCAAGACGGACGCATCCGGCGCGGCAGTCTATCGCGGCATTGCATTCAACGGACTGCTTAAGGTGTCCGTCTCCTCGCCGGATGTCTATTCGCCGGTCGTCCCGCCCGTAGTTTTCTCGGCGCTGTCGAGCGACAAGAGGTCCTTTGTGCCGACGAACGTCCCGCCTGTCACGGTGCGCCGCAAGGTCAGGCCCCACGCGATGAAGACCGGGGTGATCGGCTTCGGCGGTCTTGTGCGGGATTGGCCGCTGGTGACAAGGCGCGAGACGGAGTGGTTCAACGTCGAACTCGGGGTATTCCCCGGCGTTTCTGACAACAGCGGATACTGCAATCTGCGTTCGGGCTACTGCGTGCTGGAACCGAAAACGCCGGAGGACGGCTTTCAGGAGATCGAGCCCTTCCCCGATTCGCTCGGAACCCCTCTTTGCGCGCCGCGCGACGGATACGTGACAGGGCCGTTCGAACTGATGTTCCGCGAGAATAACAGAGACTACCAGTCCCCTCGCGGCCGAATCGTCGCGTTTCGGCACAAGACGCCCGGCGGCTTCGTCTACGGAATCGTGAACGCGTTCCGCATCGGCATGAACGGTCTTGAATACCGTGTCAATTCCGTTGTGGACGAGCTGTCGCTTGAGCCGGAGGACCGCAGGTGATTCCTGCCGCGTTAGTCGCCGCCGCCGCAGTCAAGCTTGCGCCGATGGCCGAGCCGTTCGTGGTGACGGACGCCACGTCTCTCGCGCGGTGGGAGTTCGACAAGGCGCCGTCGCTCGTCGAGTGGCGAACGCCGGCGCAGTATCCGCCGGAAGCGGGAATGCCGGGCTATGGCTGGCCGTCGCGCATCGAGGACTACAAGGTCGACGGCGCTCTTGCGGAAAGGCTTGCGGAACGTCCCGGCCTTGAGGCGCACTGGTTCATCCGCGAGCCGATAGCCGGACGCGCAGCCGAAGTCGCGCGCGAACTCGGGAGCTACACCGATTCGATTCCGTTCCTCCTGTTCCGTCCGCGGCCTCGTCCGTTTCGCTGGTGGAATCCGCTCGACTGGTTCGGCGGCGAAGACAAGGCGCCGCTCGTCGTCTATCTGCCGGGCAACGGCGAGCAGGGCACGGACCTTGCGAAGCAGTTCAGGCAGACGGGCGTGATCGACCGGGTGCTGGGCGGCGCGTTCCAGGACGAGCATCGCGCATGGCTGCTCGTTCCCATGCCGCCCGCGCACGGGAACGTGAACATCCCCCACGGCTATCCCGTCGCGCCGCGCGCTCCGCTCATCACGCTCTACGACGACCTTGTGCTGAAGGTGGTGGAGCTCTCGCGCACGGATGCCGCGGCTGCCCCGCCCATCGACGAACGGCGCATCTATCTGACGGGTCTCGGCAGCGGCGGAACGATGGCCGTGGCGATGTCGTTCGACCATCCCGGCCGGTACGCCGCGACTGCGGTCGCCTGGTCGCGTCCACACCACCAGCCCGTGCTTCATCCAGACGCGCCCGGAAACTGGTGGTTCGGCTTTGAAGAGAAGGTGTATGCCGACGTCGTGGCGGCTCACCGTGACTTTTACGAAAAGTTCTGGGGCAAGTTCCGCGCGGACGCGGAGCGCTTCGGCGGCGCGTTCGAGCTGAGGACCTATTCAAAGGGCGAACACGCCTGGTGGTGGGACGTCATGTGGGAGTCCGACGAGTTCTGGGCTTGGTGCTTCGGCAAAAAGAGCAACGGAGAAGTGGAGGTTGGAAAATGAGCTGTTCGATGATCATGGCTGTCGTCTATGTGCTCGGGTTCTCCCCGGCTGACGGGACCGCGGTGTGCTTCGGCACGGAGGAATCCGGCGCGTTTGCGCCCGCCGTTTTCGAGGAGCGGCGGCACACGCCCGGCACGCCCGATGCGCTGAGGGGCGTCCGGTTCCTCGTGTTCGATTCGGACGTCACGGAAGTCGCCGCCGGCGCCTTCGCCGGCGCATCCGATCTCGAAACGGTCAGCTTCGAGGGACGCATCTCGTCGCTCGGCGCGCGCGCGTTCGCGGACGCACCCAGGCTGACGTGCGTCGTCTTTTCGCACCGGAACCCGGTCGACGCCGTCGCGGACACCTTTGATGGCGCGCACGCGCAGCTTACGGCGGTCTATCCGCGCGACATCTACGGCCCTCTGGAGGTCGTGCACCCGTCGTCGATCTGGAAAAACATGGTCAGCATGAGAATGGGCTGGAACGGAATCAATGCCTCGCGGCTGGTCGGTGCGCTGGCCGCATCCGTCTGCCGATACGAGGGACCGCGCGTCACCGCCGACGGGTGGCTGTTTCTGCCGAAGGACGGCAAGGCCAGTCTCGTCGCCTACCTGCCTTCCGACAGGAATGCGGTGGAGCTTCCCGCGAGAATCGACGGACTTGACACCACCTGCAGCGACTACGGCGACGGCGGGAATGCCAGCGACGAGCTTAAAATCGCCAGAGTGCTTGCCGATTCGTCGTCTCTCGACGACTTCAAGAACATGGGCGGGCACAGGATTCTTGCGAAGGACGGCTGGGTCTATGTGCGGCAGGCAGACCCCCGGGCCCTGTCGGGCTCCAGTTTCAACGCGGCGGGTGTTCCGGAATGCACGACGCTGGCCGACATCGCGGCGCTGACGAACGGGATTCCGTGCGAAGGCGGCTACCGCTACATCATCGTCGGCGGAACGCGCGCGGCGATTCTCGGCATTGACGGCGAACGCACCAAGAACGCGTCTTTTTCTCCGCGTCCCATACCGAACGACGGGAAAGGCAAGGCGGTGGCGATTCCGGCGACTCTCGGCGGGAAGCCGGTCGCGCTGCTGCCGCCGGGCCTGTTCGCATCGCGCTACGACATCTCGTCCGTCGAGTTCCCCGACACCGTCGAGGAGCTTCCGGCGGGCATCTGCTACGGCTGCCCGATTCTCCGCGAAGTCAAGCTGCCGAAGAACCTGAAGCGGATCGGGCGTCTCGCATTCTACGACTGCCCCAGGCTTTCCGGGATTGTCGTTCCAGAAGGCGTGGCCTGTGGGACATGGGCGTTCGACAACAGGCCGCAGGGCGACAACCGCATAATCCTCAAGCCGTGACCGGCCTTTTGAAACAACCGAATACACGTCAGAAATGAAGACAGACATTGCAAAGTTCATCGACCACACTCTCCTCAGGGCGGACGCCAAGGCGTCTGACATTGCGCGGCTTTGTCGCGAGGCGAAGGAGCATGGCTTCAAGTCCGTGTGCGTGAACTCGTGCTGGGTTCCGAAGTGCCGCCAGATGCTCGCGGGAACGAAGGTCGCGGTATGCACCGTGATCGGCTTTCCCCTTGGCGCGACGAGCACGTTCGCGAAAGTCGAGGAGGCGCTGCAGGCGATAGACGACGGCGCGGACGAGCTTGACGTCGTAATCAACCAGGGGCTTCTCAAGAGCGACATATACGCGTGCTTCTGCGAGCTTTCCGAAATCGTGCGCGAATGCCGCGAGACGAAGAAGAGCGTCGTCCTCAAGCTCATCCTCGAATGCTGCAACTTGACGAAGGACGAAATCGTCGTCGCGTCGACCGCGGCGAAAAAGGCGGGGTTCGATTTCGTGAAGACATCGACAGGTTTCGGCAAGGGCGGCGCGACAGTCGCCGACGTCAAGCTTATGCGAAAGACTGTCGGCGCGAAGATGGGCGTAAAGGCGGCGGGCGGGATACGCGACCGCAAGACTGCCCTCGCGATGATCCGCGCGGGTGCAAACCGCCTCGGCTGCTCGTGCGGCCTCGCGCTTGTAGGCAAAATTTGACAACAGGGAGTGTGAAATGTCGGAAGAATGTACGCATAACTGCTCGACCTGCGGGAAGAACTGCGGGGACAGGAAGGAGAAGTTCGACTTCTCCGCGAAGCTGAACGCAGCGTCGAAAGTCGGCAAGGTGATTGCCGTCGCGTCGGGAAAGGGCGGCGTCGGAAAGAGTTTCGTGACGACGATGCTCGCAGTCGCCGCGGCTAAGCGCGGCCTCAAGGTGGGAATCCTCGACGCAGACGTGACTGGCCCCTCGATCCCCAAGGCGTTCGGCCTCGCAGGCTCGACCTACAAGTCGGACGACGGCATAGAGCCGACGATGACGAACACGGGGATAAAGGTCATCTCGCTCAACATGCTCGTCGAGGATCCGTCTGACCCCGTCGTCTGGCGTGGCCCGGTTATCGCAGGGTTAGTAAAGCAGTTCTGGACCGACGTCCACTGGGGTGAGCTCGACGTCATGTTCGTCGACATGCCGCCTGGCACCGGCGACGTGCCGCTCACGGTCTTCCAGTCGCTTCCCGTTGACGGCGTTGTCGTCGTCTCTTCGCCGCAGGAACTCGTAGAGATGATCGTCTCGAAGTCGGTCAAGATGGCGAAGATGATGGAAAAGCCGGTTGTGGGGCTCGTCGAGAACATGAGCTATTTGAAGTGCCCCGACTGCGGCAAGGAGATTCCGGTTTTTGGAGAGTCCAAGGCGGAGGCGATCGCAAAGAAGTTCGAAATCCCCGAAGTCGTGCGGCTCCCGGTCGATCCTTCGTTTGCCGCGTCGATCGACGCTGGTGCGGCCGAGCTTATCGAGCTTCCGGCATTCGAGGAGTTTGCAGGGAAGATCGTCTGATGCTCTGGATCGGTCCACTCGCCGGAGCGATTCTCTGTTCGCGGGGCGGCTTGCTCGGCGCGTTTTTGGGATCGCTTCTCGGAGGTTGGATCGAACGGCGCATTCGCGAGGAGCGGTTGCGTGCGAGAGGCGCGCGCCGCGCGCCGCGCCAGCGCACTAACCCGCTCGCGGACGCCTACCGGACGCTTGGCGTGAAGCCGTCGGCGTCGGACGAGGAGGTGAAGCGCGCCTACCGCGAGAAGGCGAAGTCGTGCCACCCCGACGTCCTGCGCTCGCAAGGCGCGTCGGATCGCAAGGTCGCCGAGGCGACGGAAAAGATGGCGAAGGTAAACGCTGCCTGGACTGCCATCAGCAAGGAGAGGAACATATGATCATTCTCGGTGTCGATACCTCGCTTCGCTCGACGGGCTTCGGCGTCGTCGAGACGAAGGGCTCGCGCCTCGTCGCGCTCGACTACGGCAATATCCCGAACGCGGCAAAGCTGCCGCTCTCGGAGTGCCTGAAGCGCATCCACGCGAAGATTGCCGAGCTGATTACAACATGGAATCCCGACGTTCTGAGCGTAGAGAAGGTGATCTACGGCAAGAACGCCAATACGATGATGGTGCTTGGCGAGGCGAGAGGAGCCGTGATAGTTGCCGGCGTTGACGCGGGGAAGCCCATATACGAATACGAGCCGCGCCGCGCGAAGATGGCGGTGTGCGGCAACGGACTTGCCGAGAAGGAGCAGGTGCAGCGCATGGTGAAGACGCTCCTTGCGCTTCCGGAGCTCCCCCAGAACGACGCGGCCGACGCGCTCGCGCTCGCAATATGCCACACCCACGCCTCGCCCGTCGCCGTCAAAGGCGGCTCGGATCTTGTTTGAAGAGTCGGCGGCGGTTTGGTACAATACCCAAACTCTCAAAGAAAGGAACGAAAGATGAAGTCAGTATATGTTGGAAGCTTGGCACTGTTGGCCGCCGGCGTTGGCGCCTTTGCGTCGTTCGGCGAAGGCATCGAGTCGATCCCGTCCGGCATCGACAGCCGCGTCGAGTACCGCGACTGCCCGAAGTGCGACAAGCGCATCCGCGTCGATCTCGCGGCTGGTAAGGCGTATGTCAACCTGAGCCGTCTCGAGGGAGCGAAGCGCGAGGACGTCGCCGCGCGCGCTGCCCGGCTTCTCGACGCCGCGAAGATTCCCCCCACGAGCGACCCGAAGATCCGCCCGCTGATGGGCTGGTCGAGCTGGAACACGTTCGGTTGCGAAATATCCGAAGACGTCATCCTCGAAACGGCGAGAGCCATGGCGACCAACGGGCTCAAGGCGGCGGGCTATACCTACGTCAACATCGACGACGGCTTCTTCTGGGGCCACGGCGACGACGGCATCCTCAGGTTCAACCCGAACCGGTTCCCCAACGGAATGAAACCGGTCGTCGACGGAATCCATGCGGTCGGGCTCAAGGCCGGCATCTACTCCGATGCGGGCGCCGATACGTGCGGCAGCATGTGGAAGGACGCCAAGGGCAACTACGACAAGGGCGGCAAAGGCGGCGGGCTCTACGGGCACGACGCGGCGGACTGCAAGCTGCACTTCGTCGATCTCGGCTTCGACTTCATAAAGGTCGACTACTGCGGCGGATCGCGCCTGAGACTCGACGAACGCCGGCGCTACACCGAGATATCCGAGGCGATCAAGGCGACGGGACGCACCGACGTTCGCCTCAACCTCTGCCGCTGGGCCTTCCCCGGCACATGGGCTGCGGACATCGCGGAGTCGTGGCGCACGACCGGCGACATCCGCGCGAACTGGAAGTCGCTCAAGGGCATCGTCAAGGAAAACCTTTACCTTTCGCCGTATGCGAAGCCCGGCGCGTACAACGACATGGACATGCTTGAGGTGGGTCATCTCAAGGGGCACGTCAAAACTGCCTTCGGAAAGGGCGACGAGGGCTTTACCGCCGACGAGGAGACGCTTCATTTCGGCACGTGGTGCATTCTTTCGTCCCCGCTGCTCGTCGGCTGCGATGTGCGCACGATCCCAGGGCAGACTATGGATCTGATCACCAACCCCTATCTCCTCGCGATGAGCCAGAACGACCTCGGTCTTCAGGCGTATGTCGCGCAGCGCGTCGGAAAGGACGGGTATGTTCTTGTGAAGGACGCCGTGGAGCGCTTCGGCAAGTCGCGCTATGTCGCGCTCCTGAACCTTTCGGACGAGTCGCTTGAATTCACGGTGGAGTCAAGCACGCTCGACCTTGGCGGCGAAGTGGAGGTCTTCGACCTTGTCGAACGTGCCGACCCCGGCAGCTTCAATGGTCGCTTCACGCTCAGCCTGCGCCCGCATTCCGCCAGGTTCTTCCGCTTCGACGCGGAAAAGCGTCTCGAACGCACCGTTTACGAGGCCGAGACTGCGTTCCTCTCCGAATATCAGGAGCTTCGCGATGCCAGGCAGTCGGGCACGGCGTTTCCTTCCGAGTTCGCCGGAGCATCGGGAGATGTTGCGGTCGCGTGTATCGGCAACCGCGAGACGAACGATCTCATATGGAAGAACGTAAAGGTCGACCGCGGCGGAAAGCGCACGCTCGTGTTCCGCTGCATGGCGCCTGACGTGTGGCACTTCTTCGTCCAGGTCGACGGAGGGGAGAAGGTCAGGGTCGACGCGCCGGCGACAGACGGCAAGTTCGTCGACGTTCCGCTTGAAGTCGAGCTTTCCGAAGGTGTTCACGCAATCCGCGTCTCCAACGGCTCCGCCTGGGCGCCCGACATCGACCGCATGACGCTCGGCGCCGCAAAGCGGTAAATCGGCGCACTTGCGCCGCGAGGGGCAGTTATGATATACTATGCGTGAACATTCCCACAAAAAGGATAAGAAAAGATGGCTAATATAAAGGGTGGCCGCGCTGCAAGGAAGCGCGACCGGCAGAACGAAAAGGCCCGCAAGCGCAATGCGGTCTGCAAGGCGAAGCTCCACGACGCGCACAAGAAGCTCTTCAAGTTCGCTGATGCGAACAACAAGGAAGATGCTGAGAAGAAGTTCAAGGAATTTGTCTCCGGTCTCGACAAGGCCGTGAAGAAGGGCATCATCACGAAGAACACGGCTGATCGCAAGAAATCGCGCGCTCAGCTCAAGCTCAACAAGATGGCCAAGTAAAATAATTCAGGGAATACGGGAATGTGATGGCGAAGGGCATCGGAATGAATACCATTCTGGTGCCCTTTGTAATTACAACCCGGCTTAAATAACTTCAACGCAAATAGAAAGGAAACAAAGAAATGGACAAGAAGACTCTCCGCGACGTCGAGCTCAAGGGCAAGCGCGTCGTAATGCGTGTTGATTTCAACGTGCCGATGGCCAAGGACGGCTCCGGCAAGATCACCGACGACACCCGCATCGTCGCGGCGCTGCCGTCGATCAAGTACGTCCTCGAGCAGGGCGGCTCGCTAGTCCTCATGTCGCACCTCGGCCGTCCGAAGGGCGTCAAGCTCGGCGCGGCCCCGAACCCCGACAACGCGGCGTTCACGCTGAAGCCCGTCGCAGAGGCGCTTTCCGAGAAGCTCGCTCTCCAGGTCAAGTTCGTCCCCGACTGCATGGCGGCCGACGATGTCGTCAAGGCGCTCAAGCCCGGCGAAGTCGCTCTCCTCGAGAACACCCGCTTCTACAAGGCCGAGGACGGCAAGGTCAAGAAGGACGACGAGAAGAAGGGCATCCACCTCACTGACGAGGAGTTCGCGGCGAAGAAGGCCGAGCTCAAGGCCCAGCGCGCCGAGATGGCGAAGAAGCTCGCCTCCTACGGCGACCTCTACTGCAACGACGCGTTCGGCACGGCTCACCGCGCCCACGCCTCGACCGCCGTCATCGCCGACTACATCCAGCCCGCCGTCTCGGGCTTCCTTCTTGAGAAGGAGATCCAGTTCCTCGGCGACGCCGTCGAGAACCCGGTCCGTCCGTTCGTCGCCATTCTCGGCGGCGCGAAGGTCTCTGACAAGCTCGCGGTCGTGAAGGCGCTCCTCAACAAGGTCGACACGCTCATCATCGGCGGCGGCATGGCCTACACCTTCAAGAAGGCCCAGGGCATCAAGATCGGCACCTCGCTCTGCGAGGACGAGCAGGTCGCCTACTGCAAGGAGATGCTCGCCGCGGCCGACGCGAAGGGCATCAAGATCCTTCTCCCCGTCGACAACGTGATCGCGAACAAGTTCCCCGAGACGAAGGACGCGTCCGACATCGAGATGAAGCTCTGCGAGGGCGACATTCCCGACGGCTGGATGGGCCTCGACATCGGACCTAAGTCCGTCGCCCTCTTCGCTGACGCCGTGAAGGGCGCGAAGACGGTCGTCTGGAACGGGCCTATGGGCTGCTTCGAGTTCGCGCCGCTCTCCAAGGGCACCTACGGCGTCTGCGACGCGGTCGCGACCGTCAAGGCGAACGGCGGCACGTCGATCATCGGCGGCGGCGACTCCGTGAGCGCGGTCAAGAAGTCCGGCAAGGCCGCGGAGATGAGCCACGTCTCCACCGGCGGCGGCGCGTCCCTCGAGTTCCTCGAGGGCAAGACCCTCCCCGGCGTCGCGGCTCTCACCGCGAAGTAATGCGCTGACAGCGCGTCAGAAAATCGTCCTCCCCGCGTGAGCGAGGAGGGCGATTTTTGTTTTCCCCTGTCCTCCGGGCGCAGATGTGGTATAATTGCACGAAAGAGGACAAAGGATGAAGAAGATAAAGGTGCTTATAGTCGACGACCATGCGGTAGTGCGAATGGGACTCAAGTACGCGCTTTCCCTCTTCGTGGACATTGAACTCGCCGGCGAGCTTGCGGATGGAGAAGGCGCGGCAGAGTTCATGAAGCGCTCGGGTGCGGATGTCGTTCTGCTCGACATAAGGATGCCGGGCAAGGACGGCATAGCCACGCTCGGCGAGATACTTGCCGCAGATCCTTCCGCGAAGGTCGTGATGCTCACGACGAGTTCCATGGAGGAAGACGTCTACGCCGCGCTCAACGCCGGCGCGAAGGGATATGTCCTCAAGGACCGCAATCCCGAGAACATCGTCAAGGCCATTCGCGCCGTCGCGGAAGGCGGCACGTTCATTCCCGACGACATCAAGGCCATTTACAAGGCGAGGAGCGAGGAGCCCGAGCTCACGCCTTCCGAACGCGAGGCTGTCGCTCTGCTCGTCCAGGGGCTCAACAACAAGGCGATGGCCGCAAAGCTCGGAATATCCGAGGACGGCGTCAAGGTGCGGCTCAAGCACGCCTACGAGAAGCTTGACGTGAGCGACCGCGCGGGCGCGATAGCCGTCGCCATCAAGAGAGGCATCGCCCGTCCCTCGGGCATGGTGTAGCCGGCAGTCGATGAAACGCGTCCTGACGATCCTGTTCGCGACTCTCGCCATTTCTGCCTTCGCGCTGCCGCGCGTGAAGGTCGCGGACATCCTCGAAATGGACGCCGACGAGATCGCCGCGTGCGGGAAATGCGAACTTGAGGTCCAGGTAACGTTCGTGATACCGTGGGTGAACAATGCCTTTGTGGCCACCGATGTCGGCGACGCGGACGGCCATGCGCTTTATTTCGCGGCGTTCACCGATCCGCAGCCGGGAATGTTCGACAGCGTCGAGGCCGGCGACATAGTGAAGGTGATAGGCACGCCCGACCCCATGCTGCTCGAACCCGGAATCGAGTTCGACAGCGCCAAGTTCATCTCGCATGCCGATCTCCCGCCGCCTCGCACGAGGTCTGTGCTCGGAATAAAGGCGGGGCACTTCAACAACTGCCGCGTGCGCGTGCGCGGCGTGTGCGTGTCGGCGGCATACGGCAACGCAACTGGAAAGCCGGCATTCATACTGTGGCTGTCGACTTCGGACGGAGAGATACGCGTGCGCGTACGCACGAACGACTTCTCTCCGGAGGCTCTCCGCGACGCGGAAGTCGAGGTTGACGGCGTGGTTGTCCCGGTCTTCAACCCTCGCCACGAGTTCATCGGCGCCGAGATAGAGGGGTTGAATGCGCAATCGCTGACTGTCGTGAAAGCGCCTCCGGACGATCCGTTCGCGGTGCCGGAGTGCGATACCTCGGCGCTTCTCGCATGGAGTCCGCGCGGGCGCAGGCTCCACGCCTGCCGCGTAATGGGCGAGGTCACGTGCGTCTACGCCGAAGACGGCATGTTCACCGTCCAGCGCGGGAAGGCGTCGGCGAGGGTGTTTGCGGAAGGCGAGCTTCCTGCGGCCGGAGACATGGTGGAAGCGGCGGGATTTCCCGTCAGCCGCGGCGAATGCGGCGCGCTCGTCGGCGCAAAATGGCGGCACACGGACGCCGACCTGGAACGGGCGAAAATCCACAGGCTTTCGCTCGCCACGGGCTCTGCCTTCGACATAGGCGGATTCAGGTTCGACAACGATCTGCAGTTCCGCCTCGTGGAGATGACGGGGAGGGTCGTTGACGCCCATTCGATGCACGATCTGCACGGCAAGCTCGTCATCGATGTCGACGGGCAGAATGTGGACGTGGTGCTTCCCCCGGCCGGCGGCGGAAAGCTGCCGTCGGGCATCGAGGACATGCCGCTCGTCCGTGTGCGCGGCGTATTGGACGCGCATGTCTCGCTCGGCAACGACACCGACAGGATGTTCAGCTTTGAGGGCTACCGTCTGCACACGAGGCGCGCCGACGACATTACGCTTCTCCCCGACTGGCAGTGGGGCGTGCGGAGGGCGCTCGGCTTCGCGTGGATCGCGTTCCTCTCGGTTCTTGTCGCGTTCTGCGCCTTCGTCGCCGTCGTCGCGTTTCGTCGCCACCATGCGCGCGTCGGCGCCGAGGCGATAGCCGCCGACAGGCGGCGCATCGCGGCGGAACTTCATGACACGATATCGCAGCACATCTCGGGCGCGAAGCTGTGGGTGTATTCGGCTAAGATGGCTGCCGGCGACACGCTTGCGCCCGGCGCGGCAGATGCGCTCGTGATGGCGGAGAACGTCCTCGAGGCGACGCGGCGCGAGATTCGCGACGCCATCATGGACCTCCAAAGCGATGAGTTCGTCTCGCTGTCGCCGGAGTCGCTACTGCGGCGCATCTGCCGCGACGCCTCGGTTCCTGGGAAGGCGAGGGTTCGCAGCTTTCTGCGCGGTCTCCCCGCGGATCTTCCGATCATGGTGAAGCGCGATCTCCTCGCCATCGCGTCGGAGGCGATAGGGAATGCCGTGAAACACGGCGGCGCGGCGAACGTGATCGTGGTGAGCGAGGGCGACGGGGCGGGCGCGTTTACGATAGACGTCCTCAACGACGGCGAGCCGTTCTCGGCGGACGCCGCGCCCGGCCCGGAGAAGGGGCATTTCGGCATCTCCAACATGCGCGAGCGCGCGGCGCGTTCCGGCATGACGCTGACATTCGGCGAGAAGCGCGGCTATGTCGCGGTTACCCTTCAGTTCCTGCCAAAGTCGTAGTTTAGTACACTTTCGTGTATTTTCGTTTTGATGTGATTGTGGTAAAATGCAGTTACAAACTAAGGAAGTGTGAAATAGAGAGGGCTGAACGACATGAAAAAATGCATTCTTTCAATACTCCTTGCCATCCCGTCCTTTGTCCACGCCAGTAATTACATCGTGCAGGCGAGCGACGACTGGGTGCCGGTCAAGGACACGACGGCCGTCAAGGCCGGCTCCGCTCTCGACTTCTCCGCCGCAGGCTGGATCGATGCGCCCGCCGGCAAGCACGGACGCGTCGTGCGAAAGGGCGACCATTTCGAGTTCACTGGAAAGCCTGGCGTCAAGCAGCGCTTCTACGGCGTCAACCTCTGCTTCACGGCGAACTACATGAGCGCGGCCGACGCCGAGGATCTGTGCACGCGGTTGTCGCGTCTCGGCTACAATGCACTACGCATTCACCACTACGAACGCGAACTCTGCGACCCGAAGGACGGTACGACGATCCGCCCCGAGAAGATGGCCGAGCTCGACAATCTCCTGAACGCCTGCATCCGCCACGGCATCTACCTGACGACGGACCTTTTCGTTTCGCGGAACGTCCCCTGGCGTTCCTGCGGTATTGACCGAGACGGTTTCGTTCAAATGAAAGACTTCAAGGAGCTTGTACTCTTCCACGACGGCGCGTTCAGGAACTTACTCGATTTCTCTCGCCAGCTCCTCGGACACGTCAACCCCGAGACTGGCCGCCGCTGGGCCGACGAACCTGCTTTCGCGTTTCTCGCGTTCGTCAACGAGGGCAACCCGGGCAATCACGGATACGGCTTCATGAAGGACTTGCCCGAGGCGAAGGCGGCATGGGAGAAGTGGCTCGCCGACCACAAGGCGAAAGAGCCCGAGACGTATGCCAAGATCACAGACAAGGTTCCGGACAACTGCTGGGAGAACTCGCCGCAGAACTGTGCCTACGCGCTCTTCCTCACCGACATTGAAATCAACTTTGCCAAGCGCATGACGGCGTTCGTCCGCGACGAAATTAAGTCGCAGGTGCTTCTGACTGACCTTTCCTGCTGGAAGAACGCAATCCACTACCAGCTCGTCCGCACTCTGTATGACTATGTGGACGACCATTTCTACGTCGACCATCCCCAATTTCTCGAAAAGAGCTGGCGGCTGCCGAGCAAGTGTCCGAACGCCAATCCCGTCCGCGGGCAGAACGCCGGCTTCGAGGCGGTCGCCAAGCACCGGCTGCTCGATCGTCCGTTCACTCTCACCGAGTTCAACTATTCGGGCCCAGGCCAGTTCCGCGGCGTCGGCGGCATGATGCTGGGCGCGCAGGCCGCGCTTCAGGAGTACGACGGCATTTGGCGGTTCGCCTGGAGCCATAACGCCGAGGGCCTGCTCAAGCCGCAGTCAATCCACTACTTCGACGTCGCAAAGGATCCGCTTCAGCGGGCGACCGAACGCGCCGTAACGATGCTATACTTGCGCGGAGACATGAAGCCGCTTAAGCGCACGCACGCGGTCGTCTTCCCCGAGAAGGCGCTCCGCAGCGACTTCGGCTGCGGCCCCCAGGCGGACATCAAGGACATGTGGTTCGGGTGGCACGCCCGCTTCGGTACACTCATCGCCGACGCGCTCCCGACGGAAGCGACCTCCGGCGGGCTCTTCCCTGAGATCTATTCGCGTACGTCCGACGACTATCGGCGCTGGGCCGAGGGCACGCGTCCAGGCGACGGGCAGGTGATCATCGGTCGCGATGAGGGGCTTTTCGGCGTCGACACGCCGCGTACGGCAGGCTTCTTCGCGGAGCGGGGCAGTCACACAATCGGTCCGCTGACAGTGAAGCTCGACGGCAATGTGCCTGCCGCTGTATGGGTGAGCGCGCTCGACTCGGCGCCGATTGCGGACTCCGGGCGCCTTTTGCTTACCCATGTCGCTGATGTGCAGGACGAGGGAACGGTCTATGCGGACGATTCCAAGAAAGTCCTGCTCAAGTGGGGAGATCTCCCCCACCTCATGCGCCGGAGCGAGGCAGAAGTGACGCTCGCGTTTGCCGACGGTAAGTCATGCAAAGTCTATGCTCTTGCGGCCGATGGCACACGCCGCGGCGAAGTGTCGGTCGTGCAGAAAGGCGAAAAGGTCTCGTTCTCCGCTAACACCGCCCGCGATCCAGCAGAGGCGACCTGCTATTACGAAATCGTCCGCTAATTGTTCCGGCAATTGACAATTGCACGGGTTTGGTGTAATATACGTAATATATGTGTATTCCGCATTCTGGGGACATTTGGTAAAATCGCACAAAATTGTTTCCAGAATTTGGAGCCAAGTGGGGATGAGAGATGAGTTTTCTAGCACATGTTGGTCGGATAATGGCCAATAAGAGGGGGAGGGTATAGAAATGAAGAATTGTCATAGATATACAGCCAGGGCGCTTTGCTCGGTGGCTGGAATGTTGTTTGCAGCTTCGGCCTTTGCCGCAGACGCAGACGTCACCGGCCTTGTGCCGACGATTTGGTGGAACTTCGAGACCAAGCCGAACGCCACGGGCCTCGCCTCGGAGAACAAAGGCTCGGTGGCCATTACGTTCACGGGCGAGGGAACCGCGACCTACCAGACGGGCGTCACGAACGGTTGGGCGCTCGACACGTCGAAATACACGCCGTATGCGAAGGCGGGCACGTATTCGACGGCCGGGAATCCGATCACAGTCTCCGCGGTGATGACGCTTGGCACGAATCCCAACGGCATCACGCTGAACGTCCGCACGACCGCCGGCGACCTGATCATCCGCCGCGGCGCGGACGCGGGTTCGCTCGTCGTCGGCTGGGGCGCGCAGCAGGCGGCCTCGTCCCAGTTCCTCAACGCGACCTTCGCGGACGGCGACGCCGCCTGGCACCTCGTTTCCGTCGTCGGCTCGTCGGCGGGCACGGCGCTCTACGTGGACGGTCAGCTCGCCGATTGCTCGACGGAATTCACCCCGTGGAGCGCGTCGGGCAAAGTGACACAGATGCAGTTCGGCTCCCATCTCAACGGCATCAAGGGCGACGAAGCGAGGCTCGGCGGCCTTATCGACGACCTGCGCATCCACGATGCGGCGCTGACGCCCGCCCAGATGGAGGCGATCGCCATCGAACAAGGGATCGTCGTCCCGGACGGATGCATCGCCGTCGTGGCGGTGGACGAGCCGACGGTCGGCAAGAACACGTTCTCTACTGCCTGGTCGCTGGACATCGCTCCGAACGACGCGGCCGATGCTGCCCTCGTCTACGGTTCGGACGCTGCACTTTCGAGTCCGACGACGAACGCCATAGACACGGCTCTTTCCGTCGGTGACTACACGGCATCCCTCTCCGGACTCAACCCAGGCACGACGTACTGGTGGAAGATCGTCGCGAGCAACGGCGTCAATTGGGCGGAAACACCCGTGGCCTCCTTCCGCACACTCGACGAGATCGTCCCGACGGACTACGCCAGTCGCATCCCCGCCGCCATCTCCGGCTATGCCGGGACGGCTACGCTCACGAACTTCCCCGTTCTCGTGAAGCTCGCGGCGGACGCGCCCATCGGCTTCGACTACGCAGACTGCGCGGAGGACGGCGCGGACATCCGCTTCGCATCCCCGGACGGCACGGTTCTGCCGCACGAAATCGACACGTGGAACACGAACGGCGAGTCGCTTGTCTGGGTGAAGATCCCGGCGATCTCCGGCACAGCCACGGCGTTCTCCATGTATTACGGCGCGTCGGACCCGGCGGCGCTTCCGCCGGTCAATGCGCATGACGTCTGGACTGCGGCCGGACACCGTGCCGTGTGGCACTTCGCCGCGGACGCGACGGAATCCGCGCAGGGCCTGGTCGCCGCCACGGCCACGGGCACCCCGTCCTACGAGAATGACGGCGCCGTCGGCAAGTGCTGGCAGAGCGCGGGCGAGGCGTGGCTGCAGTACGCGAACGACGCCTCTTGGAGCACACTCGGCGCGGGCTCGACGCTCACGATCTCCGTCTGGGCCAAGTTTGACTCCTCTTCCTACGACTACAACCGCATCCTCTCCACGATGTCGTCCTGGGACAAGCCGGCCGGCTACGAGCTGACCGTCCAAGATGACGTGAACGAAATCACCGTCGGCTCGAGCGGCAAGAGCCAATACCAGAAGGTCGTTTCGCCGGGGCCGTCGGACGAGATGGTCTACCTCACGGCCGTCTACAACGCCGACACCTACGCGGACCTCTACGTGAACGGCGTCCTGCAGGAGCACAAGCAGCTCAATCCGCTCGTGTGGCCGACGGAGGCGATGACGGTCGCCTGCGTGGCCGGCGGCGGCAACGTCTGGAACGGCAAGCTGGACGAGCTCCGCCTCCACGCGGCCGCCGAATCGGCCGACTGGGTCAAGGCGTGCTACGACACGATGGCGACGCCGGCGTCGTTCGTCGCCCTCTCGCCGGCCGAATCGACCGACCCCGACCTGCCGCGGTTCGGCGCGCTTTCCGCGTCCGACGCGAACGGCGTCGCCACATTCACCATAGAGCTCGACCGCCCTGGCTACGGCGGTGCGGTGCCAACGTCCGTCTCGGTGTTCTACGGAACAGACGGCGAGAACTGGACGGAACTGCCACTTGGTGCGACGAACGAGGTCGGGACGCTGACAGGAACTGCGTCCGGCCTGACGGGGAACGCCCGCTATCTCTGGTACGCTTCCGCCTCGGCGACGCAGGGCGGCGTGACCAAGGCGGCTACGTCCGCGCAGCAGTCGTTCGTAACGAGGGCGCTCGAACCGGCCAGTACGTACAAGTCATTCACGGCGACCGTGGACTGGGATGGCGAGCCTGTCGAGAACGTTCCTGTCCTTCTGCGGATATCTGAAACCGCAATCACCGGCTTTGACTACGGCGATGTCGCGGAGTCCGGATTCGAGATAATCGACGGGGACGGACGTCTGCTCCCATACGAGGTCGATACGTGGAACACGGACGGCGAATCGCTGGTCTGGGTTCTCCTGCCCGACTACCGCGACGGCGCGACATTCACGGTTCGCTATGGCACATCCTTCGCCAACACACCGATTCCGTCCGAGGGTGTCTGGGCGGGCTACAAGGGCGTCTGGCACATGAAATCCGCCTCGCCCGCCGACGTCTCCGGCTCGGGCAATGACGGCACGGCCGCCGGCTCCGCTGCGGTCGCCGCCGGTGCGTTCGGCACCGTGCTCTCGCTTCCGTCCGCGAACGACTTCGTTTCGTGCGGAACGGCGCTCCCCAATTCGAAGCTGGCGGCCGGCTTCACGGCCCAGGGCTGGGCGAACCCCTCTTCCGTGTCCGGGAAGCGCGCGATGTTCGGAAAGAAGCAGTTCATCTCCGTCCGCATCGAGGAAGGCGGATTCGTGGTGACGACGCCCAACGTCCAGAACCACAACTCCATTTCCGCTCCGATCGCCGCCGGGACGTGGTTCCACTGGGCGCTGACGTTCGTCCCGGGGACCGGCGGTCTGTGTTTCTACGTTAACGGGAATCTCGTCAACACGCAGGACGCGAGTGCCTTCAAGGATCCCTCGGGATCCACCGAGATGTGGCTTGGCCGCAACGAGTGGGGCGAAGCCTATCTCGGCCTCCTCGACGAAATGCGCCTTGCCGCCGGCATCCGTTCCGCGAACGAAATCGCCGCGGAATACCACGCGATGGCGGACGGCGGCGCACTGACATACAGCACCGTCGAGTCGAGCGACACCGACATCCCCGTGATCGGAGCGGTCTCCGCCTCCGACGCGAACGGCGTCGCCACGTTCTCGGTCGAGCTCGAACGGCCGGCCTGCGGCGGAGCGGTGCCGACGTCCGTCTCGGTCTTCTACGGGACGAACGGCGTTGACTGGACGGAGTTCGTCATCGGCTCGACAAACGAGGCCGCGACGCTCACCGGAACGGCGTCCGGTTTCAAGGCCGGCGTCCGCTATGTGTGGTACGCCGTCGCCACCGCCACGAGCGGCGGCACACCCAAGACGGCGACATCCGCGCAGCGTTCGTTCGTTGCGAAGGCCTTCGATCCGACCGGGTACTACAAGTCCTTCACGGCGACAGTTGTCTACGATGGCGAGAGCGCGGAGAACGTTCCGGTTCCGATTCGCATTTCCGAGATGGGAATAAACGGATTCTCCTACGATGACGTCACGGCGTCTGGATTCGAGATCCTAGATGCCGGCGGACAGCTGCTCCCCTGCGAGATCGACACATGGAACACGGACGGAGAGTCGATCCTCTGGACGCGCCTGCCCGTCTACGAGAACGGCGCGACGGTCACGGTTCGCTACGGCGCCCCGTTCGCCAACGCGCCGCTTCCCGCGACGAATGTTTGGGCTGGCTACGCCGGCGTCTGGCACATGAACGAAACCTACGACGGTGAGACCGCAGCGACGGGCCTCTCGCACGACTCGACCGGGAACGGCCTCGACGCCACTCCGACCAAAGGCGGTTCCGGCAATCTCGCTCAGATGGTGTCCGCCCCTGGCGTCGTCGGAAACGCCCGAGTGAACGCGACGAGCGACACCATGAATGGCAACTACCTCTCCGTTCCAAACTACGACTCGCTCGCGCTCGGCGACACGTTCGCCGTCTCGGGATGGTTCAAGGCCACAATCATCAACGGCTATCCGCGACTCCTGTCGCGCAAGACTGCGTACAACACGGACAACGGCTGGGAACTCGAAAACGGCAACGGCAACGCCAAGGCCTTCTCCGCCCGCGGCGCCAGCGGTGACGCCATTTCGCTGAATACTCCAAGCTACGACAACGCCTGGGTCCACATCGCCCTTGTGTACAACGGGACGACACTCTCCGCCTACGCCAACGGCTCGCCGTGCGGAAGCGGCACCATCGCCGCCGCGACGGACAACGGCAAGCCACTCTCGATCGGCAACAACTCCAACGGCAGCGAGCGCTCGCTCGCGGGCCTCTACGACGAAATCCGACTGATAGACGCCACCCCGTCCGCCGGACGGATCGCCGCCGAATACCACGCGATGGCGGACGCCGGAGCGATATCCTTCTCCTCCGTTTCCTCGTCCGACCTATCGGCTCCAGTTCTCGGAATACCGTCCGTCGCGAGCAACCCCGACGGCTCGTTCACCGTTTCCGTCGAAGTGTCTGAAAATACGCCGGCTTCGATTGTCTGCATAGTCGGAGGAACCGACTACGCGATGACAACCGCGGACGCGTCTCTCCCGGCGACGTACTCCGTCGTTATCGATGACCTCCCGAACGGTACCCATGTCGCGGCCGTTCGTGCCACGGCAACGAGCGGAACGGTTGCTTCCTCGACCTGCCCGACAGCGTTCCATGTTGGTTCGCTGACAATCGTCAAGCAGTCCGACGCCGACGAAGGCACGCTGACGCCCGGAGTCTTCCGCGTCTCGCGCCTTGACGCCGATCCCACGGGCCTGCCCGCTGTTACTTTCAACGTTGCGTTTTCCGGAAGCGGGCTTGCCGCTATCGCCGATCCGGGGATTTCGACCGCCACGATCCCCGCCGGCGCGGCGTACGTCGACATCGCTGTGACGCCTGTTCCAACGGACGAAGTGGATGAAGACAGCGAACTTGTCCTGACGGTTTCTGGTGCGCAGATCGGGCAGCCGTCGACCGGAACGCTGACCGTTGTGGACGCGGGCTTCGACCTCGCGGTTCGCTATGTCGCCACGGATGGCAACGACGCCAACTCCGGCGGCACACCCGATGCGGCCAAGCGCACGATCGCAGCTGCCGTGGCCGCCGTCAATCCAGTGGCGCCGTTGCGGCCCTGCACGGTCCATGTTGCGCCGGGGCTCTATCCGATTTCGAATCCAATCGTTGTCACGAACGCTATCTCCGTCATCGCGGACGATCCTGATCCGGCACGTACCGTCGTGTCGAACACGTCCAACGGAGACTGGTGGGGGGCAAACCGCCGGGTTTTCACAATCAACCATGCCGGTGCCTTCGTGGCGAACCTCTCGATGCAGAAGGGGGTTATAAATGGCTCTGACAGTGGCGGCAACTTCCGCATCGGTTCCGCAGGCGGCTCGGTTTCGAACTGCGTCGTCGAGGCTGGCAAATGCAACGGAAACAACTATGCGGCCGGCGGGTATCTGAGCGGCGGCCTCGTCACGCATACCATCTTCCGCAAGAACAACTGCGGCTCGGGCATGGGGAACTGGCAGGGGCAGCACGGCGCCGTTCTGGAACTTTTCGGATCGTCCCGCGCTGAGAACTGCCTGCTAGTCGACAATCCGCCGTCCGGGACGGTCTACCTCTCCCTGATCGGCGATTCGGCCGTCATGCGCAACTGCACGATTGCCGACACGGGTCTTTCGAAGACGAACGAATACTGCAAGGTGTTTACGGCCATTCGCATCAACTCCGCGAACGCGACGGTTCTCAACACCGTGATCGCCGGCGTGACGAACAAGATTGACGGCGCGGCTTGTCCGCCGACGGGTTCGGGCGTCGCGAATTTCCTGAACGGCGCGTTTGACGGCGATGTGACGGGGCTGCCCGAAGGCACCGTTACCGGCACGGCGGCGGAATTCTTCAAGGACTACGCGAACGGCGACTACACGCCGAGCTTCTCCGGCCCACTTGCAAATGTGGGCGTTGAGTATGAGGGAATGGCTGCGGTTGATCTTGCCGGAAAGAAGCGCAAGGCCGGCAAGCACATTGACATCGGCTGCTACGAGTGCCAGAAGGTAAAAGGCTTCTTTATACTTCTTCGATAATTTCCGACACGGCCTATACTTTTGTGTATTGCCGACCCGTAGCATATCTGGTAGAATTACGGCACAATGAAAAGACTGCTTTTAGCGATGTCTGCTGTCATCGGGCTATGCACGGCTTCCGCAGCGGAGGCTGACCTTGCCCGCTCGCCGATGCGCGAGAACATATGGACCGCCAACGCGACGAGGTTCATGTATCCGCCGCGGCTCGCCTTTCCCGCGCACGCCGGCGCAACGAACGCCACATGCGGCGTCGAGGGTGCGGACGGCTCTCGGCACGTTCTCGCGGTGCGGGACGGCGTGGTCGATCTCGCTCCAGCGTGGGAGTCTCTCCCGGTTGGAAACGTGCAGCTCGCCGTTAAGTCCGAAAAAGGGGAGTCGAAGCGGTTCTTCTGGAAGAAGGCCATGTTCAAGGAGGGCGCGTACGGGAAGGCGCGGTGCGGATACGGAGAGTCCGCGGCGAAGTGCTTCCGCTATCTCATGGACATGCCCGCCTTGCGGTATCTCGCGGAGAAGGGCGAGCCGGATCCGGACTACGAGCTCAACTGCTATCCAAGCAAGATGATGTCCGCTGTTGCCCGCGGTTTTGCGCGTCACGCGGAGAAGTGCCCGCAGGACGCTGAGCGCGCGCTGCGCGTTGCGAAGTCCGCCGCGGACTGGCTGATCTCGGCATCCGGGAAGGATGGCTCGGCGCTTCCGGGGATACCTCCGACCTACATGGGCGACAGGCTTACCGCGAAGGCGAACGCCGGCCTCGTGATGACGAGCTATCCCTGCGCCGCCGCGTCCGCGTACATCACGCTCGGCAGGCGCACGGGCGAGGCGAAGTACGTCGTGGCCGCGAAGAGCATCGCCGAGGTGTATCTGAGACTCCAGGGAGCGGACGGCACGTGGCCGCTCGTGCTGCGCGTTTCGGACGGCTCGCCAGCGGCACCGAACCGCCTTCTTCCGACAACCGCCGTCGAAATGTTCGAGGCGCTGTACGCCGAGACGCGCGACAGACGCTACCGCGAGGCCGCAGACAGGGCCTTCGGATATTTCGAGCGGGGCCCGATGGCGGACTGGAACTGGGAGGGCCAGTTCGAGGACGTCAGGCCGTCGCCAGCGAAGTACCACAACCTGACGAAGCACGACGCGTGCTCTGCGGCAATCTATGCGCTCGCGCGCTTTCCAGGGGACGCGAGGTGGATTGCCTTCGCGAGGGATGCCGCGCGCTTTGCGGAGGACCAGTTCGTTGACTGGGAGGTTCCGTATGGCGGCGCGGATTTGCCTCCGGTGTGGGGTGAGTACGGCAATCGCAAGTGGATGCAGAAGTTCTCGGAATGGCGTTGTCCGGCCGCGGTCGAGCAGTACGAGTGCTACGTCCCTGTCGATGCGTCCGCGGCGAAGATCATCCGCACGTTCCTCGCGCTCTACCGCGCCACGGGCGAGGCGTTGTACTTGAAGAAGGCGCGGGCCCTCGGAGACGAGGCGACGATAGTGCAGCGCGACGATGGATCATATCCCACGTGGTGGCGGCCAGATTCTCCCTACCATGCTGACTGGCTCAACTGCATGATCGCGACGGCCGAGGCGATGGAGCTCCTCGCAGAGACCAAGGACTGACAACGGAGGACCGATTCCCGGCCCCAGAGCCCCAGATCGGCACTACGCTTTCGTGTATTGCCGCCTTCGCGCGCTTTTGGTAAAATTGCAGTGCTGAAAGAACTTTAGGAGGTTCTATGAATAGAAATATGCTGTCTGCGATTCTCTGCGCCGCTGCCGCGCTCTGCTCGATTTTCGCCGCACGCGCGACGGTGCTTGTCTACGAGGGGTTCAACGAAGGCGACTGGACGGGCATCACCGCAACGGGGAGCCAGCAGATCCACAACGCGACGACCACGGGGAATTATTCGACAGGTTTCACTGTTGGATCGAAATGGTCGATGGCCGATACCACGACGCAGATTTACGTCAGTGGAACGAACGACGGGCTTTCTCTCCCCGCCGTAATGACGGCGAAGGGTTTCACGACGTGCGGCGGTGCGGCGCAGTGTAACCCGGATGCAAACAACGCACAACATCGCGGCGGACGCCACGACTTCGCATCGAACACGCTCAAGGTTTCGTCGGGAACACTCTATGTCCGCGCTCTCCTGCGGTTGACCGCTTCTGCGGCAGGGAAACTCAACGCCGTCGCAACTCCCGCCGGCAACGCCGACGGCTCCTATTTCGGGTTCGGGCTCATCGGATCGACCTCGTCCAGCAGGTATGCACCCACGACAACCTCCAACAAATCCTCCTGCTCGTTTCTCATGTGGAAGAATTCGGACGGCACGCTGGTTCTTTCGCTCTGTCTCATCGACGCAGCCGGCACCCTCTCGCACTATCCGCTTGTGACCGGCGTCACGCTCGACTCGACCTACCTCTGCTACGCGGAGATCGGGGTCGGCGCCAGCACGGACGGCGCGGAGCTCGTCCGGGCCGGCGCGGTGGACACGGCCGACTTCACTGGTGCCGTCTCGTGGGCGGCGCTGGACGGGGCGTCCGACACTGTCGAGGTCCAGCTTATCACCGATTCCGCCTACCCGAAGTCGATGGCTTTCACTGGCCCGTACGGGACGAACGGCGGTTCGTTCCGCGCCGACGAGCTCGTGGTCGGAACGGAACTTAAGGACATCCTGCCCGTTGGCGGCGTATTCTCCGTTTCCGGCACCGGTTCGCCGACGGTGACGACAAACGCCTTTTCGACGGACTGGATCCTCGTTGCCGATGATGGCGTGACGGCGGATGCCGGTCTCGTCTGGAGTACGGACGAAACGTTCGCGACCGCGACGACGAATTCGCTCGGCACGGGGCTTTCTGCAGATATCCGCACGGCGACGCTCTCTGACCTCGAACCCGACACGACGTACTGGTGGAAGATCGTTGCCGAAGGAAACGGCGCCGAAGAAGCGGAATCGGCCGTCGCTTCCTTCAAGACGAAGGGCGCGCCGGTTCTGGGCACCGCAACGGCCGCGTTGAACGGCGAGGTGGCTTCTTTCTCGGTCGCGCTCGCGACGGCCGCGATGGAAAACACGCTCGCGACGTCCGTATCGGTTTTCTACGGCACGGACGGCGAAACATGGACGGAGCTTCCGCTCGGGTCGGCTTCGGAGGCTGAGACATTTCCGGGAAGCGTAAACAACCTTGGCCATGGCGTGACGTATCAATGGTTCGCGCGAGCTTCGGCGACGATGGAGGGTGGACGTGTCCTATCGACGGACTCCGTCACCAACTCCTTTACGACGCTCTACAACGGCGATATGTACGTCGATGTCGCGGCAGAAAACGCAACGCCGCCTTATTCCACGCCTGCAACTGCCGCAAAAACCATCGCCGCTGCGTTGGCTCTTGCCGCCGACGGCGCGACGATTCACGTCGCGCCTGGGCTGTATAAGATTTCAACTCCGCTGAACGTGACGTCTGCCGTCCGCATCATCGGCGACGATCCGGATCCTTCGCGCGTTGTTGTGTCGAACACGGTCGGGGCCAACTATTACAATCAGGACCAGCGCATCTTCCGGATTGACCATGCAGGCGCAATCGTCGCGAATCTGACGATGCAGAAGGGGCAGGACTACGGCAATGGCGGCAACTTCCGCATCGGATCTGCCGGCGGCACGGTCTCGAACTGCGTCGTCGAGGCCGGCTACACGCGCGACAACGGAAAGGCCGGAGGCGCCTGGCTCGATGCAGGCGTCGTCACGCACACGGTCTTCCGGAAGAACAATACGAATTCGGCCTCCGTGTGGTGGAATGGCGTGACCGAGGGCGTTCTTCATCTCGGCGGGAACGCCCGCGCCGAAAACTGCCTGTTCGACGACAATTCGCAGTATGTTGCCGTCACGCTTGTCGGCGTCGAGGACTCTGCTGTCCTGCGTAACTGCTCGATCGTGAACACCGGTCTTTCGTCGACAAACGAGGGTTGCAGCGCGTGGTCCGCGGTCAAGATCGCCTCCGGCGCGACGGTGGAGAACGTCGTCATCGCGGGCGTGACGAACACGGTCGACGGCGCGGCAGTTCTGCCGACGGGTTCGGTGGCCAGATTCGCCAACGGCGCGACCGATGCCGACATTTCCGGCCTCAACTTCCCCGAAGGCACGGTCACCGGCACGGCGGAGTCGTTCTTCAAGGACTACGCGAACGGCGACTTTACGCCGAAGGCGGGCGGGCCGCTCGTCAACAAGGGCGCGAACTACGAGGGTATGGCGTCGGTCGATCTCGCGGGTAACCCCCGCAAGTTCGGCAAGGGAGTCGATATCGGCTGCTACGAGTGCCAGAGGGAGAAGGGCTTCTTCATCGTTGTCCGCTGATCTTTCTACACGATCTACACGGCTAAAACTCTCTGCGTCTCTGCGACTCTGCGTTAAAATTTCTTCACGATCTACATGTTCTACACGGCTAAAAACAAAGGAGACAAAATGATCAGGCCATTGGTTGCTGTTTTGATAATGGTGGCTTCGTGCGAAGCTGCTCAAGCCTATACCGTTGACGCCGACATTCCGGCGGGGAACATCATCGTGAAGTCGATCGAAGGTGATGTCGTGAAGATCCGGCAAGACTTCCGCGACACGCCCGGACACTGGTTCTACTGGGCGTTCCGCGTCAGAGGCGCCGCGGGACGGACGCTCACCTTCGATTTCGGCGACTCGCCCGCGGTCGGCTCCCGCGGCGCGGCTGTTTCGGAAGATCGTGGCGGGCACTGGCGCTGGTCCGACTTCGAGAGGGACGATCCACGCGACCCGGTGACGGGAGACCACGCATCGTACACGACCTTCACCTGGAAGTTCGGCCCGGACGACAACGATGTGTGGTTCTCGCAGACCTTCCCGTACTCGCAGTCCGACTGGGAGGCCTTCCTCGCGACGCACGCGGCGGACTACGGCAGGGTCTTTGTCACCAACACGCTGTGCCTCTCGAAGAAGGGGCGTCCCGTCGAGGCAGGACGCTTCGGACGCATCGACGGCAGGGCCAAATACCGCATGTTCGTCACTTCGCGCCACCACTGCGCGGAGACGACGGCGACGTTTGTGATGGAAGGGCTTCTGTCGGCCGTCTTCGGCGATGACGAACTCGGACGCTGGATGCGCGAGAACATCGAGATACGCGCCGTTCCGTTCGTCGACAAGGACGGAGTTGTTGACGGCGACCAGGGGAAGAACCGCAGGCCCTACGACCACTGCCGCGACTACAACGACGACAGACCATCCATCCACCCCGAGATCAAGGCAATCCGCGAGATGCTGGAGAAGTGGGCGAAGGAGAGCGGCGCTCCGTCCGTTGTGATGGACCTGCACTGCCCGTGGCTCCGCGGCAGTTGGCTCAAGAAGGACGAGTCCAACGAGTATATCTACGCCGTCGGCATCAAGCAAGTCGAAGCGAAGCAGAGGAGGATGTGCGAGATTCTCGGGTGCGTCCAGGAGTCGGGATCCGGCTTTCTCGCGTCCGATTACTACGCCGAGGGGCGCGGATGGAACAGCGGTGCCAACTATAAGGCGGGCTCGACGCTCACGCAGTGGGCGATACGCACCTGGCCGGACGCGCCGCTCGTAATCTGCTTCGAGATACCTTTCGCCAACGCGCGCCGCATGACGCTCATGCCGCCGCAGTTCCGTCTCTTCGGCCGCGACATCGCGCTCGCGCTGATGGCGTATCTCGCGCAGTAGTAGTCGGACACAAGCCGTTTATGGAGCCGCGGCAGGATGCCGCGGCTGTTGGAAGCTGAATTTCCCACCGTTTGCGCGGGTGAAAATCTGGCATCATAATTCTTCGAAAGAAATGAGATAGGTGCGCCTTTAAGGTGCGCCTTTAACAAGAGAGGATTTGGTATAATATTCCGTAGGTGATGATAGCTGACTTCGAATCATTGCGCGAGATGCTCGGCGGCTTGCTTGCGCAGGTTTGCCTGTCCGCGCTTTTGCTGATTGTGTGCGGAATCGCAATCGCGAAACTTGCAAAGGCAACTGGCAGACCTCTTGGCGAGCTTTGGCGAAAGTCTCGCGCTCTCTTCGCCGCGCTCGCGCTTTTGGCGTGCTGCGCGACCCTCGACGCGCAGAAGACAAACGGCGTTTTTAAGACAGGATTGACAAGATTGACAGGATTGCCGGGGGAGTTTTCCAGTGTTCCCCTGTCTCAAAATCCTGTCAATCCTGTAAATTCTGTCTACACAACCGGCGACGACATTGCGCGCGGCTACAGACAGGAAAGTACGACGACAAATGACGAGCCGTTTGCCGAAATGCCGCCAAACGCCGTCGAGTATGCGCAGTGGGCCAGGCGCGGCGGACGCGAGACGAGTTTCCCCCTTGACCTCGGCGGTTTTGTCTTCCCGCTCGGCACGAATCGCGTCACCCGCTTTGACGTTCTTTCCGGCGGAGCGGTGGAGCCTCTTCCGCGCGGCACATCCGCCGCGATATGCGCCGCCCGAGAGTATGCGTCGCTTGTGCCGGGCGTGAGCCGGTTCTGGAGCGCGGATGCGGAAGACGGCGCGAAGGTGCTGCGCTGGGATCGCGTGTTCGCGAACCGCGACCGCACGGGAGAATACACGGCGGAAATGCGCTTCTTCCAGAACGGCGACTTCACTACAAGGAGCAACGAGGTAGAGACCGTGTACCGCCGCGTCAATCCCGATGACTTCGACGGCGACGGAATTGCAAACGACATCGACGCGGACCCGCTCTTCTGCGACGGGGATTTCTACGGCGTTGCTAACGCGTTGCCGTCCAATGCGAACGAGAATGCCTACTACCGGCTGGACCTGTGCGCGACGGGTGCGCTCGGCGTCGCGACGATTCGTGTCACATGCGACGGGCCGAGCGACCTCGGCGATCATGTGATAATCGCACGGGCGAACCGGGTCTGTCACATCCCGCTTCTCGCCGGCGCGACATACGCGGTCGAAAGCGACCTGCCGATAGGCTGTTCTGAGGTGTCTGCAGAATATGCGGAAATCGCGACCAACTCGGAAACAAGTCTGACTGTCGCCCTGCCGCTGGAGCTGTCGTTTGAGCGGGTTCAGGCGCGCGGCGGGGCCGACCGCTATATCGCGTACACCACCCCAATAGATGTCGGGCCGAGAATGCTCAATGTCACAGGCGGTTGCTGTTCGTGCGTGACGAACGAAAACGGCTTTTCGTGGAGTTGTTCTGATGGGTGCGAGTGTGGTGGGTATTGGCATAACTTATCGACGACTGCGACGTGGGAGGGCTACGCACACACGTTCGACTGGCGGGAGTGGTGCGGATGCGGTTACAGGGAGATTGCCGCCACAAACGAGATCGCGGCGCGGGGCGTCAGCCTTGCATTGCTCGATGCGTCCGGCAACGACATTGAATGGGCGAATCCGGTCCTCGTTGGCGAGTTGGTCAGGATACGTGCTTCGGTTGGCGGCGAAGGGATGTCGGTAGGTGATTTTGTCGGGTTGTTTTCTGGCCGCCTCTGGTTGAGGTGCTGGACCGTCGATTTTGACGGCGAACACCAGATTGCCGCCGCCGCGGTTCCGGTTTCGTCCGCGACGGTCGATGATCGCGGTATGAACGTCTTCCACGTGACGATCCCGGGGACGTGGCTGGAGTCCAGCGGACTCGCCTCGAACACGGACGACGGGCGGATCGCCAAGACTTCAATCGACATGTCCGACGAGGCTGAAGGAAAGAGCAATAGGCAGGACAGCGACATGTTTGACCAAGCCATGCAGGGCGAGCTTCACGGTCGGGCGAGGAGTACGACGAACGCCAGCAAGACGGCGTCGATCCCGGAGGGGATGTTCAATATGAGGACGGTCCAGGCGGCGGGGACTGGATGCCTTGCGGCGACGGTTGCTGGGACAAGCTCCGACCTCGTCCAGGTTCAGCAGCAGGCGGACGTCCTCTACTATTCGGGGCACGGGTGGCACGATTCCGGGAAGCTGAACGGAATTGTCGCGCCGTCGGACGTGGCCGGCCATTGGCACGACGTGGACACCGTGGTCTTTGCGGGCTGCTCGGTTCTGGACATAGGCGACAGAGGAAACAACTACACGAATCAAGTCAGCCATTCCGCGAGTCCTGGATTGAGGTGGGTGTCTGAATCCGGAGCAAGCACTTTCCTCGGCTATTGCTGGAAGGCGCCGCTCGACTATCAGGGCAGTGTTGGAATCGTCCGCGACTGGTGCGCCCGCCGCGCCACCCTCGGCGACGTAGATGCGTGGATGAGGGCGAACGATAATTCGGCGGGTCGCAATGCATGCGCGATAAGAAGAATCGATGACGAAACGCTCGAGTACCGATATTTCAAGAAAACGGCCTATTCACTTGGCAGGTTTTCGTACAAAACATACGAACTTATGGCGGAGGAAATCAAAGAATGATCAGGTATTCAACTTTAGGAGTAATTTGTCTTGCCTTCAGATTCGTTTCATACGGAGTCACATACGAAGAATCGAAAGCGGATGTTCTTGCGGCGGTCGCTTCAACGAACCGCGAGGTGCGCCTTTCCGTCACAAACAGAGTGGACAGTCTCATGGCGCTGGCCGTCAGCGTGGAAGAAACCAATACATGCAAACTGATTAAAGCCAAGGTTCTATCGGAATGTGCGGACATAATGGACGACGAAGAAATTTATGACGGTAGCGCATACGGCAGGATTACTAATCTTTGCTGGAGCGTTTTGCGGTCGTCATCATCGCGTCCGGATTCATGGCAACGCTACGGTTCCGTTTTTTGTCTGGTGGAGCCATTGTCCATGGACGGGCAGCATGAAACCATATTCGGGATAGCCACGAATGCGCTTGCCGTAGCCGATTCGCAGAACGCCGTTTCAGTCGATACGAACGTATGGACCGTCCTCTTCGGAACAGAATCGCTACAACTCGAAGGCATTAGGGAGTATATGCGAACACTCGCTGCCATGTCCCTTTCGATGTCGAATAGGAACGCGGACATTTCCGCATACACGAACGGTCTGCCGCCTCGGGCGCTTGAAGTGATACGCTCCATCCGCTCCAATCCCGAAGAGTAAAAGCGCGGAAACCATGAGGATGAAATTGTCGCTTTTGACTACGATGCTGACGGTGAAAGCCTTAGCCTCAAATCCGTTGCTCGCCGCTTCCTTCGCCGTGCCGGAGATGCCGGAGGCGGAGTGGGACGACACCGAAGTCGTCACTAACGCCGCGCTTCCGGCGGCGCGCGCGGATTCGCGCGTGTTCGCCTTCTCGCTCGAGCTCGACGCGACGGCGAGCAACAACGTCGAGGTCGCGTTCGGACGCGACGCGGACAACGACGGCGTTCTTTCGCGAGCCGAGTCGGATCTGTTAGTCGGATGGGACTGCGGCGAATGGAAAGTCGTCGACTTCGCCACGGGCGACGAAGTTCACGAGCAGGGGGCGGAGGGCCGCGCCTCGCTTGAATGGAGGCTTGTGTCCGGCGCGGCAAATGCGCCGCGCTCGCTTTCGGCCACGGCGAACGGACGCGCCGCATTCTCCGCGCTCGCGGCGCATCCGCCGCGCTTCCTCTACTCGCCGGAATGGGACACGGTGCGCGTCGCCTGCCGGGGCATGGATTCTCCGAACCCCGTGATCTCGGGCTCTATCGAGAACATCCCGTTTGCCATAAGAATACGATAGTGCCATAACATACACTTGCAAGCCCGATCCTGTAAATCCTGTTAGTCTTGTCTACACAACAAGCAACGACATCGCTCGCGGATGGCGCGTAGAGAGAGTATCACGACATATGCGGCGGACTCGTATGCTTTCAAAGGATGCAGTCATCTTCGAAGACGCCTACGAGAACGAGCCCGGGAAATTGGTTGGCAAGCAGTCCTCCCGCACGCGGCTCAACCTCGTCGCAAACGGCGGTCCGGACGGCGGCACACTCGCCGTTACGCCGACGACTTTCGCGAAGCTTGAGCGTATTTCCGGGGCCGACCTCCCGCTCGCACCGGTGATCGGCCCTTCCGAGACGCAGGTGGCGTATTCCATCGTCAACAAGGGCGCGAACTACGAGGGCATGGCGTCTGTCGACCTTGCGGGCAATCCGCGCAAAATCGGCAGCAAGGTCGACATCGGCTGCTACGAGGCGAGCTCGACCGCGTTCATCATCATCGTCCGCTGACGGGAGGTAGGGCTGGTGCCTCGACTGGAAGGCCACGATAATACAGGCCGAACGCCACAAGATACTGATAGGGTATCTCGCCAAAAGTTGCAAATATATGCCAAACTTGCGTCCAAAAAGTTGCAATTTTATTATGCAGATGTGTCTGAAAAGTTGCATATTGACAATATTTGACGATATTTGATATAATTCTGCCGTTTTAAAAGGAGCGTATATGGCAGAACTCAAGCGAAAGTTCTACTGACAAGCTGATGCAGTGGAATGGAGCGACCGTCTCGCTGAACGAGGCGCTGGAGAACAGGCAGGTGCCGTACGGTTACAAGTTCATCGACGGAAACGTCGGCGTTTCGGGAAAGAAGATCACGCTGCCGCACTACATGGCGATGTTCATCTGATTCCGGGTCGACTACACTTTCGTGTATTGTGGGGGCGGGTGGTTTTTGATAGAATCACGGCACCATGGTAGAAAAATAAGCGAAAGGGGAGGGTTATGTCTACCGATGTTGTCCGTTCCGGCAAGTATCTGAACTGTAGTTTTGCTGCGGCGCTTTGCGCGGCATTTTTGCTGGCTTCGTCCGCCGCGCGAGCGGCGGATCCGGACGTCACCGGCCTTGTGCCGACGATCTGGTGGGACTTCGAGACACAGCCCAGCGCCTCGGAACTCAAAGGCGCGAACAAGGGCTCGGCGTCCATCTCGTTCACGGGCGAGGGGACCAAAACGTATTCGGCAGGTGCGATCAGCGGCACATTCGCCATTGATACGTCATGGTACACGCCGTATTCGAAGGCGAGCACTTGTTCGACGGCGGGGAATCCCTTTACCGTTTCCGCGGTGATGACTCTTGGCACGAATCCAAACGGCATCACGCTGAACGTCCGCACGACCGCCGGCGACCTGATCATCCGCCGCGGCGCGGACGCGGGTTCGCTCGTCATCGGCTGGGGCAAGCAGGAGGCGGATTCGTCCCACTTCCTCAACGCAACTCTTTCCGGGGGAGATTCCGCCTATCACCTCGTCTCCGTCATCGGCTCGTCGGCGGGCACTGAACTCTACGTTGACGGCACGCTTGCCGCTTCCTCGACGGAATTTACCCCGTGGAGCCCATCGGGCAAGGTGGAGCAGATGCAGTTTGGTTCGCACCTGGGCGCCGTCCAGACGGGCGAGGCGAGGCTCGGCGGCTGCATCGACGACCTGCGCATCCACGATGCGGCGCTCACGCCAGCGCAGATGAGGGCGATCGCCGTTGAATACAGGCTCTCCGCGTTTTCCGACGGATTAATAGTGTCTGGCACGCCGGGCTACTGGGGAACCGTCATCCCCGCCTACGGCGTCACGTCTGGGCTTTCGCAGGGCGGTCAAGTAGCGTGCTCTGCGCTCGGCGTGGAGACGGAGACGACAAAGACCGTCCCGATCGGCTACTCGCTTTATTCGGTCGCGTCTGACGGTGTGCAGACCCTTGTCGATGAAAGCACCTTGACGTCCTTTACCTACACGCACGGATCGGACGCAGGGCATCTTGTCTGGCACTGGGTGCAGTCAAATCTTGTGAGCGTGACCGCCGGACAGTACGGAGCCGTCACGCCAGGCGGCTGGGGCGGATATGGAGAATCGTTTACGGTGACGGCCACTCCGTATGGTGGATATAAGTTCCTGCGATGGACGGGAGACACGGCCGGTATCGACACCACGTCTGCCTCTGTTGTCCTGCCTTCTGTTACCAAGCCTGTTTCGCTCGTGGCCGAATTCCTGGACGAAAATACCGACGAAACGGTGCAGTATGTCTCGCCGGACGGAGACGATACGGACACCGGCTATTCCAGAGACCATGCGAGGAAGACAATCGCCGCCGCGGTGGCCACGCTTTCACCGACAGCCGCGGCGTCAAGTCAGCGTTGCACGATCCACGTCGCGCCGGGGCTCTATCCGATCCAGAAGCCGATTGTCGTCACGAATGCGATCGCCGTCATTGCCGACGATCCGGATCCGTCGCGTACGATCGTGTCGAACGCGCAGAGCATTGGTTGGGGCTTTCAGAATCAACGATGTTTCATTCTCGGACATTCCGACGCCATCGTTGCGAATGTTACCATGCAGAAGGGCGGAGTTGTCAACGGATACCATGGCGGCAATTTCTTCATTCAGGCCTCTGGCGGTATGGTGACAAACTGCATTGTCGAGCAGTCGAGCGGGTCGAGCGTGAACTCCTATGCCGTCGGTGCTTATCTCGAGGGCGGCCTTGTGACGCACACGATTTTCCGAAAAAACACGTGCGGTTGCGAGATGGGCAGCTGGCAGGGGGCGCATGGCGGCGTTCTCGAACTCCGAAACGCGGCCCGCGCCGAAAACTGTCTTTTCACGGACAATCCGCAGAAAAAGGAGGTGTATCTGATCTATGTCGCGGGAACGTCCATTCTGCGCAACTGCACGATCGTTGATTCCGGCCTGTCCGCGACGAATGACTACTGCAAGACGTGGTCGGCCGTTCATATCGGCTCTGCGAACGCGACGGTGCAGAATGTCGTCGTCGCGGGCGTGACGAACACGGTCGACGGCGCGGCATGTCCGCCGACGGGTTCAGTCACGAAGTTCCTGAACGGCGCTTTCGACGGCGATGTGACGGGGCTGCCCGTCGGAACGGTGACTGGCACGGCGGCTACATTCTTCAAAGACTATGGAAGCGGTGACTATCGCCCGAAGACAGGTGGAGTGCTTGTCAACAAGGGACAAAATTACGAGCCGACACCAGCGAAAGATCTTGGCGGAAACAAGCGCCTTATAGGCAGCAAGATTGACATCGGCTGCTACGAAGCCAACGCCGCAGAATTCTGCATCCGAGTGCGCTAACAATCTACATCCGAATAACTCTCTGCGTCTCTGCGCCTCTGCGATAAAAATCTCGAAACAAAAAATCTCAAATTCCACTCTCCAACTCCAACTCTTCACTCCAACTTTCATTTACACAACTAAACAAACGACTTAAAACAAACAAAGGAAAAAACAATGAAGAAACTGGTTTCCGCATTGATTGTCGCAGGCACGGCGCTTGCACTTCATGCTGCCGTTCACGAGGACGACTGGCTCAAGGTCGAGACGCCCGACAAGGTTGCGCCCGACTCCGCGTTCCAGGTGAAGGTCACGCTCAAGAAAAACCTCGGAGCCGACGAGAACGTCACCGTCGCGATGCACACCTTCAAGCCCGACGGCGGCTGGATGAGCACCGGCGAGTGGCGTCCGCCGCAGACGATGAAGAAGGGCGAGACGAAGGAGTTCGCCTTCACCGCGAAGGGGAGCGACAAGGTCGGACACTTCGGCCCGATCGTGTTCACCGCGCCGGGCGGAAACTGGGACAAGGCGACGCACAGAATGTTCTGCGGAAAGATCTCATGGGCGATGTCCGGCGCGGAGGCCGCGAAGCGGAAGGCCGAGGCGGACGCGAAGGCGGCGCGCTCCAAGCCGCCCGCCGGCATCACCTACAAGAAGAGCTGGATTGTCCCGCGCGGATGCTTCAAGCCCGGCACCGACGAGCCGGTGAAGGAGATCCACGAGGGCGAGCCGTTCGACGTCGTGGCGGACTACTACCTTGATTCTTCCGAATACTGGAACAACAAGTGCCACATCGTGGTCTTCGGCTGCGGTCCGTGGATCGACAACCCCGACGGCGTCCACGAGAAGCACGCGCACCACGTCGACTACCCGGGGGCGGGCTGGGGTTTCCGCGAGGTGAAGCCTGGAAAGGGCACCGTCCGCGTCACGCAGACGATCAAGAAGTTCTTCCGCTACAACTCGCTCTTCTTCCACGTCCGCTTCCGCGGCGGCGACGACAGGGACTTCCCGTGGACGAAGACATGTGGCGCGCCGCGCATGGTTCGCCCGATCAACGGGCTCGACATCATCGCGCCTACGGCCGGCGGTCTCTTCGTGGCAGGCCGCGAGAAGCCAATTGTCGACCTCATCGCCGGCGCAGACGCGAAGGCCGGCTCTCCCGTCGCCATCAAGATACTCGCCCTCGACGAAGTCGGCAAGCTCGTGGAAGTCGGCTCTGTCTCGGCTGCGATGCCCGATCCCGGCAAAACGGCCAAGGTCGATCTCTCGGGTGCCATCGGCAAGCGTCTCGGCTGCTTCCTCGCGGAAGGGCGCTCGGGCGACAAGTCGGTTGACGCGTTCTTCGGCGTCATTCCCGACGTTGACAAGGCGCTCGGCGGCAAGCGCTCGCAGTTTGGCGCGACGGACCTCCATACCGACCTCGAATGCGAGACGGCCGCGAAGCTCGGCTTCTCCGTGAACCGCATGTTCATCGGCTGGGGCTCGCTCGTCCCGAAGCGCGGCGAATATAGGTTCGACGGGCTATCCGCGCAGATGGACCGTCAGGAGAAGCACGGTATCAAGCCGTGGCTCATGCTCATCGGTGCGCCTGAATGGGTCCTGCCGCCGCATGTCCACTCGCCTGGATTCGAACCGTACCCGTTCGACGAGGCAGGCTGGCGCGAGTCGATCCGCGCGATATCGCAGAAGTTCGGCAAGCGCGTCTTCGGCATCGAGTGGCTGAACGAAATCACCCCCGGCAACAAGAGCTCCAACCCGACGGCCGACTACAAGCGCTTCTGCGAAATCGGTGCGGAGGAGCTCTGGAAGGTGAACCCGAAGGCGCATTCGATGATGGCCGGCGGCCTCTGGCCCCGCAACTTCCGTCTTGACGTCCTCGGTGCGGGAATCGGCAAGCACGTCGACATCCTCCCGATCCACTACGGCGAATATGAAAGCGCGTCCGAGGCGATTGCCGACGCCGCGGCAGGCGGCATCAAGACCGTCTGGAACGACGAGGCCGCAGCGGGCATCTCCGTGTGGGGCATGGGCGGGCGCGAGGCGCTCGAGCGCAGCGTCTTGCAGTCGCGTAGCGTGCTACGATCGTGGCCCGCACAGCTGGTGGCGGGCGTGAAGGGCATAATCTACTTCGGCGGCGAGGCGAACCCCGCCGGCAACTGGAAGTACCTCCTCGATGACTACACGCCGCGCCCCGTCGCCGCCACGCTTGCCGTCATGTCCGCGAAGCTCGGCAATGCCCGCCCAGTCGGCGCCTACTATGCCGAACCTGGCGCGCGCATCGTCGTGTTCGAGCGTAAGGACGGTTCCGCGCTCGCCGTGATAGGTTCCGCGAACGGCGACGAGAAGTCCGCGCCTGTCGAGGTGGCCATTCCCGCGACTCCCGGCTCCACCGTCGTGAGTACCGACCATCAGGGCAACACGCGTACGATCGCCGCCAAGGGCGACACCATTTCCATAAAGGCCGGCGCGATGCCGTTGATCTACGAGGGGCTGCCGCTCAATCCCCTCGCCGTCCGCTGCGCGCTTACGATCGAGGGCCAGGGGCCGCTCACGCCCAAGCCCTCCGTCAGCTTTGTGAAGGGCTCGGCTCCGCAGTTGCGCGTCTCTGCCAGCAACCCGCTCAACACGCCTATTGAGGGCGTGGTTGGGGTTGCGATCGGCAACGGCGGCAAGAGCACCAAGGCGCTCAAGCTCGCGCCTGGAGCGAGCGAGCACTTTATCCTCGACTTCCCGGCCTCCGCGCTCCCCGCCGGCCCCTCGAAGGGCGTGGCCCGCATCGGCTGGAAGCTCGCCAAGGGCAATGTCATCTCGCAGACCGACTTTGCCGTCGACGTCGTCGATCCGTCGACGCTTGGCAATCTCCTCGCGAACGGCGGCTTTGAGGCGAACGGCGGCTCGAAGCACGGCTGGAACGGTGGCGGCAAGGTGGTGAAACTCTCGGGCGCCCGCCCGGGCGAGTACGGAAACGCTCTTTCGCTCGACCACGGCAAGGGCTGGATGCAGCTATTCCAGCGCGTCGACCACCCGGCTCCTGGGCGCAAGATACTCTACACGGCGTGGATGCGCACGGAAAACATGAACGCAGGCTCGAATGCTTCGCTCATCCGTCGCAACGGCCCTGCGCGCGACTTCTACATGCCTGACATCTTCGCCGCCCCGAGGGACACTGCCGGCGCATGGCAGTTCATGGTGAAGGTCCTCGGTACTACGGCGGACGACGTCGGGGTGCAGGTCCAGCCTGTCGCGTCCGGCGAAAACGGGTCTGCTCTCTACGACAACATCCGCGTGACGCTCTACGATGGGTCCGATTGGGCGGCCGAGGCGCGTCGCACCGCGAAGCCGAAGACCATCGACGGCGATCTCTCCGACTGGGACTTCGCCGATCCGATTCCGCTCCTCTGCGCGAACCAGATCACGTCTGAAGGCGGCTACAAGTGGACGCCCGAGAACCTTTCCGGCATCGCGCAGCTCACGTGGGACGACGAGGCACTCTATATTGCCGCGCGCGTGCGCGATGACGTTCATGTCGTCAAGACGGGCGCGGATACGCTGAAGGGCGATGCCCTGCAGATCGGGCTCCATCCCGCGAACCGCCTCGTTGGCGCCGACAACGCCGCGATCGAGTGGTACATATCCGCCGCGAACCCGGGCAGCGGCTCGGGCAAGCACACGGTCTTCCGCCCGGCGGCGCATGCGGCGGGTCTTGCGAGCGGCCAGCTCGCCAAGGACTCGTCCGTCTACGAGATCTCCGTCAAGCGCAACGGCAAGGATACCTGCTACGAGTTAAGGATCCCGTGGCGCGACGCGGGTGGCGTCCGTCCGCAGGCCGGCACGCGCCTCGGACTCTCCCTCAGGCTCACCGACGCCGACTCTGGCGCGGCGCATGGCGCGGCGGCTTGGGGCCGCGGCCTCGAATCGTGGACTCCGTCCTCGTTCGGCTCGCTCGTCCTTTTGCCGTAAAAGCGGCAAAACACCCTTGACGGCAGGCGCGTGGTTTTGGTAAACTACGCGCCTGTTGTCGTCTAAGACACATGGCGAGGTAGCTCAGTCGGTAGAGCAAAGGACTCATAAGCCTTGGGTCGAGGGTTCGAACCCCTCCTTCGCCACCACCCCCTAAAATACCCCCTTGCGCCTGTCGGCGCGTTTTTGATATACTATCCAAGTTTTCGCACCAGACGGGTGGCCACTTTAGCTCAGTAGGTAGAGCACATCCTTGGTAAGGATGAGGTCGGCGGTTCGATTCCGCTAGGTGGCTCCAGAAGATGCGAAGGCAAAAGAAGAACAACTACTCACAGGAGTTAAAAAATGGCTAAGGAAACATTCGATCGCGGCGGAAAGCCGCACGTGAACGTCGGCACCATCGGCCACGTCGACCACGGTAAGACCACGCTTACGGCCGCTATTACGCACGTCCAGGCTCTCAAGGGCCTCTGCGAGGAGATCAAGTACGACCAGGTCGCCAAGGCGTCCGAGTCCGCTGGCCGCCGCGACGCGACCAAGATTCTCACGATTGCCTCCTCCCACGTCGAGTACGCGACGGAGAACCGTCACTATGCGCACGTCGACTGCCCCGGACACGCTGACTACGTCAAGAACATGATTACCGGCGCGGCCCAGATGGACGGCGCTATCCTCGTCGTCTCCGCCGTTGACGGCCCGATGCCCCAGACGCGCGAGCACGTCCTTCTCGCCCGCCAGGTCGGCGTGCCGAAGATCGTCGTCTTCCTCAACAAGTGCGACCTCGTCGAGGACGCCGAGATGCTCGACCTCGTCGAGATGGAAGTCCGCGAGCTCCTTTCCAAGTACGACTACGACGGCGACAACGCCCCTGTCATCCGCGGCGCGGCCTATCCCGCGACCCAGGCTTCTGCGGCGACCGACGATGCCTGCAAGTGCATCGACGAGCTCATGAACGCCCTCGACACCTACATCCCCGAGCCCCAGCGCGAGCTTGACAAGCCGTTCCTCATGCCTATCGAAGACATCTTCTCGATCGAAGGCCGTGGCACGGTCGTCACCGGCCGCGTCGAGCGTGGTATCGTTAAGGTTGGCGACGAAGTTGAGATCGTCGGTCTCAAGCCGACGGCCAAGACCGCCGTCACGGGCGTCGAGATGTTCCGCAAGCTCCTGGACCAGGGCCAGGCCGGCGACAACATCGGTACGCTTCTCCGTGGTACGAAGAAGGAAGAGGTTGCCCGCGGACAGGTTCTCGCGAAGCCGGGTTCCATCACCCCGCACACCGAGTTCAAGGGCCAGGTCTACGTCCTCACCAAGGAAGAGGGTGGCCGCCACACCGCGTTCATGAAGGGCTATCGTCCCCAGTTCTACATCCGCACGACGGACGTGACGGGCGACATTCAGCTCCCCGACGGCGTCGAGATGGTCATGCCCGGCGACAACGTCGAGATCACCGTCAAGCTCATCGCGCCTGTCGCGCTTGAGGACAAGATGCGTTTTGCTATCCGCGAAGGTGGCCGCACGGTCGGCGCCGGCACGGTCAGCACCGTCATCAAGTAATAAAGAAGAGAAGTCCTGTGAGATGCCCGGCCGGAAGTGGCCGGCCGGGCTCTATCTCCAACAGGGCGGAGGTATCAGAAATGCGAGATCTCGCTATTTTGGCCTGTGGTGAGTGCAAGAACCGCAACTACACGACGACCCGTAACAAGAAGACTATGACGGAGCGTCTGGAGAAGGTGAAGTTCTGCCCGCACTGCCGCAAGCGCACGACCCACAAAGAGACGAAGTAAAGTCTCGCCATTAGGGTAGTAGCACAATGGCAGTGCAGCGGTCTCCAAAACCGCCTATGGGGGTTCGATTCCCTCCTACCCTGCCAACAGAACAAGGAAGAGTAAGATGAGCTTTTTTAAGAAGACGAAGGAATATCTGGCCGGCGTGTCAGCCGAGGCCAAGCGTGTCACATGGCCCGGCAAGACCGAGCTTTGGGAGTCGACGCTCGTCGTCATTTCGTTCATCTTCATCCTTGCGGCTACGACGCTCGTCTGCGACAAGCTGATCGAAGGGTTCATCAAGGTCGTCCACGCAGGAGCGTGATTGGCCGTTTGTGACTGACACGAGGGACTGAAGGGGTATAAAGATGGTCAAGCAGTGGTTTGTGCTTCACACGCTCACCGGCCAGGAGAATAAGGCCCAGAAGTCGATCGAGGCGCGCGTAAAGCTCGAGCGCATGGAGGAGTTCATTGGCCGGTGCGTGATCCCGACCGAGCGCGTCACCGAAAAGAAGGACGGCAAGAAGCGCACGATCACGAAGAAGTTCTTCCCAGGCTATGTGCTCGCCGAGCTTGCGCTCTACGACGAGTCGAAGGGCCTCGACGAAAACGGGAAGAAGGCGATTTTCGAAAGGACGTGGCAGTTCCTCCGCGAGACACCCGGCGTGATCGGGTTCGTGGGCGGGGACAGGCCGCAGCCGCTGAAGCAGAGCGAGGTTGATTCCATTCTCCTCGATCGTCCTTCGGTTGGCGCGATGGCCGAGCGTCCGAAGGTTGATTTCAGCGTCGACGAGACGGTGAAGATAAACGATGGCGCGTTCATGGGCTTGACGGGCCAGGTGTCAATGGTTGATCCCGACAAGGGCAAGCTCAAGGTCGAAGTAGCAGTCTTCGGCCGAAAGGTCCCTGTCGACGTCGAATACTGGCAGGTCGAGAAGGTCTCCATCGAGGAGACGCTCGAGCCGCTTAAGTAGTAGACAGGTTTTGCGGTCCGAAAAGGCTGCCTAGCTGAAAGGCGAAGGCAACCCCCACCGGGAGGGATCCTCGGGAGGAGCCGCACGAAAGAAGGAAAAGGCAAATGGCCAAGAAAGTAACTGGAGTCGTTAAGCTCCAGATTCCCGCCGGCGCCGCGAATCCCGCGCCGCCCGTGGGCCCGGCCCTCGGTTCTGCTGGTGTCAACATCATGCAGTTCTGCAAGGAGTTCAACGCCAAGACGGCCAAGGACTCAGGGCTCGTAATCCCCGTGATCATCACGGTCTACCAGGACCGCAGCTTCTCGCTGCAGTTCAAGTCGCCGCCGGCGTCGGTGCTCCTCAAGAAGGAAGCCGGTCTCGCCAAGGGCAGCGGCGTTCCCAACAAGAACAAGGTCGGCAAGGTCACCAAGGCCCAGCTTCTCAAGATCGTTGAGATGAAGAAGGCTGACCTCAACACCGACGATCCCGAGCAGGCAATCAAGATGATCGCCGGCACGGCTCGCAACATGGGAATCGAGGTGGTCGAATGAGCAAGCATGGAAAGAGGTATTTCAACGCGCTGAAGAAGGCCCCCAAGAAGGAGGTCACTCTCGAAGAGGCGGTCAAGTTCGTCAAGGACAACGCCGGCGCGAAGTTCGACGAGACGGTTGACGTCTACTTCCATCTCGGCAAGGAGCTCACCAAGGGCGACACGGCGGTGCGTGGCACCGTCAAGCTCCCCAACGGTTCGGGCAAGACCGTCAAGGTCGCAGTGTTCGCCGGCGGCGATCACGCCGAAGAGGCGCGCCAGGCTGGTGCCGACTATGTCGGCCTCGCAGACCTCATTGACAAGGTCACGAAGGAAGGTTGGTGCGATTTCGACGTCGCGATCGCGACTGTCGAGGCGATGAAGGAAGTCCGCAAGTGCGCCCGTATCCTCGGTCCGCGCGGCCTCATGCCCAACCCCAAGACCGGCACCGTCACCGACGACACGGCCACGGCCGTCAAGGAGGCGAAGGGCGGCAAGGTCGATTTCCGCATGGACAAGACGGGCAACATGGCCGTCGTCGCGGGCAAGCGCTCGTTCGACGCCGACAAGCTCGTTCAGAACATCAAGGCCATCGTCGCCGCCGTTCAGGCCGCGAAGCCGGCCACGGTCAAGGGCGTGTTCATCAAGTCGATGAGCGTTTCCTCGACCATGGGCATCGGCGTTCCGGTTCAGGTCGTCGGTGATGCCGAATAAGGAGGGTGACTAAAATGAGAATCGAAAAGATTGCAATCCTCGACGAAGTCATCGCCCGCGTAAAGGACTCTGACTACTGCTTCATCATCGACCACGGCGGTGTTACCGTCGCGCAGTTCGCGAAGCTCCGCAAGGCCCTCCGCGCGCTCGACAGCCGTCTTCTCGTCGTGAAGAACACCTTCCTCGGCAAGGTTGCCAAGGAGAAGGGGTGGAGCGAAGAGGTCAACGCGATGTTCAAGGGCAACTCCGCGATCGTCACCGGTCACGGCGAGCCTACGGCCGTTGCGAAGGCCATCATGGAGTTCGTCAAGGACTCCGGCGGCAAGGCGTCTGTCAAGGGCGCTGACTACGACAACAAGATCGTTGACGCCGCGATGGTCGACGCCCTCTCCAAGGTTCCCGGTAAGGATCAGCTCCGTGCGACGCTTCTCATGCTCCTCAAGGAGCCTGCGACCCGTCTCGCGCGCGTCCTCTCCGAGAAGGCCAAGAAGGGTGGAGACGCCGCTCCCGCGCCGGAGGCTCCGGCAGCGTAAACAACAAAACAAAAATTTCCTTCAGATGAAAAACACTGAAGGTTGAACTAAAAAGGAAACAAGACAATGACTAACGAAGAAATCATCAAGGAACTGTCGGGCAAGACCGTTCTCGAAATCAACGAGCTCGTCAAGGCTCTCGAAGAGGCGTGGGGCGTTTCCGCCGCCGCCGCAGTCGCAGTCGCAGGTCCCGCCGCTGGCGCCGCTCCTGCCGAGGAGAAGACGGAGTTCGACGTCATCCTCAAGGCCGCTGGCGCGAACAAGATCGCGGTCATCAAGGAGATCCGCGCGATTACGGGTCTCGGCCTCAAGGACGCCAAGGACATGGTCGACGGCGCTCCCAAGAAGGTCAAGGAAGCCATCGCGAAGGACGAGGCCGAGAAGATCGCCGAGCAGCTCAAGAAGGCCGGCGCCGAAGTCGAGGTCAAGTAATCTCGCTTCGACCTTTCAAGGTCACGAAAAGGAGCGCGGCACATTCGCCGCGCTCCTTTGTTTTTGTCATGCGCCAACGCGCTAACTGTGCTAACTGGGCGGCTTGCTAACTGGGGGAGCCGCCATCTTTGCGGCTTGCAAAAGAGATAAGTTCTGCAATCTTGCGGTCGGGCGTTTTGCCCTTGAGGTCGCGCACAAACGCGACATCGCGCGAGCCGACTTTGTAGAACACCGCACGACGGTCTTTCGCGTCGATGTTGCTGATCTTCGCCGCGGCACATGCGACGCGGAGTTTTGCAAGCGCGACAAGCCGCTTCGCCGCAGGCGGCAGGGGGCCAAATCTGTCGCGCAGTTCCGACGCAAGCGCGACGACGACTTTCTCGTCCGTCGCTTCCGCGAAGCGCTTCATGAAGCTCATTCGCTGGACATCCTCTTCGACATACGAATAGGGAAGTGCAGCCGCGCTTGCGTCGTCCTCGCTCGCGGGCGAGTAGTCGATGAAGTCGAGATGCAGCTTTACATCGACGATGTCTTGCACCTTCTCTCCCTTCATCATCGCGATCGTGCGCTGCAGCAGCTGGCAGTATAGCCCAAAGCCGACTGCCGCGATGTGGCCCGACTGCTGCGAGCCGAGAAGATTGCCCGCGCCGCGAAGCTCGAGATCGCGGACGGCGAGATTAAACCCAGAGCCAAGTGCGCCGTGCCGCTGGAGCGCCGAAAGACGCTCTCTCGCGTCGGAATCGACGAGCCCTTCGGCTGGGAGAAGGAAGTACGCGTGCCCCTCACGCGACGAACGCCCGACGCGGCCGCGCAGCTGGTAGAGGTCCGCGAGACCGAACATCTCGGCGTGGTCAACGATTATCGTGTTCGCCCGTGGAATGTCTATGCCAGATTCCACTATGGTCGTCGAGAGCAGGACATCGAACTTGCCGCGCTCGAAGTCGCGCATCTTCCGCGCGAGCGTCCGCGCGTCCATCTGTCCGTGAGCGACGACTACGCGCGCCTCGGGGCATGTCTCGTTCAGCCGCTTTTCAGCCTTGCCGATTGTCGACACCCTGTTGTGTAGGAAGAACACTTGCCCGCCACGCGCGAGTTCCGCGCCTACCGCCGCTCGGACTGTCGCCGCAGAGTCGCGCACGACCTTCGTCTCGACCGCGACGCGTTCGCGCGGTGGCGTGCGTATTAGCGAAAGGTCTCGCGCCCCTGTCATCGAGAGGTAGAGCGTCCTTGGAATTGGCGTCGCAGAGAGCGTCAGCACATCGGCGGTCGCGCGCAGTCGCTTTAGGAACTCCTTGTGCCTAACTCCGAAGCGCTGCTCCTCGTCGATTATTATCAAGCCGAGGTCGCGGAACGCGATCTTCGACGAGAGTATCGCGTGTGTTCCGATGACGATGTCGCAAGCGCCTGTCGCAAGCCGCTGGAAAGTGCCCTTGTGCGTCGCGTCAGACTGGAAGCGCGAGACGGACTCGATTCGTATAGGCGTTCCGTCGAAGCGCGAAGTGAAAGTTTCGAAGTGCTGTTCCGCAAGGACGGTAGTGGGCGCGAGGACAGCCGTCTGCTTGCCGTTCATCGCGGCGATGAACGCAGCTCTCATCGCGACTTCCGTCTTGCCGTAGCCCGCATCACCGCAGATGAGGCGATCCATCGGTTTCTGTGCCGCGAGATCCTTCTTTACTGCGGCTATTGCCGCTGCTTGGTCGGGAGTCTCCTCGTATGGGAACGCGGCCTCGAACGCGTCTATTCCGTCGCACTCCACATCGTAGGCGAATCCCGGCACAAGTTCGCGCCGCGCCTGCGTCTCGAGTAGCGCCGCGGCGAGATCGGTGACCGCCTTTTGCGCGTCGGCCTTGTCCTTCGCCCAGCGCTTGCCGTCGAGCCGGTGCAGACGGACCGCCTCGCCCTTTACGCCGACATAACGCGAGAGAAGATGGGCGTGAGCGGCTGGCACATGAAGCTTTGCGCCGTCGGCATACTCTATCGTGAAGACCTCTGAGCGCTTGCCGTTCACAAGGATTTCGGAAGAGCCGATGAACCTGCCTACACCGTAGTCGACGTGCACTACATATTCGCCGGGGTCGAGTTCGTCAAAGTCGTTTAGTCGCGCACCTCGTGCGAGCGCGGCGTTTCTGCCGCGCAGATGCGTATTTCTCTTCGCGAACACGCGGTCGGACTTGGCGACTACGAGGAGTGCCTTCGCGCCTGCGATGTTAGTGCTTGGGGCGAGTTCGAAGCCGCCGGAGAGGTCGTCGATTGCAAGGACGAGGTCGCCGCGCTTCTTTGCGGCGGCGAGGTGGCGTTCGAGTCGGCCGCGCGCAGCGTCGAACAACTCTGGGTGGTGCGCTTCGTCCGCGCCGAGTTCGGCAAAACCGGGGAGGGGGCTCGTCTGGAACTTTCCTGTGGGTACGCCTCGTGGCGCGGGATCGCCCGTGTAGACGAAAGTGTGGGAGTGGGGGAGCGATGGAACAGGGAGCGAGTAGTCGTTGTGTTCGAGCGCGAGGACGGTTGAGCTGTCAGGGAGAAGGTCGAGTAGTGAGCACTGCTTGTCTTGCTCTTCGTCCTTACTGCCAGCAGGCAGTAGCGCGGCTTTATCGATGCGCTCTATCGACATTTGCGTGGCGGCGTCGAAGGTGCGGATGCTTTCGAGATCATCGCCGAAGAATTCGGCTCTTATCGGGAATTCCTCTCCTGGGCTCCATGCATCGACAATGCCGCCGCGCACCGAGAAGTCGCCGACTTGCTCGACCATTGAAACGCGATTGTAGCCAAATGAAGCAAGTTTCTCGCAAATATCGCCAAACTTTACGGGGTCTGTCCCCAGAGAAATGACGGGGGGAGCGCCAGTCGGAACGGGGGAAGAGAGGGCAGGTGACGAGACGACAAGGACGCAAGGGTATGGGGAGAGCGGCCAAGCGCGAAGGGCGGCGAGCGTTTTTAGCCGAGTGCCGAGTGCGCCGACATCTCCGGAGAGAGGCGGGGGGAATTCGAGGACGCGAATATTGCGTGCGGACGGAATCGTGGCCGAAAGCGTGTGAAGGTCGTCGGCAAGGCGGTCGGCATCTGGGAGCCCTGGCGTTGCCGCGAGGACGAGCCGAGAACCTTTGGTGAGTGCAAGTGCGAGAAAGGCGTCGGCGGCGCCGGTAAGAGACGAAATGGCCACCGCCCCGCCTTCCTTCAGGGAGGGGGGCGCAAAGCGCGATGCGAAAAGCTCAAGCGCGTCTTTCATCTAGCCGCAGTAGATTATACCATACTTAAGTTGATTTTTGGGCGTGGCTCTTGCGGGGCTGTGTCTTTTGGCACCGCTCGCGCCCATATCCCGCGTTGCGGAATATTGCCAAGGCGCTCGCTTCGGATTCCGTCGACCATGCACGTGTCGCAGTCCATACTGCGCGTCCGGTCGACTGCATCAGATGCCAAAAGCCCCACCCCGCTCGGCCCTCACTACATTCGTCGGTTACTTCTTCGCCGCAAAGCGGTTGGGGACAGGCCCCGCGGAACCGTTGTAAAAGACCTGTTTGCGTATTGTTGACGGCTCGCGCATCGGATTTAAGATTTCTTGTTCTCCCCATTGACATATTATGCGGCGCGTAATATACTATACATATGATTTCATCGTTCAAGTGCAAGGACACGCAGGAGCTATACGAGACTGGCGACAACCGACGGTTTGCTCCCATCGCCAGGGTTGCATTGCGCAAGCTTGACATGCTTGCTGCAGCAACGATGGTTGAGACGCTTCGTGTTCCTCCTGGGAATCGTCTGGAGCAGCTACGTGGCAACAGAAAAGGGCAGTGGAGCATTCGCGTCAACGATCAATGGCGCATTTGCTTCCGCTGGAACGGAACGAACGCCTGCGATGTCGAAATCGTGGACTATCATTGAGGAGAAAGTTATGCGCACAAAAAATCTGATTCACCCAGGCGAGATACTTCAAGAGGAGTTTCTTGCGCCGCTGGGCATTAGCCAGACGCGTCTAGCGCTGGATTTGCATGTGCCGGCGCCGCGCATCAACGCGATTGTGCGCGGCAAGCGGGCGATTACCGCCGACACCGCGCTTCGCCTTGGCCAGTATTTCAAGATGGAGCCGCAGTTCTGGCTCAATCTTCAGGCCAATTACGACCTCGGGGTTGCTTCCGGCGGGGTGTGGTCGAGAATCAAGAAGCTAATTCCCGAGTTCATGCCGGAAAACGCCGCCGCCGTCCTATAGGAATGAGGTAACTATGCGACAGGATGGCGACCTTGATAGCAAAGAGACGATCAGAATCATTGTGGCTGTTATTGTCGTCGCACTTGGTATTTTCTATGGAGTGGTGAATGAGCTGAGAATCCCCGAAGTGCTGGGTGTCGTTTTGCTTTGCCTAGTTATTGTCGTTCCATTTTTGTTAGTCGCGCATGCGAGGGATGAGAGACTTAGGCGGGAGCGTGAGGCAGTCCGCAGACAGTGCGAGGCCGTGCGAGCAAAAGGCGGTCAGTGCGACTGGAGCAAAGCGAAGGGCGGCACGCTTCGCTACGCTGAACCGCAACTTGACCATGGCATAAGGAAGCCCTATCACACTGGACGAATCAAGGAAGCGCGCAAGCCGCCATCAGCCGATGGCACTTGAGCCCTCTAATTCCGGAACAGCCCCCACGGAACAGGTGTATTAAATTGATAGAATAATAGGAGTCGGACTATGTGGAATAAGGTCATTGCAATATGTCTGGTGCTATTTGTTGGATGTACTGAGGAAATTTGCAAGAGACGAATGGAGTTGATCCCTGGGGTGGTTTGGGAGTATTATTCTACTAACCATTCCAGAGTGGTTTCCGACAAGTATGGAATCATTGCTGAGGGCGCGGTCTTTATAACATTTCACGATTATGGATTTGATGTTAGCGGAGGTGGGAAATTTGTATATGTTGATTTGTGTAGGAATGTCCTTGACGATAGAGAGTCAACGCACATATCACTATCATCAGGAAGCGCATTTAGCACATTCGACGCTGGATATGCGATGGGGATATCCACAGAAGAATCGCATAAAAAGTATCTTGCTGAGATGGATGCACTAAAAGAGAGGGTGGAAGAAAAGCTGAGGAGGGAAGGATTGCGTCGCTTGTAACAACTGGGGACCCACGGAACCATTGTAAAAGGCTTGTTTGCGTATTGTTGGGGGCTTGCGGATATCCACCGAGGCCGAAGTACAGATTGCGAAGCGTAGAGCCGCGACGAGCCGATGGTCGCGGGAGAGGTAGGCGTAAGGTCGCAGGCGTAAGAGTGACTTGCGTACGCAACCAGTGATAGACGCCGAGGCACGGCAGGCTAAACTCGGCTATTTGTCTGATGTGCGAAAGCCGTCGCGAGCCTGGAGCCGAACGAGAGCCCCGCGAACCGTCGGGCGGCACGGCTCAGTGAGCAGGTTGGGCGCAGGCATCGCTTTCAAATGCCGCAGCTGCGGATTTTTGGTATACTGTGCGCATGGAGGCAGAGGAGGGGAGAGTCAGGGCGATTGTCTCGCTTGGGTCTAACATCGAGCCGCGCGTGGAGTACCTTTCCCGCGCCGTCGATGCGCTTGCCGCGTTTCCGGAGACGAAACTTGTCGCGGCGAGCGGCGCTATCGAGACTGAGCCGGTTGACGTTCCGCCAGAATTCGCACACATGAAGTTCATGAACCAGGTCGCGGTGTTCGAGACGGCGCTTTCGGCGCGGGAGTTCTCCAAGAGGATGCATGAAGTGGAAGACGCTCTCGGTCGGCGGCGCACCGTTCGCAACGGGCCGCGCACCATCGACATAGACCTCGTGGACTTCGGCGGCATGGTGTCGGACGATCCCGAACTGACGCTTCCTCATCCACGTGCGCGGATGCGCGATTTCGTAATGGGTCCGCTTGCAGAGCTGGGGCTTGCGGACTGTCTCGGGTGTTCCGGCGACAGCGGCGCGGCAAATGCGCCGGGAAAGGGGAAGTGAGATGGAGCTTAATGTAAACGGCGGCAATTTCGAGGAAGAGGTGCTTCGTTCCAATGTTCCTGTTCTCGTCGACTTCTGGGCAGAGTGGTGCGGGCCTTGCATGATGCTTGGGCCTGTCGTCGCGGAAGTCGCAAAGGAGAAGGAAGGTGCGCTAAAGGTCTGCAAGGTGAACGTGGACGAGAGCCCCGACCTCGCGGCGAAGTTCGGCATCATGTCGATTCCCGCGCTTCTCCTCTTCAAGGGCGGCGAGCTCGCCGCGCAGAAGATAGGATACATGGGCAAGGACGAGGTCCTCGCGTTCGTGTCCTGACCCTGCCGCGCTTTTGGTATAATAGGCGCCATGGAAGAGATCGACTTCGAGGCAGACACATTTGAAGACATCGTGGCGAAGGACGACCGCTATGACGGCCGCGCCTATGCGCTTCTGATGGACGTCGTCCACTATCTCACGAAGGACGGCGCTCACGCCGGGGCGGAGGACATCATGGACGAGTTCCGCGAGACTGCGCTCGACCAGTTCGGACCTCTCGCCTACCGCGTCCTAACGGAGTGGGGGCTCAAGTCGTGCGAGGACATAGGCGAGATGATGTTCAACCTCGCGGAATCGCACCGCATAGGCAAGGACGAGAACGACACGCACGAGAGCTTTATCGGCGGGTACGATTTCGAGGAGGCGTTCCTCGGTCCGTACGAAGTCTGACGGAGCGACGCGCAAACAGAGGCGAATATGTTTGAGAACACGGTATTCGGGCGGCTCGACCAGAAGCTGCAGCACGCGATAAAGGACGCCGGCTACGAGACGCCGACGCCGATACAGGAAAAGGCGATTCCCTATCTTCTCGACGGGCGCGACCTGATCGGCTGTGCGCAGACGGGAACAGGCAAGACGGCGGCGTTCATGCTGCCTATCCTGAACCACCTCGTGAGAGTGAGGAAGCCGCGCCGCATCGGCCACCCGCGCGCGCTCGTCCTCTCGCCTACGCGCGAACTCGCCGTGCAGACTGCCGAGAACGTGAAGCGCTATTCCAAATACGCGCAGCTGCCGTTCGCATGTCTCATCGGCGGCGTGAGCCAGTACGGGCAGGTCAAGGACATCAAGAAGGGCGCGGAGACTGTTGTCGCGTGCCCGGGGCGGCTCATCGACTTGATGAACCAGGGAATACTCTATCTCGATCAGGTCGAATGCTTTGTCCTCGACGAAGCGGACCGCATGCTCGACATGGGATTCCTGCCCGACATTAGGCGCATAATCTCGAAACTCCCGAAGTCGCGCCAGTCGCTTTTCTTTTCCGCGACAATGCCGCCGCCTGTCCTCAAGCTCGCTGGCGAACTCGTCCACGATCCCGCGTCGGTCACGATCTCCCCAGAGACGCCGACGGTCGAGAAGATCAACCAGAAGGTGATGTTCGTCGCAAAGAGTCAGAAGGACGCGCTCCTCGCGCATCTCCTCGAACAGCATCCCGAGTGGAACAGGGTAATCGTCTTCACGAAGATGCGCCACGGCGCGGACCGCGTCGTGAAGAAGCTTTTCCGCGCCGGCATAAACTGCGCGGCGATCCACTCCGACAAGACGCAGGGCCAGCGAACGCGTGCGCTCGAGGGGTTTCGCCGCGGCGACGTTCGTGTCCTCGTCGCGACAGACATCGCCTCTCGTGGAATCGACGTTCCCGACATCTCATGCGTCGTCAATATGGAGTTGCCGCTTGAGACGGAATCGTATGTCCACCGCATCGGCCGGACGGCGCGTGCGGGCGAGTCTGGCGCCGCGATCTCGTTCGTGACGCAGGAGGAACGCGGCCAGCTCAAGGCGATAGAACGGCTTATCAAGAAGTCGATTCCAGTCGACCGCGACCATCCCTTTGAGGCGCAGCCCGACTTGCCGCCGCCTGCGTGGGTCGCGCCAATGCGCGGCGGGCAGAACAACAAGGGCGGCGCCCATGGGCCGCACGGCAAGCGCCGTCGCAAATCGTTTATCGGTCGCCGTCAGGTTGACTTCGGACAGAAAAGGGGCGGGCACAGATGAAGGCGATTATTCCGGCTGCAGGGCTTGGCACGCGCTTCCTTCCAGTGACGCGCGTCGTGCCGAAGGAGATGCTTCCGATTGGCGCGAAGCCGGCGCTTGAGCTCATTGTCGACGAGGCGCGCGCGGCGGGCGCGGACGAGATTGTAATCGTCATCTCCGAGGGCAAGGAGTTAATTAGAAAGTATTTCGAGAGGGCGCCCGATATCCGCTTCGTCTATCAGAAGGAGCAGAAGGGGCTTGGCCACGCCGTCTTGCAGGCAGAGATCGACGACGACGCGCTGATACTTCTCGGCGACGCGCTTGTAATCGGATGCTGCGCCGCGAAGGAGATGGTCGAGGTTTCCAGGCGTCACGGCGGCGCGGCGGTCATCGGCTGCGAGCGCGTTCCGAAGGAGAAAGTTTCGCGCTACGGCATAATGAAGCTTGAAGGCGATCGCATCGTGGATATGGTCGAGAAGCCCGCGCCAGAAGAGGCGCCGAGCGACATCGCGGTCGCGGGGCGCTATTTGCTCCCTGCCGCGATCTTCGGTTACCTCAAGACGCAGACGCCTGGGAAGGGCGGCGAGATACAGCTCACCGACGCCATCAAGCGGATGCTAGCCGAGCGCGACGCATACGCGTACATCTATCCCGGCAAGAGGCAGGACATCGGCAATCCCGACGGATATTTCGCGGCACTGGAGGCATATCGTGGAAACAATCAGGACTAGGAGCTTCGCCCGCGCCGGATTCCTTGGGAATCCGTCCGACGGCTATTTCGGCAAGACGGTGTCGTTCGCGTTCTCGAACTTTGGCGTGGAACTGACGCTCGCCGAGTCGTCGCGTCTCCGGTTTGTTCCTGGCGAGGTTGACGACGCCACGTTCGATTCGCCCGAGCAGCTTGTGCGCGATCTTCGGCTTTACGGCTACTACGGCGGCATACGGCTTCTCAAGGCCGTCACGAAGCGTTTTTACGAGTATTGCTGCAAGAACGGCATGACGTTGCCGAAGCGCAACTTCACGGCGGAGTACAAGATCAACATCCCGCGCCTCGTCGGGCTCTCGGGATCGTCCGCGATATGCTCGGCGATGCTCAAGGCGCTGATGAAGTTCTACGAAGTCGAGATTCCGCTCGAAGTCGCGCCGACGATCTGCCTTGAGGCCGAGAAGGAGGAGCTTCGCATCAACTGCGGCTTCCAGGACCGCGTAATCCAGATGTACAACGGCGTCGTCTTCATGGACTTCGAAAAGTCGTTTGTCGAGGCGAACAATCGCGGAAGGTACGAGCGCATCGACCCCGCGCTAATGCCGAAGCTCTATGTTTCCTACGACGCGGCGCGCGCGGAGGAGTCGGGCGAGGCGCACAAGGAAGTGAAGCGGCTCTTCGAGGCGAAGAACTCCGACGTCCTCGCGGCGATGACTGAATTCGCGGACATCGCGCAGCAAGGGCGCGACGCGCTTCTCGCCGGCCACCCAGAGAAGATCCCCGCGCTCGTCGACGCGAACTTCGATCTCCGCGACCGCATCTTCAACGTCGCGGAGGAGAACCGCCGCATGGTGATGACGGCTCGCAAGAGCGGCGCGAGCGCGAAGTTCGCGGGCTCGGGCGGTGCGATCGTCGGAACATACGAGGACGATGCGCAGTATGCCGCGCTTGAGCGCGACCTCGCCGCAATCGGCTGCAAGACGCTGAAGCCGTCGATAGCGACGACTGCAGACGAGACGGCGCCGCTCGTGTCGTTCGCCAACTGGCGCAATTCGTAGTATGGAATGTCTTTCCGAGACGCCTGAGGGCGTGGTGATAAACGTCCGTGCGCAGCCGCGCTCGTCGCGGGCGGGGATCGACTCGCTTATTGGCGATGCCGTGAAGGTGCGCATACGCTGCGCCCCAGTCGACGGGAAGGCAAACAAGGAACTTATCGAGACGCTTGCCGACGAGTTCGCTCTTGCGAAGTCGGCCGTCGTCTTCAAGAGCGGCGAGATGTCGAAGCAAAAGCGCATACTTCTCCGCGGCATATCCGCCGCGCAGGCGAGGGCGGTGCTTTCCGCCGCGCTGAATATGAAACCATGACTCTTTGCCTCTTGCGCATCGGCGCAAGGGAGAAGACGTCAAGGAGGACGAGGTGGAGAAGGTCCGTATGTCTATTTGAACGCGGACTTTATCTCGGAAAGGATTGACTCCGCAGATCCTATCGCATAGCGGCTGGCGACTTCAAGAAGGTCGTCGTCGGTTATGTTTGACTGCTTGCCGTTGATGCTCATCGCGTGGCAGTTGGTCCAGCTGCGCCGCAAATCGTCCTCCGGCGCTTCCGGCGGGACGCCGCCCGTCAGGTCGTAAGCCGGTGCGAGCTGCCACGGCCCGCCCTCCTTCATTAGAAATGAGAAGTTCTTCGAATGGTCGTCCGTCTCGTCTGAATAGACGTTGAACGCCATGCGCCTAAACATCTGAGAAAGTGCGTCGTATCCAAGGCCGAGGGCGACGATTGTCTCGAACAGCTGTCCGTACGAATTCATTTCAAGCGAAACGTCCGGCGGCAGCGCACGGATGGCGCGAAACGTCTGCACATGGTGGCGCTTTGCGCCGTCTCTGTCGAAACGTCGCGTCATGAAATGCCCTACGCCGTCCAAAGTATAAAGCCTCGATTCGCTGATGTCCACTCCGCATGCCTTGGCGAGTTCGTATGTACGGTATTCGGCGATGCCGGTGTACGGACGCTCGTCTGGTGTAATCTTGACAATCCAGTGCTCAAAGCCGTCGGGCATGTCTTCGCCTGGAACGCAGAACCGGTCTGTGGTTGGATTCCATCCGACCACGGCCTTCGCCTGTGCGCCACCTGCCGAGGTCCCTACGCGGAAAATCTCCTTTAGCGCGGCAGGACCCGACATGTTCTCAATTCGGTTGTTCAATACGTGGCGCGACTGCTCAATGACGCTTTTGAGTCTAATTGCCAGCTTTACGTCCCTTCGTGGCCCGCGTTGCGGAGCGTATTCCAGCGCACCTATCGCACGCGATCCGACATATGCCAACCTGTCAAGTGCAGTGACGGACGATTTCATGACGCCCTGCCGCTCCATCCATGCGTCAATAACGCTATTCCCAAAAGAGTCGGGTAGCGAATCGGCAAACACCGCTGGAAGGCCGTGGAATGCGGAAGCCGGACGGTCGAGAAAGGAAAACTCGCCCGCGCCAAGCGGAAGCTCAAAAGGCGAGATCTCTATGCCGGAACGCAGAAACGCCGTGTCATATTCAAATCGATAGTGCGTGGCTGTTTTGGGAACAATCGTGCCTACATGACGTCCCCATATCGAAACCTCTATTGCGTCTACATGCGAGTACATCAGCGAGTCTCCTTCCTTGCCGCACTTGCGCGCAATCTCGGTCTGTTGCCTCGCTTCGCATAGTCCCTGATTGAAACAGCGTCTGCCGGGCCGAGGCGCATAATCCATTCGTCCTTGCCAAGTGTACGACAGACTTGTATGAATGTCGTCAATGACGCGCCCCTGCCACCCTCAAGATTCTTGAGGGCGCTTTCCGAAATGCCACTTCGCTCTGACACGACCTTTTGCGAGAGGTTGCGATACAACCGTTCCCGCTTAAGCATTGAGCCAATATCAGCCAACAGGACTTCTATCTTTCCTAATACCATAAGAGTTTCCTTTAAAACTCTAAACGCGGATATTATACTATAAAAGGTGCTTTTATGTCTATAGTGAATCTCATATGAATGATCTGCGAATGTAAAAGTTCCACGGGCATAAGGTTATGACGAAACAGTGCAGCTGAAATTTTTTTCCAGTTCGCCATTGACAAGGGCGTCCGCTTTATGATAAAGTAATCGCGTGATTACGATAAAAGGAGATTTCGAGATGGCATTGAAAAGGGCGAGAAAGGCGCGGCAGGACGGCGTGGAGACGCGCGAGGCGATACTCGCGGCGGCCGAGCAGGAGTTTGCCGACAAGGGCTTCGAGCTTGCCTCGGCGCGTGAGATATGCCGCCGCGCGGGCGCGAACTCGGCGCTCATGAACCGCTACTTCGGCTCCAAGGAGGCGCTATACCGCCTCGCCGCGAAACGGCTTTTCGGTGACCTCGGCGCTCCGCTCGCCACGCTTGCAGACGGCGTCAAGGACGAGAAGTCGTGGCGCGCGGCTGTGCGCGAGTGGATTGATGACATGCTTTTCATGACGCTTCCGACCGAGCGCGCCCAGAAACTTTGCGCGGGTCTCTTCCGCCACGAGGTCACACGCCCCACGAAATTCCATGACGAGTTCAAGGAAGCGTTTGGTCGCCCTGTTTACGAAGGTCTTAGGAAACTCCTTGCGATGAAGGTGAAGGACGAGGAACGGCTGGAACTTCTCACGACATCCATTTGGGCGCAGGTTTCGGTGTATGCGCTTGCGGACGTCAAGTGGCACAAGTCTTTCCGTCCTGCAGGCGTCGACAACCGCGCCTGGGCCGAGAAGGTTACGGACAACATCTGCGAACAGGTGTTTTTAGCCGCAAAGAACGCAAAGGGCACAAAGGAGGGGAAATGATCAAGGATGCTTTTAAATCTGCAGTGAGGATAATCGCAGTCGTGGTCGTGCTGTTGCTCCTCATCGGCACGGGGTGCATCAATTCACTGATGTTCCATCCTGTGAAGGGTAGATACAATGCGACTACGAGGGGGTATGTCGACATTGGCACGAATGGCGTGAAGGTAGCGGCGATTGTCTATGGCCCCGAGCGTGGCAAGAAGGCGATTATCCGTTGTCACGGCAACGTCGAAGACGCGCTGTCGACGCTTGATATGCTTGAGCCGCTCGCGGAAGCCGGTTACACTGTCGCGTCCGTCGACTATCCGGGCTATGGACTTTCCGATGGTTCGCCTGATGAAGAGGGGTGCTATAGGAAAGTCCACCGGCTCTACGACTGGCTTATCGAGAAGCGCGGCTTCAAGCCAGAGGATATTATCATCAACGGCTTTTCCATTGGAACTGGTCCCGCTACCGAGCTCGCGGCGACGCGTCCTTGCGGCGGGCTGATTCTCGAGGCGCCGTTTCTCTCCGCGCCGCGCGTCGTCACTCGTGTGCGTCTGCTGCCGGTCGATCCGTTCCCGAACTTGAAGCGAATCGGTGCCGTGAAGTGCCGTGTGTTGATGATCCACGGAACGGGCGACAGGGTGATTCCGTATTCGCAAGGCCAGGCGCTATTCAAGCTTGCCAACGAGCCGAAGCGCTTTGTCTCAGTCGAAGACGGCGACCATAACACGCTCGTCGACGACATGGGCTTTGACAACTACTATGAACTTATCAAGAGTTTTGTGGACGGGGATGATTTAGCCACAAAGAACGCAAAGGGCGCAAAGGAGTGAAAATGAAGAATAGTTCTTTTCTGCCGCTTTATGTGACCAACTTCTTCGGGACGCTGAACGACAACTTCCTGAAGATGCTCGCGAGCTTCACCGTCACAGGCTGGATTCCCGACGAGCGCGTCAAGTCCCTCGCGATGGGCGTCACGGCCGGGGCGCTTGTGCTGCCCTACATCCTCTGTTCGCCGCTCGCCGACCGGCTGACCGCCGTGTGGCCGAAGCGCCGCATCGTGAGGTATGCGAAGTGGGCGGAGCTTCCGATCATGGCCGTCGCCATCGCGGGCTTCGCGCTCCACTCGCCGTGGCTCGTCATCGGCGCGGTGCTGCTGATGGGGCTTCAGAGCTCGCTCTACTCGCCGGCGAAATACGCACTCGTGCGCGACATCGGCGGCGAAGGGCGCATCTCCACCGGCATGGGCGGCATGGAGGGCGTGTCGTTTCTCGGCGTTCTGATGGGAACGGTGGCGGCAAGCGTGGCGTCGGACCGCCTTGGCCCGACGGCGCGGTATGCGTGCCTTGTCGCATTTGCCGCGCTTGGCCTCGCGGCGAGCTACACCGTTCACGCGAAGGAGGAGCTCAACCGAGCGCTTCACGCCGTGAACCCGATACGCTACATCGCCCGCGCCTACCGCATGGCCGGACGCTACGATGGACTCAACGCCGTCATCTTCACGCTCTCCGTCTTCTGGTGGGGCGCGGCGATGCTCCAGATGGGGCTTCTCGTCTATGGCAAGGCAGAGGCGGGGCTGAACTTGAGCGACACCGGCACGGGAGTGCTCCTTTGCGGCGCGGCGGTTGGCATTGTCGCGGGGCAGATCGTCGCGGGATTTGTCGACAGGCGGCGCTTTCTTCTTGGCGTGACGCTTCTCACGGGCTGGATTGCCGCAGCGCTTCTTGGTGTTCTCTACTTCGCGGCGCTTCCGCCGCGGTGGTTTGGCGTGGCGCTTGGGCTTCTCGCGTTCGATCTCGGGTTTTTCAAGCTGCCGTTCGACGCCGAGATTCAGAAGGTCGTGAAGGGGCCGAAGCTCAACACGATGCTTGCCTACTTCAATCAGGTGTCGTTTCTCTTCATGCTCGCGGCGAGCGGATGCTATGCGCTCGTGAGCTGGGCGTTCGGTCCCAAGGCGTTTCTGTTGTTGCTCGCGTTCGCGTTTCTCGTCGCGCCGTTTCTATTTGTGTTCAGCTATAGGCCGGTGCTGCTTTATGTCGGTCGCTGGGTCTTCGCCTGGAGATACAGGGTGGAAATTGACGGACTGAAGTCCGTCGCACAGGACAAGCCGCTGCTCGTTCTCCCCAATCACCCGGCGATGGTCGACCCGATGCTCGTGGGCGTGGCATTTTGGAAGACGCCGCTAAAGCCGCTTTCGGACGAGTCGTTTTTCCACACCGGCATCGTCGCGCCGCATGTCCTCAAGACTCTTGGTGCAGTTGCGGTACCAGACCTTCGCAAGCACCGCACCGCGCAAGGGGCGACAATTGCGCGCGGTCTTGGCGACATTGTGAAGTCGACGCTTGAAGACGGTGGCAATGTAATCTTCTATCCGTCGGGTCACATCCAGACCGAGCCCGAGCACGAGGACATCGGCACTCGCCAACTCGCCTACAACATGTGCGGAGATTTGCCCGAGGGGGTGCGTGTCATTTGCGTCAGGACGCGTGGGCTTTGGGGTTCGATTTGGTCGCGAAAGGGACGCAAGACCTCTCCCCCGTTTGTGCCGACTTTCATCAAGAGCGTTTTCCTGTGGTTCTTCTGGTCGCCGTTCGTTCCGCGCCGCCGCGTGACGATGCATATCGAGGACCTGACCGACCGCGTGAAGGAATGGTCGAGCTTGACGCGGCTAGAATTCAACCGAAAGCTTGAGGAGTGGTATAACGCGGAGTGATTTTAGCCGCAAAGAACGCAAAGGACGCAAAGTGTTTTTAGACAGGATTAACAAGATTAATAGGATTGAGAAGGAGAAGATTATGAAAAAGATAATGATGCAGATTGTTTTTGCGGCAGTGTGCCTGTTGCAGCAGGGATGCTATATGTTTGTCGATCGGGAGAACAAGTATTATGCCTCAACGGAATATCTTTGGAACGAAGGGAAAGGTTTCAAAACGGCTGGCGATGCCATGATGTTGACGGGTATAGTGATACCTGTTGTCGGCTGGGTCACGCTGATTCCTGCCGGTGCTGTTGCAACTCTTGCAGAACGTTGCGTCGTTGCGCCAGCTTTTGACACCGTCATGCTGCCTATCGACTTTCTCGACAACGCGCTTTCGCAGATTGAGGAGGCGAATTACCAGGATGTGCGGCGTCGACTGGAATCAGATCTTGATGCAACGCTTGCAGATTCGGAATATTGGGAATCGCGGGCGTGTGATAAGCTATATTATCTAAACCGATGGCTTTCAGAAAAATCCGACTTGAAGAACTTGTCAGATAAGCAAGTGTCGGCTATTCTCTCGATTCTCAGATCGTGGCTAAAAGGGCGGTCAGACCTTGACTGGAGAATAATGAATCAGTTCCAGGGCATAGTCAAAGCCGTCTACGAGAAATCTTGTGAGCGTGAATCTTTGGATATGTTGGCTAAAGGGCTGGTCGAGATTAAGGGAGCGACAAAGGTGCATATGTATCAGGTGATTCCTTATGAAATAGAGCTCTCCATCGGTTCGGCGTCGGAGGGGGATGACCATGTGAAGTTCAACGATGAACAACTAATGGTTCTTCGGGATGCCGATATTATGAGCCAGAAGATAACGAGAGTTCTCAACGCGCGCCAAGAGAAACGCGAAAAGGAAGCCAACGGGCAAAGGGACTAACTTAAGACTTCAACAGTGCGAGATTTGCCACGAAGAACACAGAGGTAACAAAGCTTAAAGGAAGGGAGAAAAAAAATGAAAAAGATAATTGCTGCCGTTTTCGGCATTATGCTGCTGGGCGGGTGCAAGATGAAGGAGTTTTCTTCGTCGCCGCTCTATACCGGAAACGAAGTGAAGTTCACTGGCGCAGTCGAGGATCGCGTCAACCTGTGGCCGGTCGCATACTACCGCGAGCCCGTCGGATCGCTCGCCTGGCCGCTCATCTCGTGGGGTGACGACCACCTCGCGCTTCGTCCGTTCTACTCGCAATACAAGCAAAGCGGCAGCAGCGACTATGACGAGTTCAACTTCTTTTGGCCGATAAGTCAGTTCGACACAAAGCACAGAGACTATCGCGTGTTCCCGCTCTTCTGGGGAGAGAGCTATAGCGACAAGCCATATTTCTGCCTCTTCCCTGCCCTGTGGTGGAACAGGGAGTTCGTCGGAGTATTCCCGATCTTCTGGGACAACGACGACGACGATGATGGCGGCTTCTGCGTCTTCCCGCTTTGCTGGGCTGGGTGGGAGAAGAGCGGAGACTTGTGGAACACGATTTGGCCGCTCTACTACTACGAGTCGAGAGAGCGCTCCTCGTGGAGCGAAGAGAAAAGCAAGTTCTGGGCGTTCTGCGGGCTCGCGGGCTTCAATCGCCGCGACGGTAAATTCACCAACCATCGCTGCCTACCGTTCTACTTTTGCGACGACGATGACTTCTATTCGCTGCCGTATTCGCGCTATCGCAGTGGCGGGCACCTGAAGAGCCGCATCCTCTGCGGTCTCGCGGGGTGTGACTCGAACACTAACGGCGACTACGAGGCGTCGTGGCTACTGCCGTTCTATGCACACGACAAGGCCAATGACGAGTTCTTGACGCCGCTATACGGCAAGACAAAAGACGCGAGCTGGCTCATTCCGCTCTACTACCACGACGAGCACCTGACGCTCACCCCGCTTTTCGGCAAGACGATCGAGGCCAATTGGACGCTGCCGCTCTACTACAAGGACAAGGAGAAGTTCCTGACGTTGATCGGCGGCAAGGATGGCGATGCCGACTGGGTCGTGCCGTTCTACTGGCGCGACAAGAGGACTTTCGCCTCGCTTCCCTATTGGCGGCAGCTTGGGATAGACGGCGAGATCGACAGGGCGTTTTCTCTCCCGCTTCTCTCGGGCTACGAGCGCGACGACAAGACCGGCGATCGGCTTCTCTATCTTCTCATGGGGCTTGGCGGCCATGTCTGGAACGACGCGACAGGCGGCGCGAGCTGGGTGTTCCCGCTTTTCTACAGCGACCGCGAAAGCTTCTACACGCTCCTCTACGGACGCAATCCGCGCCGCACCTGGCTCTTCCCCGTCTATTTCGACGGCGAAGAACGCACATACATAACGCCGCTCTACGGGCGCAACAAGAAGGACGGCAGCGACTGGCTCATTCCCCTCTACTACCGCAACAAGGAGTCGTTCATCACTCCGCTTTACGGGAAGTCGGGCGACGCGTCGTGGCTCTTTCCGCTCTACTGCCGCGACGAGTCGCAGTTCAATTCGCCGGTCTATTCGTATTGGGACGACGCGAAGAAGGGAACTCGCGGCTTCTTCTCCCTGCCGCTTCTCTCTGGCGCGAACTGGGAGACGAATTCGTGCGACAAGACCTGGTTCACGCTTGCGGGGCTCGTCGGCGGATCGTCAAATGCTTCGGGTTCGCACAAGACGAATTGGGCGCTTCCGCTCTTTCTCCGCGAGGAGGGTGAGTCGTTCTATTCCATTCCATTTGGATGGAGCGGCGGCGGCTCGGCATACACGAACACATATTTCGCGGCGGGGCTCGCGGGCTTCAAGTCGGGTCGGAAGGAAGGCGGCTGGATGTTCCCGCTTTTCAACTACAAGAAGGACGCCGACTTCGACGAGAAGGAGTCTTGGCTTGATGAGGCCAAGCTGCCCGAGAGCGTAAAGGTGTGGACGAGGATCGAGACGAACAAGGTCTGGAACTTCGAGAAGAAGGCACACGAAGAGGTCGTCGGGCCGAAGCAGCATGCGGACTATGTCTCTGCGTACGATACGAAGACGCATCTTCTTGTCTTCGACAACGACAAGTCGGTCTATGGCTGTGCGCCATACGGTGTCACGAACCGCTACGAGATGACGGAAAGGCACAAGCTTGGCAACAAGCTCGTCTTCAACCACGAGAGCAATCGGAAGGTCTGCTTTGACACGGCGACACGCGAGAAGATCTCCGACAGCGAGGAGGGCGATACATCGCTTCTTCTGCTCCTCTACAACGGAGAGCATCGCGCGGACACGGTGAAAGGCACAAGCTACACGAGCCACAAAGTCCTCTGGAAGCTCTGGGACTGGGAGGAGGAGAATGGGGATGTCGCGCTCGATGTCTTCCCGGGCTTCACCTACGACTCGAAGACGAACGGCTATTCAAAGACGTCCTTCCTCTGGCGCTTCTTCCGCTACGAGAACGACCCCGAGGAGGGGAAGAAGGTCGATCTTCTCTTCATCCCGGTGTGGAGATAATGGAGTGGGAAATGGTATAATGCTTAAGATGTTTTTAGACAGGATTAACAAGATTGACAGGATTGTGGGAAACGTCGGCAACATTCTTAATCTTGTTAATCCTGTAAATCCTGTCTAAAACAAAACCTGAAAGGCAGAACTTGAATGTAAGCAAAGGAGTGAAATGACAATGGCAGTTTTAGCGGCGACGGTGTGGTTTATCCCCGGATGGCTCCGCACGGCGGAACCGCACGAGGGAATCCTCGAGTGCGTCTCGAACGCCTTTCCCGAGGCGAGCGTCGAGTTCAAGGCGTGGGATGGCGACAATCTCGTGTGGCCACTTTCGGTCGACTCGGCGGACAAGGAGTCGTGGCGCTTCGCGTTCGAGGTCGCGATGATGCCGCCTGAGGCGCGCACGAACCTGACGCTCGTTGGGCATTCGCTCGGCGGACGCATCACCGCGCGCGTCCTCGCGCGGCTCGCCGAGAATGGGCTCAAGGTGAAGCAGGCGATCTTGATGGGCGCGGCGATTCCGGCGAATGACCCCGATCTCGTGAAGATGGGTCTTGCGACGGAACTCCCCGTCCTCGCCGTCTGCAATCCGAAAGACCATGTCCTTCGCTATGTCTACGCGACCGTCGGCGGAGAGGGCGCGGTCGCGTTTGGCGCGAACGGCACGTCGACTCCCTGCACGAACGTCGTCGAGTGCGTGACGCCTACGAACATCACGCGCGAGGCGAGTGTCGACGGAATATGGGCGAAGAGCCAAACGCTCAAGGACATCGCCAACCATCACGAAAAGTTCTACTTGGAGTATGCCCGTCGCATCCTCGGCGGCGAGGAACCGTCTGGCAAGGTCATGGTGCCGCAGGGCTTTCCCGGGGTCGAAGGACATGTGATGGATTCCGAGATCTGGTGGACGGTGCTCGATTCGTCTGGCGGTTGGAAGCTTGAGAAGAACAAGGTGACCGGACATTGCCGCATCATCGACCCAGACAAGCTTCGCAAGGCGTGGGGCCGCGAGGCCGAAATGCACTCGGCGTTCGAAAAGGTGAAACAACAATTGAAGTAATACAAAAGGAGGCAAAATGATGGAAGGAATAGTACTTGCCGTGCTCGCTCTCTTGAGCGTGCCGGTTTTGCTTATCGTAATACTCGTGAAGGTCTGTGGGCTTGAAAACAAGGTCGCCGACCTCATTAAGAAAGTTGGTGTGATTGATCTCACGCGGAGAAACGGAGCTGCGGAGAATATTGTCTCTGCGTCTCTGCGCGATAATTCTTCTGTGTCGGCAAATCTCACACAGAGCCACGTAACCGCCGCGCAAGCGGGGCTCGCGATTCGTAGCGAGCCAAGCCGAGCGGAGCGAGAGCCGAGAGACACAGAGAAGAAGGTGGCGGTCAAAGTTTCGGCAGCAAAAGAGAATGTTGAAAAACCGCTCTCCAACTCCAACTCTCCAACTCCAACTTCTTCTCCATCCGTTCCCCCGGCCCCTCTTCCCAGAACCCCCTACGAGCCGACGGCGTTCGACATGTTCTGGATGCGAATCGAGGACTGGCTCGCCGTTCGCGGCGACTTCGCTCCAAAGGGAATGACCCACGAGTTCGCCTTTGCGACTCGCTGGCTCATCCGCGTTGGCGCAGTGCTTATCATCGGCGCGATCATCTACTTCGTGAAGCTGTCGATCGACCGCGGCTGGATGGGCCCGACAGGACGCGTCGCCGCTACCCTCTTCTGGGGCATGGTCGGCTGTGTCGGCGGCTCGTGGCTCGTCAAGAAAGGGAGATATTCACTCATTGGACACGCCGTATCAGCGCTTGGCGTCGTCGCCCTCTATCTTGGCTTCGGACTCGGCCACCGCTTCTTCGACCCGCCGGTCATCGCCTCGCCAGTCTTCGCGTTCGCCGCGCTCGCCGGCGTTACGCTCTTCGCAGGAGTGATGGCCGTTTACCTCCGCTCGCCGCACATCGCGGTGATGGGGCTTGTCGGCGGCTATCTCGTACCGGTCATCGCAGGGCGCGACAGCGGATTTCCGCTTGGACTCGACCTCTACCTTCTCGTCCTCAACCTTGGCGCGTTCTACGTCTCACGCAAGCGCCTCTGGTCCGCGCTCGACTTCCTCGCGTCTATGCTGGCCGTCGTCATGTGCTTTATCTGGAGCGCTTCCCACCCGAACAGCGGCGGACAGTCTGCGGTGCTCGTGAACCTTGCGTTCCTCTCGGTCGTCCACGCGCTCTATATGACTGGCGTCATCGTCGGGGCCAAAGCGCGCGGCAAGGTCGGCAATGCAATTGCGTGGGCGGGGCTCTGCATCAATGCAGTCGCCTACTTTGCCTGGCTCGCCGCGGTCTTCCGCGAATCGTTCTCCAGCAGATACGCGGGGCTCATACTCCTCGGACTCGTCGCCGCGTATCTTGCAGTCGCGACGCTGGCGATTCGCCGCGGCTGGGCCGATCGCGCCACGGTGAACATTCTTCTCGTGTTCGCGCTCGTCTTCCTCGCAATCGTGCCGCTTCTTCTCTTCGACCATCCGTGGTGCATCGTCTCGTGGGCGGCGCTTGCCGTCGCCGCTTCCGAGGCCGAGGCGCGCAGCGGGGAGCGCATACTTGGCGTCCTCTCCTATCTGCTTCTCGCCGTCGCCGCGCTCGGTGGGCTCTTCTACTACGCACCGCTTGCCTATTGCGAACGTCCGGTCTATAAGCTGACAGAGCTGACGGCCGCCGCGTATTTCAAGGAATTCGTCTTGCGGCTCGTCCGCCTCTGGTCGCTTCCTGTGGCGGCGGCGCTTATTGCGCGGCGCGTGAAGGTGGGCGCTCTCGCCGTTGCCGCGCTGATAGTTGCGTTCCTCTTCTTCACCGGCGAGGCGCGGATATTCGGCTACGTATTCCTGCCGGCGCTCAAGACCGGCACCGTTTCCGTCGCGTGGCTTCTCGCCGCGTTCGCGGGGCTCTGGGCCGGCATCGTCCGCCGCAGTCGCGCGACGCGCATCACGGCGCTCTCGCTTCTCGGCGTTTCGGTCGTGAAGGTCCTTCTGATGGACACGGCGCGGCTTGCGACGCCGGCGCGCGTCGGCGTGTTCGCCCTCGCAGGCGTCCTGCTCATCATCGGTGCGTTCCTCTACATGAAGTTCAAAGAAAGGTTTGAAGACCATGCATAAGTCAATTCTCCTCGCTATCCTTCCGCTCGCCGTTTTTGCTGCGAAGGAACCTCAGTCCTGGCCGTTGACAGGTGTTGTCACTGAAGAGTGCGCTGTCGCCGTCAACTGCCATCCGATGCTCTACGCGGCGGCGACGCAGGGCCGAGAAGACGCCATCAAGAGCGAACTACGCGTCCGCGACTCGAAGGGGCACGACATCCCATATGCCTTCCGCGCCGCGAAGACGCGTGTCGTCGAGACGGAGAAGGAGTGGCGCGAGCTCAAGATAACGCGTGTCACGGAGGCGGACGGACGGCTCGTCGTTGACGCCGAGTTTCCGGCTGGTTCATCGAACCCCGAGCGCTTTCTCGCGCTCAAGGTCGCAACGCCCTTGACCGACTTCGAGCAGTCCGTCGAAGTCTCTTCCGAGGGCGTGCCGCTTGCGAGCGGAGTTCTCTGCGACTACCGCAAGTTCGCAGACCTTCGCGTAACCGAGATACCGCTCGAGGCATCATATCGCCGCACGCTGACCGTCACCTTCGCAAAGCCGACGAGCGAGGCGGCTGCTGCCGCGTTTGAGCGGACGATCCGCGAGAATGGCGAGGGAAAGCTCGAGGCGAAGAGCGTGCGCGAGTCGGTCGTTAACCGTCCTTTCCGCATCGACTCCCTGTCCGTCGCCGTTCCGAGGACGCGCGTGTCGTTCGAGGCGGCTCCGCCGATGATAGTGCACACTGCCTGCACGGTGGAGACGGACGAGAAGGCGAAGAAGACTGTGCTCGAGACCTCGGTGTTTGGACTTCCAGTGACGGCGATTGCCGTCAACGCGACTGACCGCAACTTCTCGCGCAAGGTCGCTGTCTTCCGCCGCATGGACGGGCGCTGGCATCCGCTAACCTCTGGCCGTATCAGCGCCGTCAACCTTCCGGGAGAGAGGAAGAGCAACCTTGAGATCGCCTTCGGGCGCGAAGTGCGCGAAATGGCGCTTCGCATCGAGATAGAGAACGACGACAACCCGCCGCTAACGCTTGCGACGACTTCGGACGCAGGCGTCGGGCTCCCCCTTACGCTAAAGGTGACCCAGTACGACATCGTCTTTGTCGCCACTCCTGGCGAGAATTATTCGCTCGCCGTCGAGCCCGGTGCGGATCGCCCGCGCTACGACGAGGCGATTCTCGGCTACATCGACCGCGTGCAGGATCCAGCTCGCTTCGAGATCAAGCTCCCGCTCTACGACGGTGACGACGTGCTGAACGGCGAGAACGGCCCGACGGCAATCTGGCTCACGACGCCATTTGATGTGATACCGTTCATCTCGGTAATCGTCTTTGTCGTGCTCGGTCTAATCTGCATCTGGCTTATCAAGACAACCAATCCTCCTAAGCAGGAATCGTAGTAATTTTTGGTAAAATTTCCTTGTTGTGAAAAGTATCAAGTCCAGTGTAATCTCGGGTGAGGCATCGGTTGCGGACGTCATCGGCGAGCTTGGGCGCGGGAGCCGCGTCCTGCTGCTCCTTCGCCATTCGGAACGTCCGAAGATAGGCTACGAGGACAAGACCTTCGGCGCGTCGCTGCCCCTGACGGAGAACGGGAAGCGGCTGTGCGTCGAGTTCGGGCGGATGCTGGCGGGCGCGACGCCGAGCGCCGAGTTCCGGGCGAGTCCGCTTCTTCGGACGGTAATGACGGCCGAACTTGTCGCAGAGGGCATGGGGCTCGCTGGCGCGGAAGTCGTCCGCGATGCGCTCATTGGCAATGGGTCAGCTTACGTTGCGTCCGAGCTCGAGGTGTGGCGGCTTTTTCGCGACGGGTCGTTTTTCCGGCGGATGGTCGAGTACATGCAAGCCGGCGAACAGCGCGGGTTCAATCCGCTTGCGCCTGCGACCGATGCCTTCGAGGAGCATGCGCTCTCGGTATTTTCGGCGCAGCTCGGCGTCTTCGCGACGCACGACGTCTATGTCGCGGCTTTTCTTCATGCGCGCGGCGTCAAGACCGACTTCAATCCCGATAACTGGCCGCGCTTCCTCGACTCCGCGGCAATCGTGCTGCGTCCTGACGGCGAACGCCGGTATATGTTCGTCCGCGCCGGGCTTTCCCCGCTCGCCTGCGGAGTGTGAGCGAAAGCGACTGGGGCTCGCAATAATCTTGGCAGACGATTGAATACTTTTTCGCCTTGTTTTGCTATAATGTGCCGTGGAGAGGAAAGGACGATTCGATGACGATTGGCTGCTATGACGTTGTTCGCCTTCTGGGGAAGGGCGGCATGAGCGAGGTCTACGAGGCGGAGAACCCCCGCCTCGGGACCCGCCATGCAATCAAGCTCTTCACCTATGAAAAGGACGACCCCGAAGTGCGGCGGCGCTTCGAGACGGAAGGCCGGCTCCTCGCCAAGTTCAGCCATCCGCGGATCGTCAAGGTCACCGATTTCGGTACCGACGAGGCGACGGGGAAGCCGTATTTCGTGATGGACCTTGTGCTTGACGAGTCGGGCCAGCCGAAGTCGCTTTCCGACGTCGAGCCCGGCACTGTGGACGAAGAGACGATAGGCCGCTGGTATGACGATTTGCGCGAAGGGCTTGCCTACATCCATTCAAAGGGCGTCGTACACCGCGACCTCAAGCTCCAGAACGTCCTCGTTGGCCCCGACGGCCATGCAGTCCTTACCGACTTCGGCGTGTCGAAGGTCTTCGACTCCTCTGGCGACGGCCATACTGTCGTGGATGTCGTGAACACCATCGTCAAGATGCGCGAGGGCCGCTCGCTCGTCATGGGTTCGATAGGATACATGGCGCCCGAGCTCGAGATGGGCGTCGCGGCTAGCCCCCAGAGCGACTGGTATGCCCTCGGCGTCATAGTCTACCGGCTTCTTACCGGAACGTGGTGCGACGTGAGGACGGACGTCCTTGCGAACCTCGAGACATACGATCCAGTCTGGCGCCGCATCCTGCCGAAGCTTCTCCACGCGAATCCCCAGGGACGCGAGTGCCTGTCGTATGCCGAGGAGAAGCGCTCCGACCGCGAAAAGGCGGAGTTCGAGGCGGAGGAGCGCTGGCTCAAGCAGAAGTCTCGCGGGCACAATGCCCGCCATGTCGCGCGCTATATCGGCGCCGGCGCCATTATCCTTGCCGCCGTTCTTGCGTGGGAGATGCGCGAGTTCCACGTCCAGCGCGAAGTCTGGCGGCTAAAGCTGCAAAACGCGGGCGCTCGTCCTGACGTTCCGACCTTCGAAGAGCTGTTCCGCGTTCCCGCGGCGGCGCGCGCAGACGACCAGATGGACGAATCTGGAGTCGTTACCATGCCGTCGCGCGGCGCGTTTGAGGCCGCGCGGCTCGATGCGCTCGTCCTGACGCACTCGACGCTGTCGTCGCTTGCGGCCGGCGACATAACGCTCGAGAAGGCGATTGCCGATTTCGAGTCCATGAGGGACATGCTGTCCGAGGATTCCGACGTCTCTCCGTTCGACAACCTCAGGTTCGGTGACGCCGACTACATGCAGGCAGGGGATGACCAGCCGTTGAGGATGATGTTCGACGACGCCATAGAGAAGCTCCAGGACGCTGCAGAAAAATGAGCACGTTCCCCGTCACGTCCGTCACGCTGATCGCGAAGATCAAGAACCTCGCCCCCGGTGAGGATTCGGCGGCATGGGTGCGGTTTTGGAACTCGTATTCCGCGGCGATCCGCCAGTTCGCCGCGATGAAGGGCGGCGAGGAGAACGCCGACGATATCGTCATGCAGGTCCTCGGAAAGCTCGTCAACGTCCTGCGCGAGGGGAAGTACACTCCCGAGAAGGGCAAGTTCCATTCCTACCTTGCGACGATGATCGTCAACGAAGTCCACATGGCGCACCGCAAGGACATGGCGCGTGCAGGCGACCGGAAGGTGTCGCTCGACTCGTCGGTAAAGATCGCGGGCGGCGACGATTCTGACACGCTTGCAGACACGCTTGCCGCGCCCGTCGAGTCGCCCGAGCAGCTCGACGAGGACTGGCGCAAGGCCGTCCTCAAGTCGGCCGTCGAGCATGTCCTGACGAAAACCGCCCTGTCCGATCGCGACAGGAACGTCTACCGCGAATATGCGCTCGAGGGCCGCGACATAGGCGAAGTTGCCGCCAAGTACAAGATATCCCGCAATTACGTTAGCCAGATAAAGATCCGCATAGACAAGCGCATCGTGGCTGTCGGGCAGTCGCTCGTTGCCGGCGACGGGGAGTCCTTGTAGCCGCGAAATTTGATATACTATCATATATGGACGCCCGCATAAGGAAAATCGTAGTGTTCGTCGCCGTTGCGGCGGTGGCGTTCGTTGCCGCTGTCGCCATTTTGCGCCATGTGGGCGACGGCGCGCCTACGGCGAGCGAAGGCGACTCCGGCCGAGTGCCGGCGGCGACGGTGTCCGGTGAAGACGAAATTCGCGCCGCCGACGGGGAAAATACCGGAGATGCCGACCCCGAGATGGCGGATTCCGAACCTTCTGGCGACGGCGAAAAGCAGGAGGAGAAGACCCCCGAGGAGCTTCAGGAGGAAGAAGCGGAGAAGAAGGTCGAGGCGTTCGACTCTCTCACCGACAAGTGGATGGAGAAGCCGAGCGGCGAGGTCACGATGAAGGACATGGACGATTTTGTCGCCGCGTTCAAGTCGGTCCCGGACGCGCGGAAGGATGAATGTCTCCACCGGGCGCTCAACCTCGTCTCGGACGACCATGTCCTGCTGCTTGCCGGCATTCTCTTCGACAAGTCTATCGACAAGGAGTATCTCGAGCTCGTGTTCAACGACGTCCTCAACCGGGATGAGGAAGTAAAGAAGCTCATCCTGCTGAAGATCTTCAAGGACAAGGAGCATCCGTGCTGGGCCGATACCGCGTGGATTCTCGATGTTACAGGTGAATTACCCAAAAAGGAGAAAAGCGAATGAACAAGCTCATGATCTGGACGGCGCTCGCGGTCGCGGCGACCACGGCGCAGGCTGCCGACATCTACGTCTCGCTCGAGACAGGCAAGAACAAGAACGAGGGCACGAAGGAAGCCCCGCTAAAGAACCTCTGGAAGGCGCTTGAGAAGGCCGAGACGGGCGACACGATCTGTGTCGCCGGAGCAAAGGAGGCCTATCCCGGCAAGGCCACGAGCAAGGGAACCTTCCGCATGGAGAAGCCTGTCTCGATAATCGGCGGCTACGCGCCCGACTTCGCGTCGCGCGACCCGCTCAAGTACCGCACGCTTTTCCAGGCGAAGAACGACAGCTACGTGCGCGGAAACAACCTCGGCGTCCTCCATCTCGAGTTCGACAAGACGATGAACGCGCCCAAGGGCTTCAAGATGAAGATCGACGGCCTCATCTTCGACGAGGGCCAGGCCAACTCCTACCACGCGACGAAGGGCAAGCCGGAGGGCTTCGACACGGGAATGTGGCTCGAGGGGCCGGCGAAGAACATCGCCGACAAGCAGGTCAGCCCCAACCGCTACATGATTTACTCCGCCACCGCCTCGCGCGGCGAGGGCGACATCGAGATCGAGAACTGCGCTTTCGTCAACTGCGGAAACATCGCGGTTAACCTCAACTGGTACAAGGGCAACGTCGAGATCGAGAACTGTGTGTTCGTCAACAGCCGCATGATCGGCGCGTCCGTCGCGTGTTCCGCCGCCGTGCCGATGGACGGCCCCTCGAAGCCGCGCGCGGGGTGGAAGCCCGAGGTGAAGTGGGAGTTCGAGAACAACACCGTCCTCTACACCTGGAGTCGCCTCAACGACCTCGCCGACATGGGCTTTGGCGTGCGCGTCAACACCGGCGTGGAGGCGGAGATCGAGAACAACATCATCGGACTCAACGTCCTCACCGGCTTCGACAACACGAAGGGCGTGGCGTCGACGAAGAAGATCAAGATCGACGGGAACGTGTTCTTCCTCAACCGCGAGAGCGACATCCAGATGACCGCCTCGCCGAGCGTGGTCAAGGTTCGCGTCGACGAGTTCGAGGACCTCGAGGGAACCGACGGCATCGAGTCCATCGAGTCCATCGAGGACAACGAGGACCTCAAGGATCCGTCCGTCTTCAAGGGCCGCCTCAACGCGCAGTTCCTCAACGCGTTCCTGTCCATGAAGTACTCCGAGTCGACGAAGCTCGACGAGGGCAAGTGCAACGGGCTTCGCTCCGTCCTTGGTCTCCCGCTCCAGGGCACGATCAAGACGCAGTGCGACATGTTCTGCAACCGCTATCCGCTCGAGGACGCCCTGAGGCTCTTCGGCGCCATCAGCGGCAAGGGAGCGCAGGCGATCAAGTGAGCGGAATCGTGAGAGCGGACGCGATCGTCGCCGGCGCCGGTTTCTGGGGCTGCACGGTCGCGCGCCGTCTCGCGGAGGCGGGGCGGAAGGTTCTCGTCCTCGAAGCGCGCGGCGCAGTTGGCGGCAACGTCCGCTGCGAGACCGATCCCGAGACGGGGATCGAGGTCCATCTCTACGGCAGCCACATCTTCCACACGCACGACATGGCGGTGTGGAATTTCATCCGCCGCTTCACCGAGTTCAACGGCTACCAGCATAAGGTGCTCGCGAACTATAAAGGCAAGATATACTATCTTCCCCTCGGCCTCGCGCTGATCAACAAGTTCTTCGGCGTTGAGCTTGCCCCAAGCGAAGTCGCGGAATTCATGAAGGACGAGCGCCATTCGTCGGCGATCTTCGACGCGTTCTTCCGCGGCTACACCTCGAAACAGTGGGGTAAGGCGCCCGAGGAGATAGACCCCTCGATCATCAAGCGCGTGCCTGTCCGCGACAACTACGACGTCAACTACTTCAAGGACTACCTGCAGGGGATTCCCGCAGGCGGCTACAACGCGGTCTTCGACAGGATGCTCGACCATCCGAACATCGAGGTGAAGGTCAATGCGCCTTTCTCCCTGCAGGACATGGCGGATGTTCCCGTCTACTACTCGGGGCCGATAGACGCGCTCTTCGGCTACAAGTTCGGGCACCTGCCGTGGCGGACTCTCCGCTTCGAGACCGAGACCCTTGGCGTCAAGGACTTCCAGGGAACTTCGGTCGTCAACTACACGGAGGCCGAGATTCCGTACACCCGCATTCACGAGTTCAAGCACTACCACCCCGAGCTTGCAGGCGTCATGTCCGCGCCGAAGACGATCGTGATGCGCGAATATTCCGCCGCATGGAAGCCGGGCGACGAGCCGTACTATCCAGTCGACTGCGATGAGTCGCGCGCGCTTCTCGAGAAGTACCGCGAAGAGGCGGCGAAGATTCCCAACCTCGTCGTCGGCGGTCGGCTTGGCGGATACAAGTACTTCGACATGGATCAGTCGATCGCGGCTGCGCTCGCGGTCGAGATATAGTTTTACAACCAAACAGAACAAACAGGAGGAATAGACATGACAGTCAAGGGCTATGCGAGATATCTACTGGTGATGGCGGGGCTTGGCGGCCTCATATACGGCATCGACGTCGGCGTAATCGCCGCGGCGCTTCCGTACATCCGCAACACTTCCGACTACTCGTCCGTGCAGCTTGGCTTCATCGTGGGCGCGGTGCTGTGGGGAAGCGTCATTTCCTCGCTCTTCGCGGGGTCGCTCTCCGAGTGGCTCGGCCGCAAGAAGATCATCATCGCATCTGCGTTCTGCTTCTTCATCTCGATACCGGTGATCTGCGTCTCCGGGCTGTTCGAAGGCGGCAGCTTCATCCTCCTCACGATCGGCCGCACGCTTCAGGGCGCGTCCGCAGGTCTCGTCGGCGTGGTGGTTCCGATGTATCTCGCCGAATGCCTCGACAGCGAGTCGCGCGGCAAGGGCACTGGCATGTTCCAGCTTCTCCTGACGATAGGGCTCGCGTTTGCCGCCGTGATCGGCCTCGTCGTGACGGGCCTGGTCGGCGACTCGGACAAGGTAGTAAAGACCAAGGCAGTCGAGAACAACGTCGTCGTCTTCGAGCAGAAAGTCGACGCCGCCGGCAAGCCCGTGGTTGACGCGGAGAAGAACCCAGTCTACGTCCTCGACGCTGCGGGGGTTCCGGTTCCTAAGCTCGACAAGGACGGCAACAAGATCGCTGACCTCAAGAGGGTTGATTTCAAGATGATCAGCGCCTGGACCACGCCCGAACAGCGCAAGGGCTGGGCGACCGCGTGGCAGACGATCTTCCTCTGTTCCGCGATTCCTGGCCTCATCCTCTTCCTCGGGGCATTCTGGCTCAAGGAGTCTCCGCGCTGGCTCTACAAGAAGGGCCGCAGGGAGGACGCGCTCGCGTCGCTTGCCGCCAACAACGGCGAGGCGAAGGCGAAGGAGATTCTCGACGAGATGATCGCCGCGGACAAGGCGGCGGAGGCGGAGAAGGCCGCGATCGCGAAAGCCGCGCAGGGCGACAGCCTCATCCAGAAGAAGTACATCTACCCGTTCCTCCTCGCGGTCACGATTCTCGCCTGCAACCAGACGACGGGCATCAACTCGGTTCTCAACTATACCGTCGACATCTTCAAGGCGACGGGTATGGAAGGCGTGTTCGCCAACTTCTCCGACCTCGCGATCAAGCTCGTAAACGTGTTCATGACGGTTGTTGCGTGCGCGATCGTCGACCGCAAGGGCCGCAAGTTCCTTCTGAAGCTCGGCACCTCTGGCATCATCCTCGGTCTCTGCGGCGTTGCGACGACCTTCCTCCTCATCACGAAGGGCGTCGTCGTCGCGTCAATGACGACCGGCATCGTCGCGACTGCGTTCTTCTTCATGTTCATCGCGTTCTACGCCGTCGGACCTGGCGTTTGCGTGTGGCTCGCGCTCTCCGAGCTCATGCCCACCCGCATCCGCGCGACTGGCATGTCGATCGCGATGATCATCAACCAGGGCGTCTCCGCCGGTATCGCGACGATCTTCCCGGCGTGGAAGGACGCGTGGGGCTTCCCCGCGGTGTTCTACTGCCTCGCCGGCTTCACGGTCATATACTTTGTCACCGCGGCATTCTTCCTCCCCGAGACAAAGGGCCGCACGCTCGAGGAGATCGAGCAGTACTTCAAGACGGGGAAGATGCCCGAAAAGAAGCAGTGACATTCCGCTTTCTAGGCACGGGCACGTCGGTGGGAGTGCCGCAGATCGGCTGCATGTGCCGCGTGTGCACGTCGCGCGATCCGCGCGACCGCCGGCGGCGCTGCGGCGCATACGTAACGGCTTCCGACGGCGCGGCGCTTCTCGTCGACACGCCGCCGGAGCTCCGTCTCGCGTGCATAGAGTGCGGCATATCCAAGGTCGACGCCGTTGCGCTCACCCACGCGCACATGGACCATGTCGCGGCGTTCGATGACATCCGCCGCTTCAATACGATCAACGGAACGAAAGTCCCCTGCGAACCAGGCGACCCGCTTTACCGCGGACTTCCCTACCGCATCATCGGCAAGCCCATCACGTGCTACGCGATGAGCGAGACGATTGAGCAGATGCACAAGATATTCTCCTACATCAGTGCGGCGGGGGGGAAGAACGGGCTCTTTCGCCCGATGGTGGAGTTTTCGGAGGCGGATTCGTTTTCAGTCGGCGGCATGGCGGTTCTGCGGCTCAAGGTCGATCATGGCTTTCCTTGCTGCGGATACCTTTTCTCCGAGGGTTCGCGTCGCATCGCATATGTGAGCGACTGCCATGTGCTGCCCGACGAGACAATTGAGCGCGTCAAGGGCGTTGACGTCATGGTACTCAACTGCCTTCGCGAGCGTCAGCATCCGACGCATCTGAGTCTTGAGCGGGCGCTAGGGTATCTCGACCAGATTGCGCCGAAGAGGGCGTATCTTGTCCACATGTGCCACGACCTGACGCACAAGGACTGGCTTGCGCGGCTCGCCGGTACGAATGTCGAACCTGCCTACGACGGGTTGAAGCTGAACATAGGAGACAAACAATGAAGAAGACGGTTTTTGCGGCGCTTGCCCTTGGCTGGGCGGCGGGGCTCTTCGCCGAGACGGTGGAGATATCGGTCGACCTCAAGCTCGACAACATCGACTATGTCGCCGGCGAGCGCATCCGCGCCGTAGTGGATGTCGCGAACTCTTCGCCCGAAAGCATCAGCGTCGGGTACCCGAGCTCCAAGGACATGCTCTTCATCGAGGTGTTCAACTCGGGAAGCATGGTGCAGCTTGACAAGATCGGGAAGGGCGCCTTCGTTTCGCGCTTCAGTCTCGAGTCGAACGAAGGGCAGAAGCTTGAAACCTTCCTCGGCGACCACTATGCGCTGAGGGCCATTGGCAAGTATCTTGCAAAGCCGGTGCTTCTGCATGGCGGCATCCGCTACGAAGGTCAGCTCCGCGCGTTTTCCGTCGTGCCCGGCATGAAGGTGGGAGGGGCGCTTCAGATGTTCAAGAACGCGGAAGGTCTGCGCCGCGAATTCGAGCTTCTCTCCTGGAGCCGCAAGAACACCGAACATCTTTTCCTCGCGGCCCGCGACGAAGGAACCGTGTCTCGCAAGTGGACTACGACAGACCTCGGCCCCCTGATGCGATTCAGGAAGCCGACCCTTTCTGTGCTCGACACGGGCGAGGTCATAGTCATTCACTGCTGCGACCGCGACAGGTTCCGTCGCTCCGAGTTCTGGAGCCTTCCCGACGCGCTTGAGCTCAACAAGCGTGAGTTCGTGAGAGATCCTGAGACGGCGGGTTCCGAGCGTGTGAAGGAGCTTTACAAAGAGTCTGGCGGCGTGAAGCCGATCGCCCGCCCGTGGTGGAAGTTTTGGTAGGAGTCAGGGGTCAGGAGTCAGTGAGGGAATGAATATCATTGGGATAGAGACGAGTTGCGACGAGACGGCGGCGGCGGTGGTGAAGGACGGACGCGAAGTCCTCTCCAACGTCGTCTACACGCAGATCCCCCTGCACCAGCCCTACGGCGGCGTCGTTCCAGAAATTGCCTCCCGCGCGCACATCGAGAAGATATCGCAGGTTATTGGCTCGGCCCTTGACCCCCTCACTCCTCCACTCACCCACTCACCCAATCGGATTGATGCAGTCGCAGTTACCTACGGCCCAGGCCTCGCGCCGGCGCTGATCGTCGGGGTCAACGCGGCGAAGGGGCTTGCGAAATCCCTTGGCGTTCCGCTGATTGCCGTCAACCATATCGAGGCGCATCTCCATTCGCCTTTCATCTACGACTCGCCGGACGACGCGGCGGCGCGGCTCTCCGATCCGCGGGAAATCGGCCCCATGCTCGGGCTCGCCGTCTCTGGCGGAAACACGGTGTGGATCGACATGCCTGAATACGGCAAGTACGAGGTCATTGGCGAGACGCTTGACGACGCTGCGGGCGAGGCATTTGACAAGGCCGCGAAGCTGCTCGGACTCGGCTATCCAGGAGGGCTTAAGATCGACCGCATCTCCGCGGCCTATCGGGAACGCTTTCCGAACGAGCCGCTTGTTCCGTTCCCGAAAGGGCGCCCGCGCGACGGCGTGACGGCACTCGCGGGGCTTCCTGCGGAGCTTTGCGTGTCGTTCTCCGGGCTCAAGACTGCGCTTCTCAGGCATGTCCAGCACAATCCTTCGCTTGTCGAGTCGCAGGAAGGGGCGCAGGACTTTGGCGGCTATGATGTCACGCCAGAGGTCGCGCATGTCGTCGCGTCCTATCAGGAGGCGATCGTTCAGGCAATCGCAGACCGCACTCGCGCCGCCCTGCGCCGCGGCTCCTACAGGGCGTTTGTCCTCGGCGGCGGCGTTTCGCTCAACAGCCGCGTTCGCGCCGTCTTGACCAAAGTCTGCTCCGCGGCACATGTGCCGCTTCTGATGGCGAAGCCGAAGTTCACGGGCGACAACGGCGCGATGGTCGCCGGTCTCGCGTTCTACCGGCGAAACGTCTTTGGCGACGCGGCCTTTCGCGCCGATGTCTCCCCGTCGCTCCAAGTCGGCCTCGCATAGCGGAGGCATAGCTTTGCCTGTGCTGTGCTGGTTTGCCTTTCCATGTGCGGTCACGGTCGGGGCAACGGTGCTCGCCCTCGAGAAACGGCCGATTAGCGCGTCCTTGCGACCGCTCGACGTATACATATACGTCTTCGGGTCGCAGTCCTGCGCTACTCGTCTCGTTTTCGAGGGTTCCGCCCCGCTGCGGCCCAGACCGTGACCGCGCTTGGCACCTCTGGTCGAGTTCGGCGCGGTGCTCGGGGGCTCGGCCTCTCTCACGCTCCCTGCGCCGCCGCTCCCGCCGTCTTCGCGGCGATACGCGCCGCAATGCTTCGTCGCCGGGATACCGTCTCCTCGCCTTGCGACGTGTCTCACCGCGCATCCGACGAACCGCGTCGTTGCATGTCGCTCAGTTCGGCACTCGCCCCCTCGTCCCTTGCCTCACCTTCCATAAGGCGCGTTTGTCTTCGTAGCTTTTGCGCTCGCCGACGTCCCGTCAGCGAGCTTAACCTTGCCCGCGTATCCCCCGGAGCGAAGCGGAGTCGCCTAAGGCGAGCTCAATGCGGGGTGCAAATGTGCCGCGATTTCGTCCGCACTATAATCTCATGAAGTCGCAACTTGCGATTTTCCAGCAAGCTTGCTGCGGATTTTGCTATAATACCCCTATCTCGCGAGGCGCATGCCGCGGCGCGGGGTCATAGTCCGGAAAACGAGAGCAATCTCCGCCGGGCGCTCGATTTGTTGCACTACTGCAACGCTGTCGTTCCCTGAAACCTGAGAAATTTCAAACAAGACGACGTGTTGACAGAGGTGTGCCATCTGGCACGCCTCTACACGTTTCTTGTTGGGCTTCTCAGGGCCTCAGGGAAGACGTGATAGAGGCCGTGCCTTTTTCATGTTCTGGCATCGTTGCGATGCTGGAGATGAAAAGAGATGGCGAACAAGAATCTTTCAAATGCGAAGAACGCGAAGAACGACGAATTCTACACCCAGCTGAACGACATTCAGGCTGAGGTGAACGCCTATATCGACTACGATCCCGATGTCTTTCGTGGCAAGACGGTCCTTCTTCCGTGCGACGATCCCGAGTGGAGCAACTTCACGCGTTTCTTTGCGCAGAACTTCGAGCGGTTTGGCTTGAAGAAGCTTATCTCGACAAGCTATGCCGCCGCGTCGAAGAAGATTCCTAACGCAGAGGCGCGTATCCCCCAACCGAAGGTTGTCCGCGAAGCGGATGCCCTAGCAGGGGTGAGTCGCGGAGTGCGCAGAGGTGGTAGGGGCGTGTTTCCGACGCGCCCGCAATGGTATCAACCGACACTATTTGAACAGGAGAGTCCGCAGTATGACGAGAAGAAGACGGCGGTAAAGGGAAAGATATTCGTTCTTGATCACGATGCTAACGCTAACGGAAAAATTGATTTTGAAGATTTGGAATGGGAGTATCTTGAAGGTGATGGAGATTTTAGGAGCGAAGAAGTTTGCAAGCTGAGGGACGAGGCGGACATGATTGTGACGAATCCTCCGTTTTCGCTGTTCAGAGAGTTTTTGGCGTGGATTGTGGGAGATGGTTTAGCCGCATCCGCCGCCGCCAAGGCTTTGGCGGACAAGAAGAACGCAAAGGGCGCAAAGAAGTTTCTGATCATCGGGAGCATGAACACCGTCAACACGAAAGACATATTCCCTCTTGTTGTAAAAGGATGTTTGTGGCTTGGAAATGGTTTTTCACATGGCAATGCATTTTTTCGCGTTGCAGATGGTGCGAGGACGGAATACGCCGATGGTGTCTATGACAGCACGACCAACTTGGTAAAGTTTCGAAATTGTTGTTGGTTCACCAATCTTGAACATGGCAGGCGACATAGGCCATTGCGGTTGATGACGATGGCGGACAATATCAAGTTTTCACGACATAAGGAAATCCGTGGTGTTGGCTATAAGAAGTATGATAACTACGATGCAATCGAAGTTCCTTTCACGGATGCAATACCAAGTGACTATGATGGAGTGATGGGGGTTCCAGTGACCTTTCTCGACAAGCATTGCCCTGAACAGTTTGAGATTGTTGGTATCACTAAAACATGGTTTGGCGCGGCAACAAAGACATATCCTGAGCAAGTTCAAGTTGATGCAAATGGGAAACGGAAGACTGTTACGAAGTTGAATGATGGTGCCGTGTTGAAGATCGACGATCCGCCGATTGGTACGACATACTATGAGGTGAGCGGCGAGAAGTATATCCAGACTTATCCCCGCATTCTTATCCGCGCAAGGCGGCCAAAATAACTCTCTGCGCACTTTGCGCCTCTGCGCCTCTGCGTTAAAACACAGTCCGATCTACACGTTCTACATGTTCTACACGGCAAAACACTCGGCACAAAATCCTGTCAATCCTGTAAATCCTGTCAAAGAAAACTCTGCGTCTCTGCGTCTCTGCGTTGAAAACAACAAGACAGAAGATCTTTCTTATGCCATTGAACTGCTTGACGCCGAGGAGCAGGCGATACTTGGCGTTATGGCATGGACGCGCCGCCTCGCCGCCGCGGCCGACGACCTTGCGATGACCGAGGACGCCGCTGTCCGCCACGACAACCTCGTCGAGATGGCTCGCATCTGCTACAAGATAGCAGATTCGAAGCCGGAGACATTTCGCGAGGTAGTCCAGTGGATTGCCATCTTTAACATGGCCAGCCGAACCTACAACCGCGATGGCGCGGGCGGACAGCTGGACGAACTGTTGCGTCCGTATTACGAGCGCGACAAGGGGGCGGGAATCCTTACGGATGGAGACGCCGAGTTCTACGTGTTCTGTCTTCTCCTGAACGATCCGCACTACTACCAGATCGGCGGTCCTGCCGGCGACGGAC
>JAZSOG010000026.1:0-6078 GCA_045536845.1 Kiritimatiellia bacterium | reverse complement strand
AAACGTGCTCGCCCTCGCTTTCGCTTCGGGTTGGTTCGTGCACTGCACGAACCACCGACAAGCGGCGGTTACCTCGGGCGCCAGTCGGCTCTCCGGCCTCTGCGCTTCGCTCCGACCATCGTTCGGCGCGGCGACAGCCTTGCGGCCGAAAACTCATGCCGCCGAGACACCCCCACCGCGCGTCCGCGCAAAGCGTTGCTGACTGGGAACGTCGCCATCTTGGCGGCGTTGTGATTTTGCATCTTCAGCGCGGCAAATCTGCCGCGCTACCAATCAAGATGCGCTTGATTTCCGCGCGGCCTTTTCGCTATAATACCCATATCCCGCGAGGCGCATGCCGCGGCGCGGGGTCATAGTCCGGAAAACAGGTCTCTCCTCGCCGGGCGCTTGTCAATGTAGCATCAATGCTACACGTCGTTCAACCGAAATACGACCAAACATTTCTATCTCGAACGGCATGTAAGCAGTGATGCGCCCAGCTGGGCGCATTTTCTGTTCACGCATTCGAGATGGGCCTTTGGTCGGGCTCCGGTTGAGTGCATGAGAGGAAGTGCGCTCTTTTTTATGCACAGGGATTCTCCCTTCGATTCTTTTCAGCGCATCGAAGGAGAATAGTCGCGGCATGTGCGCCAAGCAGAAGAAGCAGGAGTCGGCACGGAGTGCAGATGGTGCGTTCAAGGTGATTGACGACCTTTTGCGCGGTTCGGGCGGTGGATGTTCGGGCTCGCTCGAATACATGGAACAGTCCAGCTGGCTGCTCTTTCTTCGCTATCTTGATGCACAGGAGGAGAACAGGCGACTTCAGGCGGAAATGCAGGGCAAGGACTACAAGCCCGCGTTGCCAAAGGAAATCTCGTGGAGCGAGTGGGCGTGGCCGACGAAGGAAGACGGCACTTTCGACCTTGAACGCGCAAGGAAGGGCGACGCGCTTCTCGATTTCGTCAAGGGAACGCTTTTCCCCCGGCTCAAGGCGTTGCGCGACGAGGCACAAAGCGTCGAGTCAATTCAGTATCGAATCGGCAGCATCTTCAGCGAACTCTCCTGCCGTTTCACGAGCGGCTACACTTTGCGCGAGGTAATCGACCTCATTCAGCCCCTCAAGTTCCAGACGGACGAGGATCGCCACGAGATGAGCGTCCTCTACGAATCGCGTCTTGGCGAGATGGGCAACGCCGGACGCGACGGCGGGCAATACTACACGCCGCGTCCGCTCATTCGCACGATGATTCGCATCCTCGATCCCAAGCTTGGCGAGACATTCTACGACGGTGCATGTGGCTCGGGTGGCTTTCTTTGTGAGGCGTTCAACTACATGAACGAACGCAGCGCGAACACGGCGGACAAGTGGGAGACTTTGCAGAAGCGCACATTTTTCGGCGGCGAGGTAAAGTCGCTCGCCTACGTCACTGCGCAGATGAACTGCATACTGCACGGACTCGAAACTCCGAACATCCAATTTGGCAGTTCTCTCGCGCAGAACCCCGCTACAATCACCGATGCCGATCGCGTTGACGTAATCGGGGCGAATCCGCCGTTCGGCGCGAAAGTGGAAGCGGGAGAGAAAGCCAACTTTACCACGCGCTCCAGCGAGTCGGCGTATCTCTTTATGGAGCATTTCGTCGCCAAGCTCAAGGAGAACGGTCGCGCCGCGATCATTATCAAGAACACGCTTCTCTCGAACACGGACAATGCGAGCAAGTTCATTCGGCAGCTTCTTTTGGAGCAGTGCCGGCTTGAGATGATTCTCGATCTTCCGCAGAAGGTGTTTGCCGCGGGCGTCAAGGCGGTGGTGTTGTTCTTCCGCAAGGGCGGGCCGACGACGAAGCCGATCAAGTATTACGAACTCGATATGAAAGGCGTCTCTCTTGGCAAGACGCGTCCGCTCCGTGAAAGTGATCTCGCGGAGTTTGAGGCGATTGCGAAAGGAGAGAAGGGTGGAAAGGGCGTCGAGGCGTATTGGGAGGTGAAGCCAGAAGACATCGACAAGGAAACTTTCGATCTCTCGGTGAAGAACCCAAATAAGAAAGCGGAGCAAAAGGCGAGCGCGGTGGAATGTCGGGCGGAGATTCAGGCGGCGTTCGCGGAGATTGGCGAAATCTTGAAGGGGTGGAAGTGAGTGTGAAGGATTTAGCCACAAAGAACACAAAGGACACAAAGAAAGTCTGGCCGACGGTCAGGCTGGGGGATGTTTGTAAAGTTCTCACTGATGGAGATTGGATTGAAAGTAAAGATCAATCTGAAACAGGCATTCGGTTAATCCAAACAGGAAATATTGGAAACGGTGTTTTTGAAAGAAAGGATAACCGTGCGCGGTACATATCAGACGCTACATTTTCGAAACTGAATTGTACCGAAATCTACAGTGGTGATGTTCTTATATCAAGGCTCCCCGAACCAGTTGGCCGTGCATGTATTGTAGAGGATATGGGGTGTCGAATGATAACGGCGGTTGATTGCTCGATAGTTAGGTTTACGAATGAAGTTGATTCCAGGTTCTTTATTCAGTATAGTCAGTCTTCGGATTATCAAGCTCAGGTATCGGCTCAACTAACAGGAACAACGAGGGCGCGTATATCCAGAAAGCATTTGTCGTCTGTTTTGATTCCGTGCCCCCCTCTCTCAGTTCAGCGTGAGATTGTTGCTCGGTTGGAGAAGGAGTTGGGTGAGGCAGACAAGTTGGCGGCGAAGTTCAAGTGCGTCGCGGAGCTTGCCGATGATGCGTTCAAGGCAGAACTCGACGAGACTTTTAAGACGCTGGAAGATAACTCGCGCAGAGACGCCGAGACGCGGAGAGTGAGATTGGGGGATGTGTGCGAGATAAAGAATGGATATACGCCAAAAAAGGATGGGTTGTCCGAGGAAGGTGATATCCCATATTTTAGAATATCCTCCATGAACTTCCCTGAGAATCTGAAAATGCTAGATATCCCAAATGCTTGGCTCAGAGGGCATTGGCGGTCGTTTAAAAAAGGTTCGATAGTCTTCCCCAAGAATGGTGGTGCTGCATATACTGGAAAGGTTAGGGTGTTGTCACAGGATTCAGTGGTTGATTTGAACACTGGGGTTTGCACTCCAAATTCGGATTGTGCGAAAGACTACTTGTATTTTTGGTTTACACAAATTGACATAAAGCGAGCTATAGTAGAAGGCACAATCCCATTTGTAGATTTTGGAAAGTTGGCAGATTTTCTTATTCCTCTTCCTCATCTCGCCGCCCAACGCGCGATCGCCGCCAAGCTCGACGCGGCGAAGGAGCGGTGTGAGAAATTGAAAGCGGTGGCGATGCGCGGACTTGCGGCGGCAGAGAACTTGAGAAAAGCAATTCTTGCGGAGGCGTTTGAACAATGAATGAGGCGCAGACGAGAAGACTTCTCATCGACCCGGCGCTGATGGCGGCGGGGTGGGGCGGTGGTTCCGCTTCGTGGGTGGCGGAGCTTCCTGTCGCGCCAGGACGCATCGGCTCGGATGCCGAGCACCACAATCCGAAGTTTGCCGACTATGTTCTCTATTTCGGGAACGAGCGCGTCGCGGTGATCGAGGCCAAGAAGGACACGGCGAACTACGATGCCGGCGAGACGCAGGCGCGGTTCTACGCAGAGGCGCTTGGACTCAGGTTTGCATACGCGACAAACGGAATACAGGTTCTTGAAATCGACCTTGCCACGCAGAAGTCGCGCACCTTCCCGATGGCGGAGTTTCCGACGCCGTCGGCGCTCGTGGCGAAGAACGCCGAGACGCCGCGGTCTGCGCTTGAGGTCGCCTGCGCCGCGGTGCCGTGGTCGCGGGCGGGCGGCAAGGGCATTCGCTACTATCAGGCGCGTGCGGTCGAGGCGGTTATCCGCAAGTTCGGCATGGGTGAAAGACGCGTGTTGCTGACGCTTGCGACTGGCACAGGCAAGACATTCATCGCGTATCAGCTCGTCCACAAGCTGATGGCGGCGAAGTGGCAGCGGGCGAACCTTGGCGTCGCCGAGCCGCGCGTTCTCTTCGTGACCGACCGCAACAACCTTGCGGACCAGGCGTTCGACAGCTTCTGCTTCCCGAGCGGCAAGTGCTTCCGCTACGAGGCCGGAAAGGAGCTGAAGCGCGACAGGCAGATTTACTTCACGCTTTTCCAGACGCTTTTAGGCGAAGACGGCAACGAGACGAAATACAAGCTTTTCGGGAAGGACTTCTTCGACCTCGTGATCATCGACGAATGTCATCGTGGGGGAGCCAAGGACGAAAGCGAGTGGCGGAAGATTCTCGACTATTTCGACTGCGCAGCGCATCTCGGCCTCACGGCGACGCCAAAGGCGGATGTGAACGGATCGACCTACGACTACTTCGGCACTCCCGCCTACATCTATTCGCTTAGGCAGGGCATCGAGGACGGCTACCTCTCGCCGTATCGCGTTGAGCGGTGCAGATCGACGCTGGAGGCATACAAGGTCGAGGACGGCGACATCATCAACTTCCCCGAGGAGATCGACGAGAACAAGGTCTACGAGAACGACGAGATCGAGCGGCGGCACATTCTCATCAAGGAGCGCGACAGGCATTTTGTGGAAGAGCTTTTCAAGGTGATGCCGCTAGACCAGAAGGCAATCGTGTTCTGCGTGAGCCAGAAGCACGCGCGGCGAATTGCCCGCCTCATTAATGAGGAGGCGCAGAAGCGCGGCGTCTACAGGCCGCACTACTGCGAGACCGTGACGGCGGACGCAGGAAGTTATGGCGACTACTACCTTCGGCTCTTCCGTGACAACGGATTGAAGATTCCGACGATTCTCACGACCTCGGAGAAACTTTCCACAGGCGTTGACGCATGCAACATCAGAAGCATCGTCTTCTACCGCAACGTGCGTAGCATGGTGGAGTTTCGCCAGATCATCGGGCGTGGAACGCGCACTTATTCGGGCAAGCCGTATTTCAAGATATACGATTTCACAGGGGCTACGGAGAACTTCAAGGACGACGACTGGTGGCGGCCCGACGTGCCGTGCCCGAAGTGCGGGGAGAATCCTTGCGTATGCGAGAAGCCGGAGCATCGGTTGTGCCCAGTTTGCGGGAGGAGTCCGTGCGTGTGCGAGAAAATCTGTCCGAAATGCGGGATGCCGCGAGGTGAGTGCATTTGCGAGAAGCCGCCGCAGCGCGAAGTCGAAGTGAAACTATCGAGCGGGCGCGACATCTCGGCGGTGTGGGAGAGCTACGTGTTCTTCGACGATGAGATGATGCAGATAAAGGACTTCCTGGAGCGGTTCGTTTCGGCGGTGAAGAACGCGACGGAAAGCCCAGATGCCTTGCGCGCGAAGTGGTGCGCGGAAGAGAGCCGCAAGGAGTTCTTGGAGGCAATCGCGGACGCAGGATTTTCAATTGAGTCGCTTCTCGATGTTCAGAAGTATGCGGGGCTGCAGGAATATGATGTTCTGGACGTAATGCTCGATCTTGCGTATAATGTGCGGCCGGTGACGCGGGCGATGCGGGTGGAACGTCTTGCGGCGGCGATTGATGCGATGCCGGAGCCGAGGAAGAAGTTTGCCGAGATTGTGCTTTCCAATTATGTGCAGGACGGCGTGTGGAAGCTGAACCGAGCCACATTTGCCGATGTGCTGAATCAGCTTTACAACGGCAATATGGCTGCCGCGCTTGCAGACCTCGGCTTCGCCAAGCCAGCCGATGCGCTTGATTTCTTTGGCGCAATCCAAAAGCGCCTTTACGCGGCGTAAGGGGTGATAATGGGGATATGCCACATGGTGGCACTACCGTCAATTACCACCGCATTTATATAAAACCGGTGGTAGTTTCCGGCGGCGGATTTGCACCCCGCATAGCGCCCGCTTCGCGGCTCCTCCCTCCGGTCGTCGGGGGATACGCGGATGGCGGGGATTTATGGTAAAATACTCACATGAAGTTTGGTGCGGCGATTTTGGTGACACTTCTCGCGTTCTCCGCTTTTGCGGGGGCGCGGGTGGTTGTGCCGCAGCTGCCGCCCTCGCCGTATGACGACACGGAGATTTCGACAAACGTGACGTTTTCGGCGGGGGGCGATGACTCGCGCTTCTTCTCGCTCTCCATTTCGATTGACGCAACGCCCACGAA
>JAZSOG010000044.1:0-16791 GCA_045536845.1 Kiritimatiellia bacterium | reverse complement strand
GACGGAGAGGTTAGTGTAGTCGCGCTTGTCGTCGGTAGAGAGGTGGGCGAGGCCGATCACGAGCTTGCCGCCGCCCTTCACGTAGTCGCAGAGGATCCTGTACTGCTTCGGCGTGCAGGTGTTCCAGCCGGCGAACATGAGGACCTTGTAGTTCTTGAGGAGATGCTCGGCCGTCACGTTGTCGCACGCGAAGGAGACGATGTCGCAGAGCCCGTAGGGAGATGCGGAGAAATGAATGTTCTTGTTGGGCGCGAGCATCGGCGGCATGGGCATCACCGCCTTGCGGACGACGTCCCAGCTCATCTCGGGGAGACCGCACATCCAGTTCGGGTTCGTCTTCGCGAGGTCGTACGCGCCGCAGATGGCGTTCCCGGGAACATAGCCCGCGCCGCCGAGATCGAGGTTGCCCTTCGCGATCGCCCACGTCGCCTCAGGCTGGCCCTTCGGCGCGGGGTGCTCCTTGCAGAACGCAGTGAAATCGCTGATTGCCTTGCGGTACTTCTTGGCGACAGGAGAGCGATAGTCGATGTATGAGAATCTCTTCTTTGCCTCGGGATACGCCGCTTTGACTGCCGCGTCGTTTTCCGATTCCTTGAGATTTGCGCTGATCTTTCGAATCGGCTTGGGCATGCACGACATGGGCGAATCCTCACAGAGCGAACTCTGAAGCTGCCAGTTTCCGCTCTCGTTGATGATGACCTTCGCGCCAGTCATGTACTTGAGGAGGAACGCCGTCTCAAGCGTCTTCATCTTGTAGGGATTCTTGTGGGGAATCCAGCTGTACCACTCGTGCGCGAGGTGTGAACCCCACATAGGAAGGTCGTACTGGCGATATAGGCCGCGATTCAGCGCCGAAGCTAGTGTCAGGTCTCCAAACGGGAAGTCCTCGGTGCATGGGACTTCCGCGCCTGCCGCCACCTCGTAGTCGAGCGAAAAGTTGCTCGAAGTCGCCATCACATTGCCCCAGCCCGCCGCGTGGAGATCACCAACGTGCTTGTGAACGCGATTCATGTATTCCTCGACAAGCGCGCGAAGCGAAACGCCACGGTTGTTCCAATCCGTATAGAGCGAAAATGTGTAACGCTCGCCGAAGTCGTAGCCGATCCAAAAATCGCCAAGAGTCGATGTAATCTTGCGCGCGAGCCCGTTCGTCGCGGCCGAGTAGATGCATGTCGAGTAAAGTCCGCGTGCCTTGGCCTTCTTGGCAAGATCCAGTAGGTTCTCGTGGCTCTGCCAGAACTGCAGCGTATTGCCGACGCCCTCCTTCGCGCAGAGATCGATGATCTCGTCATAGTTCAGCTTCTCTGGCTCCCAGTAGGTGAAGCAAAAGCCCCCGAACTTCATCATCCCCCTGTTGGCGTATACACCAGAACCGATGTAGATGCGAGCATCGTCCGGCAATGCGGTCTTTACGGTCTTCGGACGCGGTGCAGCGATTATCTCGTCCACCGTCAGCATCTTGTCTGGCGTATCGGACGCAACACGGGCATCTTCACCACCCATGGCAGTTTCAGTTACGCAAAATGCCGCAGAGCAAATTGCAGCAACTACAAGCCTGTGAACTATTCTCATCTTCATTATCCTACAAAAGCGTGGGATCGTCACCTTATACGGATACAGAAATGACTGGGCTTAGACTCGTAGCAGCCCATGTCGGGGATTCGACTAATGATGCGAGGGCTGCCAGCAAGGTCGCAAGCCGTCTCCATCCAATCGAATTTCAATCCGCCATTAATTGCAGGAGAGCCTGTCGCAAGCGCATAATCGCCTTTCGCCGGCCTGCGGAAGACATTCGCGCCAGGCTGCACCGCAATATTGTGGTTTTCCGCCGTGACAAACGTTGCATCGCCCGCACGATCATTGACGAGCGCATAGCCGATACCGGCGGCTCCAGCCGAGTTGTATATGTTAGAGATAGCGTTGCCGTGCACCGACCAGTTGTCGACGATAATGCAGTTCGTAACGCTGCCGCCGTTAACGACGACACCTGCAGCATACCAGAGACCATCTTTTACATCTGCAAATAGATTTGTGTTGGCGACGATCGTGCAGTTTTCGAGATAACCGCCAGTTGATGCGCCAGGAGCACCGCCAACATAGATCGGCGTGTCATGCTCACTCGAACAGCGCGTAACAAGCGAATTGCGGAGAACGCCCGACCCCCATACGCCAATAACGTCGCCGTTTCCGCCCGCTCCTGTATTCGATGCGCGCGCCAGGCAGTCTACGATGCGGGTGCGATCCACAAGCCCGCCTTGGATGCAGATGGCGCCGGCCTGTGGCACGGCGCCACCGGAAGAGAACGAGTCTATGCACGCGAAGAGGCAGTCGACGACCGTGCCCTTTGAAATATCGAGGCCGCTCGCAAATACGCGGTCGCGAGCCATGATGTCGCGAAAGACGCAGTTCGTCACAATAGCCCCTGCGGACTTCACCTTGACAAGCCCGCGAGCCTTGTATTGTTCACCATTGTAGTAGGGCCCCTTGAAACCGGCGACTACCGTCAAGCCTTCAACATAGGCCGTGTCGCAGGCAAGATTAAGGCCGTATTCACCGTTGTCGTTGTTGAAGTTCGCCACGTCGGCCAAGCGGACAATCGTATTCTCTGGACCCGCCAGCGACACGATGCGTGTGCCATGTCCCTCGACAAGGTTGATGCAATTTGAAATGACATAATAGCCGGCAGCGACATAAAGCGTGCCACCGACGCCGAGGGCCTGCAATGCCTCGTTGATCGACGGAAGTCCCTTCTCAACCGTGTCATAGGGAAACTCTCCCCTGCCTTTTGCATTCGCGTAAACCCTAGTAGACTGAACGACAATGGCACCCGTTTTATCGAGCGGAGCCGACTGCTGTCCACTAGAGACAACGAGGTGAACGTTCCAGGTTCCAGGCCCAAGCTGTATGCTTGTGGAGGGTCCATGCGCGAATGCCTGCACCATGTCCTCCTGGCGGGTAAAGGTCCATTCGGCGTAATCCACAGTTCCAACAGTGCATTCGCACGCCAGAGCGACGGTCGCAAGATTAGGCGCCTCGTCGGAAGTCATGCTCATCCTGCAGGCAAAACCACTGGGAGTTTCGCCTTCATAGCATCCCATGTCGACATTCCCGTCACGAATTCGCGCATTGCCATCAAGGTCGACAGCACCCGTCATCCAGTCCTGATTGAAGCCGGCGTCACTGCAATATGAGTACCCTGTATGGTAGTTGCAATTTGCCGCATCCACAAACTCAGGGTCAACGGAGATATTGCCAGTTCCTACGGATAAAAGCGGCTTGGTGTCATTATACTCAAATGCATAAGCGCCCGAATTGCTGAAGTAAAAATTCGCAACCGAGCCATCGAACGCAGTATTGCCCCAGACAATGTTGTTGCGCAGCACGACGTTTCCATTCTGTTTGACCTTCACCCAAATGCCATTCGCATCGGAACTAGCGACGTACTGATGGTTGCCGGCGATCGTGCAGCTTTCAACTATACCGTCCTGAACAGCCACGCCGGAGGCATTTCGATCTCCGACATTGTCAGCAATCAGGCATCCGCGCAACGTGCCGCCAGACATATAGACGGTTCCTCCAGCCCAGTCGTGACTACTACAGGTGTATGTTACAGCATTGGAAACTATCGTGCAGTTCTCGACAAGCCCACCTGTCATGTAGATAGCTTCGCCAGCGCCCACGTTTCCACTCGAGTTGTACGCCTCGCACTTCGTAATTGTGCAACCACGCACGGTACCACCAGACATATTTACGCCACCACCATGACTTTTACCGTTCTTCGTCTTGATGTCCCTGATGACGCAATCGACGACAAGACCTGAATTCATGACGATGCCACTCAGCGCATCATAACCCGCCGTGACAGTAAGGTTCGAAACTATCGTTGACCCCGAACTAGCAATTATGATGACATTTGTTGTCGCATTGTCAACTAGTTCCAGGACGACATCCCCAGGCACAGTGCCACCGCCGACAAGGGAGGCGCCATTGGAGATCGTAATCGCCTTGTTGAGTGCAAACTTTCCAGAGGCAAGTGTAACTGTTCCATTAGGAGCAGCATCAATCGCCTGCTGGATCGCCGCCGTATCCGTATCAGCTACGCCCGTGGAACTGATGGCGGCAAAAGCAGGCGTCCAGGCAAATCCCGCAACAGCGAGCATAATCAATACTGGCTTATTCATTTGCATCTCCTGTTCCTTGTGGTTATGGTTAAATCATAGCAAAAAAAGACGGTTTGGGGCAATTATACGAGAGTATCATCTGTGTATACAAAAGGATACTATGCTTTGTCGCACACATTGCATCGCCTTGGCAACAACAATCATTATATCCTTTCATCATAGTTTGATTCACTCCGCAGCAGGGCCGATGCCGACGACGAAGAGCTGGGTCTTGTTAGTCTGCGTTTCAAGCGTGCCAAGCACGTTCGTGGCATCGATTGCCGTCAGCTCAGCGTTGAGCGTAAAAGTCTCGGTGTCTGCGAGATTGTCCTTGCAGATGAGCCCAAAGCTGGCACCGACGGAAGCTCCGATCTCGGCAGCATGGAATTCAACAGCGACATCGCTGCCAACACGCTCTATCGCAGTGAAGGTGACACACTTCCCGCCATGGCCGTCATCAAGACCCTTGATGCCACCGTTCGTGCCGGGAATGTCCCACTCGTCGTCAGGACGCGGCTTCGCATTGGGATTAAACTCATAGCAGCCAATGGTAGGCGTCGCCCAAACGAAGTACTTGTCTTCAAGATCCTTGGAAATGTCGCTGTATGTCGCGCCCTTTTCGACGGCAGGCGAGGTCGACTGAAGTCTGTAGTCTCCGTGCGTCGCATCAATGAACAGCGGGTCGCCGTAAAGGGATCCCGTGATTGCGCTCGCCTCGGACTCAAGCCCGAAGAAGCAGTTCTTGGAATCGGTCGTGTCAATCGTGTTCGCATCAACCAGGTAGTTGGCAGGCGAACCCGACACGGTGTTTCCATAGGAAAGCACATTTATCAGCGTACCCTTCCCATTGACACTGCCCGTGCCAGAAATCTTTTCGAGACGTATGCCACCAGCATACAAACTGGCAGTGTTGCCGACCACCGTGCAGTTTCTGATTTCGCAGACAACATTGGTTCCCTTGATGCCGATGCCACCGCCGGCGCCACTGCTCCCGATAATGTTTCCGGCGACGAGGCATGTGTCAATAATCACTGGACCCACAGTATTGTTGGCACCTATGCCTGCACCATAGACATTCTGCACTTGTTCCGACCTGTTCCCTGAAATGATGGAGTGGTCAATTGTGCCCTGCCCGTCTGAGAAGGAGACGCCACAACCATATGTATTGTGCTGACCACCGACATTGTTCGTGATGCAACACCAGGAGACCGTTCCATTCTTGACCCACGCGCCTGCGCCGCTGTCACCTGTGTTTTTGATGGTGCCGCCCGTAAGAACGACGCCCTCGACCTTCGCGCCGTCGTCAATCATCACGCAGCGGGCGTTCTGGTTCCAGTTCGGCGTCGTCGTCTGCTTGATTACCGTGTTCTCCCAGCCCTGGCCGACGAGCGTAACGCCGCCTGTCACATTGAGCTGCGCATCGATCTCGAAGAGACCCGAACCGAGCGTTACCGTGCCATGGGTCGGAGCCGCCGCGTCAATCGCGTCCTGAATCGTCAGACGGTTCGCAGACGCACTTGCGCCCGGCTGAATTGCGTCCGCCGGTTCCGGACCTGGGCCCGGGTTCAGCTGGGGAATCACGATGTCCTTGGTCTGCGTCGAAAAAAGCGCGCTCGAAAACGTCGCCGTGTAGCGGCCAGTGCCAGCCGCTTCGGTCGTCGCGGCCTGGACGACCTGGTAGGACGCGGTGACGGTCTCGTTCGTCACGTGAGTGGAATTTTCAGTGCAGACCGCCGTTGCAGTGCAAGTCGAATTGCCGGACGCCCAGCTATAGCTCGGCGCACCCCAATCATGGGTATGCGGGGCCGGCGGCTCGCCGACCCCATATTCGTAGCATCCGATCGACGGCGGCGCGGCAAACGCCTTGCCGTCGAGATCATTGCCTATTCCGTCGTATATCGCGCCTGCGCCATTCGCCGGAGAATCTTCCTGGAGGCGGTAGTCGCCGTTCGATGGATCGGCGAACTTCGGATCGCCTGACTTGAAGCCCGCGAGATCGTAGTTCACGCCGCCGATGTTGGTCTTCGTCTCGGACGCAAGGCCGACGAAGCAGTTTTTCGAGTTCACGGGGTCGAAGAACGAAGTGTTGGTCCTCATATTGCCTTCCGCATCTCCCACCTTATTGCCTGCGACAATGCTGTTGACGAGCACAAGCTTTCCGGACCCGGACGCCGATGCGATATCGATGCCGCCGGCGTTTGCAACCGCCTTGTTGCCGACGACCGTGCAGTTGCGGACCGTGCAGATGCCACCGAGATTCTTAACATAGATGCCGCCGCCCGAGGCGCCGTTGTTCGTGGTGAAGTTGCCGACGACAAGGCACGTGTCGATAGTCACGGCGCCCGTCGTTTCGTTGACGGCAATGCCCGCGCCGGTGCCGCCCTGGAATCCGCTTGCCGACACGTTGTTCGCAACGATGGAGTGATCGATCGCGCCCTGTCCGCCGGAGAACGAGACGCCGTAGCCGGACGCGTAGTGGTGTCCGCCGACGTTGTTGGTGATGCAGCACCAGGAGACGGTACCGTTCTTGACCCACACGCCTGCGCCGCAGTCGTTCGCGTTCTTGATGTACCCGCCCGTTAGTGCGAAGCCCTCGATCTTCGCCCCGCCGTCGACGACCGCGCAGCGCGCCGTCTCGTTCCAGTTCGGCGTGGCCACCTGCTTGATGACGGTATTCGTCCAGCCCTGGCCGACGAGCTTGACGCCGTTCGTGACGTTGAGCTGCGTGTTGACGTAGAAAGTGCCCGCGGAGAGCTCGACGGTCCCGTGCGTCGGAGCCGCAGCGTCGATGAGGTCCTGGATCATCTTCGTGTCGGTGATGCCGGACTGGTCTCCGCTGGGCTGTCCATCGACCGCCTCTGGAGCGACCGCTGCGGCGGCGAAATCGTCCACGTATTCCCAGATGATGTCGTTGATGTTGTAGCTGGCCGTTCCAGGCGAGGCGTTCTGCTGGAACGTGTGCCTGCGAGTGGCGAGCGTGTGGAGCTCGCTCTCGATGTTCATCGTGCGAAGCTTCTCCCAGCACTTGACCGAGTTCATGGCCGCATAGCTATCGGCGTCGCCGTGCATGAAGAGCATGTTGCAGGTGCTCGCGTCGAACGCAAAGTCATTTACAAGGACGTCCGTGTCGAGATTTCCGCCGTTCGTGTTCTCCCCGTCTGCGCCGTCGGTGAGAGCGTAGGCAGGATAGATTGCAATCGCCCACTTGACGTTGCAGGGCAGGTCGTCGACTTCGTCGATCCACGCGTACGCGGCCGTCTGCGAGGTCGTCGCGCCCATGAGAGTGAGGTGTCCGCCGGCCGAGCATCCCATGATGCCGATGCTGTTCGGATCGAGTCCGCGCCGCGGTGCTTCGTCGCGGACTAGGCGAATCGTGCGCTGGAGGTCCTGCCACGCCGACATGTGCTTCGCGAGGCCTTCCGGGCGCGGGCAGCGGTACTTGATCGTCACGACAGCCATGCCCTTCGCGTTGAGATAGCGCCTCAGGGGCGTGACCTCGAAGTCCTGGGGATTGTTGAATCCGTAGGCGCCACCGGCGTAGAGGATCTGAACCGCCCTCGTGTTGAGCACCTTCGGCATGTGCCATTCGAGGTAGGGTTCGTTCTGGGCCGACTGGTAGTTCGGGGTCTTGCCTTCGGGCCAGAGGGACACCTTGGTGTACGTCGCGCGGTCGTCGTCGTTGGGGAACCTGGAATTCAGCTGCACCTCCGCGCCGAGCGTGCCGAGAAAACCGGACTGGCACATGAACTCGACTGCGCGGTCAAACTCGGAAGCGGTCACAAGATCGTGTCCACGTCCGGGGATGAGGTGGATTTCAGAGGGAACCTTCGCCCCGTTCAAAACCGTCATCATACGGAGCTTCCGGTAGATGCGCGTCGTCGCGAGGGGAGACGACACAGCGTCGTTCTGACCGTGAAAGAGGCACATGGTGCAGGTCTTGTTGTCGAAAGCGAAGACCGTGTCGATCGTCGTGTCGCTCTCGCTCTCGAGCACGCGCATCGGGGACATCGGGATCGCGAAGTTGACGTTGCAGGCGAGGTCGTCCACCGAATCGACCTTCGTGTACGCGGCGGTCTGCGAGTTGGCCGCAAGGAGGAGCGAGAGGTGCGCGCCGTCCGCAAAGCCCATTACGCCGATCTTGTCCGCACTATAGCCGCGTTCCGACGCCGCCTGGCGGACGAGACGCACAGCGCGCTGGCCGTCCTCCCAGGCAACCTTGTAGGCGGGCAAGCTGCTCACGCTCGGCCGGTTGTGGAGCCACACGCATGTGACGCCCTTCTCGAGCAACTTCTCCTCAAGCGCATGGAGAGCCTGGATGCTGTCCGTGCTGGCATAGTCGCCACTTGCGACGATGATCACGCAGCTACCAGTCTTCTCGGCTGGAGCCGCTGACCATTCAAGATATGGCGCCGCTACGCCAGCCTGCGCGTCGGGCATGCCCGAGGTGGGCCAAAGCGCCTGAGTGTTGCCGTCGGCGAAACCGGCGAATGGCAACATCGTTGCGGCGAGAACAATAGCTAAGAACTTCATGTGGACCTCCTTAAACATCTGGTGTTTCTTTCGACGCCAGAATTGTATCAAATAGGGGGTGTAAAGTTCTATAGCACTATCGTGCCATGCGTATTTGCGCTTTAACGATTGTCTCGCCATTCTTGGTTTGATATAATCTCGGCATGTTCAATCGACAAAATCTTTTGCTTGGATGCGTCGTGCTCCTGCCGTTCGTTTCCCATGCCGAGGAAACGAATCGGTGGATCTCGACGGCCGGGGAAATGTCCGCGCTCTACGACGTCTATCCGTCCCACAGCTGGGCGTTCTCCCTGACGGGCACCGTCACCTGGTGCAGCACCGGCTACGGCTTTCTCGTGCTCAAGGACGAGACGGGGAATTGCAGTCTTTTCAATATAAAGGACAAGTGGGTGCGTCGTGGCGACAAGGTCGTAGCCAAGGGATTCGCGCACGTCAATTCGCGCCGCGATCCCTGGATCGACGAGATATCGCTCGTCAAGCTGGGGTTCGAGCCCCTCCCCGAGCCGGAGAAGAAAACGCTCGAAGAATGCCTTGTCTCGACTCCTCCCCTCGAAGGCGTCCGCACGGAGGCGACAGTCGTCGACGTATGCGAGGACGAGTTCGACAAGCAGTGCGACTGGCTCATCCTGAAGGACGGGGCATCCATGCTCTCTGCCGTCTGCTCGCACAGCCCTGAGAACAAGCAGCTCATCGACGCGCACATCGAGGTGACCGGTCCCGTCTGCACGCAAGTCTTCGGACAGCGAAAGTTCGTCAGCCCCTTCATCAACACGGAATTCGGCGGGAGCGTCAGAGTCGTCTCGGCTCCAGCTGGCGACCACTTCGACTTCCCCCTGCTCAGCCCCTCCCGTTTCACAACCCCTGCGGACATCGAGCGCCTCGGCAAGCGCTCCGCCGTCGGGAAGGTCGTAGCGGCGTGGCCGCCGAACAACTGCCTCCTGCTTACGCCCGACGAACGCTACGTGCGGCTTGTTCTCGCCGCCAACGAGACGCTGCCGCGCTGCGGAAGTCTCGTCAAGGCCGCAGGATACCCTTCCACCGACATCTTCACCGTCTGGCTGACGCTCGCGAAAGTGCGGCCAGAGGAAATGGCGGACATCCCCGAAGGCGCCGCGGAGGAGATCCAGGCGAGAATGCTGTTCCCGAACACCGGCAAGGACCGCGAGAAACTGGGGTGCAACCTCGACAACAGGCTCGTCGCCCTGCGGGGTCTCGTAAAAAACCTTGAGTTGCACAACGACGGAACGCTTCGTGTCATTCTCGACAGCGACGGCACGGTCGTTCCCGTCGACTTCAGCGCCCGTCCCGACGACTTCTGGAAAATCGCCGTCGGCAGCACGATAAAGATAACGGGGCGTTGCATCCTGGCCAACGAACGCTGGAACCCCAACAACGCCTTCCCGCGCATCACGGCGCCCTTGATCGCCATATCAGCCAAGCCGGAGGTCATTCGCGGCCCCGGCTGGTGGACGGTCGGCAAGCTCCTGACCGTGATTGCGATCCTGCTCGTCGCGCTCGTAGTCGCCGCCTTCCGGAGCTATCTTGCAAGGAGGATCGCCAAGCTCAAGCTCAACGAGCGGACACAGCTCGCGGTCGAGATCCACGACTCGCTCTCGCAGGCGCTCACCGGCCTCGCCTGCCAGATCACCGCGGCGCAGGACTCGCTTGAGACAAACACCAAGAACACCGAAGACAAGCTGGCGACGGCCAGCCAGATGCTCATGTCCTGCCGCACGGAACTGCGCAACTGCCTCTTTGACCTGCGAAACGACACCATCGGAGAAAAGAACTTCAACAAGGCGATTCTCAAGACGATAGAGCCCTTCGAAAGCAGCGCGGCCATCACCGTCCGCTTCCAGGTCAACAGGGCGCTTTTCGAAGACACCACGGTCCACGCGATCCTCGCCGTCATCCGCGAGCTCGTCTCCAACGCCGTGAGGCACGGCAACGCCTGGACGATCAAGGTTGCCGGCGTCACAGAAGGAAAGACGCTGCTCTTCTCCGTCATAGACGACGGTTCCGGCTTCGACTTCGAACACCGCAAGAACTCGGACGAAGGCCATTTCGGAATCGACGGGATCCGCGAGCGCCTGGCTCGCCTGGATGGATCGATTTCCTACGAAGCGCCGCCCTCGGGCGGGACAAAGGCCGTAGTCCGCATACCCATACGCCACTCATGACCATGAAAAAGATCAAAATACTCATCGCCGACGACCACAAGCTGATGCGCATGGGACTGGAGTCCCTGATCGCGGGCAAGAACGACATGGAATGCATTGGCGAAGCCATAGACGGCGAAGACGCCGTTCAAAAGGCGCGCAAGCTCAGGCCCGACGTCATCCTGATGGACCTCATGATGCCAAAGATCTCCGGATCCGCCGCGACGAAGACAATCCACGAGGAACTTCCGGAAACGCGCATCATCGTACTGACGTCCTACGGCACCTCCAAGGAAATGTCGGATGCAATCGCCGCCGGCGCCTGCGGAGCCCTCACGAAGGACATCGACACCGCCGAGCTCGCCAACACTATCCGCACGGTCGCGTCTGGAGGCACGTGCATTTCCGAAAAGCTCAGGATGATGTCACACGAGGAATCGCTCACTCCCGAGCTTACAAAGCATCAGAAGATGATACTTTCCTCAATCGCGATCGGACGCACCAACGCCGACATCGCAAAGGAGTTCTCCATATCCGAGAACACCGTCAAGCACACGATCACAGCCATCTTCGCCAAGCTCGGCGCCAAGACCCGCGCCGAAGCCGCGGCAATCGCCCACCGAAAGCACCTCGTCGACGCTTAAAAAAGCGCGCGGCATCCCCGCGGTAGCGAAGATGCCGCTTTCAGCGCTACTCGGCCCACTACTGGGCGGAAGCAGGGCCGATGCCGACGGCGAAGATCTGGGTCTTGTCCGTGGTGGTCGTGAGCGTACCTGTCGTCGCCGTGCCGCCAGCTTCGTTCGCAAGCGTCGCGTTGAGCGTGAAGGTCGTGGTGTCCGTCAGGTTGTCCTTGCAGACAAGCCCGAAGGTCTGGCCGTTGGCATCGACCTTGTCAGCTGCGAAACCGACCGTCAGCGCCGCGCCGTCGCGCGCGATCGACGTAAACACGATGTACTTCACGCCATGGCCGTCATCGAGCGCCTTGATGCCGCCGCTGCCACTGCCACCGCCAGGAATATCCCACTCGCCAGCAGGGGGCTGCGCGTTGGGATCGTATTCATAGCAGCCGATCGAAGGAACCGCGGCAAACAAGGTGTTGTCCAAGTCAACGCCGATGCCGGAATAGGACACACCGGCATTGGCTGCCTTGGAATTCTCCCCCAGACGGTAGTTGCCGCTTGCGACGTCTATGAAAAGCGGATCGCCGAAGAGCGAATTAGGAATCGAGTTCGCCTCGGATTCAAGCCCGAAGAAGCAGTTCCCCGAACCAGTAATGCCGATCGTGTCAGTATTGACAGCATAGTTCGACTCATTTCCATTCAGCGTATTTCCAACGGCAATAGTATTGAGAATCACCGCGCTACCGTGATTGCTGCCTGTCATCTCAAGGCGGATGCCGCCCGCATGCAAACTGGCGGCATTGCCGACAACCGTGCAATTGCGGATGACGCAATCGAGATTCTCGCCCTTTATGCCAATGCCGCCGCCGGCGCTGTTGCTTCCAAGGGTGTTATTGGCGATGAGGCACGTATCGATGACCACAGGGCCAACGGTGTTAAGGCCGCCGATACCGCCACCATAGTAGTTCACGAATCCGCTGTCCGCCCTGTTGTCGGAAATGATGCAGTGGTCAATCGTGCCCTGTCCGCCCGAGAAGGAGACACCGCAACCATACACATTGTGCTCACCGCCAACATTGTTTGTGATGCAGCACCAGGAGATCGTTCCATTCTTTACCCACGCGCCAGCGCCACCGTCGCCCGAGTTCTTGATCGTTCCACCAGTAAGAGTCAGCCCTTCAAGCTTCGCGCCATCGTCGACCATCGCGCAACGGGCGTTCGCCCCGTAGTTCGGCGCCGTCACCTGCTTGATGACCGTGCTCTCCCACCCCTGGCCGACGAGCGTGACGCCGCTCGTCACGTTGAGCTGGGCATCAATCTCAAAAAGACCAGAGGCCAAAGTGACGATGCCATGGGTCGGAGCCGCGGCGTCGATCGCGGCCTGAATCGCCTGCCTGGTCGCGGCGGGATCGCCCTCCACTGGCTTGATTCCTACGTCCTGCGCCGCACCGTAAGTGAAGATGTCCGTATCGGACGTGTTCATTGCCTTGTACTCGGCAAGCACATAATCGGCAGAACGCGAATCCGCCGAAAGACGGAGTTCGTCCATGAAGCCGACCCAGTTCGCCTCGTCGCCGGCGGCGTTGTTGCCGAAGGCCAACGGGTTGTCGTTATCCTTGGCGGTCGCACCGCTCATTTCGTAGTCTTGCACCAGGTTGCCATTCGCATAGAAGGAAACACTTGTGCCTTTGTATACGAGTGCGAGATGCAACCATTTTTTGCGAACGTCGGGCACAGTGACCCAATGATCGCCCCCGCCTGAACCCCGAGCGGACACCTGCGTCGCGGAATAGTCCACATTGTTGCTGTATCTCGCTTCGGCCTCCCACCCGTCTTCGTCAGTATAGACGGTCTTGCGCGAAACATAGCGCATCGAGTAGTTGGGGAAGGTGCCGATCGCCTTGAACCAGCCAGAAAATGTCAGCGAATCCCCGCAGTCGAGCAAAGCGTTGTTAGCAACGGAGAGATAGGACTTATTCCCCTTCGCTGACGCCATCTGACGGCCAAAGCCGACCCTGCACACGGCTCCAGTCGAATCCGCCTCTCTGTTCGCGCCAGTCGGAACAGCCGTGAGACCATGACCCGTCGAGTCCTTCGCTTCACCGTTCGCCTCGTTGAGGTGCCAGATGCCAACGTAGTCTGTCCATATCTCTACCGCCTCCTCGGACGAAACCCCTCCATTGCCGTAATACATGAAGACCTTAGTATTCGTGGCTGTCGAAGGGAGTTTTACCCAGACGAGAGATTCTCCGTCCGTGTTCCAGGTGTCGACCTCATGCGGCACGGCAACGCCGTTCTCGTCAACGAACATCATGTCTCCGCCATTTGCGAGGGAGAAGTCGTCATAGTCAAAGCCAGCGATTGTCGACTCACTGAGCTTAACGAGCGCAGGAACCCCCGTCGTTATCTCCGAAGTCGCCAAATCGGTGGAAAGCGTAACTTCGACATACTTCTTGAAGTCCGTAAGCGGCGTGGTCGGCCTCTTGAAAGCATACTTCGCAGTGGATGTGCCGCTCGGACCGACATTCGGCGCGTAGGCGCGGGCCTTTATCGTTGTTGTCGCGGAGATTGCAATCGGCCCTGTGTACTCCGTACTCAGATTCGTAGGACGAGAGCCATCGGTCGTATAGTAGATCGTCGCTCCCTCGGTCGCGCAGGTCAACGTGATGTTCGTCGTCGGGTAGAACACCGAGCCCGATGGAATATCAAACTCCGGCTTCGCGGCCAGTTCGCCGCATTCGTAGCATCCCATCGACGGCGGATCAGAAAACTCCGTGCCGTTGAGGTCATTGCCGATGTCCTCGTAGGTTTCGCCGTTGCCGACCGCGGGAGAATTCCAGGCCAAGCGGTAGTCGCCGTCTGTGGCGTCAACAAACACCGGGGCTCCGACCAGACTGTTGTCGCCGAACTTGTCTGCCTCAATGTCGAAAAGGCAGTAGTCGACTCCGCCAGCGTAGGATAGCTCCACAGTAGTATTGGTACCGGCCGTTGTATTGTCGGCGAGAATACAGTCAAGCATCGAGAATGTGCTTCCCTCGTCTTTCATTGTGTAGACGGCGCCACCAAGAGACTGTTCTGCAGTTCCTCCAGCCGAATTCCCGACAATCGTCGAGTTGAGAACGGTCATGTGGTAACCTTCGCTACTATACACGTATTCGACGACGATACCGGCACCGCCGCCATAGGTCAGAGTGCTACCGCCGAGCTGCTTGTTGAACACGCGGTTCCCGCTAATAAGGCATGTGTCAATCGTAACATCGCCAGTCGGATGCCTGATTGCAATTCCGCCGCCGAATGAGGTCTGGAGACCTCTGACCACGTTGTCAGCGACAATCGAGTGATCGATCTTGCCCTTTCCGTCGCCGAAACCGACGCCGCCACCATAGTTGTTGGAGGTGCCGTCGACGCCTGCCGTGTTGTTGGTGATGCAACACCAGGAAATCGTGCCATTCGCGACGAACGCACCGGCGCCATAGCTCCAGCCACCCGACATAACCACGTGTCCGCCCGTAAGCGTGACATGCTTAATCGTCGCGCCGCCGTCTATCCGCACAACGCGCGAATCTCCAGTTGGCGTCTCCACGACCTGCTTGAGGATCGTCTTGTCCCAGCCCTGGCCGACAAGCGTAACGCCGCCCGTCACCATCAGCTGCGAGTCGATCTCAAAGAGGCCTTCGCCAAGCGTTACAGTTCCGGGCTCAGGCAGGATTGCCGCCGCGTCAATTGCGGCCTGAATTGCCGCGACGTTGCCGGAAGCAGTTTGAGACGGCACAATGTCGGCAAATGTCACGCCAGTGGTGCAAATAAGCCCAACAGCGGCGACAGCAACGAATACAATGCTTTTCATTTGTACCTCCTTTTACCTGTGACGGCAGAAAGAATATCAAATATTTGCATTTCGGTCAATTATACTAAAGCATACAAAACGCCCAGTTGGCGGTGCTTATCCGCAAACTGGGCGTGAATCGCTTATTTTCGCGATTATTGCAGAGAATTATACACTTAGCGCCGCGTCGTCCTTCTTGACGCCGCCGGAATCGAGGCCCATCTTCTTGAGGTCGACGTTCACGATTCCCCACGGCTTGACGTTGCGCCAGTTGCCGCGCGTGAAGTCGGGGATCGAAACCGGCTTCGAGCCCTTGCGGACTGAAGTCTCTGTCAGCTCGCAGAGGCAGCTCGTTGCTGCGAGATCGTAGACGTCCATGTCGAGCGGCTCGCCGTTCTGCAGACACCACGCCCACCTGAGATCCATGATGAAGTCCATTCCGCCATGTCCGCCGACCTTCTTCGCCATCTCCGAGACGTCGCGCCACATCGGATGCATGTACTTCTCGCGAACCTTCGCGGCATCGGCGTCGGAGAACCAGTTGTGCGCCTTGCGGTCAAAGCACTTCTCCTCGAACGCGCACTGGAAAGGATAGTCGCGGACAATGCCCCGCGTGCCGCTGATGAGGTTGACGCGGCTGTAGGGACGTGGAGAGCTCACGTCGTGCTGCACCATGATCGACTTGCCGTTTACAGTCTTGATTAGCGTCGTGTTCATGTCGCCCATTTCGGCCGGCGGATCCTTCTTCCGTGGATCGTCATCACCCAGCACCTCGCGCTTGAACACCTCGAAGTTGACATTGTGCGGCCCGTTTTCGAGCGACACGAGGAAGTCGAACCTGTCGCCGCGGTTGATGCCCATCGTCTGGCAGATCGGGACGAGTCCGTGCGTCGGGTAGCGGTTCCCCTTGTGGACCATGTTCTCGCCGTAGCGCCACTCGTGCTCGAGGTTCATGCTGTTGTTGACGGACGGGATCATCTCCCTGAGGTCGTGGATATACGCGCCTTCGGCGTGGTTTATCTCGCCGAACATGCCGAGCCGCGCGAGGTGGAGCTCGAGAAGCTCAATCTCGCCGTATACGCAGTTCTCGAGCTGCATGCACGGAATGCGCCACTTCTCGCTCGCCTCGACGAGCTCCCAGCACTCGTCGACGGTGAGCGCGCTCGTGACCTCGACAAGCGGAATCTTCCCTCCGTTGAGCGCGCGGAGCGCCACCGGCTGATGGAGCGCCCAGGGCGTCGCGCAGTACACGACGTCGCAGTCTCCGAAGTCGCAGAGCTCCTTGTACGCCTCGTCTCCAATGTACTTCTTCGGGACGGTCTTGTACTTACTGTCGGCGAGCCACTTGAGGTTGCGCTCGACCGCGGCGGGGTTCTTGTCGCAGAGCGCGACGATCTCGACGCCGGGGATCATCGAGACGCGGTGGACGGCCGCGGTGCCGCGCTGGCCGACGCCGATGAAGCCGACGCGGACATTCTTGCCCTTGAGCTTCTGGA
>JAZSOG010000003.1:0-126257 GCA_045536845.1 Kiritimatiellia bacterium | reverse complement strand
AAGGCACCCTTCCTTCAGGAGCGCCTCGCCGCCGGTGAACGAAAACTGCGTCACGCCCGCAGACGCATACGTATCGATAAGCCGCTTCCACTCGTCGACTTCCATCTCCGGCCCGGGCTTCAGCATTCCCGCGAACCACGGACACGAGCAGAACCTGCACGCGTGGTTGCAGCGGTACGTCATCTCCAGGACGGCGACGGATGGAAGAATCGTCGTCACTTCTTCGTCTCTCCCAGCAGCTCGCGCAGACGCGGCAAAACCTCCTTGACCGAGGCTTCCTCCCCATGTTGACGCGTCCACTTCTCCTGTCCTGTCAAAAACGCATTCATTATCTTCGCATCATATGATTGCACAGTCGTCTTCTTGCCGTTGATCACCCACGCCAGCTTGTAGATGTTGTCCGCCTTGAAAGGCGACTCGACCCGAACCCATTCCGCGGGATCGCCCTGCTGTGCCGGCAGACGCCTGAGCGGACCACGATATTTGCTGACCTTGCCCAGCACCTTCGATTCCAGCTTTGGTTCGGCCCTCAGGTTGACGCTGTCGCCAAACAGCTCGCCCGTCTCGGAAATGTACTGTGCGTTTATCCAGCAGAAATCCTGAGTCGGATTGCACTTCTTGCAGAGAACCGACTCGTCGAGCGCAATGTCGAGCCCGTGGGGCTACAGGGTCCTGATTGCCACAGTAGATTGCCACAGTAGCGGGAGATTGTGATATCCTGTTAGGCATGAGACATTGCAGGATAAAGCTTCCAAATCGGTGCTGTCGCCTGATCTGTCGCGGTGCTCACCGCGCGGTTGAAGGTGGCAAACGGCGAATCGGAAACGTCGCGCCGAGCCGATGGTCGCGGACGCGGAGGGTGTGTTTCGGCGGCAAAAACGACGGCAAATGTGGTATAATATCCGCTGTCGTCATGCGTGACGGCAAATTCCATGATAAACTCTACGGAAGAAAGCAAAAAATGAACTACAAATACAACTGCCTCAATCCGATTGCGGATTGCGGGCTCAACAACCTGGGCGAAAACTACGCCCGTACCGAGAAGTTCGAAGAGGCCGATGCCGTCTTCGTGAGAAGCGCCAAGATGGACGAACTCGTCCCTGGCCCTAATCTCCTCGCCGTCGCGCGCGCAGGCGCGGGCGTCAACAACATCCCCCACGCCGAATACGCCAAGAAGGGCATCGTCGTGTTCAACACGCCCGGCGCGAACGCAAACGGCGTCAAGGAACTCGTGATTGCCGCGATGCTCATCGCGAGCCGCGATATCGTTGGCGGCATCGAGTGGGTCAAGGAGAACGCCGCCGATCCCGCGATCGGCAAGGCCGCGGAGAAGGCCAAGAAGGCGTTTGCCGGAACAGAGATCCAGGGCAAGAAGCTCGGCGTCATCGGCCTCGGCGCAATCGGCCAGAAGGTCGCCAATGCCGCAGTCGAACTCGGCATGGAAGTCTTCGGCTACGATCCCTACCTTTCTGTCGACGCCGCCTGGAATCTCGACCACGCGGTCAGGCACTGCAAGAACGTCGAGGCGATCTACCGCTCCTGCGACTTCATCACCATCCACGTTCCCGCGCTCGATTCGACTAAGGGCATGATCAACGCCGACGCGCTCGCCATGATGAAGCGCGGCGTCATCATCATCAACGCGGCGCGCGATGCGCTCGTCAACGAGAAGGACATGCTCGCCGCGATCGAGGCCGGCAAGGTCCGCAAGTACGTCTCCGACTTCCCCAACGCGACCACCGCAGGCCAGAAGGGCTGCATCGTGATCCCCCACCTCGGCGCTTCGACCGAGGAGTCCGAGGACAATTGCGCGGTCATGGCCGTCAAGGAGATGCGCGACTACCTCGAGAACGGAAACATCGTCAACTCCGTCAACTACCCGGCGTGCTCGCTCGGCATCTCCAACAGGGCCGGCCGCGTCGCGATCTGCCACAAGAACGAGGCGAACATGATCGGTACGTTCACCTCGATCCTCGGCAACGCCAAGGTCAACATCGACTCCATCGCGAACAAGAGCCGCGGCGATTTCGCCTACACGCTCATCGACACCGACTCCGCGATTCCCGCCGACGTCGTGAAGGCCCTTGAGGCCAGCGACGCGGTCATTCGCGTCAGGGTCGTGAAGTAATACCGACAATGGGCTACGCGAAGAGAAAGACGTCCGGAGCTGGCGCTGGAACGGCGCTGGAGACGACGTCTTCCTCTCGCGCGGTCCGGTCCTCCAAGTCGTCGCAGTCGATCTGGAACCTCCAGCTCGGCGGGTCGAAGCAGAAGACCTCGATGAAGTCCGTCGAGGTTCTTCTTTTCACTTCCGAGCTTGCAGACCTGATCGAAGCCGGCATGACGCTTGGCCAGGCGCTTCAGGCGCTCGCGAACCAGGGTGAGGAGGACTCGGGTCAGCGCTACGTCTGCCAGGACCTTTGCGACCGCATCGTCCGCGGCGAGACTTTTTCCGACGCGTGCGCGCACCACCCTAAGACGTTCGAGCCGCTCTACTCGAACATGATCCGCGCAGGCGAGGCATCGGGCGCGCTCGTCGAGGTGCTGCGCCGACTCGCCGACCACTATGAGCGCTACGACAACATGCGCGGCAAGATCAAGAGCGCGATGTCGTACCCGGTGATCGTCCTCTGCTTTGGTGTTGCCGCTGTCATAGGCGCACTCGTGTGGATCATCCCCAAGTTCAAGAAGGTGTTCGACTCGATGGGCGCGGCCTTGCCTCTCCCGACCCGCATGCTCATCGGTCTTTCCGAGTTCCTGATTCACTATGGCTGGACGCTTGCAATCGCCGCGGTGATCTTCTTCATCTGGTTCAGGAAGTGGAAGGACACTCCCGCAGGCCGCCGCAAGATCGACGGCTGGAAGCTAAAGGCGCCGCTCGTCAAGGGCATCGTCGCGGCAGGCGCGTATTCGTCGCTCGCCTACACTCTCAAGACTCTTCTCACAAACGGCGTGAACGTCCTTCAGGCACTGAAGATCTCCGAGGAGACGTGCAACAACGCCGTGATCGCCGATGCGCTTGCGACGGCTCGCCGCCGCGTCACCGACGGCACTTCGATTTCCGGGCCTCTCGCGTCGTCGGGAGTGTTCCCGCGCATGATGACCGACATGCTGGCCGTCGGAGAGCAGGCGGGCGACATGCCAGCTTCGCTCGAGCACATAGGCAAGCGCTACCAGAAGGACATGGATCGCAACATAACGGCCTTCACGAACGCGCTTGAGCCGATTCTGATCGTAATGATCGCCGGCGCCGTCGGCTTCGTTGCCATCGCGATTTTGATGGCGGTGTTCCAGGTCTCCTCGTCGCTCGGGTAAAACGCATGGAGCGCACCATTGAGGACATCGGCGCTAAGATGGACGCCCTCGGGGTGTGGGAGGCGGTCGCGCCGTACAACTGGGCCGTCTGCCCGAAGGGAACTGTGTTTCCTTATTTCTGCTGCGTGATGAAAGGCGACGGCAATCCCGTCAACGTGCGCTTCATGATGATCGAGGGCTGGCAGAGCTTCCACGATTTCGTTAGGACCCGCATCGACCCCAACTTCGGCTTCTACTCGACCCCGATGGAGATTCCCCACTTCGAGCTCGTCTTCGTCTCGGGCGGAGAGGTGCGGCTTTTCAGGCACGACCCGTGCTTCATGCCGCGCCTCGCGACCGACGCGGAACGCGCTTTCTGCTCGAAGATCCTCTGGGAGTCCTACGGCGTGATGATGCGCGTCGAGGCCGATTCTGAGCTTCCCCTCAAGTTTGCCTCCGAGAAGGCGATGTTCGCGCGTGTCGAGGGAGAGGGCGGCAGCTGGGCTGACAAGGCGTTGCAGATTCCTGATCCTCGGCCGCATGTCGAGAGCATCACTTTCTCCAAGGCCGATCTCGCAAAGGCGAAGGACCTTCCCTTTGCCGCAGAGGAGAAGGTCGTCGTGGAGTTCGCGCTTGCCATAGGGATTTCCACGAAAGAGCCGCGGCCGCGCTGCGTCTACCGTCTCTCCGCGCGCGATGCCGCGACAGGCGAGCAGTTTGTCGCCGATGCAGTCTCTCCAGTTCCAGATGGCGGGCTTCGCGCCATGTGGGAGGGCATAGCGCCACGGCTTTTGAAGCACTTTCTCGCGCGCGGACGCATACCGGGCGAGATAATGGTGGGTTCGCAGCGGCTCTTCAGGATGCTGCGCCCGCTTTGCCTTGACATTCCGCTGAAGCTCTCGCTTCACGACAAGCTGCCAGGAGCACCAGCCAATGCTTGAGACGATTGCATCTCATATTGATTCAATTGCCGCCCTCGCGCCGACGTGGGGGCTCGTGTTCGTCTTCGTCTTCATGGCGATCGAGTCGAGCTTCATTCCGTTTCCGAGCGAAGTCGTGATGGTTCCCGCTGGCTTTCTCGCGGCGCGCGGCGAACTCGGGCTTCCCCCCGCGGTAGCGCTTGCCGCCGCAATAGCAGTCGGTGTCGTCGGTTCGCTTGCGGGCGCGTTCGCAAACTACTATCTCGCGCACTGGCTCGGCAGGCCGTTCCTCGAGAAGTACGGAAAGTATTTCTTCGTGAAGCCCGAACCGCTCGCTCGCGCCTGCGAAGTATTCAACAAGTACGGCGCGGCGACTACTTTCGTGTGCCGCCTCGTTCCCGTCATACGCCAGCTTATCTCGATTCCTGCAGGCATATCGCGCATGCCAATTTTCTCCTTCGCGCTTTTCACCGGCCTCGGCGCGGGGATATGGACGGCGATCCTCGCGGCAATCGGCTACGGCATTGGTCGTTCGACAGCGGACATAACTTATCTCGAGATTTGCGAGAAGGGCAAGGATATGGCCTCCGCCCATCTCCCGCTCGTGATAGGCGGGGCGGTTCTGCTCGTCGCGCTCTACTTCATTGCCTCGAAACTTGTCATGGGGAAGGGGGCTCGCAAATGACAGGACGACAGCTCAAGCCGTTTCTCCTCCGTGCTGCAGTCTTTTCGGCGCTCGTTCTATTTGTCGCCGTCTCGGCTACGGTGATCGTACGGCGCAACGCGGCGACACCGATCGACACGCGTCAGATCCTGTCTGTCACGCGCAATGGGCGCACCGTGACATTCGTGGAATGTCCAGAATGCGAGAAGACCATGCGCGTCGCTTCCGATGGGATGTCCGCGACGATCAACCTCTGCCGTCTCAGGGACGGCAATCCGGACGCGAAGGAGTTTGCGCGGCGTCGCGACGCGGCGGTTGAACAGGCGTTTTTGCTTATGGCCGGAAAGGGCGGAGATGCATCTCAATCCAAAGAACCGGACAAAGGGAAGGACAAGTGACATGCTGCTCGAAGTCGAACATCTGCGGGTTGCGTTCAGGATGGAGGGGAAGCTCTCCGTTCCAGTGCGCGACGTGTCGTTCACAGTTCCCGAGAACGGGCGCGTTGCGCTCGTCGGCGAATCTGGCTGCGGCAAGTCGCTGACGTCGCTTGCCGTCGGCGGACTTGTCGATCGCGCGGAGATCGCGGGAAAGGTCTCCGGCTCGCCGCACATCGCCTACATCTTCCAGAATCCGATGCAGTCGCTCAATCCCGTGATGCGCGTCGGCAAGCAGATTGCCGAGGGGCTTCGCGCGTCGAGAAAGGCGACGGCTCCTACTGGCAAGGCCGAAGAGGAGCGCGTCGCATCGCTTCTCGAATCCGTCGGGCTTCCGCGCGTGACGATCCGCAAGTTTCCGTGCGAACTCTCCGGCGGGCAGCAGCAGCGCGTGATGATCGCGATGGCGCTTGCGCAGGATCCTGATCTTCTCATCGCGGACGAGCCGACGACTGCGCTCGACGTGACGACGCAGAAGGAAGTGCTCGATCTCGTCAACCGCGTCGCAGACGAACACAAGACTGCGGTCCTTCTCATCACGCACAATCTCGGTCTCGTCGCGCAGTACTCCAAGTATGTCAACGTGATGTACGCTGGCGAAATCATCGAGAGGGGAACTGTTCCCGAAGTCCTTGGAAGTCCGATACATCCATACACGCAGGGACTTCTCGCAGCAGTGCCGCGACTCGATCTTCCGAAGGACTCTCCGCTCGTCGGAATTCCTGGAACTGTTCCTCCGCCAACCGATTGGCCGAGCGGATGCGCTTTCCATCCTCGTTGTCCGAAGGCGACGGAGGAATGTTCGCGTGTCGTTGCCAAATCTTGTATGGCGGCGCTCCGCTGACATCAACAGGCGGTGGTGGACTTCCCCGATTTCGCCGGAGGGTGCCACAACAGGTTGTGTAGGAAAAAATAAAAAAACACAATTTCCCCCTTGCGCTCCACAATAAATATTGGTATATTATGGGAAAAAGCACAAGGGATAGTATCTCGAGTGCATCACTAGTGAAAACCAAAAGGATCAAAAAAATGGCTAAGAAAGTTCCCGCTACCAAGTCCGAGATCATGGCCGCCATCGCTGAGGCCGCTGGCATCAGCAAGAAGCAGGCCGTTGCCGCGTACGACGAGCTCCTCAAGATCGCCTACGCCGGTGCTAAGGGCCCGAAGGGCATCATGCTCCCCGGTCTCGGCAAGATGCTCAAGGCGAAGAGCAAGGCTCGCCTCGGCCGCAATCCCGCGACTGGCGAGACGATCAAGATCCCCGCCCGCACGAAGGCGAAATTCCGCCTCTGCAAGGCCGCGAAGGACGCTGTCCTCGCCTAAGGCAAGGCGCATCGCAAGATGCATCGGACGCGGGTTCCACGGAGCCCGCGTTTGTTTTTCATGAAAGACTCAACACATCATTCTCCTGACTACTGACCCCTTTGTACTGACCCCTAACAATGGTAAAGTCCGGCATAACGCAGCAAGAGGTTATCTCGTGGGGTGGCGAGGACGTCTTCAACAAGGCGCTGCCCATCGTGACGTCTGGCGACGTACACGACGTCACTTACAACGACGAGACTCTTGAGATCCGCGGCAAGATCGAGCAGCCGAGTGGATGGGAGATGCCGGTCTCGTTCTTCTTGAAGCCCGGTGGCCGCATCGAGTCTCATTGTCCGTGCGACACGAACAGGCGCTTCGGCATGGTGTGCCAGCATGTCGTCGCCGTTGGCTATGCGCTTGTCGTCAGCGAGATGGACGACATCGAGGAAGAGAAGCCGCGCGGCGCGCGCGAGGAAGAGCCGGACGAGCCGCAGGAGGAAGAGGACTTCATTGAAGTCGAGACGAAGCCGAAGTTCTCGGCGTTCGTCGCCGGTTCGCGCGCGTCTCTTTCGATAGAGATCGACGCGCACTACGGCGAGATTGAGTTTCCTGTCTGTTCGGTGCAGAGTCCGCGGACAGTCTACCTTCCCGATCCAGACGATCCGCTTGTGCGGCGCGTGCGCTCGATGAAGACGGAGCGCGAGGCGGTGAAGGCCGTCGAGAAGTGGGGCTTCTCCCCAGGGTACAACGACAGCGACTTGCGGCTTTACATTACCGACCCGCAGAAGGTGCTCAACTTCCTCGGCGCCGGTCTTCCCGCTCTCAGACGCAAGGGTTGGCGCATAGATCTTGCCGACAAGCTGATGGAGCTTACGGACGCGATGCCGTCCGTCGTGCCTGTCGTCACGGTGCGCGACGCTCCGAACGGCGCGTTCGACGTTTCCTATACTTTTGACGCGATGGGCCACGAGGTGTCGCCCGTCGAGATACAGGCCGCGCTGAATCGTGGCGACGGCTACATCATGAAGGACGGCGCGGTAGTCCTTCTCGACAACTCCGCGATCGAATCGATGCACGGCGTGTTCCGCGACTGTGCGCCATCGCAGAATGGTGCGCCCGCTGGATGGTTCCGCGTCGATTCCGTCCACGCGCCATACGTAAAGGCGTCGCTCGATCTCCTCGACTGCATTGACCTCGACGATTCCGCCGCGAGACGCTGGCGCGAGACTGCGGCGGCGAGAAACCGCGACTCCAGTGCGAAGTTCGAGCCAGTCGCGCTCGGCCCTCTCGACAATGTCTTGAGGCCATATCAGAAGCAGGGCGTATACTGGATGCGCTTTCTCGAGAACGCGGGGCTATCTGGTCTTCTCGCTGACGAGATGGGCCTTGGCAAAACGCTCCAGACTTTGACATGGCTCTCACTCCCCCACTCCTCCACTCCCCCACTCACACACTCCTCCACTCATCTTCCTTCCCTCATTGTTTGCCCGACTTCGCTTGTCAGGAACTGGGAAGCGGAGGCGAAGAAGTTCACGCCGTGGCTAAAGGTCCTTGTCGTGTCCGGCCCTGATCGCGCGGATTCCTTTGGGCTTATCGACTCGTCCGACGTCGTCGTCACATCATACGCGCTTCTTCAGCGCGACTTCGAGGACGCGTATCTCGGGCACAAGTTCTCCGCCGTCGTGCTTGACGAGGCGCAGCACATCAAGAACAGGCAGACGAAAAACGCAAAGTCGGTGAAGTTGCTCGATTCTGAGAGGCGTCTTGTCCTCACCGGCACTCCTGTCGAGAACTCGGTCGCGGACGTCTGGTCGATCTTCGACTTCCTTATGCCTGACTACCTTGGCGACTACGAGACATTCAAGGCGAATTTCGAGGAGCCGATCGCGGATGGCGGTGCGGCGGGAGAGGAAGCGCAGGCGCGGCTGAAGCGCAAGCTGCATCCTTTCATCATGCGTCGTCTCAAGAAGACTGTCGCGAAGGATCTTCCCGACAAGATTGTGAAAGTCTCCTACTGCCCGATGTCGGAGGACTCGCAGCGCGAATACAACGAGGCGCTTGCGAAGACGCGGCGCCAGGCGGGCGATGCGATACGCGAGAAGGGCTTTGCGAAGTCGAAGTTCGAGATACTTGCGATGCTGATGAAGCTGCGTCAGATCGCGTCTCGCGCGAAGCTCGAGGCGTTTCTGGAGCAGCTCGAGAGCGCGATAGAGGGCGGGCACAAGATACTCGTCTTCTCGCAGTTCGTGAAGATGCTCGGGACGATAGCCGAGGAACTGAAGGAACGCGGCGTTCCGTTCTGCTATCTCGACGGTTCGACGAAGGATCGCCTTGGTGAGTGCAACCGCTTCAACCGCTCGCCCGATATTCCGGTGTTCCTCATCTCGCTTATGGCGGGCGGCACGGGCCTCAATCTCACCGGCGCCGACATGGTGATGCACTACGACCCGTGGTGGAACCCAGCGGTAGAGGATCAGGCGACAGACCGCGCCCACCGAATCGGCCAGAAGAAGACGGTGTACGTCATGAAGATGATTGCCTCTGGCTCGATCGAGGAGAAGGTGCTCGCGCTTCAGCGTCGCAAGCAGGCGGTGATTTCCGCTACAGTCTCTACGACCGACGAGGCTGTAATGGAGCGCCTCACCGCCGACGATCTCGCCTCGCTCTTGTCGTAACAGGTTTTGCCGCCGCTGCATCGATGGGGCGGCGTTTGACGGGGGCGGAGGTTTTTAGATATACTGTGCCGCATGAACGAACTATTTGAAGTCAATGCGGCGAAGTGCCTGAAATGCGGTGCCTGCGTGAGAGACTGCGCGTTCCGCGCGTTGCGCACGGAGGCCGACGGCCTGCCGCGGATGGCGTTTCCTTTTAGATGTATGAAGTGTCAGCACTGCTTCGCGGTGTGTCCCGTCGGTGCCGTGACATTCGACGGACGACGTGCGGAAGAATCTGTAGTCACGAAAGGGCTTGAGCTTCCAAGCGCGGCGGCTGCCGAGAACTGGCTCAGGACGCGGCGTTCCGTTCGCCGGTTCTCAAGTGCCGACGTCGATCAGGACGCGCTCGATCGCGTGCTGAAGGCCCTCGGCAATTCTCCGACCGGATGCAACGCGCGCGCCCTTACTTTCACCTGCATCCCGACGGGCGCGGCGATGGATCGTTTCCGCGGCGAATTCATAAAGGCAATTGAGAACCATCGCGACGGCACGAAGCTCCTGCCGCGCTGGCTTGCCGTGCCGGCGATCAAGCTCAGGAACGGCGGGGAGGACATGTTCTTCCGCGGCGCGACAGGGCTTCTAATCGTCTCGTCTGACGAAACCTGCCCTGGCGTCACTACGCCGCGCGAGGACGTCACTATCGCCTGCTCCCATTTCGAGCTGCTTGCAAACGCCAACGGCATCTCGACTTGCTGGTGCGGATTCCTCGGGCTTGTGCAGAAAGAGGTCCCCGAACTTCTTGAGGTGACAATTGGGATTCGTCGCACGACGCCGTTCTACGCGATTCTCTTCGGACGCGGGGCGGTCAGCTATCCGCGCGGCGTTCAGCGCGACGGCTACGCGAACATAGTCTACAGGCGGTAGCCCGTCACTCGCCAAGCGCCTCGGCCCATTTCGTGTCGAGGCGCTTTTCGCTTACGGGGATCGCAGCGCGCACCTCGGGCGCGAAGACGGAGACGCGAAACTCCTCGACCATCCAGCGGTACTCTGCGAGCGCGTCGCGGTTCGCGATCTTTGGCCCTTTGCCGAGAATCGCCTCGCGGTATCGCTCCCAGTATGGCTCGACGCGCGATTCCTTCGTTCTGTCTCCCGATGGATTAGACCTCGCACGGTCGATGCGGACGCGAATGCCGCGAAGGTAGCGGTCGTAGTGCTTTAGCCGCTCTGGTGGAACAGCCTTGAGAAACCCAGGGAACACGAGCCACGCAAGTTGCGTCTCCACCGCGTCGTAGATGTCCTCGGCGGGCGCTGCCGTCTCGAGTCGCTCCGCACATCCCGCGGCCGATTCGAGGATGGAGGAAAAAAGCGCGGAGAGTTCCGCCTTTGCCGCGTCGATTGCGCCGCGCCGCTCCTTGAAGCGCGTTTCGAAATCTTCCTCCGTGCGTATCGGCGCGAAGCCCGCGACTGCTCCCGTGCGTATCGCCGCCCAGAGAAGGTCGTCTGCGATGCGCGATCGCTCGTAGCCAATCGTGCCGAGGTACAGCCCTGCCGAAAGCGGCAGACGGTTTGTCGCGAAAGAAGGTCGCGCGTGCTGCGTGAGCCGCAGGAAGAAGAGACGGACTACTCCCGCTTCGTGCGCACGCGCGGCATCGTCCGCTGACTTGAAGAGCTTGATCTTCACGCCGTCGCCCTCGTCTGAAAGCGCGGGATAGTGCGTGAGCGTCCATCCAGCAGACGAAGCCGTCTGCTTTTCGTCGAGAGTTCCGAAATCCCAGCTGAAGTGTTTCTCGTCGTCGTGCGGCGACGATGCGCTTGCGCTTCGTCCGCCGACGCCTGCGGCTGCAAGAGCCGCTTCGAGGTCGCGCGTCTCTGCGACGATTCTTCCGTCTTCGTCCTTGATGCGGTATCGGACGAGCAGGTGTGGCGGATATTTTACGTTCTCCCACGCTGTCGCTGGAATCGCAATGCCGTTGTGCGTCTTGAGTACTTCTCGCACGGCGTCGACGAGCGGCTTTTCTCCAGGCGAGAGAAGCGGTGCTATTATTGCCACCGTGTCGGAAATTGGTGCGACGACGCGCCGCAGCGAAGACGGAAGGACGCCGAGAAGGAACGCGAGCTTTTCAGGAAGCGCCCCTGGCACGAGCCAGTCGGCGCTCCAGAGTTTCAGTACCGCCGCGTCGGATTTCCTGACCGTGCATGTAATGCCGTCGCGCTCCGGATCGTCCGGCGTGTGGCGGTAAGAGAGCGCAAGCTTGACGCCGCCTATGCGTATCGAGTCGGGAAACGCCGCGGACGAGACGCCGACTTTCGGGAGCCACTGCCGCTTGTCGAGACGGAAACACGACATCTCCTCGTCCGTCGCCACGCGAAGCCATTTGACGAGGTCTCGCGACGACACGATTTCGCGCGGAATCGCCTCGTCGAAGTGGTGGATGAGCGCGTTTGCGTCGAAAAGCTCTGGGCGGCGCAACCGTTCGGCGCGCTTCTTTATCTCTCCAATTAGCGCAGCGTTCTCGCGGACTAAAGGCGGAGGGTGCGGGAACTCTCCCATTACGAGTCCGTGGAAAAGGAACATCTGCCGCGAGAGCGCGGGATCGATGCGGCTGTAGTCGCGTCGTCTTGCGGGAACGATCACGAGCCCGTAGAGCGTGACTTGCTCGGTCGCGCGGACAAAGCCATTCTCCGCGTCCCATTCTGGCGAGCGGTAGCTGTGCTTTGCGATGTCGCCTGCAAGCGGCTCTATCCAGCGAACGTCGATTTCTGCGGCGTTTCGCGCAAAGAGGCGCGAGGTGTCGACAAGTTCGCCAGCGACGATCCACTCGGGGGTTGATTGTCGCTTTTCGCCGTTCGCCTTATGCTGTGCAGTATGCGGCGTGCGTCCGCGCTTTCCCAAAATGGAACTTGGATGTAGCGCAAACCTGAGCGCGTGTGCGCCTCGGTAGTCGTTCGTCTCGGGGTCGAGATGTCCGATCCTCGCGAGAAGACCGGTCAGAAGCGCACGATGCAGCGCGTCAGGGCCGCCGTTGTCGCTTTCGATGTCGAGGCCAAGATGCTTCGAAAGGTCCGTAAGTTGTCTCACGAGATCGCGCCATTCGCGCATCTTCGGATACGAGAGGTATGTCTTTGGCGCGAGTTTCCTCAGCTGCGTCTGCGAAAGTTCCTTCGACTTTTCGTCCCACCACTTCCAGAGCTTAAGCGTGCCGAGGAAGTCTGATCCAGTAACACGGAATTGCGCGTGCGCCTGGTCCGCCTTCTCCTTCTCGTCGACTGGGCGGCGCTTCGGGTCGTCGCAGCTCATCGCCGCGACAATCGGGAGCGCCGAAGGAAGTGTGGCGAACTGCGATGCCGCGAGCAGCATTCTCGCAAGGCGCGGCTCTGCTGGAATCCGTGCGAGCTTGTGGCCTATCGCGGTGAGCGCGATGTCGTGATCCGCGTCGTGGCGTATCGCGCCGAGTTCAAGAAGCTCCCTTAGCCCCTCGCGTATCATCGTCGGTCTCGGCGGGTCGATGAAGGGGAAGGTCTCGATGCTCCCGAGCCGCAAGTCGAGCATCGTCAGTATCACGCCTGCGAGCGATGACCGCAGCACTTCTGGCGGCGTGTATGCCTCGCGCGATTCGAAGTCCTTTTCTGAATAGAGCCGTATGCAAGTGCCAGGTCCGAGACGGCCGCACCGTCCCGCGCGCTGTCGCGCCGACGCCTGCGAGACGGGCTCGATCTGGAGGCGCTGCACCTGCGTCCTGTGGACATATCGTGAGATTCGCGCAAGCCCCGAATCGACTACGGCGCGGATGCCGGGAATTGTCACAGAAGTCTCGGCTACGTTTGTCGCGAGTATCACACGGCGCTTTTCTGAGAGACGGAAAGCTCTTTGCTGTTCGGCTGCGGGAAGCGACGCGAGAAGTGGAATCGTCTCGTCGTCGCGGTGGAATTGGCTTCGCTGGAGATAGTCCGCCGTCTCGCGTATATCGCGTTCTCCTGGAAGGAACACGAGCACGTCGTCATTCGGCGGTAGCGTCCGTATCGCGGCGGAGATTTCGCGCGGGAGATCTGCTTCTTCGCCGTCGGGTGGTTCGCGGTACTGGATCTCTATCGGGAAGAGTCGCCCAGGGACGGAAAGCGTCGGTGCACCGCCGAAGAACTGCGAGAAACGTTCGGTGTCCAAGGTTGCAGACGAGACAATTACCTTGAGGTCGCGCCGCTTTTCCAAGATGCGCTTGAGAATCCCGAGCAGGAAGTCGACGTTGAGCGAACGCTCGTGCGCCTCGTCGACGATGATCGTGTCGTAGGCGCGAAGAAGCGGGTCGGAGCGAGTTTCCGCGAGAAGGACGCCGTCGGTCATGAACTTGACGCGCGTCAAGTCGGAGACTTTTCTCCCGAAGCGGTGCTGGTAGCCGATAATACCGCCGACGGGTGACTTCAATTCCTCCGCAACGCGTTCTGCGACCGTGACGGCGGCGAGGCGGCGCGGCTGTGTGCATGCGATGCGCCGTCCGTTTTTCCCACGCCCAAGTTCCATCGCCATCTTAGGGAGCTGCGTCGTCTTTCCTGAGCCCGTGTCGCCGCAGACGATTACGACGTCGTTCTTCTTGAGGAGAGCGAGAATATCCTTCCGATGTTCGCAAATCGGGAGCTCTCCAGGATAGTTAAAGTCGTTGTCGTCTGACATGGCGCTATTTTACCATTTATATGCGCTCCTCGCCCACCCCCTCGCTTTGACAGTGTACGCAATCACCGCGATATGATAAAATATACACAAGTGAAATGAAGGGGAGGGATCGATGAAACTACACGGAGTTGCGGCGGCATTGGCCGTCGCTGGGAGCTGCGCCTTTGCGGAAGCAGCGGAGAGACTCGACTATCCGATAAAGAACGCGTCGTTCGCGTCTGCGCGGGCAACGGGCGGGTTCTGGTTTGACCGCCTGGAGACAAACCGCGTTTCGACGCTCGTGACCGACTGGGCGAAGTGCGCCGAGACGCCGCGCATCGCGAACCTGACGAACGCCGCGGCGCGCGCGCTCGGTACGTTTAGCGGAACTCCTTTCGACGACTCTGACGTCTACAAAGTGATGGAAGGAACGGCGTATGTCCTCGCCCAGCATCCTGACGAGGAACTTGCGCGCAAGCTCGATTGGCTGATCGGGCAGGTCGCGAAGGCGCAAGAGCCGGACGGCTATCTATATTCGGCGCGGACACTCGGTTTCAGTCTCTCCGCCGCGGACAAGAAGGCGTGGGGCGTCATGATGATGGGGCCGGTGCGCTGGAGCAATCTCTCCGATTCGCACGAGCTCTACAACCAGGGACACATGATCGAGGCGGCCGTGGCGCGCTACGAGACATCTGGCAAGACCGACTTCCTCGATGTCGCCCGTCGCTCGGCTGACTTGATGTGCCGCACGTTTGGCAACGAGCCGACGCAGATAAAGGAGACCGCGGGCCATCAGGAGGTGGAGCTCGCCCTCGCGAAGCTCTACCGCGCCACGGGCGAGAGGAAGTATCTCGACCTCGCCAAGTTCTTCCTCGACATGCGCGGCCGAAAGGATCTGCGCACGACATGGGGCGCAGACCGCCAGGACCACGAACCGGTCGTGGAGCAGAAGACCGCGATAGGGCACGCCGTGCGCGCAGGCTACATGTACTGCGGCATGGCCGATGTCGCCGCGCTCTCAGGTGACAGGTCGTATCAGGAGGCGATCGACCGGATATGGGAGGATGTCGTCGGCGGACAGCTCTATCTCACCGGCGGCATCGGGGCGCGCCAAGGTTTCAATCATCCGAAGTACGGGCAGATGTGGGAGGCGTTCAACGGAGCGTACGATCTGCCGAACGACAGCGGCGAGTCGTATCTCGAGACGTGCGCCGCGATAGCGAACATGCTCTGGAACGACAGGATGTTCCGCGCAAAGGGCGATGCGAAGTACATTGACGTCCTCGAGCGGACGCTCTACAACGGCTTCCTTTCCGGCATCTCTCTTTCGGGCGACGAGTTCTTCTATCCGAACCCGCTCGCGTCGAAGGGCGGATACAAGCGCTCTAAGTGGTTTGGCTGCTCGTGCTGCCCGGTGAACGACGTGCGCTTCATCCCGCAGGTGCCGTCGATGGCATACGCGTCGAAGAAGGGGGTTGTCTACTGGAATCTCTTCGTCGAGGGCGAAGCGACTATCGACTATAACGACGATGCGGCTGGCGGCTTTGTGCGCGTGCGGCAGAAAACGGACTATCCGTGGAGTGGTCGCGCCGAGCTTGTCGTCCTAGAGCCTGGGCCAGGCGCCTCGCAGGACTGGAGCGCCGCGGTTGCGCTCAAGGTCCGCATCCCCGGCTGGGCGCGCGGACGCCCTGTGCCAAGCGATCTCTATGTCCAGACGTCTCCCTCGTCCGCTTCCGATGTTTCGCTTTCCGTCAACGGCGAGCGCGTTGCGGCCAAGGTCGGAGAAGACGGCTATGTGACGATCGACCGCGAATGGAAAACCGGCGACAAGGTCGTCCTTGATCTGCCGATGCCGGTGAAGCGCATTCGCGCGAATGAGAAGGTTGCCGCGGACCGCGGGCGTCTCGCCGTGCAGCGCGGACCGATCGTCTACTGCGCCGAAGGTTTCGACAATGGCGGCAAGGCGTATGGTGCGTCGCTTCCTGCCGACGCGACGTTCGAGGACACGACGATTTCGATCGGCGACAAGACGTTCCCTGCGCTCAAGGCGTCGAACGGCCTTGTGCTGATTCCGTATTTCCTCTGGGGCAACCGCGAGCCCGGCAACGAGCTTCAGGTGTGGTTTTCAGAAAAGCCCTGATCGTTTTACATGGGAGATATGTCGCGATGAAGACACAGATTGGAGTTGGAGCTGCAGTGCTTGCGGCGCTCGCGGCCGAGGGCAAGGACTTCGACCGCGACGAGCTGAACACGATGCTAAACAAGCTAGCCGCCTCGCCCGAGCCGAAGGTCAAGCACGGACCTACCGCGATGTGCTATAGTGTGATGATGCCGGAAGAGAAGACGTTTGAATACATCTGCAAGAAGTGCGGGAATCGCACCGTCTATCCAAAGAACAGCAAACAGATGGAACGTGTCCTTGCCCGCCATCGCGACGAGGCGGCACGTTTGCGCGCGCTCGGCCTCGACATCGTGCTGGACGAGTCGGCGCTTTGCGGCAAGTGCCGTTCGGCGAAAGAACTCAACATCCCGACCCGCGCTAAGATCGTCGCCGAGCCGACGAAAAGGGAAGATCAAGAGCGTTTCCTTTGGAAGATTGGAGAGTCTGTCGAAGTTATCGAATTCGGCCAAGATTACTGCCGTATCCACTCGCTTGACCCAGAATGGTGGGTGAACGCGAAGTATATCTCTGAAAATGGAACGGTTCTGGCGAACGCCTTGAAAGTCAGATGCTCCCCGTCGCTGGATGGCAAGGAGTACAACGAGTACTACAAAGGAAGTACCCTCAAGCGACTTCCCGCTAAGCCCGGCGATCCGGAAGACTGGGTGAGGGTCGATCTGTCCGATAGCTTCTCGAGGTGGCATGGCAGACTTATTTTGAAGAGATGCCTCGGTGATTTTACATATGAAGAAGGCAGCACGGCGAAGCTCGGTCGCTTTGACAAGTTGGCGTGGGTCATCAACGGCAAGCGGCTAGTCATCAAAGAAGACGATGCCAAGATTTTGGAAAAATTCATTAAGGGCGATGTGTATCTTTATGATGGCTCGGACGGGACTTCCGTTTCAATGAAGTCATGCCTTCCTCGTCTGCGCGAGCTGCTGGGAGAGCCGAAGAAGTGACGACCGTTCTTCCGCCTGTTGCGGCGCTGGAGCTGACATACCGCTGCAACCACGCCTGCCGGTTTTGCTCGTGTCCGTGGTTTGCGGGCATGATAAAGCCGAGTGCAGAAATGTCCGTCGACGAGTGGAAGCGGCTTGTCGATGAATTTGCCGCGAACGGCGTTCGCCAGTTCTCCTTCACCGGCGGCGAGGCGCTGATGAAGGAGGGTTGCCTCGACCTTGTAGACTTCGCGTCGAAGCGGGCGCTTGTGAACCTGCTCTCGAACGGACGGATTGTGACGGACGATGTGCTGCGCTTCTGCGCCGAGCGCGGGATTCGCCTTTCTGTCAGTATGCCGGGGCTAAAGTCGTTTGCGGAGAACACCGACAGCGACACGCCTGTCGAGCACATTCTCGGCGTGTTCGCGCGCGCCCGCGAACTTGGCTGTGGAACGACCGTGGGCGTCGCGGTCACGAAGCTCAACTTGCCGGAACTCTACGAGACGATTTCCGCCGCGCTCGTCGCGGGCGCGGACTCGCTGCTCTTGAACCGCTTTCTGCCCGGCGGACGCGGACTTTCTCATCCCGAACTGATGCTGACGGCAGAGGAAGTGCGCGAAGTCGCCGATGTCGCTGAGGAAGTGCTTTCGCGCGCAAAGCGCTACGGACATTTCGGAACGGAACTTCCAGAGTGCCTGATCGACACGGAGAAGTACAAGTTCCTGCAGGTCTCGACCGGCTGCTCTGCGGCAACGGAGTTCTTCACGGTCGGGCCGAACGGAATGATTCGCGCCTGCAACCACAGTCCTGTCGAGATTCTCAGGTGGAACGAGTGGGAGCGACTTCCCGAGAGCGAGGAGTGGATGCATTTCATTCGCCACGACTACCTGCCCGAGATGTGCGCTGGTTGCGCGCGCGCGGCAAAGTGCATGGGCGGCTGCCGCGAAGCGGCGCGTGTCTTCTTAGGTTCGCCGTCCGCCCCCGACCCGCTTCTCGCCAACGGAGCAATCTTACGACCCTACTTGACAAATGCCCTGCGCCTTTTGTAATATTGATAATGTAAAGTGTGAAAGGAAAATGTAGGCGCAATGGGCAAGAAGCTGTTGATAGTCGAGTCTCCCGCTAAGGCGAAGACGATAGGCAAGTATCTTGGGCCGGAATTCATGGTCAAGAGTTCCGTCGGCCACATCCGCGATCTCCCGAAGGAGAACGGCGCGATAAGGATCGACAAGACGGGCGACGAGAGCTGGACGTTCACCCCGAAGTACGAAATCTCCGACGGCAAGGAGAAGGTCGTCTCGGAACTGAAGTCAGCCGTCAAGTCGTCGAGCGAAATCTATCTCGCAAGCGACCCCGACCGCGAAGGAGAGGCGATCGCGTGGCACCTCAGGGAAGTGCTCGAGCCCGTCGCCGGCAAGAAGCCGTTCCACCGCGTCACCTACAACGAGATCACGAAGAGCGCCGTTCTCAAGGCCGTTGCAGAGCCTCGCGACATCGACATGCCGCTCGTCGACGCGCAGCAGGCCAGGAGGATCCTCGACCGCATCGTCGGCTACAAGGTCTCTCCGCTTCTCTGGAAGAACATCGCGTGCGCCAACAACCGCTCGCTCTCCGCGGGCCGCGTCCAGTCTGTCGCCCTGCGGCTCCTCGTAGAGCGCCAGCGCGAAATAGAGGCGTTCAAGCCAGAGATCTACTTCCTTATGGGCGTAGAGGCGAAGAAGCGCGGCTCCGCGAACGGCAAGTTCGTCGCGAAGCTTGCGCGCATCGACGGCGAAAAGCCGAACGTGCGCGACCGCCAGACTGCCGATACAACGCTTCTCGACCTCGCTGACGCTGAACTCGAGGTCGTCGACCTGAAGGCCCAGCCGAAGATGCGACACGCGCTGCCGCCGTTCACCACCTCGACAATGCAGCAGGCGGCGTCGAGCGTCCTCTCCTTCTCGCCCGGGAAGACGATGAAGCTCGCGCAGTCGCTTTACGAACAGGGGCGCATCACCTACATGCGAACCGACTCCGTGAACGTCTCCGAGCAGGCGCGCGCGGCGGCGAAGGAATATGTGACTACGACCTTCGGCGGGGAGTTCTACCCCGAAAGCCCAAACTTCTTCAAGTCCAAGGCCGACGCGCAGGGCGCGCACGAGGCGATACGCCCGACCGACGTCATGCTGACGCCCGAGCGCGCGGCGGAGAACGGCATGGACGCGGCGGAGCTCAAGCTCTACGGACTTGTGTGGAAACGCTTCGTGGCGAGCCAGATGGCCGACGCGAAGATGACGGTTCGCACCGTCTCGCTCGCTGCGAGAAAGCCCGCGCTCGCACACGACTACCTCTTTACCGCAAGCGCGACGGAGATCGACTTCGAGGGCTTCCTCAAGGTGATGAACCTTTCGCTCAAGAAGAAACGCCCTGACGGCGAGGAAGACGACGACGATACCGACGAGGTCGCGGCGCTTCCGCCGCTTTCCAATGGCGAGACTCTCGACGCCGTCCGCTGGCTCGCTGACGAGAAGCAGACGAAGGGCCCGTCCCACTACTCCGAGGCGTCGCTCATCAAGGCGCTTGAGGAGAACGGTGTAGGCCGCCCGTCGACCTACGCGGCTACGATTGAGACTTTGAAGGCGCGCGAATACGCGAAGACCGAGAAGAAGAAGCTTATCCCGCTTGAGCGCGGCTTCCTCGTCTGCGACTGGCTTGTGAAGAAGCTCGACGCGCTCTTCAGCGTCGGGTACACCGCGAAGATGGAAGCCGAGCTCGACAAGGTCGAGTCTGACGGCGAGCCGATGAACGTGATGCTCAGCGAGTTCTACGCGAGGTTTCTCAAGGCCGTTGAGTCCTGCAAGGAGCCGGCTCCCGACAAGGAGAAGTTCGAGATCGTCTTCTCGCTCCTCGATCAGGTGAAGGAGTGGAAGGAGCCGAAGACCGTCGGCAAGAGGACTTACGACGACAAGGCGTTTGTCGAGTCTGTGCGTGCGCAGTTCGACACCGGCAAGCCCCTCTCCTCGCGCCAGCTCGAGTATCTCGTCCGCATGGCCCTCATGTATTCGTCGCAGATCCCAGACTGCGAGGCGACGCTGAAGGAGCATGGCATCGCGGGTTCCCAGGCGCAGAAGCAGGAGACGGTGGATCCCGAACTCGTGAAGTGGTGCTTCGACACGGCCGACAGGATCGTCGGCCTCATGAAGAACCCGTTCCTCAAGAGCCTCAGGGACCAGACCGAGCGCGGGCGCGGACTCTCGCAGAAGCAGTTCGCCATACTCGTCAAGGCGGTGGGCGAGAACGCCGCGGGACTCGACGACTGCGACGAGATCCGCGCGAAGCTTTCGGAATACGTCGCAGGCGGATTCTCCCCGATCCAGCGCGATGGCGAGTCCGTCGTGCCGCGTCTCATCGCGCTTGTCGGGAAGGTGACTGAGTGGCGGCCTTCCTCGAAGAAGGGGCGCAAGACCTACGACGACAAGGCGTTCGTCCAGTCGCTTGTAGACCAGTTCGAGCGCCGCAGGTCGCTTTCGCCGCGGCAGGTCATGGCCCTCAGGCGCGTAATCGTCGCCTACAAGGACAAGATCCCCGGTTACGCAGAAGTCGCGGATTCGCTCGGCCTTGGCGACATTCCGTCGAGCCGCGACAAGAAGGCCAAGGTGATAGATGGTCCCGCCGACTAATCCGCGTACGGCGGAAGACCCACGGGTGCGGCGCTTCGAGGCGAATCTCCTCGCTGAGCGCGGCGTCTCGCCAAACACCTGGGAGGGCTATTCCGCCGACATCGCGCAGTTCGCCGCGTTCGTGTGGGGGCGAGACGCGGCTCCGCCGTTTCCGTGGGGCGAGGCAAGCGACTCGGCGGCCAGGGCCTTTCTCTCGTCTTTCGGTTCGGCCGGCGCACAGGCCACGACCGTTCGCCGCAAGCTCGCGGCGCTTCGCGCGTTCTACAGACATCTCCAGCGCGAAGGCGCAGTAACCGACAATCCGTTTTCATCGCTTCGCGGGCCGCGCAAGGCGAAGACCTTGCCGAAGGTGCTTTCGGTTGGCGACGTCGAGGCGTTTCTCGCGCAGCCGGGCAAGGACTTTTCCGAGGGCCGTCTTTCCGAACGAGAGTTCTTGCGCGACTTGGCGCTTTTTGAGACGCTGTATTCGACTGGGTGCCGAATCGGCGAGGTCACGCCGCTCAAGTGGAGCGACATCGACTTCGCGCGCGGCACTGCGATAGTGACGGGCAAGGGCTCGAAGGACCGTCTCGTAATCCTCGGGTCGAAGGCGCTCGACGCCCTCGGGCGGCTGCGCGGCGCATCTGCCGCGGACGATGGCGATGCGGTGTTTCAGTCCTCTGCCGGAAAGGCGGCATCGTCGCGCTTCATCGAGAGGCGCATGAAGAAGTATCTTGCAGAGGCAGGGCTCTCGCCAGACTTGACGCCGCATAAGTTGCGCCACAGCTTTGCGACGCACCTCCTCGACGCGGGCGCAGACCTGAGGAGCGTGCAGGAAATGCTCGGCCACTCGTCGCTTTCCACGACCCAGGTCTACACGCATGTTTCCGTGGAGAGATTGAAAGACGCATATTTTTCATCACACCCGCGCGCCTGATTGTGGTATAATACAACATCATAAACAAAAAAAAGAGGTGAGTTATCGCACAGTTCACTCGTGTCAACTTCAAGATTCGCGTTCCGCAGGTTCGCGTTCTTGATGCCCAGGGAAACATGCTCGGCGTAATGCCGACACGCGACGCACAGCGTCTCGCGGACCAGAGGGGGCTCGATCTCGTCGAGATCACGCCCAACGCGCAGCCACCCGTCTGCAAGATCATGGACTACGGAAAGTTCAAGTACGAAGAGTCCATCAGGGAGAAGCAGGCGCGTAAAGCCCAGAAGGTGCAGAAGGTGAAGGAAATCAAGTTCCATCCCGGCACCGACACGAACGACTTCAACTACAAGCTCAACCAGATCCGGGGTTTTCTCGAGAGTGGTTGCAAGGTGAAGCTCACGCTTCAGTACCGCGGCCGCGAGAACGCGCACCGCGAACTTGGCGAGGACGTGATCAACCGAGTTCTCGAGGAGCTCAAGGACGAGTGCTTCGTCGAACAGGCCCCCAAGACGCTCGGCCGTGTCCTCGGCGCGCTTATCGGGCCGCCTCGCAAGAACGGTCCGAAGCCGCAGCCGCGTCCGGCGGCTCCCGCGCAGCCGGGCGAGATACACATATCCGTCAGCTGAGAAGGGCGAGATGGGAAGATTTCGTTTGAGGGGCAGGAGGCGTCGCAACCGCGACCAGCGGTCGCGCGCCGAGATGATTCCGCTGCGCACGATTGTGCCGAACCTCGTCACTTCAATGGCGGCCTGTGCAGGCATCACGTCCATTTCGCTTTCGAGCGAGGGGCGGTTCCTCCATGCGCTTATCGCGCTTCTCGTCGCCTGCGTTTGCGACGGCATGGACGGACGCATCGCGCGGCTACTGAAGGCGAGTTCCAAGCTCGGCGCCGAACTCGACTCGCTCGCTGACTTCGTGAACTTCGGTGTCGCCCCCGCGATGTTCATGTTCTTCTGGCTCACCGGCGGACCGGCGCACGAGGGCTATTCGCCGCAGATGGTGCGCCTCGTTCTAGGATGCTCGCTTTTCTACGCGCTCTGCGACTGTTTCCGCCTCGCGCGGTTCAACACGATGCTCGAGCAGCCGACGCTCCCCTACTGGAAGCACTTCTTCACCGGAGTGCCCGCGCCAGGTGGGTGCTGGATGGTGCTCACGCCCGCCGTGCTCGCGCTCGCGCTCGACGCGAAGGACAAGTACCCGGCGCTGCAGGACGCGCTTCGCAACCCGTACTTCGGCATGTTCATGCTCCTTTTCGTCGGCGCGCTCATGGCGTCGCGGCTCCCGACGATATCGCTCAAGTCGGTGCATATCAGCAGAAAGTACCAGCTTCCGGTGATGGCGGCGCTGTTGCTCGTCGTGGCGCTTTTGATATCGAATTTCTGGATGACCGTCGGCGTGATGGGAGTCCTCTATGTCCTTACCGTTCCGGTGACCGGAATTGTTTTTTTACGCGTTCGCGCCCGCGCACTTGACGCGGCGGCCGCGAAAGTGTAAAATTTACCCATAATTTTCCACATCAAAGGAGAAGCCCAAAAATGAAGAACATGAAGCTTATGCTTGCGACCGCCGCGATTGCGGCCTCTGTAACTGTCTTTGCCGCTGATGGCGAGGCCGAAGCTGGCACCGAGGGCCAGGGAGTCGGCGCGATCGGCTGGACGCCCGTTCAGGTCGGGCTCTTTGCTCCTGTGTCCATTCCGTGGGGCTTCGACTGGGACGTCAAGGGTTTTGACCTCGACCTCTTCTACATTGAGACTGTCAAGCTCCAGGGTCTCGGCATCTCGGGCATCGCTTCGCGCACCCGCGACAACCAGGACGGTCTTCTCATCTCCGGCCTCTGCAACTGGAACGACGCCGATGTCCGCGGCCTCGGCATCACGCTCGGCGCGAACCTCGGTTTCGGCGATGTCTACGGCATCGACGTTGCGTCGTTCGGCATGCGCAACCTCATGAAGGGCATGGACGTCAACCTGCTCGCCTCCTACCAGAAGGAATTCGTTGGTTGGCAGACTTCCTGCGTCTGCAACTTCACCGAGGGCGAGTGCACCGGCGCAAGCTTCTCGCTCGCGCTCAACATGGCGAAGGTCGAGACCGGTCTCCAGGTCGCCACCATCAACAGCGCCCAGGAGCTTCATGGCGTCCAGATCGGCGTCATCAACGTTGCTCACGAGTGCCCCTGGGGCCTCCAGATCGGCATCATCAACATCATCCTCGACAACAAGGTCAAGATCCTTCCGATTGTCAATGGTTACTTTGGCGGCAGCGAAGAGTGAGCAAGCCGGGTAATCCATTTCTGAAGAAGGCGACGGGGGCCGGCAAGGCCCCCGCGTCCGTTGATGCGAAGCGCAAGCACGGGCTTGGCCGCGGGCTTGACGGGCTTCTTTCCTCTTCCATGCCGCCGCCCGCCGTGGCAGCCGTCAGGGTCGAGTCGAAGCCCGCGCCACAGCTCCAGCCTGGAACGCCTCTCGAGCTCAACATCCTCGACATCGAGCGCAGCCCCTATCAGCCGCGCCGCGACTTCAAGGAAGAGGAGCTCAAGGAACTTGGCGAGTCGCTCAAGAACAATGGCCTTGTCCAGCCGCCGACCGTCCGCAAGAACGCCGCCGGCCGCTACGAACTCATCTCAGGCGAACGCCGCCTGAGGGCCGCCCAGCTCATTGGCTGGAAGAAGATCGAAGTCGTCCTCAAGAACGTCGACGACCAGACCGCGGCGATCATGACGACGACCGAGAACCTCCAGCGCGAGGATCTCAACCCGATCGAGGAAGCCGTCAGCTATAAGACGCTGCAAGACCGCTTCAATCTCACGCAGGCAGACGTCGCCGAGAAAGTCGGCAAGGGCCGCGCGACGGTCGCGAACGCAGTCAGGCTTCTCGAGCTTCCCGACGAGGTGAAGGGCCTTGTGCAGTCTCGACTTCTCTCCGCAGGCCATGCGAAGGTTCTCCTTTCCGTCGATTCCGAGAAGGACCGCGTCCTACTCGCACGCGACTGCGTGAACGACCAGCTTACTGTGCGCGCACTTGAGAAGAAGGTCGCGCGCCTCCATGCGCCGGTTCCCGCGCGCTCCACTGGCGTGCCCGATCTCCCCGACGCGTATGTCCGCAGTCTTTCCGACAAGCTGAAGCGCCATCTCGGGTGCGCCGTCCGCGTGACGAGCGGTGTCACGCACGCCAACGGCAAGCACACGAAGGGTGTCCTCGAGATCGACTTCTTCGACAACGACGATCTCGACCGCGTCATCCGCATGATCGGCGTGGAGATCGACTGACGATGGTCTCTGCGCTGCTCGCGGCGTCTCTCGTTTTTTCTCCGGCAGACGCAAGTCTCGCCTGCACCACCGCAGTACAGCTCGTCGAAAGGCACACCCCTCGCGATTCCGGCACGACGCGCAGCATGCTCGCCGCCAACTTTCTCCTCGACGCGGCGAGCGCAGCCGGCGCAGACGTCAGGCGGGACATGTTCGTCGCGAAGACGCCGAAGGGCGAGCGCAGGTTCACGAATCTCGTCGCCACGTTCAAGACTTCTCCAGACGCGCCCTGGATCGTCCTTGTCTCGCATTACGACACGAAGCCAGGCGTTGACTGCCCCGGTGCGAACGACGGAGCCTCAACTTCTGGGCTTCTCGTCGCGCTCGCCGGCATATTGCGTTCGCAGCGGTCGCTGCGCGACAACGTGATGCTGATATGGACCGACGGCGAGGAGTGCATGAAGGCGTATGTCGAGGACGATGGGCTCTGGGGTTCGCGGCACGCGGCGAAGGCGATCAAGGAGAGCGGCGCGAACGTCAAGGCGGTGATATGCGTCGACATGCTTGGCGACAAGGACCTTCACATATCGATCCCGAGGAACTCGAGCCCCGCGCTTTCGAAGATCGCGCTTCTCGCGGCGAAGAGGGCCGGGATCGAGGACAAGGTTTCGCGCATGGAACTTCTCGTCAAGGACGACCATGTGCCGTTCATCGAGGAGGGCTTCAAGTCGATCGACCTCATAGACTTCGAGTACGGCAGCGCACCCGGGCTCAACGACTACTGGCACACCGCGAAGGACACTCCCGACAAGATTTCGGAATCTTCGCTTCTCATTGCCGGAAAGCTCGTCGTTGGCATGCTAGACATCCTTCTCCAGTGATTGCTAGATCTTAAGGAGCTGCTTCCTGAGGGCGATGGCGACTGCTTCGGCGCGGTTCGCGGCGTTGATCTTCGAGAAGATAGCGTTGATGTGCGCTTCTACGCGGCCTTCCCCGATGCCGAGCTGCTCCGCGATGTTTTTGTTTGTAAGCCCGCGGATCATGGAGTCCAGCACGTCCTTTTGCCGCGGAGAGAGCTCTTTTGCGGGAGGATCAACGGCAAGCAGGTTCTGGATTTCTGTCGACACGAACCGCTCCCCCGCTGCTATCGTGCGTATCGCCGTTAGCATGCTGGCGTCGTCTGACGTCTTGAGCACCGCGCCGTCCGCATCGGCATCTAGTGCGTGGGCGATTCCGTCGGAGGTGGAGTAGGACGTCAGTATGAGGATGCGCGTGTCCGGCGACAGCTCTTTGATTTTTCGCGTTGCGCCGACGCCGTCGAGACCTGGCATCATCAAGTCCATTACTATGACGTCCGGATGTAGCTTCTGCGCCATGTCAACTGCCTGAAGACCGTCTTCCGCCTCTCCGAGCACCTGCATGTCCTTTTCGTGGGAAAACAGGGCTGCGAGCCCTAGGCGGACGATCATGTGGTCGTCGGCAATGAGGATCTTTATCTTTTTCATGGTTGTGCGCCATGCGGCAGTTTGATGTCGATTGACGTCTTTGTCCCTCGCCCCGCCTCGCTCGTAACGGCGAGCAGGCCGTTGTAGGGGCGTATGCGTTCGCGGATGCCCTGAAGCCCGAAGTGTTCGTCGCGCATGCCGGGCACGTTTGCTGCGTCGTAGCCGCAGCCGTTGTCCCTGACCGAAAACAGCAAGTGCCCGTTTTCGATGGCGCCGGCTACCTTGATTGAAGTCGCATGGCCATGGCGTATGCTATTGATTGCAAGCTCCCGGATGATGCAGAGAATCGCGTGTATGGTGTGGTCGGAGAACAAGTTGCGGGAGACGTTGAAGCGAACCGTCAGGTGTGCGGCACCCAGAATCGGCTGGAGCGTCAGCCGGATCGCTTCGTCAATTTTGTTTTTCTCGAGTGCCTGGTTGCGGAGATCCCAGATGCAGTTCCTCAACTCCCCGCGGCAGGAATCAATGGTCTTGAGCGCTATTCCGAGATGCCCGGCCGCGACGTCTTCGCGAGAGTGGCTTGCGGCCCTTATCTCCATGGCGGCGCCAGTCAGGTTCTGGGCGATGGAGTCGTGAAGCTCTACTGCGAGCCGCGTCCGCTCGAGTGATTTAATTTCCGACTCCGCAAGCGCGATGGATTCTGCAGCAAGGTCCCGACCCTTTTTCGCTGCAAGCCGGTGGAGCGCGATGTTCAAGGCAAGGCTGCCTAGGAGGACGAACATGAGAAGGGCGATGACGCCGAGAAGTCTCGCTGGTGTCCACCAGGACGGTCGCTGGAGGACACAGATGTCGGCATCGCTCCTCGGGACGATAAAGAATCCGCTGATTCTTGGAAATGGCGTGGCGGCGGAAACGCTGGTGATGTTCATAATGCAGGTTCCAGTAACGGAGACGCGGCAACCTGGGCTCAGAAGGTGCATGGAGCCGCGGATGTCGCCGATTTCGACAGGGGCGACGAAATCCCCGCATTGTACGAAAAGTCGTTCTCCAAATTCGCAGGACGCAGGGGCGCTTTTGATGTCGCCGATGATGCGGATTGTTCTGCCATGCAGGTTGATCTTGATTTGGCGTTTGCCGTTGTCGTCTGTCAGCAGCTCGCGTATTGATGTATCTATAGGTCTGTCAGCAGACAGGGCCTGCATGGACGAGACACAGTTCGCCTTTCGCCAGATGGAGTGCAGGAGGTGGAGCTGGTAGAAGTTGGCCGACGGCGTTCCGATGACGTCCACGCACTCCCCTGGGGACGGCATTGCCTTGTCGGCGTTTTCAACCGTTAGAAACCGGCCGTCTTCCCCCTTGAGCAGGAAGAACCTGTCTTGCCAGCGCGCTACGACCTGGCCTCGGGAGCAAACGCGGTCCTGCGCCGTTTGGGTGATAGTATAGGTGGTAGGCAAGGGGCGGAGCGTCGGGTCGTCAAAAGGATCATGTGGCGGCGATGCTACTACATCCACCTGGCTCATGTTGTTCAAGGATAGCAGCTGATTCTGAAAAGGCCTCGCCACTGTTGTGTTTTCGCGCAGAAGGCCGGTGATGGAAACTGTGGCGCCGATCATGTCGAAAATGCTGCTATTGGCATCTTCGGCCGCGAGTACGGCGTACAGGATTCCTGTCTGGTCCGTGATGGTGAAGAATATGAAGCGCGGGTCGATGTCGTCGTGAAAGACATCGCTGATGCGCCCTGTGACCTTTACCATTGCATTTGTTATGCGGCCTTGAATAATGTCGGCAGCGGTCACGGAAATTGCGGATGGAGGTTTGCCTTGTGCGACGATTTCAAATGTCGTGCAGTCTGTCACGACTCTTCCGTCCTCCCACTTGCAAACGACGCCGACGGCATGTACGACGTTGCCTGGCCTCAAGTTCTCAGGATAAGGAAGACCACCGCTGTTGAGGAATGCCGTTCCCGTTGAGTCCTCGACCAAGACGGAGAAACTGTATCGCGGATGGTCGGAAAGCGAACTTGCCGTAATGTCGAATGGAATCGGGGTTCCCTGAAAATGTGCGATGGCTTGGCGGATTTCCACGCAATTTGTGAGTACAGAGGGAGACGGGGTCGCTGCTGTCGAGAAAAGCGCTCCGACCAAGGAAAACGAGATGAGTATCGCCCACCGCCACATTTGCAAGAATTGTACCAAAACATATCGCTTCGCGATAGGGGGGAATTCCCCCTCTATGCCCATTTGAAAATGTTGGGTATAATAGTGGTGTACAAACACGAGAAGGAGAGGTGTAAGCTATGAGAAAATTCTGCAAGGAATTTTATCAAACGACAAGAATATGCCCACTAGGCACTTGGAGTCTGGCAATTTTCTTGTTAATGGCAATACTGCTGCCGTCGCTGACGATGGCCGAGACGATTACGCCGCCGTTTCACTCTGAGTCGCTTCTTGTCTCCGATTCGTCTAGGACTTATGACGAAACGGCGTATGCAGCAACCGAGGAAAACGCCCTGTCATTTACCGGATTCGAAGCCGCTGCAAACACTACAACTGTCTTCGGTGGTGGCTGGTGGGATTTTCAAGGGGGCAATTTCCCGACGAATGTTGCAAACGATCGGACTATTACGATCAAAGACGGGGCGGTCGTCACGAATGTCGCCAGCATGCCGCAGGCGTCAGTATGTAATCGCAACAAGTTTAACATCCTTGGAGCATCGCGTTTCCATGTCGCCGGGGATGTCATTCTCGACTACGGCGGCACGACAATAAATCAAAGCAACGAGCTATGGGTTTCCGAGGCGAGTTCTTTTGTCGCTGGCGGTGACATTGTATTTGGCAAGACCTCAACCACCAGCAAATGGCGGCCCAAGACTGGGTCCTCTTTGAAGGTGGAAGGCCTTGGAAGCTATGTAAGGGCAAGGAATCTGAAGATGCCGATAACTATCGGAGCTCCGGGGGGATGCCGTGCCGTTGTCACGGATAATGCGGTGTTGGACATTGAAAATGACATCCTAATTGGCACTGGCTCTCATACCCACAACAATTCCCTTTGTGTAACGGACGGTGGCGCGGTGACGGCGGCGACTGTGAGAGTCGGGGTGGGTGCGTCCGCAAACGAGGACTATGACAGCAGTGGCTACGAGGTTCACATATTGAACGGCGGAATTCTGCGGGCCGATACGGAATTCCGCATCGGGTCAAATTCTAAGTCGGAAAACGGTTCGTGCGGCGTGAAGCTTGTCATTTCAAACGGCACTTTCAGCGCGGCGAAGTTCCTTCCCTTCGGCGTGGGGAAGAACAACAAGAACAGCGCGGTGCGCGTTTCTGGCCCGCAGGCGAAGTTTGAAGTGGAAGACGTTTCCAGCTGTCCGCTTTTCGGTATGGCGGGCGGTAACGTTTTCATTGTCGAGAATGGGGCCAAGGTTGATTTTCCATGGACAACTTGCTCTATTTCGGATAGTTCGTCGAACGGAACTGTTTTTGTCTCCGGCACAGACACTGTTTTTAATTTGAGGGATTCCTTCAGCCTGTCGGGCAGTGCCGACAACCCGACGGCGATAACCGGTTTTACAAACAGCCTGTGCATTGTCGACGGCGGCATGGTGACTGGTGCGTTCGTCCGCGTAAGCGGAGACTCCGGGATGCTGTCGGTATCCAATGGAACGTTGCTCGTGTCAAGCGCGACATGCGCGGCGATTTCTGCCGAGCCGATCTCGGCAGATGCAGAATGCCCCGCATTGACGGCGGGTGTTTGTTTCCGGTATGGGGGAGCCTCGACGAACTGCACTGTACGGTTCTCTGGCACAAGTCCGCGCATTGCGTGCGTGGACGGCGCAAGTGCCGATTTGCGCGGCTCAACGAAACTTGTCTTCGACATCCCCGAGACAGGTTACGACTATAAAGGCAACAACTATGTTCCGTTTGACGTCTCAAATCTGCTTGCCATTAGCGAGAACTGCGAGATTGTTGTCAACGGACTTGACTCCAAAGCGGCAAAAGGCGCCATCGTCGCAAACGGCGGTACTGTGCCTCTTGTGCGCGCGAAGACACTTGTTGTTGGGCATAAAGTTCTCGCGGCGGCGAAAGAGACCCTTCCTAAAGGGTATTCTCTGAGCATATCTGGTGCGGCTGGCGTTGGGCAGACACTGTCGCTTTGCTATTTGCCAGGATTCATAATCGTAGTTCGGTGAGGGGAAACGCATGATTGCCGTTGTTGCCGCTGCGGTTGCTTCGCTGCTGAACGCCAATCTGCAATTTGACGTGCCTGAAGGCGTCATGCAGGCAGGACGCACTTTGGCGCTAAAGACCACGGTAGTCCAGAACTCTGGGGACTGGCTTGTCATCGACGGAGACGAGTTCTCTAGGTTCTGTCCGGCAGGCGAAAAAGGTCGGTTGAATCCGTCTGAGGGTGCATTGGCTTCCTCAGTAATACGGTGTGCAAGCGATCTTTCCTACTCGTTCATCCTTACCGAACGCGGCACATATGACGTCTGGGAACGTGTAAGGTTCCCGATCAAGGGCCACTTCAACCACTCGGAGTCGATGAACTGCGGCGTTGCGCGCAGGGTCAGCGATTCTGTTGATTCGCTCAACCCCGACGCCTATCTGCCTCCAGGGTGTTGGCACTGGGTGCGGACAATTAATTATGATCTTCAGCGAGGAGAACATTCTTGGCGTTTTCTTCCGCCTGGCGCCTGGGGCGGTGGCGCCGAGCTGGATCGCATCGTTCTTGTTCGTCAGGGGTCAAAGGTAAGACCCGAATCGGCTACAAAAGGCAACCGTGAGGTGCTGCGTGTTCCAGGGGCCACGCTCAATGCCAAACGAGTCAATCTCTCACGTGTATTGAGTTGGAAACTGGCGCCCGACTTCGACAGCGGCGATGGCGAAGTCTGCTTCGAGTATTCCACCGATGGGGAAAACTGGCGACCTATTCCTGCAGGTGAACGCATGGACGTCAAGTCTGGGGATGACTGGCTGTTCATCCGCCTCCGCCTGACGGCTGCTCCTGACGGTAAGCGTCAGCCTATAGTGTACGACTATCGCTTCGAGATTGAGCGCAAGGTCGCGACGGCGAAAGAAGTCGTCGAAGAGGGCAAATCTGCCGTCGGCATACGTCCGCTTCGGATCATTCCGAACAAGATCGTATATGACGAGGGTGAAAGAGGCTGGTTCGACATTGTGCTGACTAATTGTTCGGTAGATGCGCGCTCTAATGTGGTCGTGGACGAGAAGTGGGGACTTGATGATGAAGGACGCGAATTGTGGCGGGGAGATGTCGTGCTGACTAATGGCGAGAGCAAGGCTTTGAGAGTTGAGTATCCTGGCAGCGACATCCGTTATGGACATGAGGTGCGAATCCGAGCGAACGGTGCTTCGCGTAGCGAGTTCTTCAACGTCAATACTGACTGGTGGCGCGTCAATCAAGGATGTTCGCTTGAGGTTGTAATGAAAAACAACCGCCCGACGCCGCAGTTGAAACGAATGATGGATTACTATGGTTATGCGGAAGGCGACTGGAACAAGCCAAAATACCATTGGTACGAGTCTTCGCATTGGGAAGCGCATTTGCCGGGAATGGGTCCGTTTCTTGCGTATGACAACCTTCAAACGCGCTGGCAGATTCACAAGTCCTCAATAGGAGGGAACGCGGTCATCTTATCGTATCCTGAAGACAAGATATGGGGGAATCTCCAGAATCGCGCTCATCAGACTGGGTTGATTCTCAAGGACACGAAGGATACTCAGGCGAGAGGACTTCATCACACGCATTACGCAATCCCTTTTGCAGAGTCGGGGTACGGCTTTGAGATCGCACGAAGGCACCCGGAATTCTTCCGCCGCGACAGAAGCGGTCGGTTTGCAGGGCTTTTCCATAACGGGCGTATCGCCGTGAATCCGGTTGTCACGTCCGAACTGGACACGCTGGCTCAAACTCCGTGGGTCTATGTCGAGCCGAATCTATTTCGCCAGGATGTCGCCGCTTGGGCGCTAGACGATCTTCTCGCGGCTATAACGGGCATTGGCGAGGATGGCGTATATTTTGATGGGCGCTATATGCAGCATTCCGGCTTTGATGCATTCGGCACCGACCTCTCGGCGAAGCCGGCAGCGGACGAGGCAATAGTCCGCAACATGAAAATGACGCTCGACCGAATCTTCAAGGCGAACCCAAAGGCCTATGTCTGGTCGAACGGCGGACGGGTGGACAATCCGGAGATGACGCTTGCCGACCATCCGCAAAGTGGACTTCTCAAGGAGACGCAGTGGCAATTCTTGTTGAATCCACAACGCCCTGATCATACTTATCTGGGTTTCATGAATTCAATCTGCAGCGTGCGCGACATTTTATACAAACCAAGCAAGTACATTAAAAGGCCGTCTAAGATACTGCATGTCGGGTATTTGTCGACCACATACAATCCGGACAATTTGCTCAAATACGACGAGTGCTGGGTGATGGCCTCGCATGTAATGGCAATCATCGCGTCTGCGAGCGGGCATCCGTTTGCCTCGTCGCTGCCGATGCGTCCGTGGAAACAGATGATGACGCGCTATTCGGAATTGTTCTGGCATGTGGACAATGAGATCGTCGACAATCCAGTGGAAATTGTCGCGGTTGACTCGTTGCGCGAAATATGGTTCCAGCAGGGAGTCTATCGCCGCGAGGCTCCTGGTTTCACGCAATACACAGTCAATTTACTGAATGCGCCGGACAGCGAGGTTTGTGATGAGTCGGTCGTTGCCGATCCCCCAGAGGCAGACGACGTCGAAGTCGAACTAAAGCTTTCGGTGGCGAAAGGGGTAGAGGCATGGGCTATCCGCCCTTATGAGCGCACTGGCGCCATGGAGCCGCATTGCGAAAAACTGCATGTGAATGTAAAAGACGGCCGCTGTGTCGTATCTGTTCCCCCGTTCACGTACTACACCTTGCTTGTGGTGCGTATTCCGAATGCGAAATAAGGAGCCGTAGTGATGATACTTCAACTTTTGTTTGCGGCGATGCCGATTCTTGAACCGGCGTTCAATGCGACGCAGGTCGAGAAAGGCGCACCCAAGATTGAATGGACGAAAAACGTGGACGGCTCGGAATCTACGGTGTTGACGGCGAAGGCTGCAGGCATCGATCTGGACGGCGTGCGTTTTTCTCGTAGCAGCGAGTCTTCAAATGACTTCTTTGTCGTCACGTATGTTCTGGAGAATCCCACAAAGGAGCTTCGCTATGCGTCAGTAGGATGGCGAACTGTCTTTCGTGTTGCGGATGGAAACGACCGGAATTGGTTCCCGACAACTGAATGTGTTCTCGACCTGTCGATACAAAACTCGCTCTGGGGATACTACACGAAGCCTGGCACTTGGCATTTCTCGTTGGTCGAGCCGTGGTTCGCGGCCTACAATCCTGACATGCAGAGCGGATTCGCCTTTCTGTTCGACTACAACACACTTTCAGCGGCGTATGGTGCGAATGACCTACAAACCCGCGGCGTTGTTTTTGACGGTGGCTTTTTAAGGCCGGGGGACCGGTTTGTTGTCACGACGAAGATCCTTGAGATTAAGGGACTTCCCTCGCTTGCAACGGTCAATGACTATTTCGCTGCTGGTTTTTCGGGTCCAGCTGTCGCCCCCGAGTTGACAGTCTATCCGTTTGCGGATATTTTTATCGAGGGTGCCGCGAGGCAGGTCGATGTAACTGGCAAGGTGCTTGGAGAAGCTGTGGTGACGGCGAACCTTAAGCGCGGTCAGCCACGGGCCGTCGCTGTCGTGAGAAGCGAGAAGCCGACCGCGCAGACTGTTCTTTCTGCGAGACTCAACGGCATCTCATTTGATCAATTTCGAGAGAACGGCTTTCGGATGGCCTCTCTGCCGATGGTGCCGCCAGTCTGGCCTGTCCATCGCAAGATGCCGCCAAAGGTGTTGCCTGATTGCGCCACTGTGAGAAATCATGCAGAAGACAAGGCTCTTCTCTTGTTTGGCTTCTATGCAAATTTCTTCAGGTTTGAGGAAATGTTCCCAGAACTTAAGTTCACGGTTGTGCCAGCGGTTCCAGATGGAATTGTCAATCCTCCGCCTGCTTCGACGATGGGTGGGTACAAGTATGTATTCATGGGAGACGTTAATGAGGAAAGCGTCCGTCCAATGCTGGCACGGATAGCCGCATATGTGAGGAATGGCGGCACGCTTGTTGTAGCCGGAGGTCCGTTCGCCTACGGTTGCGGTGGATACGAAGGGACATTTATGGAAACGCTCCTGCCCGTAAAGACGCATTCCTTCGACTGCTTGCCGGCCTGTGCGTCAGATCGGGATGGCCGTACAGCCGTGAAGTTTTCTGAGTCGGACTGCTCGCTGTTCTGGATGCAAATGGACGAGGTGAAGCCAGGCGCAGAGGTGCTTGTCTCTTGCGGCGGAAAACCGCTTCTTGTGAAATGGTCGTATGGCAATGGTCGTGTGTTTGCATTCCTCGCCGCCCCGCTTGGCGACGAAGCGCGTGACGGCGCGGTCTTCTGGAAGAACCCGAGATATCTGGATCTCATGAAAGACAAGCTCAAATGACAATTGGAGGCGGGACGATGATGAGAGCTGTGATTTTTGCCGCATTGAGTGCGGCTGTTGCAATTGGCAGGGCGGCCCCTAAGCCCTCGGAGGCCCAGATGAAGTATCTTGAGACCGAGGTGATGGGCATCGTCCACTACGGGCTCAACACATACGCAGACCGCGAGTGGGGATTTGGCGACACGCCGACATCGGCTTTCGCTCCGACGCGCCTTGACCCCGAGCAGTGGGTCGTTGCCGCGAAAGCGGGCGGATTGAAGAGGCTCGTCCTCGTCTGCAAGCACCATGACGGATTTTGTCTTTTCCCGTCTAAGCTGAATCCCGACTATACAATCGCCAATACGTCGTGGAAGGGCGGCAAGGGCGATCTCGTGCGCGAGTTCCGCGACGCCTGCACGAAACACGGAATGGAATTCGGCGCGTATCTCTCTCCGTGGGACCGCCATCAGGCGAATTACGCGAGCAGCGCCTATGCCGACTACTTCCAGGGGCAGTGGGACGAACTGCTCGCGGGCTACGGACCGATCAGCGAGATATGGCTGGATGGCGCAAACGGCGGCGACGGCTGGTATGGCGGCGCAAAGGAGACGCGCAAGCTGCCGTCGGATGCGCGGGCGTACTATCGTTTCGACGAACTCCTCGACAAACTTGAGAAACAATATCCGAATGCGATTGCCTTTGGCGGGGGATTGAGCCCGAATTGCGCCAAATGGTGCGGCAACGAAACCGGCATGAACAACGAGACTTCCTGGAATGCACAGGACGGCGCATATGTCCCGAACGAGGCGGACACGCCGTTCCGCAGGCGCGGATGGTTCTGGCATCAGGACGATCAGCCGAAATCGCTTGCAGAGCTTGTCGATGTATACTTCATGACAGTCGGACGCAATTCCGTCCTTGATCTTGGGATTGCGCCCAACCGCGACGGCGTTGTCGGAGATGACGATGTCGCTCGGCTTAAGGAGTTCGGCGACTACATTCGTGCGTTCAATGCAACTGACTTGGCAGCGGATGCCCGGCGCTCCGACATAAGAGAGGGACGTCGGCTGACGGTGAGCCTTAAGCTGCCGATCGCAAAGGCGTTCAACGTAATCGACCTTAAGGAAGACGTCGCCGAAGGTCAGCGTGTCGGCAAATGGACTGTTGAAGCGAATGTCGGCGGCAGTTGGATAAAGCTGGCTGCGGGTACGACAATAGGCTATCGGCGGATGGAGCGCTTCAATGCAGTTGAGGCGGACGAAGTTCGTATCGTGCTTGAAGGCGAAGTGGGGACGCCGTTGCTCAAGTCTGCAGCACTCCGCTTCGCGCCACTTGTGAAGGGCGAGTCGCAAACGCAGGACTTCGAACAGTGGCGTTCGCCTGTCAAGCTGACGGAGCCCTCGCAGGACGTGAGGATCTACGATCTTCTCCGCCGCGTCGCGGTTGACACCTTCCAGTGTCGCCCGCCGAAGGACAGGACAGACGGAGTGCCGGACAAGTTCGCTATCTATGCGAGCGACGACGGCGAGAGCTGGCGCGAGATATTGAAAGGCGAATTCGGCAACCTACGCGCCAATCCAGTGATGCAGCGTGTATCGATGCCGGAGAAGGTCGAAACCCGCTACTTAAAGCTCGTCGCGCTGCATGCTCTTGACGGAACGCCGCGCTGGGAAGGCGTGCTAACTGAATTTTTCCGTGGCAAACCAGTAGGCAGTGCAAAGCCCGAGGAGCTGGTCGATTGCCCAGTTTCCGACAATCTTCGCGGACACGAGAACGTCGAGTGGTCTAGGGCCTATGCGTTCAGCCTTACTGACGACAAAAGGGATTTGCCGCGCGTCTTTCTTGTAGGCGACTCGATCTGCAACGGATATCAGGAGAAGGTTCGCGAGTTGTTGGACGGAAAAATGAATGTCTCGTATTGGATTTCCAGCTACTGCGTGACAAGCCCTGGATATCTGCGGCTGCTCGACTTCTATCTTGACGAAGCGAAGTATGACGTAGTTCACTTCAACAACGGGCTTCATTCGTTGCAGACGGCCGAAGAAGATTACGAGAAGGGGCTTCGCGCCGCTTTGGCGATGATTCGTGCAAAGCAACCTGGCGCGAAGATAATTTGGGCCACGTCCACGCCGCTCAAGGATCCAGAGAAGACAGAGAAGGCAAAGCGCCTCAACGCAGTTGCCGCCAAGGTTATCTCCGAGTTCGAAGACATTGAAGTAGACGATCTGTTCTCGGAGATGGATCCGCTGGATCGAGAGACGAATTGGGGTGACACATATCACTTTGTTCCGGAAGTGCAAGCTAGTCAGGCGAAAATCGTCGTGCGTTCGATTGAATGTGCAGGAAGCCTCAGATGAGGCAATGATTAGCGAGGATGTTGGTGTGGCGACAAAGGCCGCAGGCCGTGAACGCTATCGTGTGCAAGTGGCATTTTTCTGTGACCACAGGTACATGGAAATATGGTACAATACTTAAATACTCGCTTTACATGAACACTAAAACACAAGGGAACAAATGAATAAACTCATTATCGGACTCGTCGCCGCGGTGGCGATGGTCGGTTGCTGCACGCAGCCCTGCGACGGAATCAAGGACTCGGGAACGACATACATGGCGGACGCTCTCGCCCCGTACATCGAAAGAGGGGAGCTCCCCGGCGTGGTGAGCATGCTCTACAGCGACGGCGTGACCGAGACGACGTGCCTTGGCTACGCCGATGTCGCCGCGAAGCGCAAGATCACCGCAGACGACGTCTACATGCAGTGCTCGCAGACGAAGGGCTTCTGCGGCGTGACGATCGCGAAGCTCGTGGAAGATGGAAAGATCGGCCTCGACGATCCCGTCTCCAAGTACCTTCCCGAGTTCGCGACTCTCTGGGTAAACGGAGGCGAGACCAATGGCGTCAAGACGCTCGTCAAGGCGAAGAACGTCCTCACCGTGCGCATGTGCCTCAACCACACGGGCGGCTTCCCGTTCGAGACATGCGCCAAGAGGCCCGACATCAAGGGCGGCGGCTGGTCGGGCGGCGCACCACTCAGGCAGAACGCCGCTGTTGCGGCCGCTTCGCCGCTTCTCTTCGAGCCCGGCACGAAGGTACAGTACTCCAACACCGGCATCGACATCGGCGCTGCGGTCGTCGAGGTCGTGACCGGCATGAAGTGGGAGGACTACCTCAAGAAGGAGGTCCTCGATCCCCTCGGCATGAAGAGCACCTGGTTCTGGCCGACTGACGAGCAGCTGAAGACGCAGATCGAGATGTACGACTGCCAGAAGGGCGCGCCCGCGAAGTGGCGCCTCCAGAACGACCAGCAGCAGCGTCCCTACAACGACAGCCACGTGTTTGCGTCCGCCGGCGCGGGCCTCTGGACGACGGCGCACGACCAGTACAAGTTCTACAAGATGCTCATGAACCTCGGTGTCGGCGACAACGGCGTGCGCATCCTCAAGGAGGAGACGGTCAAGTCGATTCTCGCCGTCTCCACGCGTCCGAAGGGGCTTGGCGGCTACTCCCTCGGCCTTTCCGCCCCCGAGGTCGACAATGAGGACCAGTGGTTTGGCCACGGCGGCGCATGGGGCACGAACTGCTCCGTCAACTGGCACAGGAAGCAGCTCAAGCTCTGGGCCGTCCAGCTCTGCGGCGGTCCGCGTCCGTGGGACAAGGAGAGGGAAGAGGCGTCCGAGAAGTTCTTCAAGTCGGCCGTCGATTCGAGCGGCGTCGATGCTTACACTGGGCGCGTGAAATAACGCGCCACGTGTAGCCTGGCTGGCGGATTGTAACATCTAAAATGGGGAGTCAAGCATGAAGAAGATTGCCGTAGTCATTGGATTGGCGGCGTGCGGCGCATTTGCCGCGGAAGTAAACGATTGGGAGAATCCGGCGGTTAACTCGATAAACCGCCTGCCGGCGAGAACATACGCGATGCCGCTTGCAGACGAGCAGGCGGCGTTTTCGGACGCGCTTGAGCCCGCGACTCCCTACGCTGTCTCGCTGAACGGCGACTGGAAGATCAAGTGGGTAGGCGATCCGGCGCGGCGTCCGCTCGATTTCTGGAAGACGGACTTCGACGACGCAGACTGGGCAACCATCGACGTTCCGAGCTGCGTCGAGATGCGCGGCTACGGTTCGCCGATATACACGAACGTCCGCTATCCGCACAAGAACGCGTCCAACCCGAAGGACAAGGACTTTGCCAGGATCCTCGACCGCGACAACGGAGAGCCGGGCTACAACCCGGTCTCGTCCTACCGCCGCACGTTCTCCGTGCCGGAATCGTGGAAGGACCGCAGGGTGATCCTTCGCTTTGAGGGCGTCGGCTCCGCGTTCTACGTGTGGGTCAACGGGAAGATGGTCGGCTATGCCGAGGACTCCAAGCTGCCGAGCGAGTTCGACATCACGGAATTTTTAACGCGTAACCGCCCCTTGCGGGTGGACGCGACCCATAGGGAAGCGGCCAAGCCGAGCGAAGCGAGTGCCGAGAGGCGCAGTGACGCAGAGGACGCAGAGAATATTCTCGCCGTTCAGGTGTTCAAGTGGTGCGATGGCTCCTATCTTGAAGACCAGGACATGTTCCGCTACTCCGGCATCTTCCGCGACGTCATGCTTTGGTCGATGCCGAAGGACGGCATTTGGGACTTCAATGTCAAGACCCGTCCTGTGAATGGGTATGAAAGTTGGAGTCTCGAGTTGGAGTTGGAGAATGGTGGGTCTGCCGCGCTTTACGATGCAGACCAAAAGAAAGTTGGAGATCTGAAACCGCTCTCCAACTCCAACTTCCAACTCCAACTCAAGCCGCGTCTCTGGAGCGCAGAAGACCCCTACCTCTACACGCTCGTCGTGAAGAAGGGCGGCGACATCCGTGCGAAGAAGATCGGGTTCAAGGAGCAGAAAATCGTCGGCAACACGTTCCTCGTGAACGGCATGCCGGTCAAGATGAAGGGCGTGAACCGCCACGAGACGAATCCCGAGAACGGGCGCACCGTGTCGCTTGACGACATGCTGAAGGACATTACGCTCTTCAAGCAGTACAATATCAACACCGTCCGCACGTGCCACTATCCCGACCACCGCCTCTGGTACGACCTCTGCGACCGGTACGGAATCTACGTGATAGCCGAGGCGAACGTCGAGGGGCATGAGCCTGGATACGGCGACAATGGGCTTGGCCGCTTTAAGGAATGGGAGCACACGATCGTCGAGCGCAACGAGCGCCAGGCTGTCTTCTACCGCAACAATCCGTCGGTCACGCTCTGGTCGATGGGCAACGAGACAGGGCACGGCGACTGTTTCCGCCATGCGATCGCTGCGGTGAAGAAGATCGATCCGTCGCGCCCAATCCACTGGGAGCGCGGCAACGAAGACGCGGATGTCGACTCGACGATGTATCCGTCAGTCGAATGGGTCGAGAAGCGCGGCAAGCTCGGCAACGAGAAGCGCGGCGGTGCCATGTCTGGCGAGGGCGGCGGCGAGGGTTACGCCATTTCCGGCCACACCGCCGGCAAGCCGTTCATCATGTGCGAGTACGCGCACGCGATGGGCAACGCCGTCGGCAACCTGAAGGAGTACTGGGATGTCATCTACTCCTATCCCGCGCTCATCGGCGGCTGCATCTGGGACTGGGTGGACCAGGCGATATGGAAGGAAACGGAGCGCATCGACCCGAAGACGAACCGCAGCGAACGCTTCCTCGCGTATGGCGGCGATTTCGACGACTTCCCGAACGACGGTCCGTTCTGCTGCAACGGTGTCGTTGATCCGCTGCGCAACGTGAGCCCCAAGCTTGTCGAAGTGGGGCATGTCTATCAGGACATCATCGTGGAATCTTCCTCCGCCAAGGCCTCCGCCTCTGCTGAAGCTACGGCGGACAAGTCGGAGGACAAGCGTGAAATGGCGTTTGTCCTGAAGAACAGATACTGCTTCACCAACGCCTCTCAGTTCGACGGACGCTGGACTCTTCTCGCCGACGGCGAGAAGGCGGGCGAGGGTTTGTTCGCCGTTCCGTCTGTTGCTCCGCTCGCCACGGGCGAGTTCAAGGTTCCAGAAATTGACGCGGCTCTCGCGACAATCGGCAAGGACAAGGAAGTCTTCGTCAACTTCGAGTTCCTGACGAAGACTGACGCGCCGTGGGCGAAGAAGGGGTATCCCGTCGCCCGCGACCAGATTCTCCTGAACGAGAAGCCTGTCGTCGAGGAAAAGTCAGACGGCGACGCTGTGGCCGCGCATGACGACGACGGCGACGATGTTACGATCGAGCGCGGCAAGACGTATGCCGTGTTCAGCAAGAAGACCGGCACACTCAAGCTCCTCGTCATGAGGGGCGCGACGATCATCTCCGACTTCGGCGGCATCTCCGCGGGCCCGCGCCTCACCTGCGCCCGCGCGTGGACCGACAACGACCGCTGGGTGTTCTTCGGCGGCTCCTGGAGAGACGACCGCTCGAAGGGCCTCGAGGGGTGCGGTCTCACACAGCTCCACTACCATCCGGGCCGCATCGTCGTCGACGGTAATGTAGTGAGGACCAAGGTCTCGGTGGACGGCATGAAGGGCGCCGGCTTCGAACACGAGTGCGAGTGGACGTTCGCGTCCGACGGGTCCATTACGCTGAAGAACAAGGTGGTTCCCTTCGGCCGCATGCCGAATGCGCTGCCTCGCCTCGGTCTCTCGCTTCGTCTCGCGCCTCCGTACGAGAACATGGCGTGGTACGGGCGCGGCCCGTGGGAGAACTACGTCGATCGCAAGACTGCGAGCTTCGTGGGGCTTTGGCGCTCCACCGTCACCGATCAGTTCGTCGACTACGTCCGTCCGCAGGACTGCGGCATGAAGTGCGATGTCCGCTGGGCGGAGTTCACCGACAGGCACGGCAGGGGCGTCAAGTTCTCTGCGAGCGAGCCGCTTTTCGTGCAGGCGCTTCACTACGACTGGGAGACGCTTGCGTATTCGCGCCATGTCAACGGCCAGCGCCGCATGCGCGCCCCGCTCGTCCCGAGCGAAGACGTGCTTCTGAACCTCGATGTCAGGCAGACGGGACTCGGCGGCGCGAGCTGCGGCCCCGAGCCGATGTCGAAGTACCGCTTCAATCCGAAGACTCCCGTCGAGTGGACGCTTAAGATCGAGCGCGTCGGAAAATGACGGTTCTCGCCCTCTCCGCAATCCTCGCGGTGTCGTCTGCTGCGCCTGAGACGTGGTTTCACGTCATCGGGGGGAATGCGTCCAAGGAGGGCATGGCCGCCGACATCGCCGCAATCGCGGACGCCGGCATCTCGGGAATCCAGTTCTTCCACGGCGGTTGGGCGAAGGATGAGCCATGGCCTGGCGTTACGAACATGGTTCCGTGCCTGAGTGAGGACTGGGTTGACCTCGTCAAGTTCGCCGAGACGGAGTGCCACAGTCGCGGACTCTCTTTCAAGATGCAGAACTGCCCCGGGTGGTCGATGTCCGGCGGGCCGTGGATCACGCCCGACAAGGCGATGCGCAAGCTCGTCTGCTTCGAGCCCGGCAAGAAGCCCGACTTCGACAAGGACGACGATTACCACGAGATAGGATCCGTGACGTTTCCCCTTGAGTATTCATCCGACTTGTCGATAACCGTCCCCAACCCGCAGCAGATAAACCATGCATGGGCCTACGAGCCGGATGCGGACATCGTCCTTTGCGACGGCCCGAGGGAGCAGTTCCGCGTCAGGTGCCCGCGCGGCGCCTGGCAGGACGAAGTCGGGATGACATTCCGAGTTCCAAGCTTCCCGATTTCTGGCTGGAAGTTGTACTACTATGCCGAGAGCGGCCATTATCCGCGCAAGGACCTGAACGGTTCGTGGATTCCGGAGCCGCGCCTCGACATGTGGGAGGCGAAGGCGGGCTGGGCGTATCGCAGCTTCACGATGTCGACGAATGCGTCGCCTGTCAAGACGAGGGGAATGCGCACACTCGTCTTCGGACACGTCAACATGAAGCGCAGGAACCACCCGGCGTCGCCTGAGGGAACTGGCTGGGAATGCGACAAGATGGACGCCCGGGGATTCGAGGCGAATTTTGCAGGCTATCTCGGCAAGCTCCTGAAATCGGGCGTGAAGATCGACGGAACGCTCGTGGACAGCTGGGAGTGCGGCTGCCAGACTTGGACGTGGAAGATGGAGGAGGAGTTCGAGCGCCGTGCCGGATATTCTCTTCGTCCTTGGCTTCCCGCGCTCTTCGGCTATGTCCTCAAGAGCGAAGCGGAGACAGAGAGATTCCTTCTCGACTGGCGCAACGTCTGCTCGCGGCTCATTGAGGAGAACTACTACGGCACGATCGCCCGCCTTGCGCGCGAAAACGGAATGTCCGTGCAGTACGAGACTGCGTTCGGCGACGTGATCCCAGGCGATCCGCTGCGCTTCTGGAAGTTCGCCGACGAGCCGATGTGCGAGTTCTGGAGCCCGCACCGCAACGAGGGCTTCGTCGGAAGCTTCGACTTCAAGCCGATTCTTCCGTGTGTCTCGGCGGCGCATATATACGGGAAGCGTCGCGTTTCCGCCGAGGCGTTGACGAGCTTTGAGCTTACCTTCGACGAGAACTTCAAGGACTGGAAGAAGATCGTCGACGAACATTTTGCCCGAGGGGTGACGCATATCGTGTTCCACACCTACACTCACAACCCCGTTGTCGGCGGCAAGCCTCCGTCCACGAGCTTTGGCGCGGGCATCGGCTCTCCGCTTCTCAGGGAGCAGACGTGGTGGCCGTACATGAAGCATTTCTCGAAATACATTGAGCGCTGTGGTGCGGAACTCGAGCGCGGTCTCCCCGTCGTCGACATTCTCATGTATCTCGGCGACGACGTCGGCTACAGGCCCAGCGAGCACAAATTGATGTTCGACAACCGCTACAAGTACGACTACCTCAACAACGACGCGCTGATGACGCGCGTAGACGCGAAGGACGGGAAGATCGTGCTTCCTGACGGCATGAGCTATCGCGTCATCTGGGTGCCGAAGGGAACCTTCCTTCTGCCGTCGACCGAGGCGAAGCTTGGCGAGCTCGAGAAGAAGGGTGCGCGCATCGTGCGCGGCGATTTCGTTCCCGACTGGCCGTCGCCGCTAGAAGCTCTTGGATTGCGTGTTTCCGATGTGGCTGGCTGGTACCAGCGGCGCGACGGTGACATGGACGTGTTCTTCCTGGTGGGTAGAAGCGGCTCTTCGCATTTCTGCCGCATAGGCAGGGGCGAAACTCGCTGTCACGAGGATTATGACGCAGTGACGGGATTGACGGTTGATCGCCTCGCCGAGCGCCGAGACTTGACCGGTCTATGCCATTCCACGGCGTCTCACGTTGCTCTTCCAGTTGAACTCAAGCCCGTCGAGGCCTATCCTGCGTGGGCGACGAAGCGCGTCTACGAAGGGCGCGTCGCTGTTCCTGGGTCGCCTTCGCGCGTTATGCTCGATCTCGGGCGAGTGCGCGACTGGGCGACGGTGTTCGTGGACGGCGTGAAGGCGGCCGAGCTCTGGTGCGAGCCGTATTCGTTCGACGTCGCGCCGTTTCTGAAGAACGGTGCGGCGGACATCCGCGTGGAAGTGACTTCGACGTGGTACAATGCTCTCGTGCACGACGCGTCGCTTCCTGAGGGCGAGCGCACGACATGGACGATCAAAGGACCAAAGGTCGGGTCGCTGTACCGCGATGCCGGGCTTCTGGGCCCTGCGAACCTTTTATATTCAACTCAAAAGGAGACAAGACAATGATGGTTGGTGTTTTCGCGGCCGTCGCTACGGCTGCATTTTCGTTTGGAGAGGTCAAGGTCCACTGCGAGGAGCGTGATGGCTGGAAGCTTGCGTTTGCGCGCGAAGTAGCGCCTGACGGCGCTGAAATCGCGAAGATCACGCTTGACTGCGCGGAGGCGAAGGTTCCGCCGAAGACGCGGTTGTCGCTTAAGGTTCCTCAGGTCGGCATGGACTATTCCTGGAACGTCAACACCGGTGACTGCGGCATGCGCCCGAACTGGGGTGCGCGTTCGCACACCGAGGTCGCGCAGGGAATGCCGGTCTTTGTCTTCTTCGACGGAAACGACACGAGCCATTTCTCCGTCGCGGCCGAGGAGTGCGTGCGCCACCTCAACCACGTAGGCGGCATCCGCGAGGAAGGAAGCATCCTCGAGATCGGCATTGGCTGGTTCGAGACGCCCGAGGCCCCGATCTCGCACTACGAGACTCGCGTGAGGTTCGACGCTCGCGCGAAGGGCTTTGCCGACGCGGTGCGCGAATCCGTCGCGTGGATTGAGAAGACGGCTGGCATCGTGCCGTGCCGCGTCCCCACGGCCGCCTGCGATCCTCTCTACTCGAGCTGGTACAATTTCCATCAGGACGTCTTCGCCGCCGACATCGAGGCGGAGCTTGCGATTGCGGCTAAGCTTGGCATGAAGACTTTCATTGTCGACGACGGCTGGCAGACGGACGACACGAACCGCGGCTACGCGTTCTGCGGCGACTGGCAGGTCTCGAAGCGCCGCTTCCCCGATATGGCTGCGCACGTGAAGAAGGTGCAGGACCTTGGGATCAAGTACATGATGTGGTACTCCGTTCCCTTTATTGGTCTCAAGAGCGCCAACTACGAGAAGTTCAAGGGCAAGTATGTCGTGAGCAACGACCGCGGCATGGGCGCAGCTGTTCTCGATCCGCGCTTTCCTGAAGTCAGGAAGTTTCTCGTCGATACATACGTGAAGGCGCTCAAGGACTGGAACATCGACGGCTTCAAGCTCGACTTCATCGATGCCTTCCGTTTTGCCGGCGAGGATCCCGCGGTCAAGGAGAACTACGCCGGGCGCGACATCAAGTCGCTCCCAGTCGCCGTCGATCGTCTCATGACCGAGGTCAAGGAAGCGCTTACCGCGATCAAGCCCGACATCCTCGTCGAGTTCCGCCAGAGCTATGTCGGACCCGCGATCAGGAAGTACGGCAACATGCTGCGCGTTGGAGACTGCCCCGGAAACTTGAGGCGCAACCGCTTCGCCATCGCGAACCTTCGTCTCGCTTCCGGCAGCGCCGCAGTTCATTCCGACATGCTCGAGTGGAACTTCGCGGAGAGCCCCGAGCATGCGGCGCTCTACGTCATCAACTCCATGTTCGGCGTCGTGCAGTATTCTGTCATGCTCCGCAATGCGCCGAAGGAACACCTCGCGATGGTGGAGAAGTGGATCAAGTTTTCGCAGGACCACCGCGATACGCTTCTTAACGGCAAGTTCACGCCGCGCCATCCCGAACTTCAGTATCCCGTCATCGAGGCCGAGAGCGACAAGGAAGTCATCATCGGTCTTTACGACGACGGCCGCATTGTGGACGTTCCCGCGAAGAAGACGTTCGTCATGAACGCGTCGGGCAAGGATTCCTTCGTTATCCGCCGCGGCGGAAAGATCTCCGAAGTCTCCTGCAAGTCGGGCGACTGGATCGAGCTCTGAGGCGATGGAATTCCGCTTCCACCACAAGGAAACGACTGCGTCGACAAACGCCGACGCCCGCGAAGGGCGTCCAGGCGACGTGTTTGTCGCAGAGTTCCAGACGGCGGGGCGCGGCCGGCTTGACCACGAATGGCACGCCGCGCGAGGCGAGAACCTTACCTTTTCAGTCGTGCTCGACGCGGCGGATATGTCGCCTGCGGAAGTCGCGACGCTTCCGCTCGTCGTAGGGCTTGCCGTCGCTCGCGCCGTGGAGGCGCTTCTCGGCAATTCTTCCCAAGTCGCGGTGAAGTGGCCGAACGACGTGGTTGTCGGTGGGAAGAAAATCTGCGGCATACTCTGCGAACGAAACGGCGACGCAGTAATCGCGGGCGTCGGGCTCAACGTAAACCAGACCGATTTCCCCGCCGAGATCGCCGCGCGCGCGACGTCTCTCCGCCTAGTCGCGGAAACGCCCTTCGACCGCGACGGCGTCCTAAATCGCGTCGTCGCGGAAATAGGCGACATGCACTCTCGCTGGCTGCGCGGCGGATTTGCCGCGCTCCGCGGCGGATTTGCCGCGGTAGACTACTTGAAGGGGAGAATGGTCTCCGTCTTCTCCACCGACGACGACAAGGCGCCGTTCGAGGGGCTGTGCGGCGGCGTGCAGGAAGACGGCTCGCTTTTAGTCGGTTCGACGAAAGTCTACGCCGGCGAGGCCAGGGTTCGTGCGCTTCCCGGCGATTTCCGCTGATGGCCAGCTGGATTTAGCCGCCCGCTTCTTTTCTGCGCCAGGCGTCGGGAGTCGTGCCGAATGCCGACGAGAACGCGCGCGAGAAGTACTGCGCGTTCTGGAAGCCGACGTCGACTGCGATTCTCGCGGCCGAGCGTTCCGTTTCGCGGAGCAGGCGCATCGCGAGGGCGAGCCTTTGCCTGAGTATCTCCTGGTGGACGCTCGTGCCGAGCTCCGCGCGGAAGGCGTTGTTGACCGCGGTGTGCGAGTATCCGAGGCGTGCGACTACGTCCTTCGCCGAAATCCCCTTGTCCAGGTTTCGCCGTATGTAGACCATCGCGTCCGACATCCACGGCGTCGCGAACGGGAAGACTTCCGTGGAGGCGCGCTCGATGACGCGGCGCGGCGGATGGAGGACGACGTGCGGCGCGCGCGACGCGCCTTCGAGTCTCGCCGCGAGCATCTCCCCGGCGCGGCGTCCGAGCGCGGAAGGGTCGGTGTCGATGCTCGAGAGGGGCGGGCGGGTGAAAGTCGCGAGAAGGACGTCGTTGTCGACGCCTAGCACCGCCACGTCGTCCGGAACCTTGAAGCCGGCGGTTTCGCAGACGCGCAGAAGCTGGAAGGCCCTTATGTCGTTGCAGCAGAAGACTGCGATCGGCTTCGGGAGCGACGCGATCCAGTCGGCGAGGGGTCTGGCGTCGGGAACTCTGTCCGTGCGCTCGTTGCGGAAGAACGTGTCGGCGATGGTCGACGATTCCTCGCCCGAGTAGGCGAAGCACGTGCGGCCCGATTTCCTCACGGCGACCGCGAACGCCTCGCCGCGCGCCGCGGAGAAGCGGGGGCCGGCGAAACCGCAGAAGGCGCACTGCTCGAAATGGTGGTCTGCGAAATAGTCCGCCGCCATGCGCGCGATCGCCTCGTCGTCGAGGCGTATCGTGTCGAAGGGAGATTTGTCGACGCGTCCGTAGGTGTCGATGACTGGCTTCCCCGCTTTCGCGAGCGTCGTTGCGGTCGCGTCGTCCATCACGCGCACTATGAGCCCGTCGTAGGCGGCCTGCGTCCTCGAATCCACGAGGTCGTCGGGGTCGAGAAGGTCGAACCTCCAGTCTGGACGCGAAAGCGCGAAGTCGGCGAGGCCAGAGAGAAGCGCCCGCCCGTGTTCGCGCGATTTTTCGATCTGAAGTCCGATGCGAATTGCCATGTTGCAGATATTATAATACATAGTTTCTGTTTTGACAATGGACAGGAATCGACCGAAGGTGTAAAATAGTCGCATCTATGAAAGAAGTCTTTGCGTACGTAATCGGTCTTGGCGCGGCAGTCATGATGCCCGTCATCTTCACGGTGCTTGGCATGCTGATCGGCATCAAGTTCTCGAAGGCGCTCAAGTCGGGTCTTCTCGTCGGCGTCGGTTTCGTTGGGCTCGGCGTAGTGACTGCGCTTTTGACGTCGAGCTTGGGGCCTGCCTTGAAGGGGATGACCGACCTCTACCATCTTAACCTTCCTTTCTTCGACCTCGGCTGGCCTGCGGCGGCGGCTGTCGCGTACTCGTGTGCCGTCGGCGCGTTCATCATTCCTGTGTGCCTCGGCGTAAACGTCCTTATGCTCGTGACAGGAACGACGCGCACGGTGAACATCGACCTCTGGAACTACTGGCACTTCGCGTTCCTCGGCGCGATGGTGTTCTTTGCGACAGGGTCGCTCGCGTGGGCGTTTTATGCGGCAATCGTCCTCTATGTCATCACGCTTTGCATGGCCGACTTCACGGCGCAGGGCTTTCAGTCCTACTACAAGGACATGGACGGCATCTCCATTCCGCAGCCGTTCTGCCAGAGCTTCACGCCGTTCGCCGTCGCGATTTGCTGGGTGCTCGACAGGATCCCCGGCTTCTCGAAGCTCGACATCGACGCGGAGGGGATGAAGAAGAAGTTCGGCCCCTTGGGCGAGCCGCTTTTCCTCGGGCTTCTCATCGGCTGCGGCATAGGCGCCTTGAGGTGCGATTCGTGGAAGGCCGTCGTTGATTCGATTCCGTCCATCTTGAAGCTCGGCGTCACCGTCGGAGCGGTGATGGAACTTATCCCGCGCATCACCGCTCTCTTCATCGAGGGCTTGAAGCCGATCTGCGAGCAGAGCAGGAGCTTTATCGAGAAGCGTTTCTCCGGGCTCAAGGGCCTTTCGATTGGCATGAGCCCCGCGCTCGTCATCGGACACCCGACGACGCTCGTCGTCTCGATCCTGCTGATTCCGGTGATTCTATTCCTCTCGGTCTTCCTTCCTGGCAACAAGTTCCTGCCGCTCGCGTCGCTTGCGGGTATGTTCTACCTTTTCCCGTGCGTGCTCCCGATCACTAAGGGCAACGTGCCGAAGACTTTTGTGATAGGGCTTGTCGCGCTCATTGCCGGACTCTTCTTCGTCACCAACCTGACGCCCGCTTTCACCAAGGCGATCGCCGCGGCGAACTGCGACGGCATAACGGTGCCCGAGGGCTTCGAGGGCGGAGCGGCGCTCGATTTCGCCTCGGCGCTCTGGTGCTGGTCAATTTACCACCTCACGGTGACGCTCAAGTGGATTGGCGCCGCGCTCGCGGGGCTCCTCGCGGTCGGCATGTGCGCGGTCAATTTCGTCAGGATCAGGAGGGCGAAATGACTGCGGCGATCTTGCTTGCGGCGGCGATCTGCAACGCGGAGGTCTGCCCCGAGAGGCAGAACGACTTCTGCTGGGAGAACGACAAGTTCGGGATGCGCGCGTACGGCCCCGGGGAGTACCACAAGTGGTCGGGCTGGGATGTCTTCAACAAGACGCCCGGGGAGCCCGGCGCGGCGGCGAAGCTCCTGCACGGCAAGGGCGTCAACGTCAACTGGCACGAGGTTCCGTTCGGCGGCGTCCTCGACAACTACACTATCGGCGCGTCGCGCGGCCTTGGCGGGATCGCCTTCTTTGGCGACGGCGAGTGGAAGACATATCCCGACTGGGAGGCCTCGAAGGTGATCCACGTCGGCGACGACTACTGCGAGTTCGAACTCGTGTATCCCGCGTTCGCGGCCGTCGGGAAGATGACGTGCCACGTGACGCTGAAGCGCGGCGAGAGGTTCTTCCGGAACGACGTGAGCTTCGAGCATCCCGACCGCTTCCGCGGCGACTTCCGCGCGGGGCCGGGGATCGACCTGGATCCGGCGCGCGACCACAAGGGCGCGCTCGTCGAGGAGCCAGGGCTCGTCTCGCTCTTCGAAGACGAAAAGGGTGCGAACGGATCGACGATGGAGGCGATCTTCGTCGCCGGCTCGTCCGATGTCGAGGTCATGACCGACAGGATGAATTGCCGCGTCCTCGCGTTCAAGAAGCCCAATTTCACATACTGGGCCGGCGCGACCTGGTCGAAGGCCGGGGAGATAACGACGCCCGAGGCGTGGATCGACGCCGTCCGCGCGTTCAAGGCCGGCGTCGCTGCCGGCGAGAGCTTGAAAAATAACACGAAAGGAAATAACAAATGAGCATGCTGACGCTTCTTCTCGCGACGACGGTCAACTTCACCGTCCAGACCGCGGTTCACCCCGACGACTTCAAATCCTACGATACCGCGAAGACGCGCGAGCGCTTCGTGATGGAGAAGGTGATGGCGCCTGACGAAATAAACGTCACCTACACGATGTACGACCGCCTTGTCTACGGCGGCGCAATGCCTGTCGAAAAGGAGCTGACGCTCGACACGTTCGAGGAGCTCAAGGCCGAACACTTCCTCGACCGCCGCGAACTCGGCGTCATCAACGTCGGCGGGCCCGGCACGGTGACGGTCGACGGCGAGAAGTACGACCTCGAGTTCAAGGAGGCGCTCTACGTCGGCTGCGGCAAGAAGGATGTGAAGTTTGCCTCCAAGGACAAGGCGAATCCCGCGAAGTTCTATCTCAACTCCGCGCCCGCCTACAAGGAGTTCGTCACGCAGCGCATCACGAGCGACCAGAACTGCAAGAAGCCGGGCTACACGATCGGCAACTACATCAAGGCCGGCAAGATGGAGGAGTCGAACGACCGCGTCATCAACCAGCTCATCGTGAACCCCGTGCTGACGAAGGTTCCCGGCGGCGGCGTGAACCAGCTTCAGATGGGCCTCACGGAGCTCAAGCCCGGAAGCGTCTGGAACACGATGCCGCAGCACACGCACAACCGCCGCATGGAGGCGTATTTCTACTTCAACGTCCCCGAAGGCCAGGCGATCTGCCACCAGATGGGCCGCCCGCAGGAGCAGCGTCTCGTGTGGCTCCACAACGAGCAGGCGGTCACCGCTCCCGAGTGGAGCGTCCATTCCGCCGCTGGTACCTCGAACTACATGTTCATCTGGGGCATGGGCGGCGAGAATCTCAACTACGGCGACATGGACAAGGTCGGCGTGATGGATATGAGGTAGTTTGAAGTTCAAAGTTTGAAGTTAAAAGTCTTTACGCTAAACAATTAAACCAAAGAAAAGGAAAACATCATGATACTCGATCAGTTCAAACTCGACGGCAAGGTTGCAATCGTGACAGGCGCGGGCCGCGGAATCGGCCAGGCGTACGCCATCGGCCTCGCCGAGGCTGGCGCTGACGTCGCCATCGTCGACGTCATCCCGATGGACGAGACAATCGCCGCAATCCAGAAGCTCGGCCGCAAGGCCATCGGCATCAAGGCCGACCTCTCGAAGGGCGAGAAGGAGGCCCCGAAGATCGTAGCGAAGGTCGTCAAGGCGTTCAAGAAGGTCGACATCCTCGTCAACAACGCGGGGATCATCCGCCGCGAGCCGTTCGTCGAGCACAGCGCGAAGAACTGGAACGACGTCATCTCGATCAACCTCTCGACGCCGTTCTTCCTCTCGCAGGCCGTCGTCCGCCAGATGCAGAAGCAGGGCAAGGGCGGAAAGATCATCAACATCGCGTCGATGCTCTCGTTCCAGGGCGGGATCCTCGTTCCCGGCTACGCGGCCTCGAAGGGCGGCATCAAGTCGCTCACGATGCTCATGGCGAACGAGCTCTCGAAGGACGGCATCTGCGTGAACGCGATCGCCCCGGGCTACATCGCGACGGCGAACACCGCGCCGATCCGCGCCGACAAGAAGCGCAACAAGGCGATCCTCGACCGCATCCCCGCGGGCCGCTGGGGCACGCCGGACGACCTCAAGGGCATCTGCGTCTTCCTCGCGGCGCCTGCGTCGGACTACATGACCGGCTACACCTACGCCTGCGACGGCGGGTGGCTCGCGCGCTAAGCGCGCCGCCAGGCGGTAGACGCGCCGCGCCGAGGATGGTATAATACGCGGCATGGCAGAGAAAACGGCAGTATATCCTGGAACGTTCGACCCGATGACGCTCGGTCACTTCGACCTCATAAAGCGCGCGGCGAAACTCTACGACCGCCTCATCGTCGCAGTCGCGGCGACGAGCGCCAAGCAGGGCGCGCGCTTTTCGGCGGAGGATCGCCTTGCGATGATACGCGAGGACGTGAAGAGGGCGAAGCTCAAAAACGTCGAGGTCAAGATGCTCGACTGCCTTCTTGTCGACTTCTGCAGGCGCGAGAAGTCGAGGGTCGTCATACGCGGTGTCAGGGTCTACAGCGACTTCGAGTACGAGTTCCAGATGGCGCTCACGAACCGTCGCATGGCTCCCGAGATCGAGACGCTCTTCATGATGCCTAGCGAAAGCCTCGCATACGTCACCGCGTCGACTGTCCGCGAAATCGCGAGCTACGGTGGCGACACGGCGCCGTTTGTCACGGCGGCCGTTCAGAGGCACCTGAAGGGCGCGAAATGACGGAATTTCTCGACGTAACCATCCTTTCGATTCTCCAGGGCGTAGCGGAATTCCTCCCGATATCAAGTTCGGGCCATCTCGTCATCGGGCAGCATCTCCTCGGGCTTGACGTCCCAGGCATGCGCCTCGACCTCATGCTCCACTTCGGAACGCTCATCAGCATCTGCGTTTTCTACTGGCGCACGATCTGGCGCATACTTTCGAAGTTCGAGTGGCAGTACGTCCTCAAGATCGTCCTGAGCGCGCTTCCTGCAGTCGTCGTCTATTTCTTCTTCAAGGACTTCATAGAAGGGCTCTTCGAGAACGCGAAGATGGTCGGGGCACTTCTCATGTTCACCGGCGCGATCTTGATCGGGACGCGCTATCTCCCGCGCGGTAGCCGCGAAGTCTGCTGGAGGCGCGCGCTTCTCATGGGTTGCGCCCAGGCGCTCGCGCTCCTCCCGGGCGTGAGCCGCTCGGGGATGACGCTCGCGAGCGCGCGTGGCGGTCGGATCGATGCCGAGAAGGCGGCCGAGTTCTCGTTCCTCATGTCGGCTCCGCTCATATTGGGCGGCGTCTTTCTCGAGATTCTCAAGGCGTTTCGCGCGTCGCCTGCGGCGCAGGGAGCGGAGATTTCGTGGGGTCTCACGATATATGGCGCGGCTCTTGCGGCGGTTGTCGGGTATTTCTCGCTCGTCGTCCTGCTCAAGGCCTTAAAGGGGCGGTGGTTCTGGCTTTTCGGGCCGTACTGCCTGGCCACTGGACTTCTCACGCTAATTTTGGTATAATTCTCCTTCAATTTCTCAAAAAAGAGGGTTAGATAGACTATGTCCAAGGAATCTGCGGTTCGCAACAACATCTGGAAATGGCTCGTTTTGCTGCTCATTGCAGTCGTTTCGTTCTACGTTACGACGCCTGTGCAGGAGAAGCTTCGCTTCGGCCTCGACCTTAAGGGCGGCACGTCCTTCACGCTCGGCGTCGACACTGACAAGCTCGCCGAGAGCATCATAGCCGAGAATCCCGACATCACCAACAAGACTGGCGCAGTCGAGGCCAAGATTGACGAAATCCTCAAGGACTGCGACGCGCGCATAATAGAGGTTATTCGCCGCCGCGTCGACGCGATGGGCACGAACGAGCCCGTGATCCAGGGAATGAAGGACCACCGCCTTCTCGTCCAGCTCCCCGGCGTTGACGAGGAAGTCCGCAAGGCCGCCAAGGCCTCCCTCCAGAGCGCGGCCTACCTCGAGTTCCGCCTCACCCACGCGAAGAACGACCAGCTCGTCGCGAAGCTTCTTTCCAAGGACGTCGCGCCCGAGGGCTACGTCAAGAAGGGTTCGGGCTATGCTCGCGCCGAGAACTGGAAGGAAGTCTCGAAGACTCCCGGCTACGCTGCGCGTCTCGCCGCGTTCGAGGTTCCCGATCCTCGCTTCGTCTTCATGCTTGAGGACAACGGCGACGGCACCTACTCGCCCAACTTCGTCGCGCGCCACACCGATCCGCAGGTCACTGGCGAGCACCTTGAGTCTGCAGCCGTCGAGCGCGACCCGACCACGGGCCAGCTCTCCATCGGCTTCCGCCTCAACTCCGAGGGCGCGCAGAAGTTCGCGACGCTCACGCGCAACTACAAGGCCGGCGGTCCCAAGAACCCGACTGGCCGCGGCCGCCAGCTCGCTATCATCCTCGACGACCAGCTCATTTCCGCTCCTGTGATCCAGAGCGAGATCGGCGCGAACGGCCAGATCACGGGCCGCTTCGACGGTCCTGCCGCCCAGAAGCTCGCCAATGAGCTGAACGCCGGTGCGCTCCCCGCGCCGATGAAGATCCTCGCGGAATCGACCGTCTCGCCGACCGTTGGCGAGGACGCGAAGCACGCCGGCATCATCGCCGCCTGCCTCGGCTTCTGCCTCGTCGCCATCTTCATGTTCATCTACTACTGGATGGCCGGCCTCGTCGCCGACATCGCGCTCTTCCTCGACATCGCGCTTCTCCCGACTGCGCTTGTCTTCGTCGCGAACATCCTCGGCGTCTTCGCGCACGATCCTGCGATGGGCGGCGGCGGCTCGATGCAGCTTCCCGTCCTCACGATGCCTGGCATCGCCGGCCTCGTCCTCTCGCTCGGCATGGCGGTCGACGCCAACGTGCTCATCTTCGAGCGCATCCGCGAGGAGTTCGCCGCCGGCCGCCGTGCGGGCGATGCGATCAAGAACGGCTATGGCCGCGCGTTCACCGCGATCTTCGACTCCAACCTCACGACGATCATCACGGGCATCATCCTCTTCGTCGTTGGCACGGGCCCGGTGCGCGGCTTCGCGATCATGCTCACCGCAGGCGTCGTCATCTCGATGTTCACGGCCGTCGTCGTCACGCGCCTCGTCTTCGACCACTGCGTCGATTCTGGCCGCGAGGCGCCGTTCCGCATGATGCAGTTCTTCAAGAAGCCGAACTTCGACTTCATGAAGCTCACGAAGTACACCGTCGGCGGCTCGTTCGCGTTCATCGCTGTCGCGCTCGCGATCTTCGCAATCCGCTTCATGAACAACAGGGCGTCGGTCCTCGCGGTTGACTTGACGGGCGGCACCTCGATCGTCTACAACCTCAAGCAGGACGCGAAGCCCGAGATCAAGGACATCCGCGCGGCGCTCAACGACTTCGACAACGCGACGGTCATCCAGTACCAGGAGGGCGTCGGCGACTCCACGCTCCTCGTCAAGACTGGCGAGACGGCCGAGACGAAGAAGGGCTCCCAGCTCGAAGGCAAGGACGTCGGCGCGTACGTCACGAAGCTGCTCCGCGAGAAGTTCCCGCAGGCCGAAATCGCTCCCGCATCGGTCGACGAGGTTGGCTCGATGGTCGGCGCGGACCTCAAGAAGAGCGGCTCCTACGCCGTCCTCTTCTCTCTCGTCGCGATCCTGATCTACGTCGGCTTCCGCTTCCAGTTCGGCTTCGGCCTCGGCGCTCTCGTCGCGCTCGCGCACGACGCGCTCATCTCGCTCGCGATCTTCTCGCTCTGCGGGCGTCAGGTGTCGCTCATCGTGATCACCGCGCTTCTCACGATCATCGGCTACTCCGTGAACGACACGGTCGTCGTGTTCGACCGCATCCGCGAGCAGCTTCGCTATGACCGCCGCATGACGTTCGCCGAGCTCTGCAACAGCGCCGTCAACGCGTGCCTCGGCCGTACGGTCATCACGTCGGTGACGACGTTCTTCGCCGTACTCGCGCTCTTCGCGTTCGGCGACGGCTCGATCTTCGACTTTGCGCTCACTATGCTCATCGGCGTCGTCGCGGGCACCTACTCGTCCGTCTTCATCGCGACGCCGATCATGTACTGGTGGTACAAGGGCAAGCGCCCCGAGTTCGAGACCGAGGCCAAGACCCAGGAAGGCTGATTTCAACCGTCTGGCTCGGGCGTTCAAAGGCTGCCCGACCGGTAAGGAAACAACGAAAGGAAAAAGAAAATGCCTAAGATGAAAACGAAGAAGTGCGCCGTCAAGCGCATGAAACTCTCGAAGAACGGGAAGGTCATGCGTTCTCAGGGTGGCCACGCACACCTCAACAACGGCAAGAAGCGCAACCGCAAGAACAACCTCTGCGGCCGCACCGTCGTCGAATCCAACAAGGTCACCAAGACATACGCGCGCGCCCTCCAGGGTCGCTGATAGAAAAGGAGGACTAGAAAATGCGTGTTACAAATGCACCCGCTTCCCGTGAACGTCGTCGCCGCCGCCTTGCCAAGGCCAAGGGTTTCTACGGCGCCCGCTCGAAACTCTTCAGGACTGCGACGGAGGCCGTCGACCGCGCGATGCGCCTGTCGACGATCCACCGCAAGCTCAAGAAGCGCGACTACCGCCAGCTCTGGATTGCCCGCGTCAACGCGGCGTCACGTGCGGAGGGAATCAGCTACTCGAAGTTCATCGCCGGGCTCATCAAGGCCGGCGTCACGCTGAACCGCAAGAGCCTGAGCGAGATCGCGATTCACGATCCCGAGGGCTTCAAGACGCTCGTCGAGATCGCCAAGAACGCCTGATCGCGGCGCCTCTAAAAAAGCGAAAGTCATCCGCGGTGGTTGCGCCGCGGAGCTTTTTTTTATATAATGTACACACCTAAGGAGGTTCCACATGGCCGAAGAAAAGGACGAAGTTCTCGAAACGCAGAGCGCCGACGGCGCGGAAATCCGCGACACCGACATCGTGTTCGACTGCCCGCACTGCAGCAAGACGCTTGTAATCGACTACCGCGGGGCGGGACTCCAGATCAACTGCTCCGAGTGCGGCAAGGACGTGCTTGTTCCGATTCCGGACGGCATGGAGCTTACCGACCTCGACATGGATCCGGGCGAAATCCTCAAGCAGCTCTTCGCGACCCGTCGCAACTACCAGAAGGCCGAGACGCGCGTGCAGGGACTCAAGGCGCGGCTCGTGTCGCTGCAGGAGACGCTTGCCGTCATGCAGCAGGTGATTGCCGAAGGGTTGGCCGACGAGTGAGCAAAAAGGCCCTTTTCGTAAACGCGCTCACTTTTGCGCGCGTTCCGCTGATCTTCCTCTGGGCAGTGTTCGCCGTCTGGCAGGAGCTTGCCATCGGCGCCGATCGCATGTCGCCCAGCGTGACGCTCGCCGTCCTCGCGTCGCTCGGGATGCTCCTCTCGGGGCTCACCGACCTCTGGGACGGCAAGCTCGCCCGCCAGTGGAATGTCGTCTCGACTCTCGGCAAGATGGCCGACCCGCTGATGGACAAGGTGTTCTACCTCGTCGCCTTTCCTGTCCTCGTCTGGCATGCCGAGCACTCCGGTGCCGGCGAGCTGCAGACGCTCTCGCTTCTCGGGCTGACGGTCCTCTACCTTCTGCGCGACACGTGGGTGACGTTCCTGAGGTCGGTCGGTACGATGTATGGTGCCGACGTCGGTGCGATGTGGCTTGGCAAGGTTCGCACGGCTCTTTCGTTTCCGGGCGCTGGCTGGATATACGCGTACCTGTGCTTCCGCTGGTTCGAGCCGTTCCGCGCGGACAACACGCTTGTGAACGTCGTCTGGCCGGCGAGCGTGCTGTTTGTAGAGGCGTTTCTCGCGGCCTTGACTTTTGTGAGCCTCGTCACATATACGCGGGCCTACATGCCCTACCTCAAAAGGGCACTTGAAAGATAAGAGAATTTGTGAGATAATACACGTGGTTTCAAGAACAATACAGAAAGGCAAAACAATGAAGAACTCAAATAAAGGCTTTACACTCGTCGAGTTGCTCGTCGTTATCGGCATTCTCGGCATTCTTATGGGCGCGCTCTTCCCGACGATCACGGCGGCGATGTTCAACGCGAACACGGCGGCCATGGCGATGCGCGGGCGCAACCTCTTCGTCGCGATCACGCAGGCGAACACCGACCGCGAGGCGGCAGGCCTTTCGTCTGTTTGGCCTTCCGACGAGACCGAGGGTCTTGACGACGAGGACAAGCAGCTTATCGGCGCGGCTTCGTCCACCGACTACTTCCGCTATCTCTTCGACTTCGACAACAAGAACGACTCCTCGACGTGGAAGCCCTATGTCGAGGTCGATATCGGCGTTCTCTCTGGCAGCGGCGTCGCCGGCGCGTCTGGCACCTCGCTCAAGCAGGACAACGTCGCTTGGCTGATCGCGAAGAACGTCCAGAGCGAAATGGCCGACGTCGTTCCCGTCCTCGTTTCGCGCAACGTCCAGTACTCGGCGCTCAACTCTGCTCTCCAGAGCAAGGTTCAGGGCGATGAGTCGACCGAGGTCAAGTGCGGCAACGGAACTGGCGAGAGGGATACGCCCTTCGGTAACAAGGGCTGGGTGCTTGTCCGCAAGGGCGGTGCTTCCCAGGTCATCAAGACCAAGTTCTCCAAGTTCAGCGTTATCTTCAACCACCAGGGCTTCGACAACTCCAACCTTGACAACAAGCCCGAGTTCATGAAGCTTTAATGTTTGCAAGGGTCGCCATTGACCTGGCGCTTGACCGGCTCTTCACTTACGAAGTGCCGGCAGAGCTCGAGAAGAAGCTGGCCGTCGGCCAGCTTCTTTCCGTTCCATTTGGCCACCGCACCGCGCGCGGCTTTGTAATGGAGTTAGGGGAAGAGGGGTCAGGGGTCAGGAGTCGTAACCGCCCCTTGCGGGTGGGCGCGACCCTTGGGGAAGCGACCGAGCCGAGCGGAGCGAGTGCCGAGGGGTCAGGAGTCAGGGGTCAGGAGTCAGAGAAGAGAACCTACTCTCTGAAGCCGATTGAGGCTATTGTTGACGAGGAGCCGTTTTTCTCGACGCGGCTACTGGAGCTTGTGCGCGCTCTCGCCGCCTATACCGCCGCGCCTGTTGAGTCTGTCTTGAAGGCCGCCGTTCCCGCCGCAGTCGTGAAACCCAATGCGCGGGCGAAGGAACTCTACTTCATCTCGCCTGCCCTCGCGCCTGCGCCTGTCCAGATGACGGCTCGCCGCCAATGGCTCTACGACCAGATTGTCCGCCTCGGCGGCGGCTGGATGCAACAGCTCTGCCGCGAGCTCAAGACGACGCCTGCGTCCCTCAAGGAGCTGGGGCGGCTCGGCCTCGTCACCATCGCTCCGCGGCAAAAGCGCCGCGATCCGCTTGGCAACATGCGGCGCATCCTTCCGACGAAGCCGCTCCCGCTGAACGACGAGCAGACGGCGGCGCTCGGTGTCATATCTGCCGCGACGAAGCCAGTCCTTCTCTTTGGCGTCACTGGGTCGGGCAAGACCGAGGTGTATCTCCAGGCAATTGCGAAGGAGCTCGAGTCTGGTCGCGGCGCGATCGTGATGGTTCCCGAGATTTCCCTCACGCCCCAGACAGTCCGCAGGTTCGCGTCGCGCTTTGGCGACAAGGTCGCGGTTCTCCACTCGGCGCTTTCCGACGGCGAGCGCTACGACGAGTGGCATCGCATACGCTCTGGCGCGGCTCGCGTCGTCGTCGGTCCGCGAAGCGCCGTATTCGCGCCTGTCCGCGGCCTTGGGCTCATAGTCGTGGACGAGGAGCACGACCCAAGCTACAAGCAGGACGACAATCCCCGCTACAACGCGCGCGATGCGGCGGTTCTGCGCGGAAAGATCGAGGGTGCGCGTGTGGTGCTCGGCTCCGCGACGCCGTCTCTCGAGACTTGGCGCAATGTCGCCGTCGGCAAGTATGATCTTGCGGAGATGAAGTGTCGCGCGGGCGCGGGGACTCTTCCGGCGGTCCGGCTCGTCGATATGTCGGCGCCGCAGCGCGGCGATTCCTCTGGCGCGATCTTCTCCAAGGATCTTCTCGATGCCGTGAAACTCCGGCTTGACCGCCACGAGCAGACGATACTCTTCTTGAACCGCCGCGGCTATTCGCGCAGCGTGACATGCGCCGTCTGTGGCGCGACGGTCGACTGCCCGGAATGTTCGTTTCCCTATACGTACCACCGCGCCGACGCTTGCTGCCGTTGCCATATCTGCGGCGGATGGATTCTCACGCCGAAGGTTTGCCCCGCGTGCGGCGCGCCGGCGCTCCAGTACAAGGGCATCGGCACCCAGCGCGCGGAGGCCGCGCTTGCGAAGTGCTTTCCCAATGCGAAGATTCTCCGCATGGACGCAGACTCGACATCGCGCAAGAATTCGCACGATGACATTCTTTCCGCGTTCAGGCGCGGCGAGGCGGATGTTCTTCTCGGCACGCAGATGATTGCGAAGGGGCTCGACTTTCCGAATGTCACGCTCGTCGGTGTCCTCAATGCCGATAGTTCGCTCAATATGCCGGACTTCCGCGCGTCGGAGCGGACGTTCCAGCTGCTCGCGCAGGTGTCGGGGCGCGCGGGAAGGGCGGAGCTTCCTGGCGAGGTGATCATTCAGTCGTACGATCCTTCGGCGCCTGCGATCGTCGCTGCGGCGCGCGGCGATTTCGCCGCGTTTGCGAAGGAGGAGCTTTCGATTCGTGAGGAGTGTTTCTTCCCGCCGTTCTGCCATCTTGCGGCGTTCAACTTGCGCTCGAAGGACTTGAAGCTCGTTTCGTCCTGGGCCGACATGTATGCGAAGTCGCTTATGAAGGTGAAGGGGCTTACGGTGTCCGAGGCGGTGCCGAGCGCGCTTGAGAAGGCGGACGGGTGGTATCGCTGGCAGGTCGTTGTTCGCGCGCCCTCGGTTTCGACGATTGTCAAGGCGTGGCGGTGGCTTCTCGCCCTGCGTCCGCCGCCCGCCCCTCTCCGCGCCGCAATCGACGTCGATGCCTTCTGCCTCATTTGAGCAGCGCTTCGCGTTAATGGGTTTGTGATATAATATCGGCATGAGAACATTGGCGCTGTTGCTTGTGCTGTTTGGTCCGCTTGCATTGTGGTCGGCGGACTGGTATTCCGTCCGTCTTCTTGCGAACCCCATAGTGCAGCCGGTGGAGCTTCCTGTGGCGGGGGGAGAGGTGGCTCGCCCCATTCTTGTTAAGACTGGGGAGGGCGTCGCGCGTGCTTTCGCGACAAATGCCGTTCCGTCTGGTAGCGTCCCGCTCTGCTCGCTCGCGAGCATCCGCCGCCTCGACATCGACTCGAGCGTGCGCTATGTTCCCGCGCGGGCGTTCGAGAACTCGACAGACCTGCGCGTCGTCAGCTTCGAGGGACGCGTTCGACGCATCGGAAACTGCGCCTTTGCCGGTGCGACGAATCTCGCGGATATTGTCCTCCACGAGGCGACTTCGGTGCTTGTCGCGTCCAACGCGTTCGCGGGCTGCTCGCAGCGGCTGGCCTGCGTGTATCCGTTCTCCCCTGTCATGACGGCGCAGGACGGTGCCGCGCAGAGCGGAGCGCCGATATTCCCTCGCGTCCTCTTCCTTAGGGGCGAGGATCTGAAAAACGAACTGTCGATCGCGCCATAGTCATCCTGATTCTAACGAAAGATGATCATTTGCGCCGCCTTGGCTATATTCCGCGTCGAGGGTGGCACGCCAACGGCAATCTGCTCTTTGCTGCTGGGTTCTCCATTGATGTACTGTGCATTGATATGGGGATTTCGCCGGTGGTGGAAATCGACGAACCGCCTTGTGAAATGCGTTGGTTGGATTGCGATTGTCTGTTATTCTGCCTTGGCAACATATTGTCTGCTCTACGGAGGATCCACCATCTAAGTCTCGCAAGGAGCTGGGGACAGACCCCACTAAACCGTTGTAAAAGGCCTGTTTGCGCGGATGTCGTCAGGACGACGATTTTATGAATTTCAGAGATATGATTTTACGATTATCCGATTGACGATTTTACGATTATCTGATATGATATGCGCCAACTTCCAATTTAAGAGGCGAACATCATGGAATTTGAAAGGCATATCATCAAAACGGCGGAAGAAGTCGCTACGACATTTCGCGCAATGGCTGTATGCGGGCCGCGTCAAGTTGGCAAGACATGGCTGTTGAAGCGCTTGGCGGCAAAACTCGGTGGATACGAAACAGTGTCGCTCGACGATGAAGCGCTTCTTGTGCAGGCGCGAAACGATCCGAAATTGTTTTTGGATCTGCATCCGGCGCCACTCGTCATTGACGAAATCCAATCTGCTCCGGAACTGTTCAGCGCCTTGAAGATGCGATTGGATGCATCGGATGCTCGTGGGCAGTATCTTATGACCGGATCGCAGCAGTTCAAGATGATGAAGGGTGCGAAAGAGAGCCTTGCTGGGCGAGTTGGAATTCTGCGGCTCGCGGGGCTTTCCAAGGCAGAGATAGAGGGGCGGCCACTTTCTGCTCCGTTCTTGCCGTCGCTTGACGTCAATCGGTTTGTCAATGCGGGTGGTTGGGATATTCATACGGTGTATGAGGCTGTCGTCAAAGGCGGATATCCCGAATGCCATGCCGTGCCGAAGATAAATGTCCGGCGCTATTTCTCCTCGTACATAGAAACATACATTGAACGGGACATCCGCGAGATGGTCGATGTGGCCAACATCGCACAATTCCAGACTTTTATGCGGGTGTGCGCCGCGAGGACTGGACAGTTGCTCAATTATGCAGACCTTGCGCGTGACGCCGCGATTAGCGTCCCGACTGCTCGCACTTGGCTTTCAATGCTTGAAACATCCGGGGTCGTGTACATACTGCATCCCTATTACGGCAATCTCATAAAGCGCGCCGTCAAAACCCCCAAGCTCTATTTTACGGACACGGGGCTATGTTCGCACCTTCTCGGCATCACGACCGCGAAGGCCGCAATAGATTCGCCTTTGAGCGGTGCATTGCTGGAAACTTATGTTGTAATGGAGATCATGAAGAGCCATTGGTACAGCGGGAGCGACGCAAAGTTCTGGTTCTTCAGGGATGCCGAGAAGCATGAAATCGACCTTTTGATTGAAGATAGCGGAAGACTCTATCCTGTCGAAATCAAGCGCGCGTCATCCGTCAAGGCCAAGGACATAAACCGCAACATGGATGTGTTCCGCAAAGCGACGCCAGGCATCAATGCCATTGGTGCCGTAGTGCTCGTTTCCTCGTCTCTTGGTGCGCTTGACGCCAACACAGCCTTGATACCTATCGGAGCATTGTAGAAGAATACGCGAATGGCATTTGCGCGGGTTGTTGCGGGAAGGTTTTTTGACAGGATTAACAGGATTCACAGGATTAAGGATCCGTCGCTATGAGTACTTTCAGTACGAACAATATTTCTCATAAAACAAGGCGGAAGATAAGGAAGAATAGATCGCGCTGGCGTGATGTCGGTGAGTTTATCTTGTTTTTGCTGGCTCTCGTCAGTTTTCTCGCGATTCCGGCATCGCTGTTGTGCGGTGTGGGTTTAATTGTAATGATGTGTTGGGGCCACTCGGAGTTGGGCTTTGCTTTGCTATCGGTCCTTGTCGTGATTTGTGTGAGTTTGTTTTTGGCACGGCGCATTTTGAGGGAGAGGGAGTTCCAATCATGGTTGGCAAGGGGAGTCGACTTCGGGTTGGAGGACGAATCTCTTCAGGCGGTTGACGAGATTGTCGAGAAATACGGGAAGCGGCGTCGCCGGACGTCCGCGATCAAGGTGGAGGTCGCGCCGATGGTTCGATCACTAGCGAGCCGATATAATTCGATTCGGATTGGGAAGAAGAATGTCTTTGTGAGTCATGATCTTCGGAATGGCGTCTTGATTTCAAAGGGGAAGTCAGAAGATTGGTATTGTATGATAGCCCACGAAGACGAGTCTGGATATTACGTGAAATGTTCGCCTTTGGATGAAACAATCTACTACTGCGAGTTCGAATGGATGCCAAGGCCTTTGCCCTATGCAAGTGACATTCGACACTACATCGCTTTGCGCTATCAACGGCAGTCGGTGACCGCCCCCACGGAACCGTTGTAAAAGGCTTGTTTGTGCGTTGTTGCAGCTCTGGAGAACAACGATCCAATCGGGTTTCATGCGTGACCGCCCGCAAACGCCTGAGATTTTGGTATAATACACAACAGTGATGAATTTGAAAGAGTTTATCTGCAAACTTTTCAAGAGGAGAGACGATGCCAAGCGAAATGCAGAATCTGCAGATGTCGGACAGCACTATGTCCGTGGCGGAATTCATCGGTTCGCGTCCGCAAGAGGCAAGGCCATATCTGATTGCCGCCGTGTCAGACTGCTTGCGGCGGCGTTGTCGTCTCAACGAGGCCGAACTCCAGATAGCAGCGCGGGCGATAAGATACGCCGACTAACTGATGCTGCCAAAGAGGCTGGCCTTTGGCTTGATAAGACGCAGATTGCGACACTCGGCGACCTGGTTTCCAAGCGGACTGGCGAAAGCGAGGTTTACTGGAATCGCTCAGAGTCTGCATTCTACAAGGTCAAGAATCCTGATGCGAAGCGTCCTCTCAAGCACACTTCTGAGTCGGATTGGATATACGAGCATGTCATTCACAACATACTTTTCCCCGAATGCGCTTATGAATTCGTCGGTATTACGCTGGAACTTGGTGAGATTCGCGTGGTGCTTAAGCAAAATGCTGTGAGTACAGAAGCTTTCCCGACTGAGAATCAAATTGAGGCGTTGCTTGCGCAGAGAGGGCTTGTCCGGGAGGATAGATATTTCTTTGGGGACGGCGTGGTGTCCGTCACGGATGTTGGGGCTCATGGTGACAATGTGCTCCTTGGTGACGATGGCAAGGTGTATTTTATCGACCCATTGATACGCCTTGGCCGCATTGCCGAGGATGTGATAGAATGGCTGACAGGTTTCAATCCGGCAGCCATGAGCCGCGAAGTGTCTGACCCCGCGGAACAGTTGTAAAAGCCATGTTTGCGCGCTCGTGGATTTCAGCGTGGCAGTTGCGCTATAATATGCCACAAAGTCGTTGAGAATGAGGGAAGTTACGGACAGCAACGAAATGGGCGATAAAAAGAGCAACGCCAAAGGGGTGTCTCCCCAACTTAAGTTCAATGACAACTCGAATTACAAGGATTGAACCGCTGAGAGACGACTGCGCGGAGCGAGCTTCCGCGTTTCGCCGGAAATGGGCGAAGTCGTGGGATGGAGGGAACTCGCTATTGAGAAAGTCTCTTCTTGCCCAGCTCAGACAGCGCCCTGACATCGAGTACAAGGAACTCTGGCCCGACGGGGAAGATCGCCGCATTGCTGCATATTGTCTGGACGATTTCAAGGTCTGCCTTGGATTGCCAAACGGCCGTCTCGTGCCAGGTGACACTCTTCATATGCTGGCGTCGATTGACGAAGATGGCGTCAATGACGTCATGCAAGACCTTGAGCACGAGTTTAGGCTCGTCTTCGAGCAAGATGTCTGGAACAGGGTGAAGACATTCGGCGAACTTGTGCGCTATGTTCGAGAGCATAAGGGATCGGCGTCTCTTGCCGAGCTTTACGAGCGACATCGCATTGGATGGGGTTGCGCGACAGTTTTGTGGCTTGTATTCGCCGGCGTAATAGGACTGTTCATCTCAGAGGTTGCCGAAGCGGTTGAGGCCGCCCGTAACTCCTGTCTTCATGGCCGAGAGGTCGTCGGCCTGGCTTTTGGCTTGCTGATGTCGGTCTTTGTGTCGCTATTTGCATATGCCGCTGTCGTCGGTTGGTGCAAGGAGCGCAAGGAGCTTCGCGAAGAACGGGAGAAGGCGGCGAAGAAACAGGCGGGGACCGCGAAACCGTTGTAAAAGGCCTATTTGCGCGTTGGTGTCATCGCGGCGGATTTGCCGCGGAGTCATTTATATGCGACCATGGCGCCGGCGAGACGCCATATCCACCGAGGCCGTAGGCCGAGCCGCGTAAGCGGGCGCTAGCGTGGCGCTCTCCCAGTTAGAGTTGTCTAGTGTCGGATTTGCGTTGGATTGAAGCGCGGTTGCGGTCACAAGTAGTTAAGCGAGCCGACGATAAATCGGCGAGCGCAAAGACTACGAAGAAAAACGCGCCACAGCGGCAGGTCGGGCTAACGGCGCAAGTGTGAGGAATGAGCGCAGGGGAACGGCACGACGACATGCGCCTGTCGCGAAGCGATCAGGTTGCCCGAGGCCGAAGGCCGAGCCGCGTAAGCGGTCGCAAGAGGCCGCGTTCGCGTGATGCGCCAACGGACGCGCGCGAGACGAGGAGACGGTATTCCGCCGACAAAGTATCGTGCTGCGGACGGTGGATGCAGCGCGCGGGTCGAAGGACGGGCAAGGCGCCCGCCTCAAAGGGCGAGCACGGTTGCCCCGACCGTGACCGCACGATGGAAGGCAAATCGGCATTGAACATCACTAATTAGCTAAATCCAGCGCGAAGCACTCACACATAAAGCAAGCAAAGTTGCGACAAATTGTCACAACTAATGTCGCAGGTGTGTCATGTGTCACAGCGTATTTTCCTTGAAAATTGGGGTTTTGGGCAATTTCGAGCCGTTTGGCACGGTCTTTGCTTAAATCTTGCGTCGCCCATGGTGGGCGAAAGAAAGTTGAGAAGAAGATTATGGCAAAAGTACTTGGAATTGACCTTGGAACGACGAACAGCTGCATGGCCGTCATGGAAGGTGGCGAGGCGACCGTCATTCCTAACAAGGAGGGTGCGCGCACGACTCCCTCGATCGTGGCATTCACGAAGAACGGCGAGATTCTCGTCGGGCAGGCCGCGAAGCGCCAGGCAGTGACGAACCCTCAGTCGACGATATACTCCATCAAGCGCTTCATCGGGCGCCGCTTCAGCGAGATGGGCGACGAGATCAAGATGGTTCCCTACAAGGTCGTTGCGGCGCCGAACGGCGACGCGGCGGTCGAGGTGGCCGGGAAGGTCTACACGGCTCAGGAGATCTCCGCAATGGTGCTCCGCAAGCTGAAGGAGGACGCTGAGGCGTTCCTCGGCGAGAAGATCACCGAGGCGGTCATCACGGTCCCGGCCTACTTCAACGACCAGCAGCGCCAGGCGACGAAGGACGCGGGCAAGATCGCGGGCCTTGACGTCAAGCGCATCGTGAACGAGCCGACTGCGGCTTCGCTCGCGTACGGCCTCGACAAGAAGAAGAACGAGAAGATCGCAGTCTACGACTTCGGCGGCGGCACGTTCGATATCTCGATCCTCGACATCGGCGACGGTGTCTTCGAGGTGAAGGCGACGAACGGCGACACGCACCTCGGCGGCGACGATCTCGACCAGGCGATCATGACCTGGCTCGCAGACAACTTCAAGAAGGACAACGGCGTCGACCTTCTCGCCGACACGATGGCGAAGCAGCGCCTGAAAGAAGAGGCCGAGAAGGCGAAGTGCGCGCTCTCGAGCGCGACGACCTACGACATCAACCTGCCGTTCATCACGATGAACCAGTCGGGCCCGCTGCACCTCACGGCGACGCTTACGCGCCCGATCCTCGAGACGCTTACGATGGACCTCGTGAACCGCACGTCCGAGCCGTGCCGCAAGTGCATGTCCGACGCCGACCTCTCGAGCGTCGATGAAGTGGTGCTCGTTGGCGGCCAGACTCGCATGCCTCTCCTTCAGGAGAAGGCGAAGTCGCTCTTCGGCAAGGAGCCCCACAAGGGCGTGAACCCCGACGAGGTGGTTGCGATGGGCGCTGCGATTCAGGGCGGCATCCTGAAGGGCGAGGTCAAGGACGTCCTCCTTCTCGACGTGACGCCCCTCACGCTCGGCATCGAGACGCTCGGCGGCGTTCTCACTCCGCTCATCGAGCGCAACACGACGATTCCTACTAAGAAGTCGCAGGTCTTCTCGACGGCGGCGGACAACCAGCCGGCCGTGACGATCGCGATCTTCCAGGGCGACCGCAAGATGGCGCGCGACAACAAGGCGCTCGGCAACTTCAACCTCGACGGCATCCCGCCCGCTCCGCGCGGCGTTCCGCAGATCGAGGTCACGTTCGACATCGACGCGAACGGCATCCTGAACGTCTCCGCGAAGGACAAGGGCACCGGCAAGGAGCAGAAGATCACGATCACCGCCGCCGGCGGCCTCTCCAAGGAGGAGATCGAGAAGATGCGCAAGGACGCCGAGGCGCATGCCGCGGAGGACGAGAAGCGCCACGCCGAGGTCGAGGAGCGCAACAAGGCCGACGGCCTCGCGTTCCAGGTCGAGAAGACACTGAAGGACGCGGGCGACAAGATCTCCGCCGACAAGAAGGCGCCGGTCGAAGCCGCGCTCAAGGAGCTCAAGGACGCTCTCGCCAAGCAGCCGCCCGCCCCGATCGACGAGATCAAGTCGAAGCAGGAGGCGCTCATGAAGGCGATGGAGCCAGTCGCGCAGGAGATGTATTCGTCTTCGCAGCAGGCCGGCGCTGGTACGCCGCCTCCTGGGGCCGGCACGCCTCCACCGCAGGACGAGCCAAAGAAGGAGAAGGGCGGCGACGATGTCGTCGATGCAGACTTCACGATGAAATAATTTTGGAAAGAAAGGAAAACAACAAATGAACATCAGACCATTGGGCGATCGCGTTCTCGTCGAACCGATCGAGGAAAAGGAACAGACCGTCGGCGGGATCTACATCCCCGATTCCGCAAAGGAGAAGCCCATGCAGGGCAAGGTCATCGCCGTCGGCAAGAAGCTCGACAAGGACGGCAAGGAGATCAAGTTCGACGTCAAGAAGGGCGACACCGTTCTCCTCCCGAAGTACGGCGGGACCGAGATCAAGCTTGACGGCAAGAAGCTTCAGCTCGTCAGGGAAGAGGATCTCCTCGGAGTCCTCGAGAAGTAATGGAACGGACGGGGAAGCCCAGCCTTCCCCGGACCCTAACAATAGGAATTGGAGATTAATAAAATGGCTAAGCAAATCAAGTTCGACGCCGAAGCGCGTCAGAAGATACTCGCCGGTGTCGAGAAGCTCTCGAACGCCGTCACCTCGACCCTCGGCCCGTCCGGCCGCAACGTCATTCTCGACAAGAAGTTCGGCTCGCCCCAGATCACCAAGGACGGCGTGACGGTCGCCAAGGAGATCGAGCTTCCCGATCCCTTCGAGAACATGGGCGCCCAGATGGTGAAGGAAGTCGCCTCGAAGACGAACGACGTCGCGGGCGATGGCACGACGACCGCGACGCTCCTCGCGGAGTCGATCTACCGCGAAGGGCTCAAGAACCTCACCGCCGGCGCGAACGCGATGGCGCTGAAGCGTGGCATCGACAAGGCGACGGCCGCTGTCGTCGACGCGATCGCCAAGCAGTCGAAGAAGGTCAAGACCGCCGACGAGATCGCGCAGGTCGCGACGCTTTCCGCCAACGGCGACGAGGAGATCGGCAAGATGATTTCCGAGGCGATGGACAAGGTCGGCAAGGAAGGCACGATCACGGTCGAGGAGGCGAAGACCCTCGAGAGCTCCCTTGACGTCGTCGAGGGCATGCAGTTCGACAAGGGCTACCTCTCGCCGTACTTCGTGACGAACCCCGATGCGATGGAGTGCGAGCTCGAGGATCCGTTCATCCTCCTCTTCGAGAAGAAGATCTCGGGCCTTCAGGACATGCTTCCGCTCCTCCAGCAGGTCGCGAAGTCCGGCCGTCCGCTCATGATTATCGCCGAGGACGTCGAGGGCGAGGCGCTCGCGACGCTCGTCGTGAACAAGCTGCGCGGAACGTTCCAGGTCTGCGCCGTCAAAGCCCCCGGCTTCGGCGACCGCAGGAAGGCGATTCTCGAGGACATCGCGATCCTCACCGGCGGCAAGCTCATCAGCGAGGACATCGGCATCAAGCTCGAGAACGTCACGATCGACATGCTCGGCCGCGCCAAGAAGGTTGTCGTCGACAAGGACAACACGACGGTCGTCGAGGGTCTCGGCAAGTCCGCCGACATCAAGGCCCGCGTCGAGCAGCTCAAGCGCCAGATCGAGGAGACGACTTCCGACTACGACCGCGAGAAGCTCCAGGAGCGTCTCGCCAAGCTCGCCGGCGGCGTCGCGCTCATCAAGGTCGGCGCCGCGACCGAGGCCGCGATGAAGGAGAAGAAGGACCGCGTCGACGACGCGCTCCATGCCACCCGCGCGGCAGTCGAGGAAGGCATCGTTCCCGGCGGCGGCGTTGCGTACCTTCGCGCCCAGAAGGCGATCGACGCGCTCAAGCTCGACGGCGACGAGGCCGTTGGCGCGAGCATCATCGCCCGCGCGATCGAGGCGCCCCTCCGCAAGCTCGTCAACAACGCAGGCCAGGAGGCCGCGCTCGTCATCGCCAACGTCAAGAAGGCGACTGGCACGAACGGCTACAACGTCCGCACTGGCGAGTACGCCGACATGCTCAAGGCGGGCATCGTCGATCCGGCGAAGGTCACGCGCTCGGCTCTGCAGAACGCCGCGTCCATCGCGGGACTGCTGCTCACGACCGACTGCATGGTCACCGACATCCCCGAGAAGAAGGATTCCTGCGGCTGCGGCGGCCACGGCGCTCCCGGCGGCATGGACGGCATGATGTAATGCCTGCCTTTCAAGGCAAAAAAAGGGGCGCATCCGCACAGGGTGCGCCTTCTTTATTTTTTTCCACATTTACCCCCTTGATTTCTGAGCGCAGAAAGCGTATACTATCTCCCGTTTCGCTGCTCGGGTGGTGAAATTGGCAGACACGCATGCTTGAGGTGCATGTGGGTAACTCCTTGCGGGTTCGAGTCCCGCCCCGAGCACCATCTTAAGCCGCCGCAAGGCGGTTTTTCTTTTTCTCCACAAGCGGCGTTTGGTATAATGTCCGCATGATCGCAAAACTGATACTGGACAAGAAGCGCGAAGGACATGCGCTCGGGAGCGCTGAGATTCGCGAATTCGTCGAGGGCTTCACGCGCGGCGAGATTCCAGACTACCAGATGGCGGCGCTTGCGATGGCGGTCTGCTGCCGCGGCATGAACGCGCGCGAGACGGCAGACCTCACCGAGGCGATGATGAAGTCGGGCCGCTGTCTCGCATGGGACGTCCCGACCGCCGACAAGCACTCGACCGGCGGCGTCGGCGACAAGCTTTCGCTCGTCATCCAGCCGCTCGCCGCGGCGTGCGGCGTGTTTGTCCCGTCGCTCACGGGGCGGGGCCTCGGCATCACCGGCGGCACGGCGGACAAGCTCGAGACGATTCCAGGCTACAACGCGTCTCTCTCGCTTGAAGAATTCGCGAAGGTCGTGAAGGAAGTGGGCGTGTCGATGACGGTGCAGACCGACGAGATCACGCCCGCCGACAAGAAGCTCTACGCTCTCCGCGACGTCACAGGAACTGTCGCGTCGATCCCGCTCATCACCGGTTCCATTCTTTCGAAGAAGCTCGCCGAGGGCGCTGGCACGCTCGTCTTCGACGTAAAGTGCGGCGAGGGCGCGTTTATGAAGACGCGCGAGGAGGCGGTTGCGCTCGCACACTCGCTTGTCGACGGCGCGAAGGCCGCGGGTCGCAAGACCGCGGCGCTCGTGACCGACATGTCGGCTCCGCTCGGGCGCGCGGTCGGCAACGCGAGCGAAGTCGCCGAGGCGATTGAGTGGATGAGGAGCGAGGAGGCGCGCGGACGCGATGCCGACGTCATCGATCTTTGCGTGGAGCTTGCCGCGCTGATGGTCGCGCTCACCAAGGAGATTTCTCTCGATGAGGCGCGGCAGATGTGCCGCGGAAAACTCGCCGACGGCTCGGCGCTCGCGAAGTTCGAGGCGATGGTCGCGGCGCAGGGCGGCGATCTCGATGCGTTCGAGCGGCGGCTCAAGAAGCCGACTTTCAAGTTCAAGATCCAGGCGATGAAGTCTGGCTTCGTCACCGCGATTGACGCCGAGAAGGTCGGCAAGGTCGCGCTTGCGCTTGGCGCGGGACGGATGGAGAAGACCGACAAGATCGATCCGCTCGCCGGCATAACGCTTGCCGTGAGGCGCGGAGACCGCGTCTCGGTCGGCTCGCCTCTTGCGACGCTCGAGAGCTCGCGCGAGCCCGACGGACTCGAGCGCTGCGCCGCCGATCTCCTGAAGGCGTTTACGATTGGCCGCGATGCGCCTGAAGACGCAGGGCTGGTGCTGGAGAGAATCGACTAGGTTTTTAACGCGTATCCCCCAGCCGAAGGCTGTCCGCGAAGCGGATGCCCTAGCAGGGGTGAGACGCAGAGGCGCAGAGTTCGCAGAGAGGGTAAAAGATGAAGCTTTTTGTTGCGACACATAACCAGCACAAGATCCGCGAGATATCGCAGATTCTTCCTGGCTTCGAAATAGTTCCCGATGATCCTGAGGGCGTTGAGGAAAATGCGCCTGACTTTGCCGGCAACGCGCTTATCAAGGTGCGGGCGATTGCCGAAAAGCACAAAGGCGAGTGGTGCATGGCCGACGACTCCGGACTCGAAGTCAAGGCGCTTGGCGGGGCTCCTGGCGTCCACAGCGCGCGCTATGCGGGAGAACCCTGCAACACGCCGGCGAACAATGCGCTTCTTTTAAAGAACCTCGAGGGCGTCAAGGATCGCGCCGCGCGCTTCACTTGCTGCTGCGCGCTTATTGATCCGTCGGGCGAGGAACTTGTCGTCCACGGACATTGCCCTGGACACATCGCCGAAAAGCAAGCAGGGGTCGAGGGCTTTGGCTACGATCCGCTTTTCATCCCGAATGGATACGACAAGTCCTTTGCAGAACTTTCCGCAGAGGAGAAGAACGCGATCTCCCACAGGGGAAGGGCGCTTGAGAAGGTGAAGGCGATTGTGGGGAATGGGGAATGTGGAACGGGAAGCGAATCCTCCACTCCTCCACTCACACACTCCTCCACTTTCCTTGCGTGGCTTAAGCTCTTTCGCGTCGTCAACCTTCCGACGGTGCCGGGCGATGTTCTCGTCGGCGTGGCACTTTGGCCCTGCTTTGCGGGCCTCGGATTGTCCGTGAGCCGAACGGCTGCCCTTGTCGGCGCGAGTGTGTTCCTCTATCTGTTCGGGCTCGTAGACAATGACATCGTCGGTGCGAAGACAGACAAGGGGCGGCCGATCCCCGGCGGCGAGATCTCGATTGGCGCGGCGCGTCTTGCCCGGTTCCTGTGCCTTGCGGCAGCAATCGGTGTCGCGCTTGGCTTCCGCCTGCCGGGGCTGTGGTGGCCGATGGCGTTCTCGCTCCTGGTCTCTGTCGTCCTCTACAATCGCACGAAGTGGAGTTTTCTGATGGGCGTGTGTCGTGCACTCAACCTTGGATGCGGGGTTGTCGCGGCGAATACGGTCTACAGCATGGATGCCGCGTTGCTACTGGGACCTGCCGCTGCGGTGTGCATCATTTGGTTCCTCTACATCTGGGCGGTGACATGGTACTCGACGGGCGAGGAGAACGACCCCGAGAAGAAACGGCGCGTCGGTGCGCTTGTCGGCGGAATCGTCTATCTCCAGCTCACTGCGCTTCTCGTCCTCACGCTTATGTTCCCGCAGGTGGCGGCGATGCGCCCGCTTCTCATTGCCGGTGCTGTGATGCTCATTCTTCTGCGGCTTTTCAAGACTGTGCTCCCGCGTGTCAGCGCGTCGTGATTGCGTAGGCTGCGCGTATATTTGGTATAATAACTCAAAACAACAAGGAGAAACAAGATGAACGGAATTCTTATCGCATTGCTTGTCGTCGTCGTACTGGCCGTCGTGCTCATCGCGTGGGTGGTCGGGCTGTACAACGGGCTCGTCGTCCTCAAGAACAGGTTCAAGAACGCGTTTGCCCAGATCGACGTGCAGCTTCGCCGCCGCTACGACCTCATCCCCAACCTCGTCGAGACCGCGAAGGGCTACCTCAAGCACGAGCGCGAGACGCTGACTGCCGTCATCGAGGCGCGCAACCAGGCCGCGGGCGCCGCGAAGGCCCTCGCCGCCGCGCCGGGCGATCCCGCGGCAGTCAAGGCGTTCTCCGCCGCAGAGTCCGGACTCGCCGGCGTCCTCTCGCGCCTCATGGTCGTCGTCGAGCGCTATCCCGATCTCAAGGCGGACAAGCAGATGGCGCGCGTCATGGAGGAGCTTACCTCCACCGAAAACCGCATCGCCTTCGCGCGCCAGGCGTACAACGACTCCGTCACGGAATACAACACGAAGCGCGAGCTGTTCCCGTCGTCGATCGTCGCGGGAATCTTCAACTTCGCGCCCGCAGCGCTCCTTGAGTCGACCGACTCCGCCGCGCAGCGCGAGGCGCCGCAGGTGAAGTTCTGAGATGGACCCATTCGCGCTCCAGCAGGCGGCGCGCACCAGAACATTCCGCCTTGTCTCGCTCGCAGCTGTTGCGATAATCGCGACAGCCGTGGCAACGGGCCTTGTCTTTTTGCTCGCCTGCTGGGGCGTCTGGCTGTATTTCGGTGATGCCGACTTGGCGTGCGATGCAACCGAGGCCGGCATTGCCGCGTTCTGCCGCGCATATCCGCAAGTCGGCGCTGCCTGCTTCGTCTTTTCCTTCCTGCTCATCGCCATTGCGACGCTTTCGAAGTTCTTTGGACTTTCTTCAGGCGACATGTTGATGAAGTCAATCGGCGCGACGCGCCTGAGGCGCGGCAAGGTTTCGTCTGACGCCGAAGCCGACCTTGCGCGAGACCGTTTTCTCAATGTCTGCGAGGAGATGTCCATCGCGTCCGGACTCGACATGCCGACCGTATGGGTTCTTGAGGGAGAAGGCGGAGTCAACGCGCTTGCGGCGGGGACAGACCCTTCTTCTGCGGCCGTATGCGTGACTCGCGGTGCGCTTGAGTGGCTTACGCGCGATGAGCTGCAGGGTGTTGTCGCGCACGAGTTCAGCCACATCCTGAACGGCGACATGCGGCTTAACTTTCGTCTCACTGCGCTTGTCGCTGGCATTTCCTCCGTCTCGCGTTTTGGGAAGGGCATGCTGTCGTTGCTTGGTGGAGACGGAGAAGACGGCTCTTGCGTCATTGTGGTTCCGCGCGGCAAAAGCAAGGGCAAGGGCGGCGGTCCGCTGCCGCTCCTCGTCATCTATGTCCTCACCGGCATCGCGCTGTGGCTTGTCGGATCGATCGGCACCTTCTTCGCGCGGCTTGTCCAGTGTGCTGTATCGCGCGAGCGCGAGTTCCTTGCGGACGCCGCGTCGGCGCAGTTCACCAGAAATCCTGAGGGGCTTGCGAATGCGCTCAGGTTCACGTACCTTGCGGATGTAGTTGGCGGCGGCCGTGCATTCGGCGCGTGGAAGGGCGATGTCTCGCACATGCTCTTCGCGTCGACAGGCGACTCCCTCTTTGAGACCCATCCGCCGGTCAAGGAGCGCATCCGCCGTCTCTCGCCGCGCGGCGAGACTGCCGCGGACGAATCGGTGAAGTCGCGCATCAATGCGGTCAAGGAGCGCCGCCGTGCGATGGCCAAGGCGGCGAACGAGAATTTCGCGAAGAGCGTCTCCCGCGCGAGGGGGCTCAAGGCGGCGGTCGCGTCGCTCGCGGATGCGAAGGTGCAGCCCGCCGTGCTCGCGTCAGCGCGGAGTCCGGCGAAAGCCGGCGGGATGCTCATTGCGCTTCTGCGCGGCCAAGCGCCGGAGGGATGGACCGGCCCGCTTTCCGCGTCCGAGCGGCGTACGCTCGCGCTCAGGTGCGTCAACACGCTTCGGGACGGTGCGTCGATATCTCAGCGTCGCCACTGGGCGGAGGAGGCGGAGCGCGTCGTCCAGGAGGACGGAATGTACGATTCCTTCGAGATGATGGTCATGGCGTCCGTCAGGCGTCGGCTTCTCTCGGACGGACGCATCCCGAAGATGGTGCCTGCGAAGACTCTTCTTCCCGTCGCCGCGCGCGTGATAGCAACGGTAGCGTCGTTTGGCGGCGACCCCGAGGGTGGCTATGTGGCGGCAGGGCGGAAACTTTCGCTCTTTGGACCCGCTTTGCCGCCGATGCCCGAGCCCTACGACGATGCGACTGAGATTATTGCGGCGCTCGATTCGCTCATGCATCTGCCCCCGCTTGCGAAGCGCGGACTTCTTACCGGGCTGAAGGAGACGATTGCGCAGGACGGCAAGGTGACGGACGACGAGGCGAACTACCTTGCCGCCGTCGCCGATGCAATCGGCGCCTACGGCTGGGTGCAGATGCAAGTGCAGGGATCCCCATGATCGGCCGTGGGAAGACGCGTTCTTTGCCGTTGATTCGCATGCGGTGGTTTGGATATAATACACTTGTCGCGGCAAAAGTGCCGCGGAAGGAGCGCGTGAACATGAAGAAGAACAGTTGCAGTCATTTCGGGATTCTGTGGGTCCGCGACGTACTTTCAGCTCTCGTCGCTGTGTCGGCCCTTGCCTTTGTCGCCGGCTGCGCGACCTCCGCGCCGGTCGTCCACGCCACTTATATGGAATCGGGCGAGATTAAGGGCGATCAATTGGCGTGGACGTTCGTCACGCCCGCGAACGGCGTCGTTGACGCCGAGACGACCGCGCCGTCCGGGATGGGCGATCTCTGCTATGCGTTCGCCTGCTGCTGGCACGACGACGCTCTGATTGTCTTAGTCTTGACAATTGACGACGACGTCTCGACAGACTCGTGCAAGCCGGACGCTACGTCCTGCCCCGCGTGGGACGATGACGCGGTCGAAGTCTTTCTTGACGGCGAGTACGCGCGACTCCCATACAGCCGCGCCGACGGAGGCGTTCATCTCAAGCACGGCGGCGAGTTTGCGCTTGTCGCGAACGGTGCTGCGAACAGCGACTACTCGGGCTACCCGAATTCATACTGCCGCGATTATGATGCGAACAAGGTTGTGCTCGGGTGCGCGACCAATGCCCTTTGGGGCGGCACGGTCGTTCGCGACAAGAAAATAGTCGACGACCTTCGCGAAGTCCTGCTCGGATATTCCGGCTGCCCGGCGGGCTTCTGGCCGGAAGGCTCCAAGGCGCATATATACAGCTTTTGCTTCTCATGGGCGGCGATGGGACGGACAAACCGCCCGGACCGCATGGGTTTCAACATCGGCGTTCAGGACGACGACGCCGGTGGCAGGCGCGATCACACGCTTTACTGGACGGGCGACCCGAAGCGGCCCTATGCGAACGAAAGCGCGTTCGGTACGCTTGTATTCGACGGTCCCATTATCCAAGACTTGTCTGACATTTCCCGCTATTGAGTCGGCGGGGATGGTTGTGGTATAATTAAATCTCCCAATGAAGACTCTGACAGTTGTCGCGGCCGGGCTTGGCTACAATCTTCTCGAGCGCAACGGAATGCTCGAGATGGCGGGGCTCAAGTTCTGCTCCGCGCCGAGCGTGTTCCCCGCCGTAACATGCGTCGCCCAGGCATCGCTCAGGACAGGGCTCTCCCCTGCCGAGCACGGCATGGTCTCCAACGGCTGGTGGTCGGAGGACTTGAAAAAGCCGCTCTTCTGGGAGCAGAGCTCGCGCATCGTGAAGGGGCGCCGCGTTTGGGTCGACCGTCGCGCAGAGGGCGGCACTGTCGGCATGTTTTTCTTCCAGCAGTCGCTCGGCGAGGAGGTCGATGTAATCATCTCGCCCGCTCCAATCCACAAGCACGGCGGCGGCATGGTGATGAGCTGCTACACGAAACCGACGGGAATGGCGCCCATCCTCGAGAAGCTTTGCGGCAAGTTCCCTCTTTGGCGCTACTGGGGGCCGCTCGCGTCGCCGAAGGTCGGCAGGAAGTGCGTGAGCTGGTTCGAGGCGATGACCGATGTGCACGATGTCGACGAGGCGTATCTGTATCTCCCGACGCTCGACTACGCGGCGCAGGCGAAGGGACCTGATTCGCCTGCCGCGAAATCGGCGCTGAAGGAGTTCCGCCGTCAGCTTGAGCGTGTCGCGGACATCTGCATGCGCCGCGGATGCGAGCTCAAGGTGGTCGGAGACTACGAGATAACCGAGGTGACGGCCGAGCCGGTCCGCCCGAATGTCGTCCTTCGCCGCAACGATCTTTTCAAGACGCGCACCGTCGCCGGGATGTCGTATCCCGACTTCTACCAGTCCACGGCGTTCGCGATGTGCGACCACGAGTTCTGCGTAGTCTACGGCGATGAGAGGGCAAAGGCCGTGGAGCTTTTGCTCGCGACGGGCGACTACGAGCTTCCTGACGAGGCGTGTCGTGCTGCGGTTGGCGACTGCACCGTCCTTCTCGCCAGGGAAGGGTCGTGGTGCGACTACGCCTGGTGGACCGACAGGCGCGAGGCGCCGGACTTCGCGTCGCACGTCGACATCCACAACAAGCCGGGCTTCGACCCGAAAGAGCTTTTCTTTTTCAACAGGGGGATAGTCAAGGGCACGCACGGACGCAAATGCGCCGTTGCACAATACGGAGTAAAATAAAATGAAACTGAGAAACTTCTCGCCAGTCGTAATTTCGCTTCTCGTGGGCGCGGCCCTTGGCTATTGTCTCGGCCCGGCGTCATCGCCAGCTCCGGCTCCGGAACCGGAGCAGAAGGCGGAGCCCGAACAAGTCAAGCAGCCCGAGTATCGCGGCGAACGTGCGGCGAACCGCGCTCTTCGCGCGCGCATCAAGGAACTCGAGGACATGCTCGCGAAGCAAGGCGTCGAGGTCGAGAAGATGAAAGAGGAGGAGACCGAAAGGCGCGAGAGGCCGCGGTTTGACCCTCGCGCCGAGATGGAGCGCCTCAAGACAGAGGATCCCGCCCGCTATGCACAGATAACGAACGGCATGGCGCAGTTCCGCCAGCGCCGCCTCGAGCGCGCGCAGTCGAAGATCGACTTCCTCTCGTCGGTCGACACCTCGAAGATGTCGCCCGGAGCCCGCAAGACGCACGAAGATCTTCAGGACATGATTGCGCGTCGTGAGGAGATCGAGAGCAAGATGCACGGCATCATGGATATGAGCGAGGACGATCGCCGTGCCTTGTTCGGGGAGATGCGCGAGACGGACGAGAGGATTCGCGAATTGAACCGTCTTGAACGCGAGAATCTTCTTGTTCAGACGGCCGAGACGCTTGGTTTCGTGGGCGAAGACGCGAAGGAAATCGCCGAGACAGTAAAGGGCATCTACGAGGCGACCGACTCCGGCTGGAACTGGGGCGGACCTGGGGGCGGCGGCAGGCGCGGTGGGCGCGGCGGGCACGGCGGCCCAGGCGGAAGGGGAGGGAACCGCTGACATGAAATCTGTACAGGAAATCGTCGATCTCTCGAGCGCCTACTACGGCAGCGCCGTCCTCTTCGCCGCCATTGACTGTGGCGTATTCGAGAAGGTCGAGGCGGGAACGCTTGACACCGGGCGCCGCGGCATGCGGCTTCTCGCGGACGCCTGCGTCGCCGAGGGGCTTCTCGAAAAGCGCGATGGGAAATACTTCAACACCCCAGCCGGCAAGATGGCGCTGATACCGGGAGCTCCCGCCGATCTCACGAAGGCGATACGCTACAACCGCGACGTGTATCCCGCGTGGGGGAAGCTCGCGGAACTTGCCGAGACCGGCCGTCCCGTTGAGAAGCCCGAGATACATCTCGGCGAGGACGCGGCGCGTACGAAGGCGTTTGCCGCGTCGATGTTCGGCCGTGCTATGGGAATTGGCAAGGGCATCGTCCCGATGCTTGGCGGGCTTTCGGGGAAGATCCTCGATCTCGCGGGAGGACCTGGCGCGTATGCGATTCTCATGTGCCAGGCGAATCCGTCCGCGTCATGCGTGACTGTAGACCTAAAGGCGATTGCTGCGGAGGCGAAGGGCTATGTCGAGAAGTTCGGCCTATCGAGTCGCGTCGAGTGTCGCGCAGGTGACTACCATACGGACGAATACGAGGCCGAGGCGTACGATGTCGTGACGATCTTCGGCGCTCTCCACCAGGAGTCGCCGGAGCAGATAGTCGACATCTTGAAGCGCGCGAACAGGGCTCTCAAGCCGGGCGGGCGGCTCTTCGTCCTCGACATGATGACCGACGCGACGCACACCGCGCCAAAGTTTTCCGCTCTCTTCGCTGTAAACATGGCGCTTACGACCGAGAACGGCTGGGTGTTTTCCGATGAGGAACTCAAGGGCTGGATGCGCGAGGCGGGCTTCACTCCCGGCGAGACGCGTCCTGTTCCGCCGCCGATGCCGCACTGGCTCGTCGAAGCGGTGAAGTGAGATGGCGGCGAAGGGCGGAGCCGTCGGTTTCTTCGATTCAGGGCTCGGGGGGCTTTGCATTCTCGACGCCTTTAAGGCGCTCTGCCCGCACGAGTCGACGATATACATCGCGGACTCAAAGAACTGCCCTTACGGGAACAAGCCCGCGGCGGAGATAGTCAAGCTTGCAGAGTCGAACACTCGGCGGCTTCTTAGGCGTGGCTGCAAGATGGTAGTCGTCGCCTGCAATACTGCGACGGCCGCTGCGATAGACTTCCTTCGCGAGCGCCATCCAGAGGTGCCGTTTATCGGCATCGAGCCGGCGGTGAAGCCGGCCGCGCTTCGCTCGAAGACAGGCGTCGTCGGAGTCCTCGCGACGGCGGGCACTTTCGGCGGGCGTCTCTACAACGAGACGAAGGCGAAGTTCGCCAAGGACGTCACGGTGATCGCCACCGTCGCCGACGAGTTTGTTGAGCTAGTCGAGCGCAAGGAGATTTCTGGTGCGGCTGCAGAGCGCGTCGTTCGCGCTAGAATCGAGCCGCTTTTAAAGGCCGGTTGCGACAAGATCGTCCTTGGTTGCACGCATTTCCCGCACCTGAAGCCGCTCATCGAGAAAATCTGCGACGGACGCGCCGAGGTGATAGATCCCTCGGACGCCGTCGCGCGCCAGGCAAGGCGCGTTCTTTCCGCGCGCGGTCTTTTGGCATCAGCGTCCGCAAAACCCTCGCACATCTTCATCCGCACATGACGCCGGCAGAGTTCATCGATGACCCTAATTGGGCGGACTTCCTTCCCGAAATGGACAGGGTGACGCGCGTGCGTGCGCTTCCTACGCACGAGGACTGCTCGCGCATCGACTGCGAATCTGCCGCGATGCACCTGAGGCGCGGCGGAACGCTTGGCCGAATGGACGGCTACGAGGAACGCCCTGGGCAGATCGACATGCTCTCAGCAATCGTCCGCGCGTTCAACTCGCGCGAGCACCTGATGATAGAGGCGGGGACAGGCGTCGGGAAGTCGCTCGCCTATCTCGTCCCATCGATCCTCTGGGCCGCGACGAACGATACGCCAGTCGTCGTCTCTACGGCTACTCGCAACTTGCAGAGCCAGCTGATCGGCTCTGACATTCCGCGCGCGCTTGAAATCCTCGGTGACGGCGCGGCGAAGTTCAAGGTCGCACTTTTGAAGGGACGCGCGAACTATCTCTGCCTTCGCGCCGTGGGTGATTTCTTCGCGCCAGGGTTCTGGACGATGTCGAAGGAGGAACAGGACGAGATGCCTCACTTCATCGACTGGCTCAAGTCGACGCCCGACGGCGATCTCGACCAGTACGAGGGTCTTCAGCGCAACTTGCTTGTCTGCCCTGGCGAGGAGTGCAGCGGGAGGCACTGCCCGTTCTACTCGCGCTGCTTCGTTTATCGCGCGCGAAAGAAGGCTGCGGAAGCAGATCTCATAATCGTCAACCACTCGCTCGTTCTTGCGGAAGCGGCTGGCGGCAACGCCGCCATTCTCCCCGCCTACGGGCGTCTCGTGCTCGACGAGGCGCACAACCTCGAGGACATAGCGACCGACGCCTTGAGCAGCGAGTTCTCGATGCCGGAGCTGACGCGTCTCCTCAATCGACTCATTCGTCGCGGCAAGGGGCGGCATGGCCGCGCGGGCGGAATACTCGCGTCGGTAGAGCGCCAGCTTGCGAAGGGCGTGCTTGCGGGAACTGACGTCGGCGAGCACGTCCGTCGGCTTCTCGCCGATGCTACGAGTCTCGTGGTGCGCATCGTCGACGCGGCGGACGAGATTCTCGAACTTGCTGGACGCCAAGTGCTCGCCGACCACACGCGCGACATCGTCCGCTACAAGGGGCCTATTGACGTGAAGGACGCGCACCTTCGCTTCGACGACGCTGTCGCGCAGATGGTTACGCTTCTCCACGATCTCGGCGACACGCTCGAGAATTCCGCCGCGCCCGGAGAGCTTAATTTCTGCGCCGACCTTGCAACGCAGGTAGGCGGCATCGCAGAGAGCTTCGTCGCTTTTGCGAACGAGGTCGACTTCGTCCTAAAGGGCGCGGACGACGCGCATGTCTGCTGGGCGGAGCGTATGCGGCTCGAGAAGCGTCGTCGCTATGTGCGGCTTGTCGCCGCGCCGCTTTCGGTCGCGGATGCTCTCAGGAAGATGCTTTACGACCTAAAGGATTCTGTCGTCCTCTCGTCTGCGACGCTGCGCGTCGGCAATGACTTCAAGTACATGTGCCGGCGCCTCGGCTTCTGCGACGCGGCAAATGTGCCGCCGACTGAATCGCGGTTCCGTTGCCTCACGGCGACTTCGCCGTTCGACTACTTCAGGCAGTGCCTTGTGTTGGCGCCAGACTGCCTGCCCGATCCATCTGCGGATTCCGTCGGATATTCTGCGGCGCTCGCCGCGCTTCTCAAGGATCTCTTCTCCGCGACGAACGGGCGCGCGCTCGTCCTTTTCACGAGCTACGAGATGATGAAGGCCGTCGCGGACAACGCGGCGATTTCGCTCGCGGAGTCCGGCATACGCCTGCTCGTGCAGGGCGAGGGGCTTTCCCGCGAGTCGATGACGCAGGCGCTAAAGGCGGATTCCAATATTGTTCTTTTCGGCGCTCAGTCGTTCTGGGAGGGCGTCGATGTTGCGGGAGAGGCGCTTTCGTGCGTCGTCATCGCGCGTCTTCCGTTCGCGCAGGTGGGCGACCCGATAGTGGAGGCGAGGGGCGAGCGGGTCGAGCGAGAGGGCGGCAGCTCCTTCCGCGACTACACGCTGCCTGAGGCGGTGATACGCTTCCGCCAGGGGTTCGGGCGGCTCATCCGCACGAAGCGCGACCGTGGAGTCGTCGTCGTCACTGATCCTCGGCTCGTCACGAAGAACTACGGCGCGGTGTTTCGCAAGTCGATCCCCGCCTCTGTTCACACCGTCGCCTCGCAAGACGAACTTCTCAGCCGCACCAGCGACTTCTTCTGTCTCTGATTGAGTGCTTTGTCTGCGTGCGGGTACCTGACATCGCGCGGTGGCGCGGACGCGGAGGGGAGTGTTTCGGCTTAGGGCTCGCTAGCTTTGCCGCGAATACGCGGCAAAGCTCCGGCGAAAAAGCCGGTGGCGACATCGATTTTGCGGCCTTTTACATTTTGCCCGTGCCGTCAAGCCTCTCGGCAAAATGGCGGCGCGTCAAAATCGGGTCGCTTCCGTCTTTTTCGCCGTCGCTTCGCATGCCGCCGAAACACCCCCACCGCTCCCGCGCATGGCTCCTTCACACGCGTCGCCTTAGCCCGACCTTCCATAAGGCGCGTTTTTCTTCGTAGTTTCTGCGCTCGCCGATGTTCCATCGACTCGCTTAGCCTTGTCCGCCAGAAAGCCGCCTCGCGCTGTTTTGGGGGAGTTGTGATATAATATGGTTCATGATGAAACTGCGCGAGAGATTGTTGAAGAGCGCGATCTGTCTTGTTGCTGCTATGGTGGTTGTGCCGACTATGGCTGATGACACCGCGTTTGCGTTGGATCAGAAGCGCCTTTCGCTGGATCTGGTGCTTCCTGATGCGGCGGGAGCGTTTCCAACCAATGCAAACCCATATTGGGAGAAAGTCTCGCGCGCCGAGTTTACGAATGTCCTGGAGCGCATCTCGAAAATGACGCGGCTCAAGGATCTCTCGCTCGGGGTTCACGCAGAAAGCAAAGTCCCGCTCGATTTGTCCTTCCTTTCGTCTCAGACAAACATGACGGAACTCTGTCTCGGCGGCAATTTGCATATTGGCTCTTTCCGCAAGATTGCGCACCTGCCGCTGGAGCGGTTGGACGGCCGCTACTACTTTGAGTCGAGCGTCTCGCTCGCTGACGAGGACAGTCTCGCCTTGCTGAAATCGCTAAAATCTTTCAGTGCGTGGAAAGACTTTCGGGCAATAGAAAAACTACCGACCAGTCTTGTTTCGCTCGATATGTCGCATTCCCCAGAAGGTGATTACTGTGGATGCTTTACAAATCTCGTCAATCTTGAAGAGCTGGAGATGGACACCATATTTCGAAAGGATCAATACATCGACGAGGATGACATTCGTGCCATGAAGAAGCTGAAGCGCCTTGTCCTTAATGGCGGGTACGAATTGGGTAATCTTGGTGTGCTCCGCGAGTGCAAGTCGCTTGAAAACCTTGAGATTGCCTTTTGCGAGTTTCGTCCGCTTGACCTGTCTGTTCTCAATGGACTTCCGATTAAGGAGTTGAAACTCAATTCGTGTCTTGTGCATGAGGTAAAGGGGCTTGAGAAGTGCCCGTTGAAGAAGATAAGCATCGACTTTTGCCCGATTGCATCGCTTGACGACTTCGGCCTTTTCCCGAACGTCCGCATTGTCGAGCTTCGGCGTACAGGCATAAGGTCTGCGGATCGCGATGCCGTCCTTCGTCATTTCCCGCGCATTTGGTCGCTGCTCTATGGAGATTTGATTGAGGGCTTTTGCGATGGAGACAGGTGCAATGAAGTTGTCTGCTTTGGTCTGACAAACATCGTCTTTGCTGCAGGTGGAGAGAAGTCGAAGGGGTTGTCCTTCCTGGGGCTTGACATGGATAGTTCGATTGTCTATGACAAAGAACTGTGTTCTCTCTGTGAAGTTATCGGCATGTCGGATTGCGTGTGGGTCTCACACTGCGAAATCGCCGTTGGACTTGGGCGGCCGTTCCATGGGTTCACGACCGTCAAGCTTATAGGCTGTGACGAGGTTGAGCGAATCGGTGACGGGACGTACGATGGACCGGTTGACAGTCTGGAGTTCTTGCGAGAGGATGACGGGGTGGTGTTTGACTTTCCGTTAGAGAAGAAATGGGCGATGGAGATTGCGGCTGAAATGGAAAGAGTCTATGGGGCTACATTCTGCTGGGATGACAATGATGAGACCGCGACATTTCTGGTTGTGAAGGGAAAATCTGACGCGTTCGATTTCGTTATTGCGAGTTGCGCGGGGAGTTCTGAAACGCATTGTGGCACCGGTGACGAGGTAAGTATAACGCGGCGAGAGTACAGAAATCGCCAGTTTTATGTGTCGCGGCGCGGTTCTGCGGAAAGTACGCCGGAACAGTCGGGGACAGCCCCCACGGAACCGTTGTAAAAAGCCTGTTTGCGCGGCGGATTTGACGCGTGGTTGATTCCATCGTGGCAGTTGCGCTATAATATATCCCACACATGAAAAGCCTGATTGCTTCGCTTCTCATTCTCGCCTTTTTGTCTTTTGCCTTTGGCGCGAGCGCTTCGGCGTTTGTGTTACCCGAGTTCTTCTCCACAAACAATGTCACGGAGCTTCGCTATCGAGAATGGGGCGCCCTGAAAGGCCCTGTTGGAACTGTCACGATCGAGTTTCCGATTCGGCGAGTTGAGTTCTCTTTGTACAATAGCAGAAACCTTGAAAAGGATGGAATCCCTGCGTTGCACGGCGAACGAAGATTCGATGTCCGGCGGATGGGGCATGACGACAATGGAAATTTGCGAATTATTGAAGACGAGGATTGGCTCGAGATTCTGAAGGATCTGTCGGCCGCGGACATCGGAGTGTGGCAGGATCGGTATGACGAACCAGACGTCTGCGACGGAGGGCTTTGGCAACTGGAGCTCTGGAGCGGCACAAATCTCGTCAAGCGTTGCGGCGGCTCGAACGACGCGCCGCTCCGGTACTACCGAAAGCTTCTCTCGGCATTCAAAAGGATCGGAGGGAGCATTGGCACGGTAAAGTTTGGCATCGGCACGCTTTATGATGCGGCATGGGAAAAGGCGGAGAAAGAACCAGATGCCGAGAAACGCAAGAACCTGTTGGAGAAAATCGAGAAATTATGGAAGGAGCGGAAGGCGAAGAACGATGCCGAGATGGATGCTGAGATGAAGGTGCGCCGTTGCCAGAAGGCGGTGCCCGATAGCGATGAATATATTTGCGACAAAGATGTTTGGAAAGACGAGACAACCGGCATGGTGTGGCGCTATGATGAAATTTCGGACGAAGAAGGCGAAAAGATGGTTGAGTTGGGAGTGAGGCGGCCAGCCGTAGTCAGCAAGGACGCGTCTCGACTTGAAAATATCGCACTGCCCGGCAAGGTGAATGGAATGCGCGTCTACATGGTTGGATCGCGCGTCTTCAGGGGTTGCACAAATCTTGTTTCTGTCTCTATTCCGGCAGAGGTGTGCGGCATATACCCGGATGCCTTCGCAAACTTAAGGAAATTGGAGCGAATCGATGTTCATGAGGATAACGAGAACTACAAATCCAGGGATGGGGCGCTTTACAGCAAGGACGGAAGTTCTCTTATTGTCTGGCCAAAGGCAACCAAGTCGTTTTGCGTGACAGTGCCGGGCGATGTCAGACGCATTGCTTCGGATGCATTTGCAGAATGCTGGGGAATTGTTGCGCTCACTATTCCTGCGAGCGTGACAAATCTCTATCAGAACTCTTTCGCTGGGTTACGGCATCTATCAGGCGTGGCTTTTGAAGGGGGAATTCCGCCAATGCCGGACGGCAAAGAGTGGGGCAGGTTGCCGGAAGAGAGCTGTCTGCCGAAGGGATGCGTAATCTACGTGGACGTGGCGCCAAGCGAAGTGGCCTATCGTCGCACAAGGCCGCTCGCGGAGGCGAAGGTGCGCGCTGTTTCGTTGGTGCCGTCCGCTCTGCAGGGCGTACCGAGCAGGGCCGGACGGTTCGCGGTCGAGCGGCGGTCCTTGCTTGTCCGCGACGAGGACGGCGTTGGATATTCGTTCAATGAATGGGATGTCGAGACGGTCGCGTCCGCCAATGTGTTCATCTTTTCGGGACTTCCGTGTGAGACGGCGCTTTTTGAAGCGGCATGGAAGCGAAATCGCACCCTATGTCATATCGAGGCAAAACAGCTGGGCTCAGCAAAACCGTTATAAGCAGTCGGGAACACCACGGAACCGTTATGGACGATCTTCACGAGGCAAATGCCGACACGCCAGTCACGGCTGAATGGCTTAGAAGCAACACGCGGATTCGCGGGTGGCTCGCACTTTTCATGCTTGGATTGCTGCTCTCGCCGTTGTGGAGTCTTGACGAGACGGTAGTCATGGTGGACCCTGCCGAGTGCTATGGCAGCATCATCCTTGCGACGACAGGGATCGTAACGGTGCTCGGCTTGCTTGTTGTGGCAATCTGGACTTTTGCCGCGCTCCACAGGCGATGGTCGTCGGCCGTTTTCTGGGCGAGGTTTTTCCTGGTCTATTGCCTGCTCGGTGGCGTTTTGTCATTGTCGCTGATGCAGGATGAAATGTCGGCGAGGGAGTATGGACAGGCGGTTGGAACTGTGTTCTTGTCGATTGTCTGGCTTGTTTACTTTCGTGTTTCGAAACAGGTCTCACGGGTGATTCCGCGGCAATATCGCCATGCGGGACTCGGAACCTGGGCTGCGGCAGCGCTTATTGTCCTCTTGCCTTTTGTCTGGGTTGTGGTTGGAAGTTTCCAAGTGGTCCTTGGTTACAATGGAAATGTCGAGATTCGGCAATCCGAATTGCCGGAAGGTGAGCTGACAGAAGGGCATGTGGTGTTCAGGCCTCCTGAGGGGTGGTCGTCCTGCGTCAAATCGTTAGGCGAGGCCGTCGTCTGCATCATGATGGACGGAAAAGACTCTTCCATTGAGCTTTTCAGCATTCTGGATTTCAATGACACAAAGGAGAACTTCGAGGCGACTGTGGAATCGTTCGCCGACGAAGATTTCGACAAGCTGAAGCGTCAAACGGTTTTGGACGAGTTGGCAATGGTCAACGGAAACAAGTGCTATTATTGCGTCGTCAATTACGAATCGGCGTTTTATAGGCATTTTGCGGTTTTGTTCGATTCCGACACAGGTAAGGCAGTCGTGCTTAGCGGCTATTTCCCCACTCCCGATGCAAAGGAGATGAAGGGCGTGCTGGAATCAACGAGATTCCGCAAGGATCAAGTGATCAAGTAAGCGATGGCGATAAATGACAAGAATATGAGAATGACAGAGATAAGGATTACCACGCCTACCTTTAGGTGTTCAGAGTAGGCTTCCAACCTAAGTTGTTCCCATGTGGGCTTGTCTTCCATTTTCATGGACATCGGCATGTAAAGAAACTCCCGACCGCAAGCTGAACACTTTGCCCGCCCGAATCCATGATAACCACGTTGAGAGATTGCAATATTATCTTTGGTCTCGGCGCGGCAATAGGGGCATATGAATGTCATGCGCGGCATTATAGCATAGTGGCAGTCTAAGGGCAATGCACATTGTGCCTTGGATTTTCCGGGGAGAGACCCCATTTAGGGTGGTGATTTTCGTCCGGAAACAGGAGATTTCGATAATCTTTCTGTCCTTGAGAATTTTCCGCACTGAATTCTCAAATTCAATTGCGGCACTTTTCCCGGCGGGGGGAACTATGGTATAATGCGTTGCAAAGCAACCCGATCTTGGTCTGGAAATGACCTGAAAATGGGTTTAATTGGCAATTCCATGAAAACGACACGCAAGATGCTTTTGAGCGGTATCGCCGCGTTGACTGTGGCGGTGGCTGTCGCCGATTCCGCCGCGGTTGCCGCATCCACTGCACCTGCCAGTTCCGCTGCGAGTTCTAATCTCGTTGCGGCTGCCAGTTCTGCCGCGCTCGGAGAGTGCGCGCGAATCTTCGAGGCGGAGATGTGCGACGGCGTGATCCACGGCGCGACCGTCATGGCGGGCGGACTGGACGGCGACGCCGTCTCGGGGTTCTGGGGCTGGGCGGACGCGGCGCATACCATTCCGATGACGCCGCGCACGGTGATCGACATCGCGAGTGTCACCAAGGCTGCGGCCGGCACGACGGCGTTTCTCGTCGCCCACGCGAAGGGGCTTGTCGACTTCGACGCGCCGTTCACGAACTACCTCTCCGCCTACCGCGCGCCCCTCGCGCGCATCGTCACGGTGCGCGACCTCATGAACCACCTCTCCGGATTCGGCGAGGCCGACGGAACGGGGAAGCGCGTCTATTTCAGCGAGGATCCGGTGAAGATGTTGGACAACATCCTTTCGCTGCCGCCTGCGGAGCCGAAGAAAGGCGCGGTCGCCTATTCGTGCCGCAACTACGTGCTGCTCGGACGGATGCTGGAGCAGATCGCCGGCTGCGGCGTGGACGAGTTTGCGCGGCGCGAGATCTTCTTCCCTGCCGGTATGGCGGATTCGTCGCTCGGCGCGCCGTTGCCGTCCGTCGCCCGCGATCGCCTGGCGCAGACGATCGGCACGCCGCGTCCTGGCGAGATTTCCGACTTCGTGGCGCGTCCGCTGTGGGGCGCGGGCATCGGCACCGTGAACGCAGGAATGTTCAGCACGACGGAGGACCTGGCGCGGCTTCTGCGCACCTACCTGCGCGGCGGCGTCACCGACGGGGGTGTGCGGATTTTCGGCGCGGCGGAGATGTCCGCGATTGCGCCGTCGGCGACGAACCGCGTCGAGGGCGCGCGGTCGTTCGGCTGGCAGACGGCGTCCGCCGACCTCCCCGACGCGCTTTTCGGCACGGCGCTCTTCCATTCGGGATGGAGCGGACAGACGGTCCTTTTCGACCTGAAGCGCCGCCGCTACGCAATTGTCCTCACGACGCGCTGCGGCGACTACTCCCGCGCAAAGCGCGAGCGGCTCGCCGCCATCGCTGCGCTTCTGCTCCGGCCGTGAATCGGATGGCTTCGTGAAAGTCTCGTGTAAGATTTCGCTACTGGCGGCGAGTATTTGGGTGGAATGGACGCAAAGGGGTGTCTCCCCATTTAATCCTGAACAGATTTAAAGGATGCAGGTTTAAAAGATTATGAAAGAAGTGGTAGCATGAACTGTCCAACTTGCGGGAAAGAGCTCTACGACAACGGCGAAGAGCGGTTTCGCTGTCCCTTTTGCGGGGCGGAAGTAGAAGGTTCTGGGGGTGCGGCAGAGGGCGAACAAGAAGAAACGCTGGAGCAGCGTTGCCAAAGGCTGGAGCGCGAACTGGCGCGCATGAAGATCAAGGCTGAGATCGAAGAGCAAAGCGCCACCGAACATTTCTGGTTCAGGGGCGGCAATTGGTTCTCCATGCTCGACAGACAGGCTGCCCGCGAGGCATTGGAGCGAGGTGACATTGAGTCGGCGAAAAAGCATTTAGCCAGTGCGGAGAAGTCGTTTAACATTGGCTGTTTAGTGTATATTGCCCTGATTGTCGTGATCCTCATTGTCGCGGCGTATTCAAAGTAGAGCAGGATAGCTGGGGTCCTATCGGAACCGTTTATAGCCACAAAGAACGCAAGGGACGCATAGATTTCGTCCGCACCATAATCGCATTTCATCATTTCCTCGCTCTGCTACTCACGGATTTTTGATAAACTATTCCTGAAATGAAAAAACCGTTGCCAGTCAAGATTGTCGAAGCCCTCGGGTGGGCGTATGTCACGCTGTCGATTCTTGGGACATTGGGAGCCATGGTGGCGGCATGCTGTAACAACAATGGCGTGTTGACTTCACTGCTCGTCATTTTGCTGGGTGGAAGTTTTCCTGTCGCTATGTCTTTCGGCATGGTTCTTTCGTTGCGGCGCGGACGTCGCGTATGGTTTGTCATGCCGAATTCGATTGTCCTGGTCATTTGTTTGATAGTCGCAGTCGGCATTCTCTGTTATTCTGTATCTTCTGGAGCGTTGGTGTTTGGGCTGGTTGCGCTGTTGCTTTTTGCCGGCCCCATCGTCTTGCTGAATCTGCCGGTGTCGACGAGATGGTTCAAGGCGAAAGCGAAAGACGGCCTGCCAGACTCGCTGGGCTGTTTGGGCGTGGGCCTTTTGTTGGTGTTATTCCTTGGTGCTGGTTTTATCGCGCCAAACATCTTCATTTGTTCAACACGTGGGAGAACGCGCGCCCAATCTCAAGCGATGGGTATGCGCGGCCGAGGTTTATATATTCTAATGGAGCAGAACTATCGGGATCGCGAATCTGGCAGTGGCTGGATAGACCCATCCTCTTTTTCTAACTCAACGCAGTTCGTCAATGCGCTATGGGCGAAATTAAGCGAGGACAAGAGCCCATGCCCTAATGCGGATGCTTGGTGCATCGCTGTCAATCCGCCGGAAGACGATCAGTTTCCCGTCTTTGTTACTGCGAACCTCGACCCTCGCGAACTCCTGAGTGTACAGGACGAGAATCAGCCTTTGAAGTTGACTTGTCCGAAGAAGTGGGGCGGAACTTGCTTCCGCATCTGCGAAAAGGCGGCGGTGTTTGTTCGAGACAACGGAACCTCGAGTATTGTGAGGAGCAAATATCCTAATAGTTGGAAGATCCTCTTCCCTAACGGCATCCCCAAGCCCGGCCCAGACACCTACTTCCTGACCCCGACTGGCCGCGTGGACTTCGTTGAAAGGCATACACAACCGGGGACAGACCCCGCAGAACAGTTGTAAAAGGCCTGTTTGCGCGTTGCTGCCGGTTTGCGCGTCAGATTTGCGGCGGAGTTATTTATATGAGACCATGGCGCCGGCGAGACGCCATATCCACCGAGGCTGTAGGCCGAGCCGCGAAGCGGGAGACGAACGCATGCGACGTTAGCCCAGTTCCCGAGGGTGCCACGCGCGGTCACGGTCGGGGCCGCAGCCGGTATCCCCCGAAGCGAAGCGGAGTCGCCGAAGGCAATGCCCTAGCAGGGGTGCGAGCACGGTTGCCCGAAACAAAGCCGCACACTGGAAGGCAAACCAGCACACGGCAAACACACACAGGGCAAGGGGCGGACTGCGGCTTAAGTTCGGCCGCAAAATCTTTCGCGCCGTCTTGCGGTGATGGGGTGTCAGATGGTATAATTACAACTACACAACGGAGCAACGCATGAAGAAGATACTTGGACTCGTGGTCAGCCTCACAATCATCAGCGGCGCATGCGCCGCGGTGCTCGCGTACGTCAACTCCATCACGGCCGAGCCGATCAAGGCGACTGCCGAGAAGGCAAAGGAGGCCGCGAAACTCGCCGTCCTCTGCGGAGAGGAGGGGTACACCGCCGAAGGCCGCTCTAACGAAGGATACGGCGGCGATATCGTCCTCATGGTCGGCTTCAAGAAGGACAAGAAGACAGTCATTTCCTACAAGGTGCTTCAGGCTACCGAGACCCCCGGCCTCGGCATGAAGCTCAAGACACCCGAATTCGCCGACCAGTTCGCCGGCAAGGACGGCTCTTCGCTCAAGGTGAAGAAGGACGGCGGCGAGATCGAGGCGATCACGTCCGCCACCATCACCTCCCGCGCCGTCTGCAAGGCGATTGCCGACGCGCAGAAGAAGCTTCAGTAGCAGGGCGGCCCGCCCGAAGAGGGCTTTGCCGCGACATCACGAAAGGACAAGGTCAATGGCCTCGAAAAAGACGTTCATAAACGACGACTTCCTTCTCACGACAAAGGCGGCTAAGGAGCTCTACCACCGCCATGCGGAGAAGATGCCCATCATCGACTACCACTGCCATCTCCCGCCGGTGGAGATCGCGGAGGACAAGCGCTGGACCGACATCGCGCAGGTCTGGCTCGGCGGCGACCACTACAAGTGGCGCCAGATGCGCTCCAACGGAGTCGAGGAGCGCTTCTGCACTGGCGACGCGTCGTGGCACGACAAGTTCGTGAAGTTCGCCGAGACGATGGAGCGCCTCGTCCGCAACCCGCTCTTCGACTGGTCGCACCTCGAGCTCGCGCGCTACTTCGGCGTCACGGAGATACTGAACGCGAAGAGCGCTGAGCGCATCTGGAAGAAGTGCAACGCGAAGCTCGCCGGGAAGGTCTTTTCCGCGCGCGGACTCATGAAGATGTCCAACGTCAAGGTCGTGTGCACGACCGACGATCCGGTCGATTCGCTGGAGCACCACCTCGCGATCGCGAAAAAGCCGTTATGGACGCAGATCCGCCCCGCGTGGCGCAGCGACAAGGCGTCCAAGATCGAGAACGTCAAGGCGTGGAACGCGTGGATGGACAAGCTCGCCGCGGCCGCGAAGTCGCCGGTCAAGACGATGGACGACTTCCGCGACGCGATGGCGAAGAGGCATGCGTTCTTCGAGAAGGCGGGGTGCGTCGTTTCCGACTACGGCATAACCGAGATATTCGCCGCGCCCTACACCGAGGCGGAGCTAAAGGCGATCTTCAAAAAGGCGCGTGCGGGCAAGTCGGTCACCGCGGCGGAGGCGCTCAAGTTCAAGAGCGCGTGGCTCTACGAGGGGCTAAAGGCCGACGCCAAGTCGAACTGGACGACGCAGCTCCACTACAACTGCCTGAGGGACAACAACACGGCGATGTTCGAGAAGCTCGGGCCCGACACCGGCTTCGACTGCATCGGCGACTGGTCCGTCACCGAGAACCTCGCGAAGCTCTTCGACCGCCTCGAGCGCGAAGACGCGCTCCCGCGCTGCATCCTCTACTCGCTGAACCCCAAGGACAACGAAATGCTCGCGACCTTGATGGGCTGCTTCCAGAAGGCCCCTGCGCGCGGGAAGATCCAGCTTGGCGCGGCGTGGTGGTTCCTTGACCAGAAGGACGGCATGCGCCGCCAGCTCGACGTCCTCTCGACGCTTGGCTGCCTTGGCAATTTCATCGGAATGCTAACCGACTCGCGCTCGTTCCTCAGCTACACGCGTCACGAGTACTTCCGCCGTCTCCTCTGCCAGAAGCTTGGCGAGGAAGTCGAGAAGGGCGAGATCCCGAACGACCTCAAGTGGCTAGGCGGGATTGTCGAGGACATCTCGTTCAACAACGCGAACCGCTACTTCGGCTTCAACGCCTGACGCGGTTTCCCGGAAGACGCAGTCAAAGGCCGTTCCCGAAATCCGGGAACGGCCATGATTTTTATTTGACGAGCGAGCAGGGGCCGTTTTGGCAGCCGCCCGGACACGCCATCACTTCCAGGAAGTTGACGGGGATTTTGCCCGATGCGTGGAGCTTAACCATCGTGCAGGTCTTCCTATCGATTCCGTTTATCTGCTTGGAGTCGAGCCTGAAGCCGGGTATCTTCGCCGTCGCCTCGGCGAGAACCGCGTCCGTCACGCCGCAGCTCTTCGCGTAGTTGCGCGCCGTCGGATTGGCCGGGCGCTCCACGGGCCACGGTTCGCACGCGATGACGTCGATCTTGCGGCCGGCGAGTATAGCGCCGAGCTCCTCGAAGGAGAGGACGTAGTCGACGTCCTTGCGGCGCGCCTCGCTGCGCTTGGCGACGCAGGGGCCGATGAACACCGTCTTCGCGCTCGGGTCCTTCGCCTTGGCGATCTCGCGGGCGTAGACCATCGGGCTCGGGGTGAGCGAGACGTGGTAGACGAGCTCGGGAAGGTGCTTCCAGACGAGGTTCACCCACGCCGGGCAGCAGGACGTCGTCATGAACGTCTTGGGGTCCTTCTCCATGCGCTCGATGAACTCGGCCGTCTCGTGGGCGGTCGTCATCTCCGCGCCGAGCGCGACCTCCATGACGTCGCTGAAGCCGGCCTTCGCGCAGGCGGCGAGCAGCTGCTCGATTTTGCCGGGGAACTGCTTCTCGGCGGCCGGCGCGATCATCGCGACGAGCTTCTCGCCGCGCTTCATCGCGGCAAGCACGTCAACGAGCTGCGAGCGCTCCATCACGGCGGCGAACGGGCAGGCGTTGAAGCACTTGCCGCAGAAGATGCACTTCTCGAAGTCTATCTCGGCGACGCCGAAAGAGTTCTTCTTGATCGCGCCCACGGGACATGCCTCTTCGCACGGCACGGTCGTCTTGACGATTGCGTTGTAAGGGCATGCCGCTATGCACTTGCCGCACTTTATGCAGAGCTTCTGGTCGATCACGGAATGTCCGTCGACGACCTCTATCGCCTTTTTCGGGCAGTTGTACACGCAGGGGCGCGCAAAGCATCCGCGGCAGTTCTGCGTGGAGACGACCTGCGCGTCGGGGCAGCCGCTGCAGGCGGGGCCGCAGACGCTTAGCGGAGTCTTCGGCTTGGCCGTTCCGCCGTCGGGCGACGACCATGCCTTTTCGGCGTAGTAGGCGGAAAGCGGCTTCGTCTCGTCGGTCTCTTCCTCGACCGATATGCCGAGAAGGGCCATCAGGCGGTACTTGAGTATTGCGCGGTCGTGGTAGATGCAGCACCGCGAGGCGCGCTCGTTCTTTGGGCGCAGCTTGACGGGAATCTGATCGATCTCCGATTCGAGAGATCCCGAATCGAAGGCGCGGACGATGCGGATCATCAGTTCGCGGCGGATGAAAGTGGATCCGTTCAGCATTTTACGCGGCCCCCATCAGAAGTTCGCCGATGCGGGCGAGCAGTTTCTCGGGCGAGGCCTGCGACATGATCTCCGTATCGTTTATGCGCACGTACGGGGCGCCGCCGAGGTTTTCCTTTTCGCAGAGCTCGAGGCACGTCTTGGTCTCGACCTCGACCCTGCCGCGCCATTCCGCGGGAAGCTGGTCTTCAAGGTCCATCATGTTTGCCGCCCCCAGCAGGTAGCATGCCGTTCCGCAGCATATTTCGACTTTGACTTTTTCCATGTCTGTCTCCTTTTCTGTCAGTAATAGTCTACAGTGACCTTCTTGCGGTAGTTCTTCTCGAGCGCGGCGGCGATTCGCTTGACGACGCTGCGTCTGAGCTCCAGATCCTGCGGTATGTTCGGGTCCTGGTGCGACTCGTTCACCTTCGTGCCGATGACGAACTCGATTCTGTCGTGGCGCATCATGCGCTCGAGGATCGCGCGCGCGGCCGCGGGCTCGCGCTCCGGCGGACGCATCTGCTCAAGCGCCGAGAGGACGCGACCGAGCGTGAGGATGCCCTCGGTCGCGATGCCGACGCCTTCCATCGTCCCGACCGGCGGAAGCCCGCCAGAGGACTTCATGTCCGAAAGCTTCACCTTCACCTTCACGCCGAGCTCGCGCTCCATGATGTTCGCGGTCGTTCCGCCGCAGATCACGACGTGGTCGAAGCCGAGCGTCGCCTTTCGCGCGTAGTCAGCGTCGTGCTCCTTGTAGAAGGGCGGGCCGGTGAGCACCCGCATGACGCGCGGATGCCGGAGATAGCAGACGACGCAGCTGATGTCGTCCTTGCAGCCGCCAGGCGTCAGAAAGAGCGCCTCGCGCGCAATCGCGGCGCTTAAGTCGTGCGCAGAGATGTCGGGGTCGGAGGCGATCTTCCCCTGCGCGAACTTGAGGACGCCCGAGCGCCGCCAGCCGAACTTCATGTCCTTCCTCACGCCAAGCCCCGACTGCGTTACGCCGTCCGAGCACATGATGATGCGGTCGCCCGCGCGGAAGTCGGCCTCGCATTTCCTCACCTCGCGGTCTGGCCAGTGCGAAGATGCGACCTGCTCGTCCTTGAGCGGCGCGATCTCCTCGGTGCCCCTGAGGTGGATGTAGCCGGGGTTGCCCATCTCGCTTATCCTCGCCTTTCCGCCGAGGCGGAAGTCGAAGAGCGAAAACGTCGCGTAGCCGATTTTCCTGACCTCGCAGATCGGGAGCGAGTCCATGATGATCTCGACCGCCTCGAGCATCGGGACGTTCGACTCGAGGAACTTGATCGCCATGGAGGTCGTCATCGTCGCGAGCACGTTCGCCTTGACGCCGCTGCCGAGCCCGTCGGAGAGCGCCACGAGATGGCGGTTTTCCTTCTCGACGGTCATGAACCTGACGTCGTCTCCGCACGCGCCCTGCCCGGTCTTCGTATACTGGGCGGCCTCCATCTCGATGAAGAGGTCGCTCGCGGCGGCGTAGCCATGCTGAAGCGCGTCAGCCATTCAGGTATTCCTCGCTTCCGCCCTGGCGGAGGCGCTTGCCGACCGTCTGGGATTCGTACGCTCCCGCGATCTCGTTGAGCATGATCTCCGTCTCGGCGATATGCTCGCCGAAGAGCCGCGCGACCTGCTGGACGGTGTAGACGTTCTTCCGGATGACGTCGCGCGCCTTCGCGGCGATCTCCTCGCGGCGACCCTCGTTCTTCGTGACGTCCTGCACCACCGCGCCCGCGAACTTGCCGACGCTGATCGGGAAGACGCTTATCGTGACGATGCGGTCGTTCCACTGCTGGCGATACTTGACGATTTCGCTGCCGTGCTCCACCGCGCCCGCGAAGAGTTCCGTGAAGTCGGGCATGAAGCCGTCCACGCCGAGGCCGTCGAGATTGCCGAGCGCGTCGTACTCCCCGAGCGCGCCCGCCATCTCGGCGAAGAGGCGGTTGCATTCGACAATGAGTCCCTTCGCGTCGACCATGACGACGCCCGCGGGAATGTACTTGATAAGCGCGTTTGAAGTGCGCTGGAAGTTCTTCTTGAGGTAGATGTGGCACATCGCCTCCTCGGCCTTTCCGGCGAGGAGCGCCTTTGCGAACTCTCGGCACGAGTTGTAGCCGCATGCGCCGCAGTTTATCTCGTCGGCCTTCGTCGTCTTTCCGACGCGCGCAAGAGCGCCCGCGATCGCGGCCTCGTCCGGTTCGTCGTCAACGACCGCGGCGGCTGTGTAGGCGGATGTTCCGCAGTGCGAGAAGCAGCGCGAGGACGATGGGCGGATAGGAGCCGTCGCGTCTGTCGTGAAGAGCGTCGCGAGACCCGACGCGCCGCGCGGCATGGCGGGCCCGTTGACGCATCCGCCAGGACACGCCAGCACCTCGATGAACAGCTTGCGCGGAAACTTCTCGGAATGCAGCTTGAACTCCGCGGGGTCGAAGTCCTCGAGCATCCTGCGGAAGTCCTCAAGCCCCGACACGGAAATGTATCTGACGTCTGTCTTGCCGTCGCGCAGCGTGTCGTTCATTCCTCCTTCGACGGAGTAAAAGCGTCCTTCCTCGGCAGGGCCAAGCGCGAGCTCGGCCTCTTCGCCGAACGTGATGCCGCGCTCTGAGAGGAACTGCTCGAGCGCCGGGAAGAGGACGGCGAGTGCGAGCTCGTCGGGATGAGCGTCCGACTCGTTCTTCTTCGCGGCGCACGGCCCGAAGAACACGACCTTCGCGTTGTTGCCGTACTTCTCCTTGATGAGACGGCAGTGTGCGCGCACGGGAGAGGGAAGGGGAGAGATGAATTCCGCGTATCCGGGCAAGTATTTTCTCACCATGTCCACCGCGGCAGGGCAGGCGGACGAAATGACGAGCGGCGAGTTGGTCTCGGCGAGGAGCTTTGAGACGTGCGCGCTCACGGACTCCGCGCCGTGCGCCGTTTCGCTCACTCCCGCGAAGCCCGCGGCCTTGAGCGCGGCTGCGATTTGCCCGATCGTGACGCCCTTGAAGTATCCGGCGAAGCTAGGCGCGACGGATGCGTAGAGCTTCACGCCCGAGGCGACGAGCTCTTTGAGACGCGCAAGGTCGCTCCTTATCTTCTTCGCGTGCGCGGGGCATACCTTCACGCATTCGCCGCATGCGACGCATGCCTCCGGGATGACGCTCGCCTTGCCGTCGACGATCCTGATCGCCTTCACGGGACAGTGCCGGACGCACTTGTAGCAGTCCTGGCACTCGTTTTCGGTCGTGTATACCGGACTTGAGATCATGAACTATCCCTTCTTCGGAAAGAGTTTTTCGAGAATGTCGCGCATGACGAGCGGTTCGACGTGGGTGTAGACCTTTCCGTCCACGACAACGACGGGACCCTCCGCGCAGTGCCCGGTGCAGAGACTCGCACCGAGATCGACGTCTACCTCGTCCTTGAGCCCGCGCTCTGCGAGAAAGCTTTCGCACGCCTCGACGGTCTTCTCATTCCCGCGCGCAAAGCAGGAACTCCCCATGCAGATGACAATCTTAGGTTTTGACATAGACATGGAACGATTATCTCAAATTCCTGCTTGTTAGGCAAGCCTAAAGCTACGCTATCAATGATTACAAGTGATGCGCCATGACTTCCTCGCCTTGGATGGGGAGAATGTGGTATAATACCCGAAACGCAAAGTGAGAGGGCGGCTCAATGATCATCAATCCGAAGGACAACGTCGAGATTCGCGAGGACGGGCACAAGTACGCCATCCGCGACATCGCCGAGGGCGAGAACGTCGTCAAGTATGGTATGCCGATCGGCCATGCGACGAGACCCATCGCGAAGGGCGAGCACGTTCACGTCCACAACGTGAAGACGAGCCTCGGCGAAGTCCTCGAATACAAATACGAGCCGGACGAAGCCGCGATCAACGGCTGGAAGACTGTCGAGCCGAAGGAGACTTTCCTCGGCTACCGACATGCCGACGGTCGCGTCGGCATTCGCAACGACATCTGGGTGATTCCTCTCGTCGGCTGCGTGAACCGCCTTGCCGAGCGTCTCGCTCAGTCATGCGGCGGTCTTGCGCTGACGCACCCCTACGGCTGCTCGCAGATGGGCAAGGACCACGAGACGACGGCGAACATGCTTGCGCAGTTCTGCCACCACCCGAACGCGGGCGGAGTCCTGGTCGTCTCTCTCGGCTGCGAGAACAACACGCTTGAGTCGTTCAAGGCGCGACTTGGCGACTATTCGACGCTCAACATCCGCTTTATGAGGGCTCAGGACCCGGGTGATGAATACGAGAGGGGGCTTGAGCTCATAAAGGAACTTGACGCGGCGCGTCCGAAGGAACGCGTCGAAGTCTCGGTGCGTGAGCTTGTCGTTGGTTTGAAGTGCGGTGGGTCGGATGGTTTTTCCGGTCTCACCGCGAATCCACTCGTCGGGCGTTTCTCTGACTGGCTCGCCGCGCGCGGCGGCGCGACGGTGCTCACCGAGGTGCCGGAGATGTTCGGCGCGGAGACGCTTTTGATGAAGCGCTGCCGCACGAGGGCGATCTTCGACAAGTGCGTCGAGATGATCAACGGCTTCAAGGAATACTACACCTCGCACAACCAGGTGTGCTACGAGAACCCGAGCCCAGGCAACAAGGCTGGCGGCATCACGACGCTCGAGGACAAGTCTCTTGGCTGCGTCCAGAAGGGCGGCTCGTCGCCGGTCGAGGACGTGCTCCTGTACGGCGAGAGCGTGAAGGCGCACGGGCTTTCGCTCATGACGGGACCGGGGAACGACCTTGTTGCGTCTACGGTGCTTGCCGCGGCGGGCTGCCACCTGATCCTTTTCACGACGGGGCGCGGCACTCCCTTCGGGTGCGTCATTCCCACGATGAAGGTGGCGACGAACGACACGCTTGCCGCGAACAAGCCCAACTGGATCGACTGGAACGCCATGTCGAACCCCGATGTTGAGGAGTTCGCGAAGAAAGTCCTCGCCGTCGCCTCGGGCGAGAAGGCGAAGAACGAGCTTTCCGGCGCCCAGGGCATCGCAATCTTCAAAGACGGCGTCACGCTGTAGGTGGAATGGGATGAGGGTCTTCGCGCTTCTCTTCCTGGCGTTTTTGGCGAGTGGCGCGCCTGCCATCGACTTTTCCAACCGCTATCGAAGCCCTCGAAACGCCGAGCGGAGAGTGCGAAAGAGCACTGAACTCATAGTCCTGCACACGACCGAGGCCCCGGCAAAGAGTTCGCTCAACAAGCTTTGCGAGCGCGGCGAGGCCCATTACTGCGTCACCGAGGTCGGCACTGTCTACCGCATCATCGACCGCGACCGCGTCGCGTTCCACGCCGGTCGCTCGATGTGGAACGGCAAGGAGGATGTTGACGAGTTCTCGGTCGGCATAGAGTGCGTCGGCTACCACGACAAGGCGATGGGCATGGTGCAGATCCGCGCGATACGCGATCTCGTGAAGGAGCTGCAGAAGATGTACAAGATCCCCGACGGGCGAGTCGTATGCCACAGCCATGTCGCCTATGGCGCGCCGAACAAGTGGCAGAAGAAGAACCACCGCGGGCGAAAGCGCTGCGGCATGCTCTTCGCGATGCCGTCGGTGCGCACGCAGCTCGGGCTTGCGAGGCGTCCGGCGAGCGATGCAGACGTGCGCGCGAAGCGGCTTGTCGTTGGAGACGACTACCTGAGGCGCGTCCTATACGGAAACGTCGACACTATGAAGTCCTCCTACCCGAAGACTCCTAATCAGACGCAGGCGCAGGAAGGCGGAGGGCTCCTTGCGTGGCTGCGCGGCGACGCGAAGAAGCCCGACACGACGAAACCCGACGCGGGGAAGGCGCAGATTTCGGCAAAGAACCCTCCTCCGCCGCCGCCCAAGCTTGTTCCCGCGCCGACGCCGGTCGCCCCAGTCGCGCCGAAGTCTCCGCCGAAGTCGATTGCCGAGCTCAAGGCCAGGGGCTATGTGTTCAAGGGATCGGTGACGAAGGGCGTCACTGCGATCAAGATCGCGGGCGGCCGCTGGAACTCGAAGGACACTTATTACACGATCAGAAACAAGGTGATACCTGGCGATGCCATAGATCCGGCGCATATCGAGAACGGAATGGGCATTTGGATGAAGTGAGCTATTGACGCAAGCATACGGGTTTTGATATACTATACCTCCACAAGTCATGGCCAGGTTAGCACAGTTGGTAGTGCGGCTCATTCGTAATGAGCAGGTCGGGGGTTCGAGTCCCTTACCTGGCTCCAAGATGGCGGGAGTAGATCAATTGGTTAGATCAACAGATTGTGATTCTGTGGGTTGCGGGTTCGAGTCCCGTCTCCTGCCCCAGGCGAGAAAATTAGGGATAGGGGAAGGCAGATGACAGTTGTTCAGTCTTTGATCGATCTTCAGGAAGTCGACGGGCGTATTCGTGAGCTTGAGCTCGAGCTGAAGGATCTTCCTCGTCGCAAGGCACAAGAGACAGCAAGGCTTTCGGGCGTCTCGGCCGACCTTCAGGCAGCAAAGGCAAATCAGGAACTTGCAAACCAGCGCGTCAAGGGCTTTGAAGAGGACGCGAAGGCGCTTAGGGAGAAAATCCAGCAGCTTAAGACGACCCAGATGGGGCTCAAGTCGAACAAGGAGTACCAGCAGTACTCGATCCAGATCGACCTCGTCTCCCACGACCTCGAGGCGACGGAGAACAGCCAGCTCGCCGCGATGGACGACCTTCCCTCTGCCGAGGCAAGGATTGCCGATGCGCAGGCGAAGTTCGACCAGGAGGCCGGCGGCGTCAAGGCGTTCTGCGACGAAATCGACGAGCGCATCGCGGCGGTGACGGCCGAGCTCGCGGAGGCCCAGAAGGAGCGCGCCGAGAAGGCGAAGCTCGTGACGGACCCGCGCTTCATGCTCTACTACGAGCGCCTGCGCACGAAGAGGTGGCCGGTTGTCGTCACGCTCACGCATGACGGAGTGTGCGACGGTTGCCATCTCGTCCAGCCGCCGAGCGTGTCGCAGCTCGTCGACCACAATGCGGGCCTCGTCGCCTGCACGATGTGCGGTCGCATCCTGTATCGCGATATTTGACAATTTCTCCTGAAGCGGCGCGCGAGCGACCGGTCGCTGCCGAGAGGCAGAGGAAAGTCCGGACTCCGCAGGGCAGAGGATCCGCCCGTCAAGGACGGAAGGCGCGGGGCAATCCCGCGTGATGGAAAGTGCCACAGAAAACAAACAACGTGCGAGCGAATGCGCGAGCACGAAATGGTGAAAAGGCGAGGTAAGAGCTCACCGGCGCGGCTGAAACGCCGCGCGCACGGCAAACCCTCCTCGGAGCAAGATCAAATAGGGGATCGAACGGGCGGCCCGCTCGGTTGGCGCCGTAAAGGATGCCATGAGATTCCGGGTTGATTGCACAGAGGAATGATCGGAGTGCGCCGCAAGGCGCATGAACAGAATCCGGCTTATTCGCCGCGCGCCGCTTCAGGGGAAACCCTCTTCGGATGGTTCTGCAGGGAAGTCCCCGCGTTCCGGAGGGTGGGCGATACTGGACTCGGACCAGTGACCCCTACCGTGTGAAGGTAATGCTCTAACCAACTGAGCTAATCGCCCTGGGGTGAAAAACGCGGATAGTATACCATACTCCGCCGATGCTTTCAAGTAGCCGCCGACGCCGAATTATATGATATAATATCCCAACCATGAAGATTACCGATGACATTCTCTATGTCGGCGTCAACGACCACGACATCGATCTCTTCGAAGGCCAGTTCGAGGTTCCGCTCGGCATGGCCTACAATTCCTATGTAGTCAAGAGCGAGAAGGTCGCCGTGATGGACACGGTCGACGCGCGTTTTGGCGACGAGTGGCTTAAGAACGTCGCAGCCGCGACCGACAAGGTCGACTATCTCGTCGTCCACCACATGGAGCCCGATCACTCCTCGAACATCGCGCGTTTAGCAGAGACGTACCCGAATGCGAAGATCGTCTCGTCCATGCCCGCGTTCGCGATGATGAAAAACTACTTCGGCACCGACTTCGCCGATCGTCGCGTCGTCGTCAAAGAGGGCGACACGCTCGACCTCGGCGGTCGCGCACTCGCGTTCGTCGGCGCTCCGATGGTGCACTGGCCCGAAGTAATCGTCAGCTACGATGCGGCGACGAAGACGCTTTTCTCCGCCGACGGCTTCGGCAAGTTCGGCGCAAACGACAAGGTCGATCCCGAGGGATGGGACTGCGAGGCGCGCCGCTACTACTTCGGCATCGTCGGCAAGTTCGGCATGCAGGTGCAGGCGCTTCTCAAGAAGGCGGCGACGCTCGACATCGCCCGCATCTGCCCGCTTCACGGTCCTGTGCTCCAGACGCCTGAGGAAATCGCCCACGTCATCAAGCAGTATCAGACCTGGAGTTCCTACGGCGTCGAGACCGAGGGCGTTTGCGTCGCCTACACTTCTGTCTACGGCCACACCAAGGCCGTCGTCGAGAAGTTCTGCGAGATACTGAAGGCGAAGGGCTGCCCCAAGGTCGCGTGCGCCGATCTCGCTCGCGACGACATGTACGAGACGATCGAAGACGGATTCCGCTACGGACGACTCGTCCTCGCGACGACGACTTACAACACCGGAGTCTTCCCGAAGATGGAGGAGTACATCCGCCATCTCCTTCGGCGCAACTACCAGAACCGCAAGGTCGGCTTCATCGAGAACGGCTCGTGGGGCCCGATGGCGGCGAAGGGCATGAAAGACCTTCTCTCCTCGGCGAAGGACCTCTCGTTCTGCGAGTCGACCGTCACGGTGAAGGGCGCGATGACGGACGACACGGTCGCGCAGCTCGAGAAGCTTGCCGACGAGATATTGAAGTAGAACTAGACGCAGCAAGCCAGATGAGAAACAGGGTCGCAGAGCACGTCGCAGCGCTGCCGAAGAGCGGGATAAGGAAGTTCTTCGACATCGTCGCACAGTCGAAGGACATCGTGTCCCTCGGCGTCGGCGAACCTGACTTCGACACGCCCTGGCACATTTCACGCGCCGCGGTCACCTGTCTCGAAAACGGCGGCACCCACTACACCTCTAACCTCGGAACGCCCGAGCTGAGGCAGGCGATATGCCGCTACCTCGAGCGCCGCTTCTGCGCGAAGTTCGACTGGAAGTGCGAGGTGCTTGCGACGGTCGGCGTTTCCGAGGCGATAGACCTCGCGATACGCGCCATCTGCTCTCCTGGCGACGAAGTGCTCTACCACGAACCGTGCTTCGTGTCGTATGCGCCGACGATCCGCCTCGCCCATGCAGTTCCTGTCTGCGTCGAGACGCGCGTGGAGGACGAGTTCCGCCTTACAGTCGACGAACTCGAGAAGAAGGTCACGCCGAAGACGAAGGCCGTGCTTCTGAACTTCCCCTGCAACCCGACTGGCGCGACGCTTTCGCGCGACGACATGGCGGCGATCCTCGGTTTCTGCGAGAAGCACGATCTTCTTCTTCTCGCGGACGAGGTCTACTCGGAGCTTAACTACGAGATTTCGGGGGAAGAGAATTTTAACGCAGAGACGCGTAACCGCCCCTTGTGGGTGGCCGCAACCCATGGGGACGCGGCAGAGCCGAGCGAAGCGAGTGCCGAGAGACGCAGAGATGCGGAGAGTAGGGAAGTCAATGTGCTCCCGTCGTTTGCATCGTTCCCGAGATACCGCGAGCGAGTGATTTTGCTGAACGGCTTTTCGAAGTCGTGGGCGATGACAGGCTACCGCCTCGGCTATGCATGCGGGCCTACCGACGTCATCGACGCGATGATGAAGATTCACCAGTACGGCATAATGTCCGCGCCGACGCTCGCGCAGGCGGCGGGAGTCGCGGCGATGGATTTCGGCGACAAGGACGTTGATCGCATGCGCCGCGAATACAAGAAGCGCCGCGACTGGCTCGTTCCGGAGCTCAACGCCCTTGGGCTGAAGACGCTTATGCCGAAGGGCGCGTTCTATCTTTTCGTCGACGTGCGCTCAACGGGGCTTTCCGACGAGGAGTTCGCGTTGAAGCTCCTCAAGGAGTTCGGCGTCGCCTGCGTTCCAGGCAGCGCGTTCGGCGCGTGCGGCGCCGGGTTCGTCCGCATGTCGTATGCAACGTCGCTCGACAAGATCAAGCTCGCGGCGTCGCGCATCGCGAAGATGCTGAAGTCGATTTCGTGACGGGAGAAGGCAGCATGGGCGGCGCGGAGCGGACAGTGCTTGTGACAGGCGGTACGACGCGCATCGGCAAGGCGATTGCAGACGCCCTGCGCGCGGCGGGCTGGCGAGTCATCACGAGTTCCCACCGTGCAGACTCAGGTGCAGACATCGTAGCCGACCTTGCGGAGCCGCTTGGCGCGGCAAAGCTTTATTCCGCGTGTCTGAGTCTTCTTGACGGAAATCCTCCTGCCGCGCTTGTCAACAACGCCGCGCTTTTCGTCGGCGACGATGCAACGCTTGAGGCGGTGAATCTTGATTCTCCGCGCAAGCTCACGACATTGATGGCTGGGCGGGAGACCGGGCGGGGCGCCGTCGTGAACATTCTCGACTGCCGTGTGCTTGGCGGGGTCGAGCCGCGCGATGCATACGAAAGAACGAAGCGCGAACTTCTTTCCGACACGGCAAAGCACGCCGCGCTTTTTGCAGACACGCTTCGCGTGAACGCCGTCGCTCCCGGTCCTGTCCTTGCGCCGGAAGGCGTGAGCGAGAAGGCGGGCGAGATGCCGCTCGGGAGACCGCGCCCCGAAGATGTCGCTTGCGCAGTCGTCTTTCTTCTCGAGGCGAACGCCACAACCGGCTGCATCATTCCGGTCGACGGCGGGCAGTCGGTCGCTTAGTCCATCGCTTGTCGTTCCCCGCGCTCGCCCACGGCCATGGCCTGTGGATTTGTGATATAATACGACGCATGAAAAAACTGCGCGAAAGCTTGTTGAAGACGACGTGTCGCCTTGCGTGTTTCGCCTGCTTCGCGCTGCCGGTTGCCGCTGAGCCACAGCTGACGCTCAAGCCGGTGAAGATGCCGCATGGAGGGAATTCGCTCGTGTGCAAAGATATCGCCTACGGTCCGCGGCAGCTGGGCAAGGGCGCGGCGCACCCGGATGTCGCGCAGACATACGACCTCTATCTGCCAGCGGAGATCGGAAAGATTCCCGAGAATGCGCCGTTCTTCCTCTATATCCACGGTGGAGCGTGGATCGGCGGAAACAAAAACTGGCCCATGCCGCTTTTTGTGGCGATGGCTAAAAACGGATTCGTCGTTGCGTCGATGAACTACGCCTTGTGCAACAACGACCGTGGCGGGGACCACGCCTTTGCAGACATGCTGAGGGACATCGACGCGATGGTGTCGCACATTCCGCAGGTCGCGGCGGCGGCGGGGATCAAGATTTCGAAATTCGCAATCGGCGGCAGCTCGGCGGGCGGGCACCTTGCGCTTCTCTATGCCTACGATGGCGCGAATCCGTCAGTGCTCGACCTTGGTCTCAAGCATGACGTGCCGGTAGCCTGTGTGTTCAGCGACTGTGGCCCAAGCGACATCTCCAGCCCCGAGTTTGGGGTGACTGGGATGAACGCTAACAAAGGCGACTTCCCGACGTGGACGGCGAACTTCGGCGTCCTCTCTGGGCTTGGGCGCAAATATGGCGACTTTTCGAAACTCGTCAAGGAGATCGCGCGCTACTCGCCCGTCAACCTCGTTTCGGCGAACTGCCCGCCGACGATCTGCGTCTATGGGAATACAGGGGTTGTTCCGACATCGAAAAAGTTTACTTATGCCGCAGGAAAGAAGCGCCCATATTCGGATCTCTGGAAGATGATGGATTCCGGGGCGACACCGCCCAAGTCTGTTGGTACAGATGGAATTGTCGCGGTTCAGAACTACGATGTGCTTACGAACCGTCTTGCCGCCGCGAATGTTCCGTATGCCGCTAGGATTGAGCAGGCGCCGCACTGCCAGATACTATATCGCAAGTTGGCGACTGTTCCGTGGCTTTTCGATAACATCAGGAAATATCTTAAGTAACGGAATGGCTGGGGACAGGCCCCGCGAAACCCTTTAAAATGGGCCTTTTGGGCTGTTTCAGTAGGCGAGGCGAAGCTCGTCAAGCGTGCGGGCGATTTTGATGACTGGCCAAAGACGCTTCCAGCGCGGGAGGTCTTTCCAGTAGGCGATAAGCTCCTTCATGCGGCCAAGGACTGGCGAGGGGCCGCACAGTTCTGCCGTCGAGGCGTCGACGTATCTTGAAAGCAGGTCGCCTATGTCGTCGCGCATTCCGAGTTGGCGGATAAACGCCCGCCCGATCATCACCTCACCATCCTTTTGCGGTTGAAGCGGCAAGTCGCCATTCGCCACAATCGGCATCTTCGCGACGGCGGCGACTTTCCTGAATGACTCCCAGTCGCACTCTCCGCCGTACATCTGCCGCGCGTTTCGCGCATGGACGGTGAGGAACCTGAGCGGAAAGGAATTGAGCATCGGCATAAGCGCTAGCAGCTCGTCGTTTCCGTCGAAGCCAAGTCGCGCCTTGACTGAAAATTTCCCCTCGCCCATCGTCTCGCAGCCGACGGCGATCATCTTTTCGAGTATGGCCGGCGTCCTTAGAAGCCCGCTGCCGCGCCCCTTGTTCCTTACCATCGGATAGGGGCAGCCGCAGTTGAGGTCTGCGGTGTCGTAGCCGGCTTCCTTTATCCGTAAAAGGCACGCGCGCAAAGATTGTGGATCTTTCCCGATGAACTGCGGAGTGACTTTGATTTGGTCACACAGAGCCACTGGGGGCACGGAGTTTCCCGTTGTGCTCTGTGTCTTTGTGTCTCTGTGTGAGCTATTTGCCAACTCCCGATCTTTCAGCGGATCGAAGCCGGGGTTCGCCGAGAGGAACGGCGTTATGGCCTCGGTGAAGCCGGCCTCGCGTATCTGCTCCGCGAACGTCTCGCGGAAGCACCGTATCGTCACGCCTCGAAGTGGAGCCAGGATCGTCATGTCCGCACATTATGGCAAAGTTGGCGTGTCATCGTCAAGCCGTCGCATCTGCCGCAACTCTGCCGAATTTGGTATAATCTACGCATGAGCAAGCTACATCTTGGAGTTCTTGGGTCCGGTGCGGGCTCGAACATGCAGTCAATTGTCGACGCTATCGAAGCAGGTACGCTCGATGCGGAAATCAAGCTCGTCCTTGCCGATGTCGCGGACGCTAAGATCCTCGATCGCGCGAAGAGGCACAACATTCCGTGCCAGTATCTCGACTGCGCGCCGTGGAAGACGAAGCTGGAAGGCCCCGCGGAAGACCGATGCATCGAGCTTCTCAAGGGCGCTGGCGTCGACACTGTCGTTCTCGCTGGTTTCATGCGCATCGTCAAGCCCAAGCTTCTCGCCGCGTTTCCGAATCGCGTGCTCAATATCCACCCCGCGCTTCTCCCCGCGTTCCCAGGCGTCCATAGCTGGACGCAGGCGCTCGACTATGGTTGCAAGGTCGCGGGCGTCACGGTTCACTTCGTCGACGCAGGGACAGACTCCGGTCCCATCATCGTCCAGAAGGCGGTTCCCGTCCTTGAGGATGACACGCCCGAGACCCTCCATGCGCGAATCCAGGTGCAGGAGCACATCGCGTTCCCCGAGGCGCTCAACATCCTCGCGTCGGGCAAGTACCGCATCGAGGGAAGAAGGGTGATAATCGGGTGATACTGAAGCACCGAGACACGGAAGTCCTTCGCTTCGACTGGGTCAAGCCTTTCGGAGTAAAGGACGTCGAGCTCAACAAGTCGGCGGAACGATTCCTGCCGCTTGCGTTCCGCGACCGCGTTCTCGGCAAGGACGAACGGACTCTTGCGTACGAGTTCGAGGAGTGGCTTCTGCACCGCACGGCTCCAATGCGGCGCGAGTGCATCGAGGACATGCTTCGCCATCTTGGCTTTGCTCCCGATGAACCCGACTGGCGCAGGAACCTGATAACTTTCTCACGCGCGCTTTCACTCAACGACGTCCATTGGATCGCCAAGGACGACTCGGTGGAGAAGTGGGAAGGCATAAACCTCTATGACAATCCCTTTTCCACGGCCGTAGCGTCGATGGCGTTCACCGGCGACAGGCGTTCGAGCGTGCGTGACGCATCGTCATCGCCGGAATATTCAACGGACGGAAACCTCCGCAAGTGCTGGCGGCGTGTCGACGGAAAAGTGCTCCTCTACAAGGCTGGGGCGCATCCGACCGACGGATTTTTCGGGCGACCCGAGGCCGGTGGTTTCGAGCCGTTCGCCGAATACTATGCGGCACAGGTGGCGGAGGCGATGAAGCTGCCGCACGTCGACTATGGTCTCGCGCAATTCAAGTACCGTCTGTGCTCGACATGTCCGCTCTTCACCAGCGACAAAGTCGGCTATCTTGCCGCAAGGAGTGTGCTCAGGAAGGAAGAAGTCCTGAACGACCCTCGCTTTGCCGATATCTTCTTCTTTGATGCCGTTGTATTCAACACCGACCGGCATACTGGCAATTTCGGATTCCTCGTCGACAATGACGTCAATGAGATATCCGGCGTTGCACCCATATTCGACAACGGCTATTCGTTGTTTTCACGTGCGATATCCAATCCAGGCAAGAAGGGCGACGAATTTCACGATCTCCGGCTTTTCCTCGCCCACAAGAAGCCAAAGCTATATAAGGAATGGCTTGGTTTTCCCACAGGTGTCACGGACGAGATGATTGATAGGATCAAGGGGCTTGACAAGTTTGAGTTTAAGCCCCATCCTGAGTTTGTGATGCCAGATAAGCGGCTTGAAGTGTCACAATATTTCCTGCAAAATCGCATCGCTAAAATTGTCAAGTATCGCGAGAAAGCAGACAGGTACTTAAAGATTCGTGCGTCCAGTGTCAGAATAAATCCGTTGATTTCTGACAAGATGTTGAAAAAGGCGAAAAAAGCAGAAGACCTTCGCAAGGAGTTAAAGACAACGCTGAAGTCTTTCCCAAGAGCCAAGACAGATCGGCTTGCCGTTCTTTTCAAGACGACAACGCGTACAATTGCGCGGCATATCAAGTCCTTGCAGGAAGCTGGTGAACTAAAGCGCATTGGCTCTCGGAAAACCGGGTGGTGGCAGGTAATTGAAAAGGAGACAGAACAATGAAAAAGCTAATTATGTTGCTTTGCCTTGCGGCGCTTGCCGCGCAGGCGGAGACGGTGCTAATCGAGGCCGAGTCGTTCGACGACTGGGGCGGATGGGTGAACGACACGCAGTTCATGGACCAGATGGGTTCTCCATATCTCCTCGCCCACGGCATGGGCAAGCCTGTCGCCGACGCGAAGACGACGTTCGTCGCGAACGGCGGAAAGTACAACGTCTGGGTGAGGACGAAGAACTGGACTAGTCCGTGGCATCCCGATGTCGGCGCGGGCACATTCAAACTTGTCGTCAACGGAAAGCCGCTGCCGAACCTCCTCGGCTGCCAGGGGAAGGGCGAATGGCTTTGGGTCAAAGCGGACAACGTGACGCTGAAGAACGGCAAGAACACGCTCGCCCTGCACGACTGCGACGGTTTCGACGGACGCGTCGACGCGATTTTGTTTTCAACGTCGGCGCGACCGATGCCGATTGTCGACGAGTTTGAGTCAAGCCGTGCTGCCGGGAAAGTCGGCTTCCGCCGGCAGACCTATGTACCCAATCCCGAGTCTCTGCCCAAGTTCGACCTCTGCGTGGTTGGAGGCGGCATAGCGGGAATATGCACGGCGGTCTCGGCCGCGCGCCTCGGACTTTCCGTCGCGCTTGTCCAAGACCGTCCCGTGCTTGGCGGGAACAACTCGTCCGAGGTGCGCGTCCATCTCGGCGCGTACCAGAACATTCCGCCATATCCTCGGCTTGGCGACGTCCTTGCCGAGTTCGGGCCGAAGCGCGGCGGAAACGCCGAGAGCGCCGCGAACTACGAGGACGATAGGAAACTCGCGATAATCAAGGCGGAGAAGAACATACGCCTCTTCCTCAACGAGCATGTGAACGGAGTGAAGACAAACGAAATGGGACGCATTCTCTCTGTTCGCTCCGTCAATACGAAGACTGGCGTCGCGACCTGGTTCGAGGCGGCGAACTTCGCGGACTGCACGGGCGACGGAACGGTCGGCTATCTCGCTGGCGCGGACTGGCGCATGGGGCGTGAGGCGAAGAGCGAGACGAATGAACCAGACGCGCCTGCGAATGCCGACATGGTCACGATGGGCGCGTCCGTCCAGTGGTATGCCGGGAAGGCCGAAGGCGACGCGGCGTTTCCGCCGCGGCCGTGGATGCTCAAGACTATCAACGAGACGAACTGCTCCCCGCACCTGAAGGGCGACTGGTGGTGGGAGGCGGGACTTGGCCGCGACCAGATCGCGGAAGGCGAGTACATACGCGACTACGGACTTCTCGTCGCGTTCTCGAACTGGGCGTTCGTCAAGAACGGCTATTCCAAGAAGGCGGACTTTGCAGACAAGGAGCTCAAGTGGGTCGCGTACAACGCTGGCCGCCGCGAGTCGCGTCGTCTTCTCGGTGACTTCATCCTCGACCAGAACCACCTGAGGAAGAAGGACTTCCAGCCCGACGGCACATGCGCGACGACGTGGACAATCGACCTGCATCTCCCGAAGACGGCGCGCGAGTCGAAGTTCGAGGGCGAGCCCTATCAGTCCAACTCGCTCAACGAGAAGATATGGCCGTATCCCGTGCCGTACCGCTGCCTCTACTCGCGCAACGTGCCGAACCTCTTCATGGCTGGTCGTGACATTTCCGTCACCCACATCGCGCTTGGCACGACTCGGCTTATGCGCACGCACGGCATGATGGGCGAGGTCGTCGGCATGGCGGCGAGTATCTGCAAGAAGCACAACTGCAATCCGCGCGACGTCTACAAGTCGCACCTTGACGAACTTAAGGAGCTCATGACGAAGGGCGTCGGCGACGGCAAGAAGCATCCGCGCCAGGACTACAACGTGCAGCAGTCGCTTGATCCAGACATCAAGACACAGTACGAGGAGAGCGTGAAGGGCTTGCTGAAATGAAGAAAGAATACCTGGCGATAGTTGAAAAGACGCTTGATGAGGTGCTGCCGAAGCCTGAGGAGCGTCCTGCGGAATTGAGCGAGGCGATGCGCTATGCAGTCGGCACGGGCGGCAAGAGGATTCGTCCGCTCATTTGCCTGGCGAGCGCGGTAGCGGTCGGCGGGAGCGCGGAAGACGCGCGCTATCCCGCTGCGGCAATAGAACTACTTCACAACTACACGCTTGTCCACGACGATCTTCCCGCGATGGACAACGACATGGAGCGCCGCGGCAAGCCGACGGTCTGGACTAAGTTTGGCGAGGCGAACGCAATTCTCGTCGGCGACGCTTTGCAAGCGCTTGCATTCGAGGCCGCGGCAAATGCGCCGCGCAACGTCGCGGAAATTGTCGCGGCGCTTGGCGCAGCAGGCGTCGGCGTTGTGCAGGGACAGGTCGAGGACTTGAAACGCGAGGGTGGAACGGACGGTGCCTCGGGCGGTCCCGCACCCGTGCCTGTGGAGGTTGTGGATTTTGTCTACACCCACAAGACGGCCGACCTCTTTGTCGCGGCGGCGACGATGGGCGGCTATGCCGGCGGCGGCGATACGGCGAGCGTCGGGAAGCTCCGGACGTTTGCGCTCAACCTCGGCCTTGCGTTTCAGTACGAGGACGATCTCCTCGACGGCGATTCCCCGTTTTCGAAAGAGAAGACGGAATCGCTTGTCCGCCAAACAACGGAAGCCGCAGTCGCGGCGCTCGCCGGGCTTCCCGGCGATACGTCGTTCCTGAAGGCGCTTGCCGAGAAGCTCGTCGGACGCTCGATCTGACGTTTGTCGGTTTCCCACGGTTTCCTCGGCGCGCCCATCAGTGTGCGCGAAAGGCCGCTTTTTGGTATAATCTTCCACATGGACAAGCGTCTTAAGGAATACATCAAGAGCGGTGGGACTCTCGGCAGCCTCGCAAAGCTCCCGAAAGGGCGCGCGGCGTCCGTCCCGTTTCCCTGTGATCCCGCGAAGGTCTACGCAAAACAGGTTGATGGACTCGCGCTCCGGCTCAAGCGCATCGGCGTAAAGGACGTCGTTATCGGCGTGTCGGGAGGCCTCGACTCCGCGCTCGTCCTGCTCGTCGCCGTCGGTGCATTCAAGAAGCTGTCGCTTCCTCTTTCCGGCATCCACGCCTACACGATGCCCGGCTTCGGCACCTCGAAGCGCACGAAGACGAACGCCGACCTTCTTTGCGAAGGGCTCGGGGTGAAGATGGAGACGATCTCAATCGCGAAGTCGGTGAAGCAGCACCTCAAGGACATCGGGCATGACGGAAAGACGCCCGACGCCGCCTACGAGAACTCGCAGGCGAGAATGCGCACGCTGATACTGATGGACAAGGCAAACATGGTCGGCGGCATAGTCCTTGGCACGGGCGACATGTCGGAGATCGCGCTCGGCTGGTGTACCTACAACGGCGACCACATGTCGATGTTCGGCGTCAACTCCGGCGTCCCGAAGACAATCGTCCGCAAGGTCTGCAAGTGGTGGGCGGAGGAAAGTGGTCAGGGGTCAGGGGGCAGGGGTCAGGAGTCAGGAGTCAGGAGTCAGGAGTCAGGAGTCAGGGGAATGGCGGCGAAGGCGCTCTTGGACATAGTGGCGACCCCCGTTAGCCCCGAGCTCGTGAAGGGCCAGGTCACAGAGGACAAGATCGGTCCCTACGAGCTGCATGACTTCTTCATCTGGAACTTCTGCAAAAACGGCCTTGGCCGCAAGGCGCTCTACGACGCTGCGGCGAAGCGCTACGGCAAGACGTTCGGGCTCGACCTCATCGGCCGCACGCTCGACACGTTCCTCTACCGTCTTGTCTCGCAGGCGTTCAAGCGCAACTGCGCGCCTGACGGAATAAGGGTCTTTTCCTTTGACTTCTCGAAGGAGAGTTGGTCGATACCGTCTGACATGCCAACGGGGATACTATGAAAAAAGTCATTGTTCTTCTTTCCGCGTGCATCTGCGCGACAGTCTTCTGCGCGCTTGCCTTCGCAAACAACGTCGTCGCCATTTTCAACTGGTGGTCGTCGTTTATCGCAGCCGGCGGCGATTCGTCGGCGTTCGCGGCAAAGGCGTCGGGGTTCATCCCCTGGCTCGACTGGGCGGTCGTCGACTATTCGGCGGTGACGACGTTCATCCCGCTGCTCGGTTTCCTCTGCATGACGCTTTCGCTGTCGCGGATGCTCGCAGGCCGTCGTGCGTGTGCTGGCGACTTCCCGTTCTTCCGTGGGTCCGACCAGCTGAACGTCGCGCTCGGGCTTCTCGGCACGCTCTGGGGAATCATAGTGATCGGCTACTTCAAGCTCGACACGGTGACGATGGCCGACCTCATGCAGTGCCTCCACACGGCGCTCTTCTCGACCTTGGCCGCAGTCGTCTGGGTGTTCCTCATTGACCGTCCGCTCGTAAGGCCGTATTTCACGCGGCTCCTCGAGGAGACTGGGCTTGCCGAGACGGACGACGGCGATCTCGCGGCGGCGGTGGACCGGCTCGTCGTGCGCCTCGGCGCGGCGTCTGACGCGTTCGAGAAGCGCCAGCAGGAGTTCGAGGCGGAGTTCCGCAAGCGCCTCGACGACTACGCTGCGGAAGCGTCGCGCAGGGCGGCGGCCGACGCGGCGGAATTCGAGAGGCGGCGCGGCGAATATGCCGCGCATTTCGAGAAGCGTCTTTCCGACTACGAACAGTCTTTCGAGACGCGCCAGAAGGAATACGTCGAGTTCTTCAAGCGCGAACTCGAAGCGCTTGAGCGCCGCGCAAAGGCCGCGGACGAAGCGCGCGTCGAGACGGAAGCGCGCCTTGCGAAGATTGCCGCTGCGCTTAGGGGATGAGGACGCGCCATGACTGAATCTGACCGTGCTGCGCTAAAACGGCTCCTTGGCGGAGATGCCTCTCGTCGGGCGACGACCGACGACTTGCAGGGGCTTCTCCTCCAGGTCGTGTTCGCGCTACTTATGGTCTTCATGATCGCCTACTTCATCTTCGTCGAGATGTCGCGCAAGGAACGCGCCGAGGAAATCCTCGAAGTGAACAGGCAGAAGCTCGTCCTTGCGCTCGAGAAGGTTGCCGAAGACCACCGCGTAAAATACGGGCTCAACGCGCTGATGACCCAGGGGACAGACGGCCGCCGCTCTTTCGACGCCGACGAGCACGTGAAGGGCGGGCGTATCGAGCTCGCGCCTGCGGCGAAGGCCGCGTTCGCGTCTGGCTCCGCGGCGGCATGCGCCGACTACCGCGATTCGGCCGCGCTCGCCGTTGCGTGGAAGTCTGCCGTTCTTAACGAGGCGAAGCTCGAGGAAGCCGTGCTTACCGACGACGAAAAGGCTTGGCTCGACGACGAGATCGCGCGTTCCGTCGAGGAAGTTCGCCTCGATGCCCGCGGCGTGCAGCGCGCTCTTGCCGCGCGTCTGCAGCGCCAGTGGATCGAAAACCCGTCCGCGCTTGGCGACATCGCCGACCCAGGCGCGCTTGCGGACGCACTAAAGGCAAAGTCGCTTAAGCTCGTCGCAGAGGCGACAGGCGCGGAGGTTCTGCCGTGAACATGATTGCACTGATTTTGGCCGCGACGCTCTCGGCCGGAAACGCCGAGTTCGACTCGACGGCGCGTGACGGAGCGCGCGCCATCTCGCTTTCCCGCGCACGCGAGGAGCTGCGCGAGAAGGGGCCGGCGCCGGGGGCGCTTGAAAAGGCGATGCTTGCCGATCCAAAGAAGTTCGAGAAGCCGGCCGAGGCCGAGGCGCTTTGCCGCGGAGTCTTTGCCGACGAGCTGCGTGCGCAGTTCGCCGCGAAGGCGCGCGCCATCGCCGAACGGCTTGGCCTAGAGTCGGACAAGGTGGAGTTGGACGCAGGCAAGGCAGATGAAATCGCAAACAAGCATTTTGCCTCCGCGTTTGTCGCCGAGCGAAAAGCGGCGGTCGAAGCGCAGGCGAAGACGATTGTCGCCGCGACTCGCCCGACGGAAGCGGAATTTGACGAGAAGGAGGACTGGGAACTTCGCGAGCAGATGCAAAAGCGCATCCTCGACGAGCAGAAGACGGTTGTCTTTTCCGAGAACCGCCAGTTCATCAGCGAGCGCATGGTTGAGCCCGTCATAAAGGACGCGCGCCACGAGCAGAAGCGCCAAGCGGAGTACTTGATGCGCGCGCGGTGCGACACCGCCGCGCCGTCGAAGCTTGCCGCCGATCTAAAGGCGCGTCTTGAGGAAAATGTGAAGGAGCGCCGCGAAAAGGCGGACGATCCGTCGAAGGCGTGGGGCGTTTTCGCAGGGACATTCGAGAAGTCCGTCGGTCCCGCCGTCGAACGCCGCACTCTCGATCGCCTCGAAAAGAAGATGGAAACGACGAATGTCGAAGTCGACGTCGATTCGATCTTGAAGGAGATCGTGGAGGCGCCGCAGAAGCACGTGAAGCAGGCGGAGAGTGAAAAGGTCTTCGCCGCCCGCTATTCTGCAGCGCTCCTCGCACGGGCTCTCGACGGAGCTTGCAACGACGCGCCGCAGTCTGAGCGCGGCGAACTGCGGGAATACCTTGCCTCGCGTCTCGGCGGCGAGCGGATACAGAAAGCAGTCGAGGCAAAGGTGAGGAAAGACGTCCTTCCAAAGTGGCGTGAGGCGCGCGCGACTGCGGCGAAGCGCCAGGCAGACGATACATGGCCCACGCTTGCGGACGGAACCTGGTTCCCGCCGGCCGATCTCGCGGACGACATTACGGCGAGAAGCGACTACGCGAAGTCGGTCAAGGAGTGGCGTTCTCTCGCCGCGCTCAAGTCTCTCGCGGATGCGCCGCAGGGCAGGCCCCTCATGGAAGAAGCCGACAGCCGCGCCGATTCCGAGGTGGCCGCGGCGTTTGACATCGCCCGCAGCGCGATTGCCGCGCAGAACGCCATCGTCGATGGAAGCCACGCGCAGGTTCTTGCCGAGGCGAAGAAGCGCAAGGACTCGTTCTGGACGCGCACGCCCGATTTGAAGACGATAGTCGGGCTTCTTACCCAGGCGACCGAGGAGTCGTGGGAAGCGTCGCGCATTAGCACGCTTTGGCCCGACGAGGCGAAGCGTCCCGCGAACGCCGCCGAACAGCACAAGACGCTTTTCCAGAGCGTTCGGCGCAAGATCGAGCTTCTCGCAAGGACGATTCTCGAGGAGATGAACGAGCCAAAGCCGGAAAACGAGGAAAAGCCAGAGGAGCCGCCGCCCGAGGAACAGCAGCCCGACGAGACTCCCGAGGAGCCTGAGGAGGTGGTCGAGTTCGAGATATCGGTCCGCCGCACGGGGAACGAAGTCGAAGTCTCGCTGAAGCAGGGCGAGACAGTCGTCGAGAGCGCGACGGTTCCGGCGAAGAAGGACGATTTCGAAAACGCGATGTTCAAAGTCACGAGCGCGATTTCGCGCATCCTCGGCCTCAAGTAGCCGCGACACCTGTCACCGTCGCGGATTTGCGCCGAATATGGTAAAATATCGTCCATGAAGGCGAAGACATTCATAGACCAAGTCGAGGTTCTTGTCAGGTCGGGCAAGGGCGGCGATGGCGCGATGTCGTTCCGGCGCGAGGCCCTTGTCGAGTTTGGCGGGCCTGACGGCGGTGACGGCGGTCGTGGCGGCGACGTCGTGTTCAAGGCGTCCGACCACGTGAATTCACTCCTCTCCCTCTTCTACGATCCCAAATGCTTCGCGCAGGACGGCGGTGCCGGACAGGGGCAGAAGATGTTCGGCAAGCGTGGCAAGGATCTTATCGTGCCGGTCCCGCTTGGCACCGAAGTGTACGATGTCGACTCGGGGCTTCTCGTTGCTGACATAACTGAGCCGGGCCAGACCGCAATCGTTGCAAAGGGCGGCGCTGGCGGGTTTGGCAATGTCCATTTTAAGTCGTCGGTGAACCAGGCGCCAACCGAGCACACTCCAGGCGGCGCTGCGGAGGAACGCCGGCTCCGGCTCGAGCTCAAGACGATAGCGGATGTCGGGCTTCTCGGTTTCCCCAATGCCGGCAAGTCGTCGCTCCTCTCGTCGCTTTCTGCTGCGACCCCGAAGATCGCGAGCTATCCTTTCACGACCCTGAACCCGATAGTCGGCACAGTCGTCTACCACGACTACGCGAAGATTCGCATCGCGGACGTGCCCGGCATAATCGAGGGCGCTGCGAAGGGCGTCGGGCTTGGGCTTGCGTTTTTGAAGCACCTCGAGCGCTCGCGCGTCCTCGTCTATGTAATCGACATGGCTGGCGTCGACGGGCGCGAGCCGTGGCGCGACTACGAGGTGCTGCGCAGCGAGATCGACGAGTATTCCGTCGAGCTTGCGGAGCGGCCTACCGTCGTCGTCGCCAACAAGCTCGACCTCGAGGGCGCGAAGGAGAACCTCGAGCGCTTTGTAAAGGAGACTGGCGTAAATCCAATCTGTGTCTCGTGCGAGACGCGCGATGGGCTCGACGACCTCAAGGAAGAACTTCGGCGCATCGTGAATCCCGTCGTCAAGTTCCACCACACCCACGAAGTCGCACCTGACATAAAGGATATGCCAGACACGACTGGCGACGAAATCCCGGCCGAGGCCTTGAAGTTTGCGACATTCCTCAAGTTCGAGGACCCGAAGGCGAAGAGCCACCCGTCGAGAGGAAACATCCATTGAGAAAGGACAACGGAAAATGAATCAAATCGCGAGGGCCGTATCGGCGGCTCTTCTGCTGTGCGCGGCGGGGTGCATCTCGTCGACGCCTGACTTCAGGCAAGTCGTATCCGAGGCAAAGGCCGCAGTCGCGCCTGCGGTAGTCTTCATCCGCGTGATCTACAATGATACCGAGTCTGGCCGCAACCGCAAGGGCGTCGCGTCGGGGTCTGGTGTAATCGTCTCGAAGGACGGCGAGGTGCTGACCAACCACCATGTCGTCGACAAGACGAGCGAGATACGCTGCCAGCTCGCAGATGGACGCTCGTTTACGGCAAAGGTGCTCGGCAAGGACAAGGACCTCGACATCGCGCTTCTGAAGCTCGATTTGCCCGATGGGACGGACGTCCCTGTCGCGGCGCTTTCGCCGCGCCGCCTTGAGGTTGGCGAAGTCGTGCTTGCGATGGGCGCGCCGTGGGGCCTCGCGCGCTCTGTTTCGATGGGCATCGTCTCGTGCAACGACCGCTTCCTCGAGGACTGCGGCGACTACACGCTCTGGTACCAGACAGACGCGGCGATCTCGCCCGGCAACTCGGGCGGGCCTCTCGTCGACACAGACGGTCTCGTCGTGGGACTCAATGCGCGCGGCAACCTCTTTGGAGACCAGGCATTCACGATTCCGTCCGAGACGATCCTCGAGATTCTCCCCGACCTCAGGAAGTACGGCGAGGCGCACTGGGCGTGGTTCGGATTCAAGCTCCAGCCACTCGAGGACTTCAAGCGCAACATCCGCTTCGACGCGAAGGAAGGCGCTCTCGTCGCCGACGTTGAGCCGGGTTCGCCTGCGGAGAAGGCGGGGCTCCAGTCGAACGACCTGCTGCTCTCCGTCGACGGAGAGACGACGACGGCGCGGTTCTGGGAGGACATTCCCGCGATCGAGCGCCATCTTGGGCGCAGGGAGTTCGAAAAACCCTGCAAGTTCAAGGTCGTTCGCGACGGGAAGGATGTCGAGATTGCCGTCGCGCCGACGGAGAAGGGCAAGGTTGAAGGCGAGGAGTTCGCGTGCGGGCGCTGGGGGCTCACCGCGAAGGAGATCAACCGCTTCTACAATCCTGACCTTATCTTCTTCGCGCCCGAGGGCGGCGTATACGTCTCCGGCCTCGCGTGGGATGGCAACGCCGATTCCTGCGGGTTCCGCGAGAGCGACATAATCGTCTCGATCGGCGGAAAGCCGGTTAAGACAGTCGCGGAGGTGAAGGCCGTCTACGAGGATTCCATCGCGAAGCTCGAGGAGAAGACGCGACTGCCGTTCGTCGTCATGAGGAGAGGTCGGCGCACGACGCTTGTCCTCGACTACACAGAAGACACAGAAGAGGAGGACTGAGACATGCTTTCCGTATTGGCCGCGTCGCTGCTCGCTGCAGCAGTTCCGTCTGACAAGCTTTCTTCGGTCGCCCTCGCCGCCTACTGGTACAAGAAGGACGAGCGCGGGAGGGGCGACGAGATATCCGAGCTCGCGAAGCCGAAGCGCTTCCCTGCGTTTGCGATTTCCGAGGACGAGTTCGTTATTGCGGATCCCCTCGTCCGCGAGAAGCACCTCGACCGCATCGAGGTGTGCTTCAGGGATGATAAGGTTCCCGCGAAGGAAATCGGGCGCTTCGTGAATCCCGACGCGGTGCTGCTCAAGGCTGAACGTCCAGTCAAGGGCGTCAATCCGCTCTCGTTCCAGAAGGGCGATCCCGTCGAGAAGCTCGTCTGGAAATGGAACGGCGACACGCTTACCGTTTCGCCTGCCGGCGTCGGCACGAACGACTCGGTGATCGTGGTGGCGTCGACCGGTCGCGTGTTCAGAAAGGGCGTCTCGAACGCTCTGTATCTCGACAAGGACCGCAATCCCGTGTGGCTCGACTTCGGCGCGCGATTCGAGATGCCGGACGGCAAGTTCGAGTATGTCCCGCCGGCGGAGTGGACTCGGCTCCCCGCGGGCGAATACGAAAAGTCGGCGAAGCGCATGGAAGACCGCCTCGCGGCGGCGACGCTTGGCATCGTGATCCACCTCAACCCCGTCGACAAGGAGAACGGCTCGCGCCGCTATTCGCGCTACGACGACGACGGCGGCAACAACGAGATTGACGCGCTTGGCTTTGCTATCGAGGGGCGCGTACTTGTTCCGTCCGATCTTAACGGCGAGAAGATCTCCCGTCTCGGCAAGGTAGAGGCGACGTTCCCCGACGGTTCGAAGACGAATCTCGTCTTTGCCGGTGCGATTGCAGAGTGGAACGCGATTGTGTTCGACATACCCGAGGGCTTCAAAGACAAGGCCACTCCCCTCGCGGTGGCGAAGTGTGCGCCCGATGACTTCGACAACCGCGTCGCCTGGGTGATGGTCGCCGAGAACGAGAACGGGCATGTCGTCACGACGGCGGTGCGCCGCCGCTTTTCGGGCGTCAAGTTCGTGCGTGGCGCCGGCTTTGTTCCCTTCGTCGGGGAATGGCGTTCGGGCATGCGCGGCGACGACGACGATGATGAAGACATGCCGACTGGCAGCTTCAAGGCGTTTGTCCTCGACGACGACGGGAATGTCGCCGTGTTATCCCTTTGTCGCAGGTTCTCTTCAAGCCGCTGGTCGAGGCACGACACGGAGCCGGTGACGATGGCTGATCTCTCGCGCTTCATCGCGGGCGAATGTTTCAATCCGGAGTTCATGCCGCGTAAGGAAGAGGAGCGCAACCGCTTCGTCTGGCTAGGCACGGAGGCGGTGCGTCTCACCGACGCCCTTGCGCGCGAGAAGAAGGCGCAGAGCTTCATAAAGGAGTATTCGAGGCCGCCCTATGTGACGGAAGTGTATCCCGATTCGCCTGCGGCGAAGGCGGGGCTTCAGGTCGGCGACATACTGCTCGCTGTCAGGCGCGGAAGCGAACGCGAACGTTCGCTCGAGGCGGACTATGACTATTCATATTCGTCGTCCGCTCCGTGGCCGGAAGTGGAGAACTCCCTCAACACGCTCATGACGGAGTTCGGCGCCGGCGCGAAGGTGACGATCGTGTATGCGCGCGACGGAAAGCGCTGCGAAACCCCGGTCGTCCTCGAGTCCGCGCCCGTCCACTACAAGAACGCGCCCAAGGCCCGCAACCGCACGCTCGGCCTCTCGGTCCGCGACATGACGTTCGAGGTGCGCCGCTTCTTCAAGTTCGACGAGAAGGCGCCCGGCATCGTGATCGCCAAGGTGAAGCCGGGTTCTCCCGCCGATGTCGCAGGGCTCGACGAGCATGAGCTTGTCACCGAGGTGAACGGCGAGAAGGTGACTAGCGCGAAGGACTTTGCCGCGAAGGTCAAGGGCAAGAAGGATCTCGTGTTCGCTGTGCGCCATCTCGCGCAGACGCGCATGGTCAAGATACACGTCGAGCCGGAGGATGACGCGGCGAAGGACAAGGGGGAAAAGTCAAAATGAAGAAGTGGAACGTTGCGGCCATAAGGGCCGCGAAGGGGAAGACGAAGCTCGGCTGCGTAACTGCATATGACGCGTGCTTCGCGCGCCTGGCCGACGAAGCGGGGGTGCCGATCATCCTCGTCGGCGATTCGCTGGGGATGAACTGCCTCGGATACGAGACGACTCTTCCCGTGAACATGTCCGACACGCTTGCCGCGGTCGCGGCTGTCGCGCGCGGCGCCAAGGATGCGATGGTCGTAGGCGACATGCCGTTCGGCTCCTACCAGTGCGGGGACGACGAGGCGGTGAAGAACGCCGTCGCGATCATAAAGGCCGGTGCGGACGCGGTGAAGCTCGAGGGCGGGGCGTCGGTGTGCGGACTCATCCGCCGGCTCTCGACGGCGGGCATCCCCGTTCTCGCCCATGTCGGCATGATGCCGACGTTCGTCAACGAGTACGGCGGCTTCAGGAAGCAGGGCAAGACGCGCGAGGCGGCGGAGAAGGTGCTTGCAGACGCAAAGGCCGTCGAGGAGGCGGGTGCATTCGCCGTCACGCTCGAGTGCATCCCGTCCGAGCTCGCGGCGGAGATCACGGCGGCGCTCAAGATCGTCACGGTTGGAATCGGTGCTGGGCCTGTGTGCGACGCGCAGTGGCTCGTCATGCACGACCTTCTCGGACTCAACGAGAAGGTGCCGTCGTTCGTGAAGAAATACGCCGACCTCGCGACGACCGTGCGCGGCGCATTTGCCGCGTACGTCAAGGAAGTCGCGGACGGGACGTTTCCTAACTGACGAACAGCAAGAGGTTTTAGGCGTTTCCGCCATGTCGTCGCCTATTTGTGGTATAATATCTATTTCCAAACAGGAAAGAAACACAGGTAAACGACATGGCAGAGATTACATTGGAGCAGCGCAGGCACAGCGCGGCGCACCTGATGGCCCGCGCGGTCATGAATTTGTTCGAGGACGTCCAGGTCGACATCGGACCGGCGACGGACGAGGGCTTCTACTACGACTTCGACCTTCCGCACCGCCTTTCGCCCGAGGATTTCCCGAAGATCGAATCCGAGATTGCGCGCCTCATCGCCCTCGACGAGCCGTTCGTCAGGAAGGAAGTGACGGCGGACGAGGCGAAGAAGCTCCTCGCCGGTCAGAAGTACAAGCTTGAGCGCCTTGCGGACGTCGTCGCGGACGGCGTCGCGATCTCGACCTACGCGGTGGGCGACTATGTCGAGATGTGCCGTGGCCCCCATGTCGAACACTCGAAGCAGATCGGCGTCGTGAAGCTCACGCGCGTCGCGGGAAGCTACTACCGCGGCGACGAGAAGAACAAGATGCTCCAGCGCATCTACGGCATCGTCGCGAAGGACCAGGCGGAGCTCGACGAGATCGTCGCGCGCGCAGAGGAGGCGAAGAGGCGCGACCACAGGCGGCTCGGCACCGAGCTCGATCTCTTCCACCTCGACCCCGAGGATCCGGGCCAGATATTCTGGCATCCGCGCGGCTGGTCGATCTACGTCACGCTCCAGGACTACATGCGCCGCAAGCTCGTCAAAGACGGCTACCGCGAGGTCAACACGCCTGCGATCATGCCGCGCTCGCTTTGGGAAAGGAGCGGCCACTGGGCGCACTACCAGCAGAACATGTTCATCACCGAGAGCGAAAAGCGCCTCTTCGCCGTGAAGCCCATGAACTGCCCGGGCGCGATCGAGATCTTCAAGAGCCGCACGAGGAGCTACAAGGACTTGCCTCTCCGCCTCGCCGAGTTCGGTCACTGTGCGCGCAACGAGCCGAGCGGAACATTGCACGGCATCATGCGCGTCCGCGGCTTCGTCCAGGACGACGCACACATCCTCTGCACCGAGGAGCAGATCGAGGAGGAAGTCGCGAAGTTCTGCCGTCTCCTGAAGGACGTCTACTCCGACTTCGGCTTCGACAAGAACCTTCTCGTCAAGCTTTCGACGATGCCCGAGGACCACGTCGGCGACGAGGCAACCTGGCAGCACGCCGAGACCGCTCTCGCCGCGGCTTGCAAGGCGGCCGGAATGGACTACGAGATCCAGCCGGGAGAGGGCGCTTTCTACGGCCCGAAGCTCGAGTTCACGCTCGTCGACGCGCTTTCCCGCCAGTGGCAGTGCGGCACGATCCAGCTCGACTACCAGCTTCCGAGCGCGGAACGCCTCAACGCCGAGTACATTGGCGCCGATGGCAAGAAGCACCATCCCGTGATGCTGCACCGCGCCGTTCTCGGCTCGCTCGAGCGCTTCATTGGCATTCTTATCGAGCACTACGCGGGTGCGTTCCCTGTCTGGCTCGCGCCAGAGCAGGTTCGCATACTCCCGATCTCCGACAAGGCGCTCGCCTACGCGGAGAAGGTGCGCGGCGCACTTGCCGCGGAAGGCGTGCGCGTGGAAGTCGACGACTCCGCAGAGAAGCTTGGCGCGAAGATCCGCGAGGCCTCGGCCTGGAAGGTTCCCTACAAGCTCGTGGTGGGACCGCGCGACGAGGCGGCGGGAACGGTTTCCGTCCGCAAGAGCGGCGAGGGCGATCTCGGCGCGATGTCGCTCGACGATTTCGTCGCGAAGATCCGCGGCGAACTGGAGCCCTGAACGGAGAAGGGAGATACGCCATGCTGACTTGGATGGATTCGCTTAAGGGCCGTTCTATGATGCGCCTCGCGTCGTTCACCGACGAAGAGATGCTGAACCTGATTGACCTCGCCGCACAGCTCAAGGCGCGGCGCGCGGCCGGAGTCAGGGGCAACCTGCTCCACAGGAAGAACATCGCGCTCATCTTCGAGAAGAGCTCGACGCGAACCCGCAACTCGACGCTGATCGCCGTCAGGGACGAAGGCGGCAACGGGGAGTATCTCACGCGTCCCGACATCCACTTCGGGAAGAAGGAGTCCGTGAAGGACACGGCGCGTGTACTTGGGCGCATCTACGACGGCATCCTCTTCCGCGGCTTCAAGCAGGCCGACTGCGAGGACCTCGCGAAGTACTCGGGAGTTCCAGTGTGGAACGGGCTTACCGACGACTACCATCCGACGCAGATATTCGCCGACCTCTTGACCGTCCGCGAGACGTTTGGCTCGCTTGACTCCAACACCTGCATCGCCTACGTCGGCGACGGGCGCAACAACGTCGCTAATTCGCTCATGATGGGCTGCGCGAAGTGCGGCGTCAGGTACGTCTGCTGCTGCCCAGACGAGCTTAGGCCGGACGAGAAGGTGCTTGCCGAGGCCGAGGCGGTCGCGAAGCGCAACGGCGTCGACATTCGCGTGTTCAACGACCCTAAGGCGGGCGTGAAGGGCGCGAACGTCCTCTATACCGACGTGTGGGTTTCGATGGGCGAGGAGGCGAAGACGGCCGAGCGCATCAAGATGCTCCGCCCCTACCAGATCAACATGGATCTCATGAAGGCGACGGGCAACCTCGATGGGCGGCTCATGTTCCTCCACTGTCTTCCCGCGTTCCACGACTTCAACACCGAGGTCACGAAGGATTGCGGTGCCCTGGAAGTCACCGACGAGGTCTTCGAGTCGAAGTACTCCAAGGTCTTCGACGAGTCCGAGAACCGCATGCACACGATCAAGGCGCTTCTCGTCTCGGCTCTCTGCGACCGCGCCGCGCTCTGACGCCCGCCGGCGTCTCGTCAGCTCGCTTAACCTTCTCCGCGCCACATCCGCCGCGCCAGAATTGGCCTTGCCGCCTCAGACCCTATTCGACCCTGTTTTGTGCTGGGCTGGTTTGCCTGTCAATGTGCGGCTTTGTTTCGGGCAACCGTGCTCGCCTTTCTGGGCGGGCGGCTTCTCCGTCCACGCGGCCGCTTGGCGTATACATATACGCCGTCGGGCCGCGGTCCTGTCGAATCCGCCGCGCCCAGAAAGGTTCCGCCCGGCTTCGGCCCGAAACAAAGCCGCGCTTGGCACCCTCGGGAGTTCGGCGCGGTGCTCGGGGTCTCGGCCTCTCTCCCGCTCCCCGCGTCGCCGCTCCCGTCGTCTTCGCGGCGATACGCGCCGCAATGCTTCGTCGGTGGATACACCTCCTCGCCTTGCGACGTGTCTCACCGCGCATCCGACGAACCGCGTCGCCGCATGTCGCTCAGTT
>JAZSOG010000035.1:0-49240 GCA_045536845.1 Kiritimatiellia bacterium | reverse complement strand
CCCCTGACTCCTGACCCCTAACTCCAACTCCAACTCTGAACTCCAACTATACTCCTGTTCTTTGCGGCTAATACTGATTTAGCGAGGTTGCATTAATCGGTTAAAATTTGATAAAATACACACATTCAAATGAAAGTGCTCTTCCTGTTCATTGACGGCGTCGGGCTACGCGACGCGGCCACGGACAACCCTGTCAATCCAGAGGTCTGCCCTGCCCTGTGCCGTCTTATCTCGAAACATGGAAAGCCAATCGACGCCCGCCTTGGAATTGGCGGTCCGCCGCAAAGCGCCACCGGCCAGGCGACGATGTTCACCGGCGTTAACTGTGCCTCTGCGATGGGAAAGCACTGCGAAGGGTTCCCAGGTCCGAACCTCCGCAAGATCGTCGAGACAGATAACCTTTTCAGGCAGCTGCGTGACAGAGGAAAAGAAGTGTGCTTTTCCGACGCCTATCTCGTAGACTCCGCCGAGGAGCTCGCCGCACGCCGCTTCAAGTCGGTGACTACCGTCATGGCGCTTACAACTCCAGAGACGATTAGAACCGTCGACGATCTGCAGAACGGCCAGGCCGTAATGCAGGACCTGACTCGCGAGACGATACAGGACCGCTGGCCCGATATCGCGGTGATTCCGCCGCAGCGCGCGGCCGAGCATCTCGCGTCGATTGCCCGCAAGTTTGACTTCACGCTTTTCGAGTTTTTCCAGTCAGACGTCGCCGGCCACTCTATGGATTATGCGCGCGCGTGCGCGGCGCTCAGGACGTACGACAGGTTCCTCGCCTCGATCGTAAGGTTCACCGAGGCGATGGGGATCACGCTTGTAATGACTTCAGACCACGGCAACATCGAGAACATTTCGGAAAGGGGACACACCCTGAATCCGGTACCGTTCGTCGCCTTCGGCCCGAAGGAGGAATTTCTGCGGGAGCGCGTCTCTTCGCTCGTCGATGTGACGCCGGCGCTGCTCGCGGCATACGATTCACAAAACACATAAAGCAAAAGGAGAAAGAAAATGCACGAATACCAGGCACCAATGCAGGCCCTCTGGAAAGTCTACGATGGAATAGGCAACGCGGCAGACGTGGTTGCGGTCGCGTGGGAGCGCGAGGACGGCAAGGTGTTCCGCTATGACCTCCCAGTTCCGAAGCGCCTCGACCCCAAGGCTGCGAAGTACGTCAGCTACGTCGTCGAGCGAATCGCGAAGTTCATCGTGTGGTCTGCCGGCGGCTGGAAGCTCTATCTCGCCGGTCCTGACGCAATCGTCAAGCCGGTCGCAAAGGCCTACACGAAGAAGGGCCTTCGTGCGTTCGACTACGACTTCTTCACGTCGATCTACGGCCGTCCCGTCGAGGCGCATGTCGTTCCCCTGAAGAAGATGCCCGAGATGAACGAGAAGCCCGCGCTCGTCAAGACCGTCGCAGACGGCTGCCGCATCGGCTTCGACCTCGGCGCAAGCGACTTCAAGATCTCCGCGCTCAACAAGGGCAAGGTCGTGTTCTCGAAGGAGTTCCCGTGGGATCCTCGCAACAACGCCGATCCCGAGTACCACTACTCGAAGCTCACGGCCGGTCTCAAGGAGGCCGCTGCGTCCCTCCCGCGCGTCGACGCGATCGGCGGCTCCACGGCTGGCACGCTCGTCGGCCAGAAGATGGGCATCGCCTCGCTCTTCCGCGCCATCAAGGAGAAGAATCCCTCGAAGTTCGAGACGGCGCAGAACATGTTCTTCCGCATCGAGAAGGACTGGGGCGTTCCGTTCGCGATCTACAACGACGGTGACGTGACGGCTCTCGCCGGCATGATCACGATGGGCAAGAAGGGCATCCTCGGCGTCGCGATGGGTTCCTCCGAAGCCGTCGGCTACGTCGACATGAAGGGCCGCATGACCGGCCGCATCAGCGAGCTTGCGTTCGCGCCTGTCGACTTCAACCCGGCCGCCCCGAAGTGCGAGTGGTCCTGCGATCACGGCGTCGGCGCGATGGCGTTCTCGCAGCAGGCCGTCAACTGGCTCGCCGAGGACTTCGGCTTCAAGTTCCCGAAGTCGATGAAGCTCCCCGAGCGCCTCAAGGTCGTGCAGGCCGCGATGGAGAAGGGCGACGCGAAGGCGCTCAAGGTCTACATCCAGATCGGCCGATTCCTCGCTCACGCGATTCCGTGGTACAACGAGTTCTACGACTACGAGAACATGATGATTCTCGGTCGCGTCACTTCCGGTCTCGGCGGAGAAGTCATCCTCGAGACGGCGAAGGCGATGCTCAAGGACCTCTATCCCGAGTGGGCCGAGAAGATCGACATCTTCATGCCCGACGAGAAGGCGCGCCGCCTCGGCCAGTCCGTCGCCGCCGCTCAGATTCCCGTAATCAAGAAGCGCTGAAAGGTCTTCAGAAAATGACTGACGAACAGAAGAAAGTTCTCGAGGCGTCCGGCGTCACTGACGCGACCGACGTGTCGCGCTACGGTTCCGGCCACATCAACGAGACGTACAAGGTTGAGACGGCTTCGGGCGTGCGCTACATCCTGCAGCGCGTCAACACGACGATCTTCGACGTCGATCTCCTCAAGACGAACGTCGTCCGCGTGACGGAGTTCCTGAAGTCCAAGGGCATCAAGTCGCTCGAGGTCGTCGGATACGACAACCCGTGGCGAATCTACAAGTTCCTCGAGGGCTACACGTCGCGCGACGTCGTCTCCGAGCCGCACCAGGCGTACGACGTCGGTCGTGCGTTCGCGAAGTTCCAGAACGACCTCGCGGACATTCCGCCGCCGCGTCTCGAGGACATCATCCCGAAGTTCCACGACACGCCGAACCGCCTGAAGCAGCTCGACGATGCCGCCGCGAAGGACGTGAAGGGCCGGCTTCAGTCGGTCGCCGCCGAGATGGCGTTCGTCGACTCGTGGCGCAAGAACGCGAGCCGCATCGTCGACCTCATGGCGTCGGGCGAGATTCCCGAGCGCGTGACGCACAACGACACGAAGATCAACAACGTGATGATCGACGCGAAGGGCGAGGCGGTCGTGATCGACCTCGATACGACTATGCCCGGCTCCGCGCTCTTCGACTTCGGCGACATGGTCAGGACCTCGACCGCGGCCGCCGCGGAAGACGAGGCGGATCTCTCGAAGGTGTTCGCGAAGCGCGAGTACTTCGAGGCGCTTGCCAAGGGCTATCTCGAGGGCGCGAAGTTCCTCAACGAAGCCGAGCGCGCGAACCTCGTTTTCTCCGGAAAGCTCGCGACGTTCGAAGTGGGAATCCGCTTCCTCGCCGACTACCTCGCTGGCGACGTTTACTTCCACACGGCCTACGACGACCACAACCTCGTCCGCGCGCGCAACCAGTTCCAGATGGTGCGCTCGCTTGAGGAGCAGACGGCCGACTTCGAGGCGATAGTAAAGGGGCTCTCTTGAAAATAGAGATCCTTCCGTCGCTTCTTGCGGCAGACCTCGGACGCCTCGCCGAAGAGACGAGGCGCGCCGAGGCGTCTGGCGCAGATGCCCTGCACATCGACATCATGGATCCACACTTCGTGCCGAACATGAGCTTCGGTCCGTCGATCGTCGACTTCTGCAGGAAGACCTGCCCAACGTTCTACCGCAACGTCCATCTCATGATGTCGCGCCCCGACCTCTACATCGAGAAGTTTGCGGCGGCGGGAGCGCAGACACTGCAGATTCACGTCGAGGCGGACTGCGATCTTCACGTCGAGCTGAAGCGCATCAGGGCGCTTGGCGTGAAGCCGGCGATCGTGCTGAACCCCGAGACGAATGTCGAGATACTTCGTCCATATCTTGGCGAGATCGACGAGGCGCTCGTGATGACGGTGCATCCCGGCTACGGTGGGCAGAAGTTCATCGCGGAGTGTCTCCCGAAAGTCACGTGGCTTAGGGATCAATGCCCAGATCTCGACATCATGATCGACGGCGGTGGAAACGCCGAGACAATTCCGCTAGCGGCGAAGGCGGGCGCAAACCAGTTCGTCGCAGGATCCTACCTCTTCGGCAAAAGCGACATGCGCGCAGCGGTTGCCGACTTAAGAAAAGGTATCCAATCCGCTCTCCAACTCTGAACTCCAACTCCAACTACTAACTCCTGACCCCTGACCCCTAACCCCTGACTCCTGACCCCTAACCCCTGAACTCCAACTCCTGATGAAACATCGAATTCTTCTCTGCGTCACTGGTTCGATCGCTGCCTACAAGGCGGCGGAGCTCGTGCGGCTCTTCGTGAAGAACGGCGACGAAGTGCGCGTCGTGATGACTCCGGCGGCTTGCGAGTTCGTCTCGCCGCTCACCTTCCAGACGCTTTCCCGCAACCCCGTCTACGTCGAGGAGTTCAAGCGTCCCGCGGAGTGGCGCCCCGAGCACATATCGCTCGCCGACTGCGACCTCGCAGTTGTCGCGCCTGCGACTGCTAACACAATCGCCAAGCTGCGCTACGGTCTTGCCGACAACCTGCTCACATCTACTCTCCTCGCGACGCGCGCACCGATTGCAATTGCGCCAGCGATGAACGACGGCATGTGGGAAAACGCTGTCACGCGTGAAAACATCGCCGCTCTCGAGAAGCGTGGCGTCAAGATTATCGCGCCGGGATACGGCGAACTCGCATGTGGGACGAGCGGCCTCGGCCGCATGGCCGAGCCGGAAGAGATCTTCAAGGCCGTGGAGTCGATCTCGTGAAGTTCGACGTCCTTGTCGTAACTGCGTCAAATGAAGCCCAGGCGCGGGGCTACCGCGCCATGGTCGCGCCGCTAGTAGGCGCGCTTGCAGAAAAAATTCTCGTCGTTCCAGATCCAGGCGGCAAGCGCGTAGGTTCGCTTGGCAGCACCGTCGGCGTTCTGAAGAAACTTGGTGACGTCACTAAAAAGCGCGTGCTCATCTGCCATTCTGGCGGCGACTCGAAGCGACTCCCCTCATACGCAGCGATCGGCAAGGCATTTGTTCCTGTGCCCGACAGTCACGGCAAGACTGTTTCCCTTTTCGAGCGCATCGTCGCAAACATGGAACGGCTTCGACTTCCGAAGAGCGGAGTCCTTGTTGTCTGCGGTGATGTTGCACCGGAGTTTGATTTTGCTTCATGCGATTTTTCTAAGAGCGGCGTCACTGGTGTCGCGTATTACGACTCGCCCGAAGAGGGCTCGCGCCATGGCGTCTATGTTCCTGAGAAGTTGGAGTCCAAAGTTGGAGTTGGAGAAAGGAGCAATTCCACTCTCGAACTCCAACTCAAAACTCGAACTTCACAAGGAGCGAAAGGCGGTAATCTATCAGCAGTTACCTCCTTTCTTCAGAAGCCGTCGCCAAGCGAGGCGAAGGCGGCGGGCGCGGTATGGCGCGGTAAGGTCGCGGTAGACACGGGGATTCTCTGGATCGATCCTGCGACAGCAAAGAAAATCGCCGCCGCCGGATGGAAGGTCGGCGACATCTACGACGAATTCGCGCGCGAACTTCTCGATGGCTTCGCGCCGTTCCATGTCAACGTCGTTCCGCGTTGCTCGTTCTTCCACATTGGTTCCACGCGCGAACTTCTTGCGCGACTTGGGAAGGGGCGCGAGTGGGTCGAGGGCTGCGCGATCTCGCGCGACGAAATGAAACTCGGCGGAAGAAACGTCGTCACATTTGTGCCGAGGGAATTCGGTCCAATCAATCTTGCAGAAGGCGAATGCCTCACTTGTCTTCCTGTCGGGAAGAAATGGATTCCAATCCGCTATCGCGTCGAGGACGATTTCAAGTCAGATGGAAAGTGGGAGAAACTAAAGCTCGGGGAGATCATGAAGAAGGTCGACCACAAGAAGCTTCTTGCGCTACGCAAGGCGGATGACTGCATCACTGTGGAACTTCCGCTTCGTATCGACTTCGCGGGCGGCTGGAGCGACACTCCGCCGATCTGCTACAAGATGGGCGGCGCGGTCTTCAACGCAGCTGTCACGTTGAACGGCGTGAAGCCAGTCAAAGTGCGCGTCAGGCGACTCGCGGCGAAGGAAGTGCATGTCGAGAGCGTCGACCTCGGACAGTCAGGCGTTCTAAAGTCGCTTGCGGAAATCCGCGCGCCGAAAGATCCGCACGACTGGTGTGCGCTTGTAAAGAGCGCGCTCACGGTGACGAAGTTCGACTTCTCGCGCGGTGGGCTCGACATCAAGATTTCCGCCGACGTTCCGAAGGGCAGCGGCATGGGCACGAGTTCGATTCTCGGCGCTGCGCTCGTCTCTGCGCTAGAGCGCGTCGCGGGTCGCAAGCCGGAATGGAAGCGCGTCGCGTCGCTCACTCTCGCGCTTGAAAAGGAGATGGCGACGGGCGGCGGCTGGCAGGACCAGATCGGCGGCCTCGTTCCTGGCGCGAAGCTCGTCGTGACAAAGCCAGGCGAAAGCCAGAACCCGCGCGCCTCCCGTGTCTCGGAAAAATCCGAAGCGGCGTTTTCGAAATTCCTCAAGGACCGCGCGCTACTCTATTTCACTGGAAGAAAGCGCATGGCGCGAAACATCCTGCGCGGCGTGATCGGATTTTTCGAGGAGAATCCCGACGACATTGCGCGCTCGATTGTGCGGCGTCTTAAGAGCGATGCGGAGCGCGCGTTCAAGGCCGTCGAGTCGTGCGACTGGGATTCGTTCTGCTCGGCCGTTAACGACTACTGGCTTTCCAAGAAGGCGCTCGACCCGGGGAGCACAAATCCGCTCGTCGAGTTGATTATTGCGCGAATGGCACCGTGGATTTCTGCCGTGAGTTTGTGCGGCGCTGGCGGCGGCGGCTTCATGTTCGTCGTCGCGCGCTCGAAGGCCGCGAAGGCGAAGATCCGTTCGGTCCTCGAAAACCATCCGCCGATCAAGACAGGCCGCTTCTTTGATTTCGAGATTGCAACATGAAGACGATAGTAGTAATACCGACATACGACGAGAAGGACAACGTCGGGCCGATGGCCGAGGCGGTGCTCAAGAACGCCGTTGAGCTTCTTTTCGTCGACGACAACTCGCCCGATGGAACTGGAGCTGTGATCGACGAGCTCGCGGCGAAGGAGCCGCGCATCCACGTCCTTCACAGGGAGAAGAAGGAAGGGCTTGGCCGCGCCTATGTCGCGGGCTTCTCAAAGGCGCTCGAACTTGGCGCGGAACTTGTCGTTCAGATGGACTGCGACTTCAGTCATGATCCGAAGGACGTCGCGCGTCTTGTCGAGGCAATTACCACGCCGATTCCTTCCAAGCAATCAGGCAATTCTGACGACGAGAAAAAATTCCCCGATCTCGTCATCGGCTCGCGGTATGTTCCTGGCGGCTCGACTCCCGGCTGGCCTTTCAAGCGCCGCCTCATTTCGCGCGCCGGCGGAATCTTCATCCGCACCGTCACTGGAATGCCGGTGAGGGATCCGACTGGCGGCTTCAAGTGCTGGAGGAAGACGACGCTTGAGAAGATCGACTTTACCACTGTCGCTTCGGCGGGATATTCTTTCCAGTTGGAGATGAACCACAGGACGTGGAAGGCGGGACTTTTCATCAAGGAAATTCCAATTGCATTTACCGACCGCGTCGCCGGCTATTCTAAGATCACCGCCGGCATCGCCAAAGAATCCCTCAAGATCGCCTGGCGCCTTCATCGCTAACCCCCATCGTGCGGAACGAAGCGGCCGAGATTTGTTATCGGAAAGAAAATAGAATTCTTCTCCAGGAAAAGAGAGTAGGGTTACTAAAAAAGGAAATAGAGTTCTTATCTCACGAACGACAATAAGATTTAGTTATAGTGAAAGTCAACAAGGGTCTTGACGCTGAGAACACCAGCAAGATTTAGTTACTGAAAACGACAACATATAAGCGAAGCCCCATCGGGCGGAACGAGCGCATCCGAGATTTGTTGCTGAGAACACCAGCAAGATTTAGTTACTGAAAACGACAACATATAAGCGAAGCCCCAGCGGGCGGAACGAGCGCAGCGAGTGAGTCCGATGGGCATACCAAAGTAAGATGGCGAATAATTTGAGATTGGCAAGGCAGCATCAAGAGCTAGAACGAGTTAAGCTACTTAGTCACCTCTTCGATCCCGACCCCGAGCACCCCGAGAGAATCGCCGACACAGCCAAAAGCCTTCCGCTCCCGCCAGGGCTCAGAAGCCGCGCGGCGGCCGCCGAAGAATTCACCTCCTTCCTCAAGAGCGAATTCGGCGAAGTGCGCCGCCTCGCCGCTTCGGCGCTCGGCAAAATGGCCGCAGAAGGGGATTACTACTCGGAAGTCTTCCTTCCGCTGCTCGCCGATCTCGTCAGGAACGACGAGAGGCCACAGGTGCGGCAGTACGCCGCCAAGGCCATCGCCCGCTATGGCGAGAAATCAGTCCGCGTCCTTGACGCGCTAAAGGACGTGGCACGCGAGGAGGGCGCTCCGTCATATTTGCGGAACGCCGCCGCAGACGCAGTGGCGGCCATACAGAGCGCGAACCGCGCGCGGCTCGCGCGCAGGAAGAACTGGTGCACAAGGTGCAAGCGTCCGATTTCCGACGAGGAATACATGGCGGGCATGGAACGCTGGGGACGACCATATTGCCGCCACTGCCTGGACGAGCGCGAACTGGAAAACGTCAACTTCGAGTTCGTTGTCGAGGACGCCAAGAAGCGCAGGACGCAGGGCGGCGTCACCGTGCAGAGCATTGGAGAGAAGAGAATCGCAGAGTTCCTTGAGAGCGAGGGGATTGCGTTCATGTACGACGAGCGCTATCGAATCGCTGGAGATGCCGTTGTCAGGCCAGATTTCTATCTGCCGGAGTTCGACGTCTATATAGAGTATTTCGGGATGAACACTCCCGAGTACATCAGAAACAAGGAGAGGAAGAAGTTCCTATACCAAAGGGCGGGAAAGAAGCTCATCTCCATTTCCTACAAGGACGATGAGCGACTGATAGAGGTCTTGCGCGAAAAGTTGTCGAGGTACTTTAGATTAAAGGGCGACACATCTCCCTCTACGCTTAGCCCCACCGCTCTTAGCCCCACCACTCTTAGCCACACTAGCACTTAGTCTACCAGCAATCGGTGCTAGTCACACTAGCACTCCCCCCACCAACCACTAGCCACCCCAACCCTGGGCTCGCCAATTAGTTGGTTACTTTGCCGCCGATCTCCTATCGGCATCATCTATCAAGGTCATAGTTACGCTTGACATTGGAGACGAGTCCACTCACTCGCTGCGCTCGTTCCGCGGACTCGTGTATTTCTTGTTATAGATCCCTGGCCCTAATCCATTCCGCCGCGGACTCGTATGGCTCGTTCTTTCCCTTCCCGCACAAGCAGTCTTCCCTTCCCAATCTTATGTTTTCTGGTGGCTGATTTTTCCCTCCCCCACCTTTCTCTTTTCATCCGGCACCATTCTCCCTGCCTTCGGCATCGGGGTCTTCTTCTCTAATAGATGTAATCTCCACCGTCGGGCGGAACGAGCGCAGCGAGTGAGTCCGACGGAACTCCCTTGCCCACTCCTCCCTGCTCCCCAACTCCCACTTACCTCTATATTTCCCCAGCCCCACTTCCTCCAACCTTTCTCTCGCCACTCCCGCCTACTCCACCTTAGGGCGATTTGGTATAATGTGCGCCATGAAGACAAAGCCGCTTTTCATCGTGATGTCCGCGCCTTCCGGCTGCGGCAAGTCCACCCTCATCGACATGCTTCTCCAGGAGTACCACGACATCGTCTATTCGATCTCGTGCACGACGCGCGCGCCGCGCGGCGAAGAGGAAGACGGTCTCGACTACCACTTCAAGACGAAGGAGCGCTTCGAAGAGCTGATCCGCGAAAACGCCTTCATCGAATACGCCAAGGTTCACGACAACTACTACGGAACCCTCAAGGCCCCAATCGAGGAAGTCCTCGCGGAAGGCAACTCGATGATACTCGACATCGACGTCCAGGGCGCGGCGAAGGTGCGCGACTATGTGCGCGCGCTCCCCAACAACGATCCTCTCAAGATCGGCTACGTCGATATCTTCATTCTCCCGCCCGATATGGAAGAGCTTCGCCGCCGTCTCGTCAATCGCGGCACAGACGCACCCGACGTAATTGAGCGCCGTCTCGCAAATGCCGAAGGCGAAATCGCCCGCGCCGGCGAATACATGTTCAAGGTGACGAACGACGACCTTGGCCACGCCTTCAAGCGCCTCTGCGATCTCATCGACGCCCTCTCCGGCCGCATGTGATCTTGGGCCATTTTCGGCTAAGATCTCTTGCCGTGTTGACCTTGGTTTTTTGCCGCAAAGTACGCAAAGAGTCGCAAAGCATTTTGGGGTCTGGGGTAATGCCCCGGTTTCTTTGTGACCTTTGCGTTCTTTGTGGCTAGAAGATCTTATGTCCTTGCCCACGGCGGGTAGGGCGTGCGGAGATCCATTGGATCTCCCGAGATCGGGTGGCGGAACTTCGCCGCGAGCGCATGGAGACAATGCCCCGTCATGTTCTCTACTGCAAACGCGCCGTAGAGCCGGTCGTTTACGATGTGCATCCCCGCGAGCGCAAGCTGCGCGCGGATCTGGTGCGTGACCCCGGTGAAGATCGTGACTTCCAGCAGCGTCTGCTCTTCTGTCTCCGTCGAGACGAATTCAACGGGCTTGAAATTCGTCACCGCATGAAGCGGCTTCCGTCCCTCGCACTGCGCGCGCGTAAGCCGATTGTGGTGAATGTCGATCATCCGGCAGAAGGGCAGCGTCGGATCGTGGACTAAGTCGTTCTCGAGAGTTCCACCAGCCGCGACCGTTCCTTCGACGAGCGCGAGGTATGTTTTCTCGACTGTCTGCGCGGCGAACTGGCCGCGAAGGTTCTCGAACGCCTCTACAGTTCGCGCCACGAGGACGAGCCCAGACGTGTCGGCGTCGATACGATGCACCGCGCCCGCGAGAAGGGGCCTGTCCCCAAGCGGAATGCATTCGGGGTGGCGCGACGCGACGCCGTTCATCAGCGTTCCGAGCTCGGTGCGCTTGAGCGGCTGGACCGGCATGCCCGCAGGCTTGTCATAGGCGAGAAGGGCGTCGTCTGCGAAAACCTCGCGCAGTCGGACTGATGGATCGGGCGCGACTACGTTGTCGCATACTTCCGCGAGCTCGCGCACTTCAATCGTCTCGCCGCCGCGGAGCTTCAGCCCCTTCGCCGCGCGACGACCGTTGACAAGGATGGCACCAGACTCTATCGCCTCGCGCGCGAATGCACGCGTACTCGTAGGGAAGTGCAAAAGAAGGGCGGCGTCCAAACGCACGCCGCCCTCTTTTATCGTGATGCTCTTGTCTCTAATCACTAACCTCTAACTCCGCTCTCCAACTCCAACTCCTGCGTACTGACTCCTGACCCCTCTATCTCCAACTCCAACTCTGAACTCCAACTTCTAACCCTGACTCCTGACCCCTTTGTACTGACCCCTACTCATACCTATCCATGACGCTTGGTGCGACAGGAGCCATTCCTTCCCACGATTTGTTGGACGACCACGGAAGATCGGTATCTTCCGCGGTGTCCGCTATGCACCCGGCGAGGAGCGCGAGCCCGATCGCCGCGAGCATCATTTTTCCAGCGATGTTCATCCGTTAGTCGGCGAAGATGATGTCGCCAGGCTGGATGTCGCCCTGCTTCCACGCGCCGAGGATGTCGCAGATGACGTAGTTCTTCTCGCGAACTTCCTGACGGAGGCGGATGCGGCCGATGAATTCGCCGGCTTCGCCGTGGAAGCCAGGACGCTTCACGCCGAGCTCGAGGTTCGGAATCGGATGGTCGAGATTGTCGCCCTTGAGTTCCTTCATCGTCTTGGCGTCGAACTCGACAATGACGAACATATTCTCGTTGTCGGCCTCGACGATCGTGCCCTTGTCGCCAGTCGGGATGGAATTGATGTTGTTGGGATCGCCGTTGGTGCGCTGGCGCTCCTGGATCATCTCCTGAATGAGCTTCTTCAGTTGCTCGACGAGCTTCTGGCTCTTCTGGAGCTCTTCCTTCGCGGCGGCCGTCTCGTCCTGGGCCGTAACGACTTCGTCCTTGAGAGAGGTTATCTCGGCGTTGAGTTCGTCGATCTGCGCCTTGATCTTGACGATCTGGTTCTCGAGGTCGGCCTTGATCTCCTCGAGCTTGGCAATCTTCTCGTTCTTCTCGACGATCGTCACCTTGTCCGCGCGGGCGAGGGGCTTGATCTTGTTCAGCTCTTCAACCTGCTCGTCGATGATCTTGTGGAGCTTGACGAGCTCGGCGCGCGTCGTGTTGAGCTTGGACTGCATCTTCGACGCTCCGTCAAGGAGCAGTTCGAGGAGCTCGCGTTCCGTGCCGGGGCCCTTCGTCTCGGGAACGTTGCCGTCCATGACGATGTTGCCTTCGAAGTCCAGAACGTAGACGTTGCGGAGCTGCTTCTTCGTCTCGGGGTTGTCCCAGCTGAACGTCTCGAGGTTGCTCTGCTCGAGGTAGAAGTTGTAGTCTTCAAGCACGTTCTCGGTCTCGGGAATGTCGACGATCTTCGCCTCTATGGGCGAGACGTCCTTCTTCGTCTCGGCGGTCGCGTCCTTGTTGGGCTCGACCTTTTCGACCGTGCTGGCGATCTTGATGACATATTCCTCCTGCAGGCGGTTGCGATCCGTCAGGAGCGTACGTTTTTTGTTCAGTTCTATCTCGAACCACAGGGCCGCAGCCGAGAGGATCAAGAACAGATACACGAGGACGTGCAGTGCTTTATTCATATGAGTATCTTCCTATACGTGACTGTAAAATGATACACCATTTCCGTTCTAAACGCAACCGTTTTTTGGTAGAATATGCGACATGAATTTTCAGGTCATAAAGACGGATACGCGCACGCGGGCGAGGCTGGGGCGGCTTTTTACGGCCCACGGCACCGTCGAAACCCCCGTTTTTATGGACGTTGGCACGCTTGGGACGGTCAAGGCGCTGGAGCCGCGCGACCTCAAGGAGCTGGGGGCGCAGGTGGTCCTCGGCAACACCTACCACCTCATGTTGCGCCCCGGCGCGGAGGTCCTCGCGGCCGCCGGCGGGCTTCACCGCTTCATGGGCTGGGACGGGCCGATCCTCACCGATTCGGGCGGCTTCCAGGTCTTTTCGCTCGCCCGGATGCGCAAGATCACCGAGGAAGGTTGCCGCTTCAACTCCCATATCGACGGCCATGAGTTCTTCCTCGGGCCCAAGGAGTCGATGGAGATGCAGCGCGTCATCGGATCGGACATCGCGATGGTCTTCGACGAATGCCTGCCCTACCCCTGCGAGCGCGAGAGGGCCGAGAAGTCGGTCGAGCAGACATTGCGCTGGGCGCAGGCCTCGAAGGACGCTCCGCACGCCGAGGGGCAGATGGTCTTCGGGATCGTGCAGGGAGGGGTGTACGACGACATCCGCCGCCACTGCGCCGAGGAGCTCGTCAAAATCGGCTTCGACGGCTACGCGATAGGGGGGGTGTCGGTCGGCGAGCCCGAGGAATTCATGTACAAGGCGGTCGACGCGTCTGTCCCATATCTCCCCGAGGACAAGCCGCGCTACGTGATGGGGCTCGGCGTAATGCACCAGATGGCCGAGTGCGTGGCGCGCGGCATCGACATGTTCGACTGCGTGATCCCGACGCGCATCGCTCGCCACGGCACCGCGATCACGCGCCACGGCAACGTCGCGATCAAGGCGGCGAAGTGGGCGTTCGACCAGGGGCCCGTCGAGGAAGGGTGCGAGTGCTACTGCTGCCGCAACTTCTCGAGGAGCTACGTCCGCCACCTGCTCGCGTGCGACGAGATCCTTGGGCTTCGGCTTCTCACGATCCACAATGTCTGGGCGCTCAACCGCTTCATGAAGGAGATGCGCGCCGCGATCGAGGACGGTACTTTTTACGATTGGAAAGAACAAGTAAAGAAAGACACAAAAGAAAATGAATAACTGCATTATGCTCTGCGACGCCGCACCTGCGGCCCCCGCTCCCGCGGCTCCCGCCGCCGCCCCCGCCCAGCAGTCTGGGTTCGGGATGATGGTTCCGATGCTGCTGATCCTCGCGATCTTCTACTTCATGATGATCCGCCCCCAGCAGCGCAAGGAGAAGGAGCGCCGCCAGATGATAGAAGAGTTGCGCGCGGGCGCGAAGATCGTCTTCGCCGGCGGCATCATCGGCACCATCATCGAGGCGACCGAGAAGACGTTCAAGGTCGAGACCGCGAGCGGCACCGAGATGGAGATTCTCCGCAGCTGCGTCCAGGGCGTTGTCACGCCCGAGGGAACTGCTGAGGCCAAGTAGGCACCGCCAATGGCTTTCGCCAAGGGCAAGTTCGGCATCGAATACAACCCAAACCCGATAGACGAGGAGTCGTCGGGCGCGGGCTGGCTCGTTGCCGTCATTGTCCTCGCGGCGATAGCCGTCCTTGCGGCGGCCGGCGTGAGGCGGCTTCTTTCGTCGTCACCCGACGAGCCGTCGCCGATCGACACGCCCGTCGGCGTGCAAACGGTCACGCCTGTCGCGACCAACGCGCCGCCCCATGTCGAGCCCCCGCCGCCACCCCCGCCGCCGCTTCCGCCTGGCGCCGAGCGCAACCGCCCGCGCGTCGCGCAGAATTTGCTTCTCAAGCTCGAGAAGGCGGAGGCCGCTAAGGATGTGGAGCTTGCGGTCGCGACGATCGAGCACCTCCGCGCGCTTCCGGGCGAGGCGGTCGCAGACCTCGACAACTCGCTCGCGCGGCGGCTCGGCGAGCTCAACATCCGCCGGCTCTTCGTCGGCAAGAACCGCCAGTGGGTCAAGGAAGTCGTCGTTCGGCGCGGCGACTCCGCGACGCGCATCGCCTCCGAGAACGGTTCGACGCTCGCCTCTCTCCTGAAGCTCAACGAGCTTCCTTCCGCCGACCGCCTGCGCATCGGGCAGAAGCTCGACGTGATGGACCACCCGCGGTTCACGATCGTCGTCCACCGCGCGGCGAAATACGCCGACCTCACGCTCAAGGGCAAGTTCTTCAAGCGCTACGACATCATCGCCCCCGTCCGCGCGGAGGAGGGCAACTACGAAACGCCCGCGAAGCTTCGCGCGTTTCTCGCGGAGAAGGGCATCGCGCTTTCGCCCGCCGACAGTGCGGAACTCGACATGCTCGTTCCCGCGAAGTCGTCTCTGCTCGTTTCCGAGCTCTGAAACGAATTCATATTCGATTCATTTTTCTTTCTGCGGAATATGATATGATGACTCCGTGAACAGGAGTCCGTCAATTGCACATGGGTTCGAATGGCTTGCGCTCTGCGCGTCTCTCGCGCTGGGCGAGGCTTGCGCTTTCGGCGCGTCGATCCTCTCGCCTCTCTGGCCGCTCGCGGCATTCGCCGCCGTGGCCTCTTTCCTCGCATGCCTTGCGTTCGCGACGCGCGCCTCGCGATTCGTCTTGGCGTTTGCAATCGGCTTTGCCGTCGCGCTTTTCGCCGCGCAGTCGAGGAAGGAGGTCTTGGACGAGGCGCATGTCCTCGGTTGCGGCCGGCCATTCGTGCGCGAGCTGCGCATAGAGAGCGGAGTGCGCGTAACGTGTGGCGCGGACGGCATGCGCTGGGCATCGTTCGCAAGTTCCGCAAGCTCGCTCAAAGTTCGTGTGATCTTCCCGCTCGACGCGTCTGCTCCATTGCCGCAAGTTGGCGAGACTTGGGAGTGCGCGGGCTGGCTCGAGCGCACGAAAGTCGACGACATCTCGCTTCGCCGCAAGCTCTGGGTCAAGGGGAAGGGAACGTTCGCACGCTGCGTCGCGCGCGGCAAATGTGCTGCGCTACTTGGTGCGCTCCGCAGTGACCTCTCGCGTCGCATGGGAATCGGACTTCCGCGAAACTGCGTCGCCGCAGACTTGAACCGCGCGATACTTCTTGGAGAACGCGCGCGCATGCGTAAGGCAGACCGCGACGCATTTGCCGCGGCCGGCACGATTCACGTCTTTGCGATATCGGGACTTCACGTTATGCTCGTCGCGCATGCGTTCGCATTTCTCCTCGCGCTCGTTGGATGCTCGTTCCGTTTTCGCGGCGTCGTTCTCGTTCCTGCGCTCTGGATCTATGTAGCTATGACAGGTGCGAGTCCGAGCGCCGTGAGAGCTGCGTCGATGGCGAGCTTGTATTTCGCCGCGCCGTTCTTCTTGCGAAAGCCAGATGCGCTCGTCGCGTGGTCGCTGACTTTTCTTGTCGTCTACGGAACCGACCCGACGAAACTATTCGACACGGGGTGTGCGCTTTCGTTTGCGGTGATGCTCGGGCTTTTCTTCTGGGGGCGGTTTGTGGCCGAGCGCGTCCGTGGCAGATTTGCCGCGACGCTCGTAATGACCTTTGCGGCGTGGGCCGTCGGAACGCCGATCGCGGCGCATGCGTTTGGTCGCGTGACGCCAGGTGGGATTGCCGCGAACCTTCTTCTCCTTCCTGCGGCGGGCGCGAGCGTAAAGGCGGGAATTGCGGGTATTGTCGCGAGCTTCGTCTCCGACCGGCTTGCTGCGCACGTCAACAACTTCGCCGCGCTTCTTTCAGGAACGATGGCCGATGTATCGCGTCTTGTCGCCGCGATTCCCGGCGCCAACTTCACAGTCGAGCCGTGGCCAGTTTCCGTCTGCGCCGTGTGGTACCTCGCCCTCGCCCTCCTCCTCTGGCTGCTTCAAAGAAAAACTGGAAATCTATGAGATGACATAAAACAACATAAACAACTTTGAAAACAACTGTTCATGGTGTGCGGGCTAACACGCCCGAACATTCTTTTCCCGCCGCGAAACCTCGCGGCGCTATTGAATCGCCGCGCGTGTTGCGCGGCGCAAGAGTTGTTTTTACAGGTTGTTCCAGTTGTTTCAAAACATTTCTACACGCCCTACACGACTCAGGAAAGCAATCCTTTTTCCCTGAGGTTGTCGAGAGTGGCGGAAAGGCGCTCGCGCTTGAGGCGCGTCTCGTCTTCTGGATCCGCGAAAAGCGACGGCGCGTCGTCGCCAGGCGAGTCCTGCATGTTTGTCACGCCAAAGCCGATGAGCCGTATCGTCTTCGGCTTGCGATTCGCCGGCCACTCGCGATCGAAGAGCTCAAGCGCCGCCTCGCGGAACGCAATGTCGTCACGCGCCGGATGCGCGAAGGGCGCTTGCCTTGTGATCGTGTTGAAGTTCGCGTCGCGGATCTTTATCCTCGCAGTCTTCGCCCACCTTGTCGCGCGGCGAAAGCGCCGCCCTACGTCCGTCACGAGTTCGAGCAGCGTCCCGCGCACGGTCTCGCGGTCGGAAGTGTCTTCATCGAAAGTGTGTTCGCGCGACACCGACTTTTCTTCACCCGGTTCCCAATACACATTGTCGTCTGAAATTCCAAACGCCATGTCTATGAGATCGTCCGAGACGAGCGGGTTGTCGCGCCCTAGTCGCTGTAAGTCGCCGCATGTCGCGATGCCGTAGGGCTTAAGCGATTCGACCGTTTTCTTCCCCGCGCCCCAGAGGACGCCTATCGGCTTGTCGCGCAAGAACGCAGTGATCTCGTCTTGCTCGAAAGGCGTGAGCGTAAAGCCATTCGGCTTGTTCTGCTCGGAGCCGATCTTTGCGAGAAGTCTGTTTGGCGCGATGCCGACAGAGCACGTCACACCGCATACGCGTCGTATCTCCGCGCGCAGCGCTTCGCCGAGTGCCTTTGCCCTCTCGCGCATTGTTGCGCCTTTCCCGCCGTAAAGATGGAGCGATCCCGTTATGTCGAGAAACGCTTCGTCTACCGAGACTCCCTCGACATACGGCGTGTAGTGCGAAAACACTTCGAACGCCTTGTCCGAGACCTCCTGATACGCCTCCATGTGAGGCCTTACGAAAATCGCGTGCGGGCAGAGCTGGTATGCAGTCCTCGATGGCATGGCGCTCCTAATGCCGAACTTCCGCGCCTCGTAGGAACACGTCGACACAACCCCGCGTTCGTGCGGCCCCGAGCCGACGACAAGCGGCTTCCCGCGCCACTCGGGGTGCGAGAGCAGCTCTACCGACGCAAAAAACGCGTCCATGTCGACATGCAGGATCACGGCCATGTGACGATTATAGCATAATGCGACTGATGAACTCGACGCATAATGAATATTTCTTAAAATTACCCTTGCAGGACTGCAAAGAAAGGGGTAAAATTCATTTCGACAAATAAATCAGAGACAGGGAAAGCGATTGCAAAAAGCACAATTAATAGATGAATCATCTGTTTGATAAGGTGTTTGCCGACACTCGCGCGGAGGACGCGCGCAAGGCAGGAATCTATCCGTATTTCCACCGGCTTGAATCCCGGCAGGATGCAGTAGTCGTCATGGAGGGCAAGCGCCGCATCATGCTCGGCTCGAACAACTACCTTGGCCTCACGGCATGTCCGGAAGTCATGGAGGCTGCCGTCAAGGCGGTTGAGAAGTATGGAACCGGCTGCTCCGGCTCGCGCTTCCTCAACGGCACGCTCGACCTCCACCTCGAACTCGAGCGCGAGCTCGCGGACTTCGTCGGCAAGGAGGACGCGATCACGTTCGGCACCGGCTTCCAGACGAACCTCGGCGTCATAAGCGCGCTCGTCGGACGCCACGACTATCTTGTCTGCGACGTCGACAACCACGCGAGCATCTATTCGGCCGCCCGCATGTGCCTCGGCAAGATGCTCCGCTTCAAGCACAACGACATGGCCGGTCTCGAGGCGCGGCTCGCCTCGGTTCCATCTGGCGCGGGTGCGCTTGTTGTGGTTGACGGCGTGTTCTCCGTTGACGGAGACATCGCCAACCTCCCAGACATCTGCGCACTGGCGAAGAAGTACGGTGCCGCCGTGATGGTTGACGACGCGCACGGGTTTGGTGTCCTTGGCGATGGCGGACGCGGCACGGCGTCGCATTTCGGACTCGACACGGACGTGGATATCGTCATGGGAACGTTCTCGAAGTCCCTCGCCTCGCTCGGCGGCTTTGCGGCCGGAAAGCGCGAGGTTATCGACTTCATGCGCCATTCGTCCTTCCCGTTCGTGTTCTCCGCCTCGGTGCCTCCCGCGAGCGCGGCCGCAGCGCTCGCCGCTGTCAGATACCTGAAGCGGCACCCGGAGCTGGTGGCGAGGCTGCGTTCGATATCCGAATACACGCGCACTGCGTTTGCATTTCGCGGACTTCCGGTGCTGGAACCTGCCATGCGCCGCTTCACGCCGATAATACCGATACAGGCTGGCGGCACGTACGAGACTTGCGCAGCCGCAAGGAAGATGTTCGACGAAGGCGTGTTTGTGAATCCGTTCATTCCGCCTGCAACACCCGAGGGAGCCGCTCTGATCCGCACCAGCGTTACCGCCGCGCATACGACCGAAATCATCGACGAGGCCGCGGATGTTATTGCAAGGGCGCTTAAGTGCTGAAGTTTCTCTACTACTACCTCCGCTCGATGCGGCTCTACTACGGATTCGTCACCGCGACAACCGTGCTTGTGGGGCTTTGCTTGGCGCATGGCACTTACAGCGAACTAAAGTTGTCTTGGACGCTAAACGACTTTCCGTGGATGTTGCGCGATGCGGCGCTTCTTGCGATGGGGTTCTTCGCCTGGGGCTTCAACCAGATCTTCAGCGACTGGTGCGACAGGAAGGAGGATGCGATCAACGCGCCGCACCGTCCGATGGTGACTGGCGCACTCAGTCCGCTCCCGGCGTTTGCCGTTTCAGCCGCTGGGCTCGCCGCAATCGCGGTCGCCGGGTATCTGATGTCGCCTTGGACTCTTGCGTTCCTCGCGCTTGGCGGGGCTCTGAATATCGCATACTCGCTCCTGAAACGTGTGCCAGTATTGAACTGCCTTGTCTATGCCTGCGCAATATCATGTTGCGCGCTTTTCGCCATAGCTGGCGCTGCGGGGCGCTGTCCGAATGGCCCGGAGCTGGAATTTGTCGTGGATTGGATTGTGCCTGCTCATTTTCTGATGTGCCACAACAGCTATTTCAAAGACGTAGAGGGTGATCGTGCGGCTGGAGTACGAACGCTTCAGACAATATGGCCGAGAGTCGCGAAATTCGTTTCCGTATGCTGTCCATGTCTTGCTGTGCTGCGCTTGAATTTCCTTTCATGGTTCAATGTTGAATTCTTCGTTCTTTCGGTCATTGTTGTCGCGCTTGTCTTCGTATTTCTGCGCCAGGTCTCGCATTCTATGTTTCACCGTGCGACTTGCCTAAATTGTCAGCTATGCATTCTTCTGTTGCTCTTGAACTTTATTGCAGCAACTTGGCTCTATGCCGTTGCCTCCCTTGTCGCCATCCAGCTTCTCTTTCTCTGGTACAACGATGAAAAGGAATGAGAACATAACGGGCTTTCGGAAGTTTCTCTTCTACGTGCGCATGTCGCTTGCGTGCGCGTGGCGGTATTGGCGGCATCCGTCAGCACTTTTGAAGGCGTCGCAGCTGACGCGCATTTTCTTCAAGCACAAGCTGAAGCGCCTCGCGACCGGCGAATACAAGCTCGACTTCTATCTGCCGCGCTATCCGTCCCAGGCGTTCTTCACTGCACTTGAGGACAAGGTCATCTGCCGTCCGCCGCGCCCCGTCAGCGTCGTTCTCTCTATTTCGAAGGCGTGTGCGTACAAGTGCCCGCACTGCTACCAGCGCAAGGACGACCCGCACGAAATGCCACTGCCTGCGCTCATTGAGAACGTCCGCAAGATGCGCGACTTCGGCATTGTCGCGTGGGCTGTCGAAGGCGGCGAACCGCTTCTTCGCTTTGAACGCCTTGAGGCGGTTCTCGCGGAAATCGCGGGACTTGAGGTGTGGGTCAATTCGACGGGACACGGCGCGACGCAGGAGAAGATTCGCCGCCTCGCGGAACTGAAGGTGACGGGCATAATGTCGTCCATTCACTCCGTCGACGAGAAAGCGCACGATGCGTTCACGGGAGTCGCCGGATCTTGGCGCCGCGCGCTCGATTTCCTGCGCGACTGCCGCGAGGCGGGAATGCTCATCGGATTCAATACGGTACTTTCCGACCGCGAAGTTGTTGACGGAGGAATTGACCGCATCATGGACCTTGCCGCGGAAAACAACTGCGACTACATCCAGCTTATCCATCCGAAGGCATGCGGCGCGTGGATGGGCAAGGCGTTCGACAAGTCATTGCATGCTGAAGCCGTCCGCGTCGCATGCGCCGCGCAGCGGCACTACAATTCCGCCAAGTCGCGCATCCCGACGATTCTCACGGCGCAGGTCTACGAGGAGTCCGCGGAGATGCTCGGATGCTGCTGCGGCGGAATCGACCGCTTCTACGTAGGCGCGAACGGAGACGTCCAGCCCTGCGAGTTCGTGAACATATCCTTCGGGAGTCTCAACGAAGTGCCGTTCGAGACTGCGTATGCGCGGATGCGCAAGGCGTTTGCCGTGCCATGCGAGGAGTGGACGTGCGAGCGGCGCGCCGCCGAAATCGCCTCTAAGTCGGGCGATAAACTTCCTCTTCCTTGGACAGAGACTGAGAAACTCGTTTCAGGATGGAAGGGCGGCACGCTGACGAAGGTTTACGACAAAATGGGAATCTACAGATGAAACGATTTCTCGTTTTGGTCAATCCGCTTTCTCACGGTGGACGCTCCGTCCGCATTTTGCCGCGCCTACGCACGCTTTTGCCTGAAGGCGATTTTGTTGCATTGAAGAACATTGAGGATGCGTCGCGTCTTGCGCGCGAGGCGAAGGGATATGAAGCAGTAGTCGCTTGTGGAGGCGACGGAACGATCAACGCCGTGGCTGGCGGAGTTCTGGAAAATTCGGACACGTCGCTCAAGTTCGGCGTCATCTACGCCGGCACGAGTCCAGATTTCTGCCGTGCGCATGGCATCCCAACGGATGCGGAACAGGCAATCGCCGTCTTGCGCAATGGCGCGGTCCGAGAGATTCCCGTGCTCACCGCGAACGGCGAACCGTTCTTCTGCTCAATGAATCTGGGGATGGGTGCGGCGGTTGCGGAATCCGCCAACAGGTTGCGTCCGAAGTTTGGCGATTTCCTTGGAACGCTCTGGGCTGTTCTGCGTGAAGTTGTGCGAGGCCGACGATATGACATCAAGGTGAACGGCGAGGGAATCTGCAACGTCGCCCATGCGCTGATCACGCGCATGTCGCGGATCGCGGGAGGACTCAAGATTGCGCTTCCTCCGCTTGCCGACGACGAGTACGCGCTTTGGTTTGCAAGAGACGTTTCTCGGTTCGGATGCTTGCGGATTGTCTGGAATCTTTATCGCGGCAAGCCCTGCGGAGAGATCCGCGTCCTGCGCGGCAAGACGTCCATTTCGTCCAGTGTGTCGGTCGCGCTTGAATACGACGGCGACCCTCATGGTTCGCTGCCGGTCATGGTTGCCTTCTCGCCACGTCGACTGTGCCTCCTCGTTCCTCAATTCAAACACTCAAATTAGGATTCACATGGGATTGTTCGGCCCGAAACTAGAATGGGAAGAACCTTGGTCGTGGGCCAAGGTAACATATCTATTATGGCAAAGAAATTTAGCCATAATAGATATGTTGTGGCTAAAAAAGTTTGCCAGAACTGTTGACGGCGGAGTCGAAGGCGTGATATAATTCATGGCATGAAAGCAGTCATTGGCGAGATAATGCGCGAGTTTTACGAATTCGGGATACCCGAAGACGTTCGCCTTCGCGATGTCGATTATTTTGAAAAGCGTAATTCTGCGACTGTTGTCACTGGAATGCGGCGCACGGGAAAGACATACGTCACATACCAGAGGATGCGCGCGCTTGTCGAGGAAGGCGTTCCGCTGGAGCGGATTGTACACGTCAATTTCGACGATGATCGGCTAAAAGGCGTCAAGCTTGAGCATCTGAAGCTGATTGGCGACGTCCATGCCGAGATGTTTCCGGAGTCGGCAAGGGAGAGGTGCTGGTATTTTCTTGATGAACTTCAAGACATCGACGGGTGGGAGCTATATGCCCGCAGGCTTTTGGATTCGCACTTGGTGCAGCTCTGCCTGACAGGATCGTCGTCGAAGATGCTCTCGGGCGAGATTGCGACTCAAATGCGCGGCCGTTCAATTGACGTCGAGGTGTTCCCGCTGTCCTTTGCCGAGTTCTTGCGCTTTAATGCTCTGGTTAGGGAGATTCCGTTGGCCCCATACTCGTCGCGGATGGCAGGTGTGCTGCGGCATGCGATGCAGCGATACTTGGAAGAAGGCGGTTTCCCGGATGTACAAGGCGACGATTTCCGCATCCGCGTGAAGACGCTGCAGGGATATGTTGACGCCGTGCTCTATCGGGATATTATCGAGCGTCATGATGTGCCGAGCGTGCAGTCGCTTCGCTACACACTGGATTACATCAAGCATAATTTTGCGCATAAGATATCGACTCGCGCGATATCCGGAGTCTTGAAGGGACTGGGGCTTTCCGACAGCCGTGAGTACATTGCGGACTATCTCGACTGGCTTGAGCAGGCCTATCTCGTTTACAGAGTCCCGATTCGCACGGATTCGCTTGCCGTGCGGAGGATGAACCCCGACAAGTTCTATCTCGTCGACACCGGGCTTGCTCGCGCGGTGACGCCAAAGAGCGATGCGTCCCGTGGATGGCTTCTTGAGAATCTCGTATTCATGGCCTTGCGGCGAGGGTTCAACAAGATCGAATACTACAACACCCGGAAAGGAGACGAGGTAGACTTCCTTGTGACTGACAGGGTGACGAAGAAACGCCGTCTTGTGCAAGTTTCATGGGAGCTTTCGGATTCTGAGACCGTGCGGCGCGAGTTGACGGCGCTGAAAGATGCGAGAGGCGAAATCAAGGTACAAGACTGCACTGTCGTAACATGGGACGAAGAACGCGAGTCCGACGGAATCAGGATAGTACCTGTCTGGAAATGGATTTTGGAGCCGCAATGAAGCGTCGCGCCCGGAAGCCATTGTCGTCATGGAAGGCAAGCGACAAGAGGAAGCATGAAGTCTGAACAGTCGTTGATAGAAACACTTTCCCGCATTCACGGCACGCGGCCGTTCGGGGCGGATGCGGAGGTCGTTCAATTTGAAGGAACGAATCTGCTCGTCTCGACGGATTCCTTTTCCGAGCGCGAGGATTTTCTCTCCGCCCTTGAGCCGGAGGCCATGGGAAGGGTAATGGCGTATGGCGCGATCTCCGACATTCTCGCCTGCGGCGCGAAGCCGGAATTCCTCGTCCAGGCGTGGAACGTCGATGCGTCGCATGACGAGCGGTTTTACGAGCGTGTTGCGCAGGGCGTCCAGCAGGTGGTGTCGCACTACGGAGCGAAAGTCATCGGCGGCGATGCAGGCACGGCGAAGGAATGGTGCTGGACGGCGACTGTTTTCGCGTCCTGCAAAACGCCAGTTTGCCGCGTTGCGTCGCAGCGCGTAGATTTCGATTTGTATGCGACGGGTCCGCTCGGTGCGGCGAACGCGGCTGTGTTTCTTGGTCACACGATCCCCGAGCCGCAGCTTCGTTCGTCCGTACCGGGTTTGGCGCTTTTCGCGACGGATACGAGCGGCGGGCTTTTCGACGCGCTGGAGAACTTCCGCCGCGTCAATAACGGGATGTGGCTTGAGCTGGATGCGGAGCGCGCCGTTTCGCCGGAAGTCGCGCGTAGTCTTCCGCCCGGCGTGGAGGAGGGCTGGGCACTCGTCGGCGGAGTTGGCGAATACGAGCTTCTGTTTGCAGTTCCCGCCGGAACGCCTGTCGCCGATGCCGAGAAGATCGGGCGCGGCGGATTCGCCGCGGAGGATGCGTGTGATTTCCGCATCACGTACGGCGGAAAAGTCGGGCGCATGGTTTCGCCACCGCCGGACTATCGCGCAATCCCGCGCGAGGACTGGCTTGCGGAAACGGCGGCATACTGGACTTCGCTTTGGGCGTAGATTATGGAAACTGTTCTTATAACAGGTGCCGGCGGGTACATCGGGTCGAACGCCGCCGAATACTTCGCGAAAGCGGGGTATCGTGTCGTCGGCACGATCCATCGCCATGTCGCGGAGCGCTTGACGCAGCTTGGAGTCAAGACGATAAGCGTCGATCTCGCTGACGCGGCGAATCTGCCGCGGCTCTTTGCGGAAAAGATCGACTATGTCGTCCACATCGCCGCGCGGGCGAGCGACGTTGGACGCGACGAATGGTTCCGCGAGGCAAACTACGAAGCGGTGAAGAATCTTGCGGCGGCGGCGATGGAACATGGAGTGAAGCGGTTTGTCTATCTTTCCACCGCGGACGTCTACGGCCTTCACGATTTCAGCGGCGAGAGAGAGGAAGAGCTTGCCTTCGACGAAACGGTGACGAATCCGTATCCGAAGTACAAGATTCTCTCCGAGAAGTGGCTCGCGGCGAATCTGCCGCGCGAGCGTTTCAGCTGCGTAAGGCCGTGCGTCGTCTACGGACGCGGCGACACTTCCATCACGCCGCGCACGATCGCGTACTTGAAGAACTCGCCTCTTGTGTTCCATTTCGGAAAGTGGCGCGGACGCAACCGCTGGCCGCTCGCCCATGTGGAAAACGTCTGCCGAACCCTCCACGCCGCGATGGTGCTGCCGGAGGCTGGCGGCGAAGGCGTGACGGTCCTCGACTCGAAGCGGACGACATTGAGCGAATACTACCATGAGATTGCGCGGGAGTTCCTGGGCGGGAAGCGCCTGCGCGAATGCAGCATTCCGATGTGGGCGGTCCGTCCCGTTGCGTGGCTTTCGACGTTTCTTTCGTGCAGCCGCAATCATCCGCTGTTTGATCCGACGCTCTATGCGCTCGACACGGTTGCGCACAACCTCGATTTCAGCAACGCGCGCATGCTCGACTGGTTCGACAAGATGGGAATGGAGGAATTCCGCCATGATAGACATAACGTATGAATGGATCGGCTGGGTTCTGATAGCAATTGGAACCATCGGCTGTTTTCTGCCGGTGCTGCCGGGTCCGCCGATTGCATACGCGGCGCTTTTCCTCGCCCTTGCGCGAAGCGACCATTCGTCGCCAGGTGTCTCGACTTTTGTCGTCGCCGGCGTGGTGGTGGCGGTGGTGCTGGTGCTCGACTGTATAGTTCCGACGGTGGGGGCGAAGAAGTTCAACTGCTCGCGCCTCGGGATGCTCGGCTGCTTCATCGGAACGATCGTCGGACTCTTCTTCCTTCCGCTTGGCGTTGTCCTGGGTCCGTTCATCGGGGCGCTTGCGGGTGAACTGGTGTCGGGCAAGCCGTTCGGGCTGTCGCTAAAGGGGGCGTTCGGCGCGCTCCTTGGCTATGTGTGCGGCGTGCTGCTGAAGGTCGCCTGCTGCGGATTCATCGCATACCAGTTCTGGACGGCGGTCCACGGCGCATGAGGGTCCTTGAAGTTTTGATATAATACCCGACACGAGGAATGCGCATCACCTGCCCATGAAACGTCCAGAGATTCTTGCCCCAGCCGGGGACTTCACTTGCCTTAAGGCCGCGATCGACGCAGACGCCGATGCCGTATACTTCGGGCTCGGCACTTTCAACATGCGCGCGCGGAGTGGCGTCAACTTCAAGGAATCCGATCTCCCCGAGATCGCGCGCCGCTGCGGAAAAGTTCGCCGCTATCTCGCCCTCAACGCGATCATGTTCGAGGACGAGATGGAAATGGTCGAGAAGACGATTGTCGCCGCGAAGCCGTATGTCGACGCTTTCATCGTCTCGGACTGGGGCGTCATCTCGCTTTGCAAAAAACATGGTGCGACATTCCACGTCTCGACGCAGATGTCTACGTCGAATTCAGAAGCTGTAAAGTTTCTCGTCTCGCAAGGCGCATCGCGCGTAGTTCTCGCGCGCGAGTGTACTCTCGCCGAGGTGAAGCGCATCTGCGCATCGTCGCCTGTTGAGATTGAATGCTTCGTCCACGGTGCGCAGTGCGTCGCTGAATCCGGTCGCTGCTTTATGAGCCACGACATCTTCGGTAAGAGCGCATGTCGTGGCGAGTGCGTCCAGCCGTGCCGCCGTCGCTTTCTCGTAAAGGCCGTCGACCTCTACGAAGACGCCGACGGAAATCCTGTGCACACCGACGCGAAGGCGCAGTATATCGTCGAGCCGCACACAGTTCTTTCCGCAAAGGATCTTTGCTCGCTCGGTTTCGTCGACAAGCTGATCGACGTCGGGATCGCCTCTTTCAAGATAGAGGGTCGCGCGCGTAATGCCAATTACGTAATGACGACTGTGCGCTGCTACCGCCGCGCTGTTGATGCAGTTCTTGCAGGAACATACACGCCCGAGTTAGTGCAGGAGCTTACCGAGGAAGTGAAGACGGTGTTCCACCGCGAATTCGCGGACGGCCTCTATTTCGGTCGCCCCGGTGCGCACCAGTTCGCGGACAGCGAGGATTCTCTCGCTACGACCGTGAAGCGGCATGTCGGCATAGTGATCGACTATTTCCTCAAGGCGGGGATCGCGCAGGTGAAGATTCAGGACCACGCGATCCGCCCGGGCGATGCGCTCCAGATACACGGGCCCACCACCGGCGTCGTCGAGCTGACGCTTGGCGAACTTCGCCGCGATGACGAGACGCCTGCCGTCGGCGAGAAGGGAACGTGGGTCACATTCAAGTGCCCGCGCTGCCGCGTCGGCGACAAGGTGTTTTTCATAGAGCGGCGAATTTGATATAATTCCCGGTATGAACATAAAACCGCTTCTCCGCCGCGGCGCATTTGCCGCGGCCGTGCTCGTGGTCACGCCGCTCGTCGCGGCCGACCTTTCGGAAGTCGCAGACCTGAAGCCGCTTGCGATGAAAGCTTACGGCATCAGGAGCGTTGAGCGCAAAGGCGACAATACGCTCGCCGTCACGTTCGGCGCAAGTTCGTCGGCCGGCGCGCGCCGCCTCGCGAGCGCGTGGCGCGTGACGAGCCCCGACGATCCGGCATACGCGTACTCGAAGTTCGTGAAGCCCGCTTCTGTCGCGGAAGTCTCGTCGGAAGTCGAGTTCAAGTATCCCGACGGGATGGCAGAGCAGAAGAAGGCGATGCCGTCTCTCACGCGCACCGTCGTCGAGCTCAAGCTGCCGACGCCGATGAAGAAGAACTGCAAGTATGCCGCCGTCGCATACGGTGCGGAAATGGAAGTCGTGACTTCCGGCCGCACCGGACTCTACGCAGGCGAAGACGCAGTTGACGCAGATCTCGCCGCGGCAATCGTCGGGCTTCGCCGCGTCTCGTCCGTAGGCGAGGGAAAGCTCCTCTGCGAATTCGGCGCGGGCTACAGCCCCGCGGGCGGAAACTCCGCCGCGAACTGGAAGGTGACGGTGAACGGGAAACCGCGACCCGTCCTCGCACTCGGCCGCCGCTCGAAGATCGACTGCTACGTTCCGAAGGGCTGGGGCGGGACGTATCCCTGCCTCATGCAGCACGACATATTCCTCGACATAGGCGAGACGCTCAAGACTGGCGACAAGGTCGCCGTAGAAGTTACGGATGCAGTGTCCGCCGGCGCGCGCACGGCGTCGTTCGCGTTCGACGAGTCGAAGAGCGTCTCGCGCTCAATCCAGGCAAACCAGGTCGGATATCTTCCCGATGCGCCGAAGTTCGCGTATGTCGGCTGCTGGTTCGGCTCGTTCCCGGACGCGAAGTTTGCGGGCGGCGCTGGTGCGCGCAAGTGCGCGAATGCGAAGCTTGCCGTCTCGTCGCTCGCGTTCGACGCGCCGCCGCAGTTCGAGATCGTCGACGAGAAGAGCGGCAAGCCGGTCAAGAAGGGGACTGCGAAATTCGTCTTCAGCGGAAACGAGAAGGAATCGAAGAAAACGTCATACGCCGCGTCGAACGTCTGGGAACTCGACTTTGCCGACGTGCGTACGCCTGGCCGCTACTTCATTCGGATTCCGGGCGTCGGCCGCTCTCTCTCGTTTCACGTCGACAAGGCGGTCTACGAAAAGGCGCTCAAGGTGCAGGCGCTCGGCGTCTACGAACAGCGCTGCGGCATTGCGCTCGACCCGAAGCTGACGCGCGGCTGGGAGCGCATCGCCTGCCACGCGGGCGGTGTCGTCGCGTCGACTTGCGCGCGCGTGAAGAATCCGGAGTTCGCGCCGTTCGACAAGAATGTCGTCAACGGAGCTGACGGGAAGCCGCTCGTCCTCAAGGCCTCGGGCGGGCATCACGACGCGGGCGACTACAATCCGCGCTCGCACCTCGACGTCGCGCAGGCGCTCCTAAACTGCTACGAGCTGAAGCCGACCGCTTTCGCCGACGGACAGTTCCTCATCCCCGAGCACGGCAACGGAATCCCCGATATCGTCGACGAAGCGCTTTGGCAGCTGAAGCTCTGGAAGGGGCTTCAGGACGAAGACGGCGGTATTCGCGCAGGAACGGAATCGCTGCGCGATCCCGGCTTCTTCCAGACTGTCGAGCTTGACGACACAGGCGACTACGCATGGGCGAAAGACAGCAAGATGTCGTTCCAGTGCGCGGGTGCGTTCGCGCAGGCGGCGCGAATCCTCAAGAAGTGCGGAAAGGCGGCGGAGGCAAAGGACTTCCTTGCGCGCGCCCAGCGCGCCTACGAGTGGGGCAAGGCGAATCCGACGACGGGACTCAAGGATGCGCAGGACAAGGAGTATAATTCCGATCCGCGCGCATACGCGGCCGTAAGTCTCTACCACACGACGCGCGAAAAGAAGTACCACGACGACTTCAAGACAATCGCGCCGTGGGTCTCGAACCCGAAGGCCGAGGTCTCGAGCTGGGACAAGTACGATCTTTCCCTCGCGGCGCGGCAGTATCTCCTTCTTCCAAAGGATCTTGTGGACGCCACGCTCAGGAAGGCGATAGAGGATGCGATGTTCGCCGAGTTCCGCATGTTCAAGAGCGGGTCGGCGAAGTGGCCCTACAAGTTCCTCAGGAATCCGTGGGCTCCGATCACGTGGGGCACAGGCGCATACGAGAACTACGCAGTTACCGCCGCGCACCTCTACGCGCTGACGGGCGACAAGGAGTGCCGCGAATGGCTCGTTAGGACATGCGACAACACGCTCGGCGCGAATCCGCTTGGGCTTAGCTGGATCACGGGGCTTGGCGAGCGGACGATTCGCTGCCCCTTGCACAACAGCCGCTATCGCGCGGCGGGCGGTCCTGTCATTGGTCTTCAGGCCCAAGGGCCGATGCAGCGCGGTCACGGCTATTCGTTCAAGGAGACTCTCTATCCTGCGTGGAAGGAAGGCGAAGCGGTTCTTCACGCCTTCATCGACAGCCACTGGGCGATTGCGATGGACGAACCGACCGTCAACAACATGGCGAACACGCTTCTCGTCTTTGGCGTCCTTTCAAAGTAACTTGTTCGGAGGAATGAAATGAAGAAAATCCACTTGATGGCGCTGGCGCTTTTTCCGCTCGGCGCATTTGCCGCGGTTGAATCCTTTGGCGATGTTCCAGACCTCAAGCCTGAAGTGATGCGCGTCTATGGCTTGAGAAGCGCGATGTCGCTCGACGATGTGACTATCAAGGTCGTGCTCGGCACGGCGACTGGCCCTGCGCGCGACAAGGCCGAGGCCTATCGCATCATAAGCGACGACGACGCGGCATACGCCTATGAGAAGTTCGTGTGCCCAACGAAGATCGTCGTCGCGAAGCCGCCGAAAAAGGAATTCGACATTCCGCCAGGGGGCAAGCCGAAGGGCGCTGTATCCACGCTCACTCGCGCGGAAGTCGTCTTCGAAGTTCCGTTCCCGCTCAAGAAGGGCGTGCGCTATTCCATCGTCGCGCAAGGCGACAAGGGCGGCGGCATGGTGACGGCTGGTCTTTGCGGCGCGTCGTTCGTCCACGGTGGTGCGCCGGAAATCGACGGCGACAAGATCGCCGCGAGGATGACTGGCTTCCGCCGCGTCACGCCTGTCGGAGACGGCAAGATCCTCTGCGAGTTCGGCCACGGCTATTCGCCGGACGGCGGGCTCAAGCTCGCGAACTGGAAAGTAACGGTAAACGGCAAGCCCGTCAAAGTCGCCGCGCTTGGCCGTCGCTCTCGCCTCGAATGCTACCTTCCCGTCGGCTGGCCGTTCCAGGGCTTTCTCGAGCATTGTGTCTTCCTCGATCTCGCGCGTCCGCTTTCCGATGGCGATGAGATTTCTGTCGAGGTCGCGCCGGCTGTTTGCGCGGGTGAGCGTTCGGCATCGTTTGTCTTCAATTCCGCGAAGTCGCTTTCGCAGTCAATCAAGGTCAACCAGGTCGGCTATCTTCCCGATGCGCCGAAGATCGCATACGTCGGTCGTTGGCTTGGCTCGTTCCCCGATGGCGGCGCAGTTTCCGCCGATGTAAAAGCCGGCGCTGTCCAAAACTACACGAAAGAAGCGTACTACGCCGAGGCGGGGAAGGGCACGCAGGAAGAGCGTGAGAACGCGCGGCTTGCCGCGGAAGCGGAAGCAGAGAAGGCCGCCGAGGAGGCAAAGGCGGGCGCGGCAAACGCACCTCGCGGCGAATACGATTCGCTCGCGCCGTACGCGCTCAGGTTCCGCGAGATCCCAAGCTTTGCGCTTCTCGACGCGGCAACGGGAAAGAAAGCGTTCGAGAGTCGTCTTGAGTTTGTCCACAACGGACTCGAGATGGACGGCAAGAACAACTACTCTGGGGAGAATGTATACATCGCCGACTTCACCGCGTTCAAGACGCCTGGACGGTATGTCCTCTCAATCGCGGGAGTCGGGCGTTCGCTTCCTTTCGAGATTTCGCCGAGCGTCTACGAAAAGGCGTTCAAGGCGCAGGCGCAGGGCGTGTACATCCAGCGGTGCGGCATTGCGCTCGACCCGAAGCTCTCTGGCGGATGGAAGCGCATCGCCTGCCACACCAACGGCGTCGTCACGACGACATGCGGTCATTGGGAAAGCAACGAGTGGGGTAAGTTCACCGAGAACGTCGAAATGATTCCTAACCCTGCATGGCCGGAGGTGAAGGCGAAGCGCACGAAGATCATGGGCGACGCATCGCGCGCGAACCTCAAGATCGAGACTGTCGGCGCGACAAAGAAGAAAGGCGACGAGTTTGTGACGGGAGACGGCGAGAAGAACGGCCTTGTCGCGCCGATTGCGTTCGACGCGGCGAAGGGCGCGACAGTCGCGTTCTCCGTGAAGCGCGACGACTCGGTCGCGGGCAGCAAGTGGGATGGCGAACTTTTCTCGCTTGGCCGCAACGTCAGCATCAACATTGGCTGGGGTGTCGTGAAGTTCGGGAGCGCCTATGGCTCTCGCATCAACGACAAGAAGTGGCATCGCTTCCTCGTCCGCGTAAGGCCGGCGGACGAAAAAGGCAATAGCGAGATCGAGCTGCGCGTCGACGGAACTTGGCGCACAGTCGAGAAGAAGTCCAAGGTAGAGCGGTCCTTCGCGAAGGCGCCGGTAGACGCGATTCGCCTCGCGCACGTAAAGGGCGCGGCCGAGGGGCTTTCGGTGCGCGATATCGTCGCGTTTACGCGTCCGCTTGAAGACGGCGAGATCGACATCCTCGACTCGTCCGTTCCCGAGACGCTGCCGCGCACGCTCGCCGCCTCGGGCGGGCACCACGATGCGGGCGACTACAATCCGCGTTCGCACATAGACGTCGCGCAGTCGCTTCTCGACGCCTACGAACTTAAGCCCGGCAACTTCTACGACGGGCAGCTTTCCGTTCCTGAGCGCGGCAACTCGATTCCCGACATCGTCGACGAGGCGATGTGGGCGGTGCGCGTCTGGGCTGGGCTCCAGGAGGAGGACGGCAGCGTAAGGAACGGAACGGAATCGCAGGGCGACCCGAACTTCGTCCAGACCGTCGAACTCGACGACAGGGGCGACTATGCGTGGGCGAAGGACACGAAGGGTTCGTATCTCGCCGCCGGCGTTTTCGCGCAGGCAGCGCGCGTCCTCGGCGGGCTTGGTCGCAAGGACGAGTCGCGCGAGTGGCTCTCTCGCGCTCGCCGCGCATACGACTGGGCGGTGAAGAATCCGACAAAGGGCGTGAAGGGTCTCCAGAAGTGGGGCGAGTACAATCTTGCTCTCCGCGCCTACGCCGCCGCGCAACTTTACCACACGACGTGGGAAAAGAAGTATCACGCCGATTTCCTCGATGCGACGCCGTGGCGCGAGACCCCCGGCACCGAACTTATGAATAGCGGCTTTTTCGACCTGCGTCTCGCCGCCTACGCGTATATCCTCATTCCGCGCAAGAAGGCCGACGGTGCAGTGTGGGACGCGGTGCTTGGCGCGATTCGCAAGGAGGCGGAGATGTACGAGCGCGGCTCGGCGACGATGGCGTACAAGTTCCTGAAGCATCCCTTCGCGCCGGTCACGTGGGGAACGGGTGCCTACGAGAACTATGCCGTTCCCGCGGCGTTCCTCTGGGTCGTCACGGGCGAGGGGAAGTGGCGCGACTGGCTTGTGAGGACCTGCGACAACACGCTCGGCGCGAACCCGATGGGGCTTAGCTGGATCACGGGGCTCGGCGAGAGGACGATACGCTGCCCGCTTCATAACAGCCGCTACCGTCCGGAGGGGCTTCCCGCGGACGGGCTGCAGGCCGAGGGGCCGAACGCGCGCTTCGCCGGCTACTCGTACAAAGACACGGCGTACCCGCGCTGCACCGAGCGCTTCGCGATACTCAACGAATTTGCCGACGTTCACTTCGCGATTGCGATGGACGAACCCATCGTGAACAACATGGCGAACACGATGCTCGTTTTCGGACTCCTCTGCGGGAAATAACGCGTAATTCTCGTTGACGCGACGCCTTTAAAGTGGTACACTTCGTACCATGAAATACATGCGTTGCGACAGGGTGGGGGGTAGTGCACTTTACGCGGCGGTCTTTCTTGCGGTTTGCTTTTTCGCAGGAACGGCGTCTGCACAGACTACGAAGGGAGTCTGGTGGTGGCGCGGTGAAGATGCCGCGAATCCCGATGAGGCGGCGCGGCGGATGGAGTTCCTCAAAAAGCACGCTGTTACCGAAATTTACTTCTGCACAGACCTGAAGGAGGAGCGTCAGGCGGACGTCCGCCGTTTCGTCAAGGCGGCGCGCGGGCAAGGCATGCGCGTCGCGTACCTCAATGGCGACGTGTCGTGGATAAGGCCGGGGAACCGCGGCTTCTCCGAGACGCTCTCCCGTTACCTCGCGTACCAGAAGGCCGCCGCTCCCGACGAGAAGTTCTACGCGATCCACCTTGACGTCGAGCCTCATCAGGACGCGAAGCTCTCCGATGCGCGCAAGTGGCAGCTCTACGCCGATTTCGTCCTTCGCGCTGCGGCGGACGTCCATGCCGCGGGCGAGAAGATCGAGTGGGATATTCCCTTCTGGCTCGACGACAAGAAGGTTGCATACGGCGACCGCGAGGACGCGCCGCTTCTCGACGTGCTTACGGAGAGCTCCGACTGCATCGCGCTCATGTCGTACCGTGATTCGGCCGAGGCGATGCTCGACGTCTCGAAGACGGAAATCGGAATGGCGGCGAAGGGCAAGATCCGCGTCGTGCTCGGCGCGGAGACGGGCGAGACAGGCGAGGGCAGCATAGTCACTTTCTTTGAGGAGGGCGCGGCGAAGATGGACGCCGAGCTCGCAAAGGTCACCGCGGCGCTTGAGGCGGCGAAAGTCCCGGCCGGCGCGGGAATCGCGATACACCATCTTGGCAGTTGGGAGAAACTTGTCGGAAAGGGGGCAGGCAAATGAAATCGAGACTTTTCTTGTTCACAGCATGCGCGTTGGCCGCATGCCTCTTGCAGTCCGCGCCCTTGGACGTCTCGGGTTTTTCTAAATCGCTGACGATCACCGTTCCAGCTGCGTCTGTCGCGCAAGGCGTTTTGCTGACCGATTTCCCCGCCCTCGTGCGCCTCTCTACGGCAATTGATGGCTTCAGCTACTCCGATTTCCAGCAGCAGGACGGTGCGGATCTTGCTTTTCTTGATTCTCGCGGGAATGTGCTCGCCCACGAAATCGACACGTGGAACGAACAGGGCGAGTCGCTCGTATGGGTAAAGGTCCCGGCGTTTTCGCAAAGCACGCGAATCTACATGGTCTATGGAAACGCCAGTTATTCGAGCAGCGTCGCGGCTACAGATACTTGGAGCGACTTCACGGGCGTCTGGCACATGAAAGAGGCGAGCGGAGCGGTTGCGGACGCGACCGGACACGGACTCACGGCAACGCCGTCGGGCTCTCGCGCTGCGTATAATGTCGGTATTTCGGATGGTGTTGTCGGCATGGCGCGCCAAAACGGCGGAAACGGGGGCTTTGATGACAAGGCCTATCTTTCGATCCCGAACTATGATTCGTACAATCTCGGCGATACGTTCACGGCGAGCGGCTTCTTTCGTGTGACGGCGGCCGGCGGGTGGTATCGTCTTTTTTCGCGCTATACTTCATCCGCAGGCTGGGGACAGGAGACTCATTGCGATAGGGCCTATCAGATCCGCGCCTATGGTGCGCCGGACAGCAAGCCATCCGTCGAAGTCGACACGAAAATCGTCGGCAACTGGATGCATCTTGCGTTCGTCTATTCTGGGTCAAGCTGCAAGGTATATGCGGACGGGCAGCTGGTGAATACGCTTACAATCATTCCCGCGAGCGACAACGGCGCACCGCTCTCCATCGGCTGCACTTCGGACGGTGGCGACTGGTGCCTGTACGGCGACTATGACGAAGCCCGCCTCTGTGATGGGGAGCTTTCCGCAGACCGCATCGCCGCCGACTACGCGACGGCGACGGATGCCGGCTTCCTCTCCTATGGTGCGGCGGAAGACTGCACTCTCGACTTCACGACTGACGTCAAAGTCAATCCTTCCGACTTCGCGAAGTTCGTGCAGATTACGGCGTCCGCCTCGGCGGTTCCGGGTGGTGGGGTCGTTGAGGACTTCCCGGCGCTCGTTCGGCTTTCGGAGGGAATAAGCGGCTTCCACTATTCAGACTTCATGGCGAATGGCGCGGATCTGGTCTTTGCCGATGTGGACGGTGTTGTGCTTGCCTCGGAAATAGATACGTGGAATACCGCTGGCGAGTCGCTCGTGTGGGTGAAGGTTCCGGTCTTTGAGAATGGCATGAGCATTTACGCTTATTGGGGCGCCGAGTCCGCTTCCTCCGTCGTGTCGGCGGACACCTGGAGCGATTTCACTGGCGTCTGGCACATGAACAAAAACGGTTCTACTGCCGAGCCGGATGTTTCCGGCAACGGACTTAACGCAACGCCTAATGGGACCACGTCTGAAATGGAGTCCGTTTCCAGCGGCGCAGTTGGCAAAGCCCGCATCAACCAGTCAACACAAGGGCGAGAGGTGGCGAACTGCCTGTATGTTCCGTCGTATCCGGCCCTTGGCGACACGTTCACGGTGTCCGGTTGGTTTAATGCGTCCTACAAGGAGGGGTGGCACCGACTTCTCTCGCGCAAGACAGCATACGGGACAGACGGGTGGGAAGTCGAAATGCGCGCCGATTCCTCAAACGAAATAGATGTATATGGTTTTGGCGAGCCCAATGTCCGCGCGGCAGTCTCCGATCTTCAGGACTCGTGGAACCATCTGGCGTTCGTTTACTGCGGAACCACGGTTTATGTCTATCAAAACGGCGTGCAGATAGCATCCGGAAGCATTACCGCCGTTGAAGACCTAAATGATCGTAGTTTGGGCATCGGCAACAACGCCGTCTGTGGCGAACGCTCCTTCGTCGGCAGTTATGACGAGGTGCGTCTTGGCCCGGGGGCGTTGCCGGCGCAGCGCATTGCGGCGGACTACGCGACCGTGACAAACGCCGCGTTTTTTTCGTATGGCGCGGTTGGTGTTCCAGCGGAAGATCCGCCGGCCTTTGATGTGCCGACGATTGCGAACGACGCCGGGATGCTGAAGGTTTCTGTGACACTGACATCCGGCAAAGGCACGCCGTATGTGCGCTTCACATCGGACTCTGGCTCTACGGATCTTGCGCTTTCAGAGACGGTGGTGACGGGACCGCAGTCCTATGTGGTTGCCGTTCCTGGCACGCTGGCATCTGGCAAGACCTATTCGCTCGCGGCGGTCGGCGTGAATACCGCCGGTGGTGAGATCATCGTGCCTTGCGAAGACAATTTCTATGTTGGCTCGCTCGTTGTTGCAAAAGTCTCCGACGCGGCGGAGGATGGCCCGGTTGCCGGCGTCTTCTCGATCACTCGCGCGGACTCGCACGGCGATCTGGCGGTGAGCTATGCGCTCACGGGAACTGCCGTTGCGGGAATCGACTATGAAGGTGCAGCGAGTGGCACGGTTACGATACCTGACGGCTCTACTTCGGCGACGGTCTCCATCAGGCCAAAGGTGAACGTTGCAGTCACAGCAGACACGACTGTCGTGCTCTCCATTTCGGAAGGTCTGTACGGCGCGCAGGCGTCGACTGCGACAATGACGATCGCGAATCTCGCGCCGGTTACCCGGAGGGATTTCCTGAAGCGCGTAGAATTTACGTTCCCGATGGAATTCCTCGGCGAAGGCGAGGTGCTTACGAACTTCCCGGCGCTGGTCAAGCTCTCGACGGCCATTTCCGGTTTTTCGTATTCCGCATTCCAGATTGCAAACGGCGGTGACCTGATGTTCACCGACTCTCGCGGCCAAGTCATTCCCTCCGAGGTCGACACGTGGGATGACACAGGCACCTCTCTCGTCTGGGTGTCAGTGCCGGAGTTGACCAAGGGGACTCGTATCAAGATGTACTACGGCAACGGGGCGAATCCGGCCGGCATCCCGCTTGCAAAGTGGCCCGACTACGCCGGCGTCTGGCACATGGGCGAGGCGAGCGGAACAGCGCACGACTCGACGGCCAACGGACTCGACGCAGAGCCAGTGTACAACAATCCCTGGGATGTGGATCAGACAGCCGTAGCCGACGGCGCAGTTGGCAAGGGACGCATTAACCAATGGGAGTCCACTCGCTATTCCGTCGACTATAGGACATACGGTTCGGATGCGGATGTCAGGGCAAGGTCGAAGCGCAGTTTCGCACGCGTTGCGGACTACAGCAGTCTCGAGGTCGGCAGCAGCTTTACGTTCTCCGGATGGTTCAGGACGATTCATGGCGCGGAGTGGACTGAATATATGGCATGTCGCCGCGTAGATGGCAATTGGTGGGGCTGGCACATTCAGCGGCTGGCAACCGACAACGAAGGGGATCATCGCGTTTCTGTTCAGGTGGCCGATGGCGGCGGTGATTTCACGATTCCCAACATGAGAAACAACTGGGTCCATCTCGTGTTTTCGTTCGACAAAATAAAGAACGACCAGAATGAGAGCATTGGCGAGGTGACGGTTTATGGTAATGGCGAGCTGGCGCCGCTCTATCAAGGTTCCGGCCGGGGCTCGACTTTTGTCCACGATGTCGCTCTCCCGCTCACCTTCGGCAACCTGAACGATGCCGCGAATGGCGATGGATATAACGGCCAGTACGACGAGTTGCGCCTCAAGCGCGGAACGTCGTCGGCAAACTGGGCGAAGGCGGAGTACCTGACGGTCACCGACGCCTCTTTCGTTTCGGCATCGGCCGCAGCCAACGCCCTGCCCGGCCTGATGATCTATGTGAGGTAATATCGTGGAACCAGCATTCCGGAAATCGGCGACAAGCATCCTCCTTGCGGCCCTTGCCGCGGCGTGGGCGTTTGCAGACGAAGATCCCGCGACGCGGGAACACCAGTTCTACAGAACCTACGGGCCTTCGCCGCTCTTCAAGGACAACTCGTTCGTTGGTGAGGCAGTCGAGGACAAGGCGCTTCCTGACGCCGAGGCGTGGAAGACGCGCGTGCCCCGCGCGGTCTGGGACGGCCATCCGCGCGAGGTCGCCGCGTTCGCGGACGCGTGGCGGATGGTCGGCGAGAAGCTGCACAAGCCCGAGGAGGGGACGAACTTCAAGCGCAACTACGTCTACACTCCGTTCGGGAAGAGCGTCTTCGTCTGGGGGTCGTGCTTCATCACGATGTTCGGCCAGTACGCGTCGAACGTCTTTCCCTTCATCTGCCAGCTCGACAACTTCTACGCGGCGCAGGACTCCGACGGCTTCATTCCGCGGCAGCTCGGCATCTACGATGGCAGGAGCCAGTTCGAGCGCAGCGACCTCTCGTCCATCGGCGGCAACATCTTCGCATGGGCCGAGCTCGAGTGGTATCGCTACTCCGGCGACAAGTCCCGGCTTCGCCGCGTCTACCCCGTCCTCCTCGCCTATCACGAGTGGATTCGCCGCAACCGCACGTGGAAGGACGGCACCTACATGAGCTCGGGCTGGGGCTGCGGAATGGACAACATCCCGCGCTTCGACACGAAGCGCTACTCGGCCGAGTTCCACCACGGCTTCATTTCGTGGGTCGATGTCACTTTCCAGCAGGTCTTCGACGCGAAGTGCCTTATCGCGATAGCTGCCGCGGCGGATTTGCCGGTCGATACGAATCTCCACGCCGAGATCGTCTCCCTTACGCGCATCGCGAACGAGCGCATGTGGGACGAGGAGACTGGGCTCTACCACGACCTCGACCGCGACGGCTCTCGCGCGAAGGCGCGGCACATCGGTGCGTTCTGGGCGCTCCTCGCCGGCATTGCGCCGCCCGACCGCGCGCGCCGTCTCGCTGCTGCGCTTGAGGATCCTGCGACTTTCGCCGCGCCGTGCGGCACGCGCTCGCTCGCGAAGGGCGACTTCGGCTACGAGCCGGATGGCGGCAACTACTGGCGCGGTGGCGTGTGGTGCATCACCGACTGGATGGCGGTGAGGGGACTCGATGCGTGCGGACATTCCGACGTCGCTCATCGTCTCGCGTGTCGCCACGTCGCGGCGGTGGCGAAGGTCCATGCCGACACCGGGACGATCTGGGAGAGCTACGACCCCGAGCGCCTTGCGCCCGGGAAGCTCTATGGCCAGCTGGTCCGCCGCGAATTCGTCGGCTTCTCGGGCGTGACGCCGATCGCGATGCTCGTGCGAGACGTATTCGGCATCGACGTTACGCCCGGGCGCATCGTCTGGAAGGTGCGGCTCCTCGAGCGCCACGGCATAGAGAATCTGACGCTTCCCGACGGCAATGTCGTCTCTCTCATTTGCGAGCAGCGCAAGTCGGCCGACGAAAAGCCGGTCGTCCACGTGACGTCGACGCGTACGATAGAAGTCAAGGTCGAGCAATAGAAAGGCAGCAAGGAGAAAATGTCAATGAATGGAAAGAGAGCAGATATGAAATGCGTCACCCTTGCAGTATTCGCCTTGGTGATGTGTGCAACCACGGCGCAGGCGGCGGACGACGTGCAGAACCTTGCGGCGATATTGCGCGACATGCGAAAGGATGTTGTTGCGCTCAACTTGAACGTGCGATACCCTGGGAAATTCCTCGAGGTTCCAAACGACATTCCCGCGAAGAGGGTGCAGAAGTTTGCGACGCGTGTCGTCGACCTTCGCCGCGACGGCGAGCTTTACGACGTCGGTGAAGAATCGACTGGCTACGTCGAGGTGGAGTGCGCCGCGAAGCCGACGCTCTACTTCGGCGAGTCGAAGGCCGAGGCGATGAACGAGAATCCCGCGTTCTTCGAGCAGACGAATCTCGTCGTCGAAGTGAAAAGCGGCGTCTGGCGTACGCCGCTTCCTGTCGCGCTGCGCTACTTCCGCTTCAAGGGCGAGCAGCCAAAGGTCGTCCGCTTCGTCGAGGAAATCGCTGACGTGAAGGACCGCGTGTCGTTCTCGGGCACCGAGCGCGAGATGGCGATGCGCAAGGCGGCGCTTCGCACGCTGCGCCTTTGCATGCGCGAGTTTCTCATCGACGGCGTGAAGCGCGACCGCCTGCCCTGGGCCGGCGACCTCACCGTTTCGCTTCTTGCAAACGCCGCGTCTTTTCGCGACGCGGAAATCGTAAAGCGCACTCTTGTTGTTCTCGATTCCGCGGGGTGGAAGGCGGGCGACATCAACGGCATCATCGACTATTCGCTGTGGCATGTGATTTCGCACGACATGTTCCAGGAGAACTTCGGCGACCTTGAGTTTCTGCGCGAGCAGTATCCGAACGTCGCAGGGCGTCTTGAGTCGTTCGTCGATCGCGTGGGCGAGAGCGGGCTTATCGACGCCGCGGCTCTCAAGCGCAATCCGACTTGGCTCTTCATCGACTGGACTGGTTCAGAGTCGCAATCGACGACTGCGCTCAACATGATCTACTACGGCGCGCTGCAGGCGGGCGCGCGGCTCGCCGACCGCCTTGGCGAGAAGGCCGACGCGGAACGCTGGCGCGAGCGCGCGCATCGCGTAAAGGTGGCGCTCAAGGCGAAGGCCTGGGACTCGGAGCGCGGGCTCTTCCGGTTTTCCGTCGATGAAGACGGCGCGAAGCCGGGGCACTTCACTCGTCACGGCAACATATATGCCGTCATCTTCGGCGTTGCCGGTGGCAGCGAGCTCAAGACGATAGGCGCCGCTCTCGCCGGCGAAGAACTGCCGCCGGTCGGCACTCCGTATGTCGCGGCCTACGAGGCGATGGCCCTCATCCGCTGCGGACGCAAGGCGGACGCGCGTCGTCTCATCGAGAAGGTCTGGGGCGGGATGCTCGACGCAGGGGCGACAAGTTTCTGGGAGGGCTTCGACGCCAATGAGAAGGGCGACGAAATGTTGCGCTTCTACGGTCGTCCCTACGGAAAGAGTCTCTGCCACGCCTGGAGTTCGGCGCCGGTGTTTCTCTTGCCGATGCTCAAGGAACCTTGAGCCGTTTATGCTTTCTTTGATATAATCTAGCTATGAAGTCGATACTAGGATTCGTCGCAGTTGCCGCCGTCTCGCTTGCCGCGTTTAACTGTGTGGCCGGTGAGCTTGTCATTCTCCAGCCGACGGGCGAAGATGCCGTGTGGCTCATGTCCAAGCGCAAGATGGACTACCTCGCGCTCCCGCTCGCAGAACGCGTGAAGAAATTCGCGGATGCCGGCGAGCGCGGCATACTTGCCGCGGAGCCGAACGCGCCGACGCCGGTCCTCGTTTCGTGGCGCTGGTGGGACGGATTCTCCGGCATGTCGACGGTTCAGCCGGTCTTCGAGGTCGCGCTTCGCCGCTGTTTTTCGGACGGTTCCTCGGCTCCCGTTGACTTCGCCTGCGCGCGAGAGACGTATACCTTCTTCGACAACCTCGAGATCGGCACGACATACGAAATCGAGGTCACTGCAATCGCCGGCGGTCGCCGTCTCGCGACTGCGACGCGGAAGTTCATGACCGACGCGACTGCACCGCGGCTTATCAATGTCCCAGGAATCCCCAATGTGCGCGACCTCGGCGGGCGCGTTGGTCTCGACGGCAAGCGCATGCGCCAGGGACTTATCTACCGAACGGCCGGGCTTAACGACAATCCAGAGGACATCGACTTCCTCACATGGGCACAGTGCCGCGCCGAGTTCGACGCGGGCACACTCACGAATCGTCCGTGCTGGCAGGCGGGCCATATGGCGAAGATCTACCGCGGCGAACACGACGCGAACGACTGGCACCGCGTGCCGATCGCTTCCGATCGCGGACGCGAGCGACTCACCGACGCAGCGCGCAAGATAATGCTCGACAAGCTTGGCATCCGCACCGACCTCGACTTGCGCGGCGCGGGCGAGGTCGCGGGTATGACGGTCTCGCCGCTCGGCGACCGCGTAAAGTGGGTGAACGTCGCGATGACGGCCTACGGTGGACTCGAGAAGCCGCGCGGCAAGGAACTCGTGAAACAGTGCTTCGATGTCTTTCTCAAGCCCAAGAACTACCCGATCGCCTTTCACTGCATTGGTGGGCAGGATCGCACTGGCACGCTCGCGTTTCTCATAGAGGCGTTGATGGGAGTCGATGACGACGAACTTAACAAAGACTGGGAATGCTCTGGCTTCACGAACGCGGGGAACTGGTTCCGCCACGAGACGCTCTTCAACCAGATCTACGACGTGATCAACAAGTATCCTGGCGCGAACACGCGCGAGAAGGTCGAGGCGTATTTGAAGGACTGCGGCCTTACCGATAGTGACATCGCAATGCTGAGGGCGATTATTCTCGAATGAAAGTGGACAGGCGATCATTTTTTGCTGGTGCGGCCGCGCTTGGCGCGACTGCGCCGCTCGGCGGTCTTGCCGATGAAGCGCAAGGCGCATCGTCCGCCGTTCGCCCTCATAGCTTCTTCGCTCGCCGCAAGTACGACCATGTTGTCGTGGGCGGCGGCTTTGCGGGAGTTGCCGCCGCTCTCGCCTCGGCGCGCGCTGGCGCGAAGACGTGCCTTCTCGAGCGCACGAATGTCCTCGGCGGACTTTCGACGCAGGGGCACATCATCGTCTTCATGCCGCTTTGCGATGGCTACGGCAGGCAAGTCACTTTCGGGATTCCCGAGGAACTGCTGCGTCTCCCGATGGAGTATTCAGCCGCGAAGCCGAACGGCGCGTGGGTCGACAAGAAAGGCACGAAGAAGGTGCTCTCGGACAAACGCTACGAACTCGTGTTCGATCCTGGTCCGATGATGCTCGGGCTTGAGCGTGCGCTTGTCGACGCTGGCGTTGACATCTTCTACGACTGTTCGGCGGAGAATGTCATCCGGGAGGGCACTCGCATCGCGGAGCTTGTCGCCCGTTGCGGCGCACAGCGTATCTTGTTTGCCGCGAACGCGTTTACCGACGCGACTGGTTCTGCGGCTCTCGCACAGCTTTGCGGCGAGCCGACTGTCGGCGGTCGCACGGGAAACATACCGTGCGGCTGGTACTACGTCGTCGACGGCGAAAGGCACATACATCTTAGGTGCGGAGCGGGTAAGACTTTGAGGAAGCTCGATCCCGCCGCGGCGCGCGACTATGCGGGCGATGATGCGGACGAACGCTCGCGCCACGCGATCGCGTCGCGTCGCGCGATCCTGCTCGACATCGAGGAGGAGAACAAGCGCCGTGCCGCGCTTGGGCAGGAGTCGCTTCATGTCTTTTCGATTCCGACTTATCCGACGCTTCTCAAGCTTGCGCGTGTCGCGGGCGAAGGTGCGACGGGAGCAATCGTCGGCATCTTCTCTGACTGGCGCAGGAAGGGTCCTGTCTATCCGCTTCGCTTCGGGCAGCTTCTCGTGCCGGGCGTTTCAAATCTTCTTACAGCAGGGCGCTGCATCGCATGTGCAGACGAGATGTGGGATGTCGTCAGGTGTCTCCCCGCGTGTTGTGTTTCGGGGCAGGCGGCTGGAACTGCCGCGGCGCTTCTTGCAAAGGGCGGCTCCTTCGAGTCGCTCGATGGCGAGGAGCTTCGCAAGCGACTCATCGCGTCTGGCGTGCGGCTTGATGCCGAACTCCTGAAGCCCGATCCCGAATGGAAGGGCGGCGGCGAGATGCGCGAAGAGGGAATTTTCTAAACGAAGGTGAAAGGAACGAGAATGAAGACGATTGCATTATTTGCGGCACTTGTGCCGATGAGCGCGGCGTTCGGAGCGTGGACTGTCGAAGGCGGCGATGTCTCGCCTGCCGAACCGATTGCGTTCGCGAAAGTCGCGGGACATTCGCACCACTGCCGCAAGCCGGGAGTCTCGGAAGAGACGACTGACGCGAACCTCTTTGCGTGGACTGCGAAATACCATGTCGATGCATTCGGCGTCGGGAGCCCGTGGACAATCAGCAACCAGGTCGTCTACTCAAAGAACGAACGCGCCGACCGCGACCGCTACTTCGGCGGACTTAAGAACGACCAGATGGAAGAGATGATGGATGTCGCCGGAAACAACGCGATGCTCGCTGGGCTCAACGCGCGCGGCGGCGGCACACTCTACTATCTCGACAACGAGACGCCGAAGTCGTGCTTCGGGCACATGTGGTATGTCGGGTTCAAGCAGACCGTTCCCGCGTGGCACGACTACAGCCAGGACCGTCCTTGCTGGTACTCCGACTACGACAACGACACGGCCGAGCGCAACGCGCTTACCGGCGACTACCACAAGCGGCGCACGTACGCGACGATCGTCGCCGAGCAGAGGTCATACGGCGCCCTCGCGATCTGGGCTCACCCGACGAGCTGGTGGACGAAGGACGGCAAGAACAAGGGACCGTTCGTCACGAACATCGCGACTGACATGATTCCGCAGCTGATGCGTGACGGCTATCTCGACGGCATGACGGTGCAAGGATACGATCCGTATCACGCCGACTACCAGAACCTGTGGTTCGCGCTTCTCGACCTCGGCTATCGCGTGCCGGGATTTTCCGAACTCGACCTCTCGCCGAGCCACGGCATCGAGGAGAAGGGCACGATGCTCTTCAACTGGATTCCTTTCCTCAAGCGCCCGCTTACGATTGATGTGATCAAGGCGGAGTTCCGCGCCGCGCACCACACGATGTCGAGCGGTCCCGGACTCTACATGAAAGTCGATGGCAATCTGCAGGGCGCGGAACTCGAGAGCGGTGCCGGCAAGACGCACAAGGTCGAAGTCTTTGCGTGGCCTGCCGATGGCGAGAAGACGCTCTCGCGCGTACAGCTGCTCGGTCGTGGTGGAAAGGTGCTTGCCGAGAAGCGCGACTTCGCGGGCGGGCGCATTTCGTGGACGATTGCCGGCGACACGGAAGGTGGCTGGATTGTCGCGCGTGTCTTCGGTGAGAACGATGCAGACTTTGCCGAGAAGCGCCAGCAGATCGTGAAGCACTGCGCGCTTACGAATCCCGTCTGGCTTCGTACCGACGCGTTCCGTGCACCGAAACCGATTCCCGCTCCTGATCCGCTGACGATCCGCGAAGTGCGCGAACTCGAGGACTTCCTCCTGAAGGGAGAGTTCCGCTTCGACCCGCGCGTAACGAAAGAACTCGAGCCCGGAATGGTCCCGGTCTGGGCTTTCCAGATCGACAAGGTCCGTGCAGCGCTCGAACGCGCCGCAAAGCGTCCGCTTGTCGTTGCCTGCGTCGGCGACAGCATCACCTACGGTCACGGCGCGTCCAAGCGCGAAAAGACGGCCTACCCCGCGCAGCTGCAAGCGCTCCTCGGCGACGGGTGGACCGTTCTCAACTTCGGGCACAACGCCCGCACGGCGCTCGATGAGGGCAAGGAGTGGAACGGACGCGGCGGCATGGGCTATCGCAAGTCGCCCCAGCTGGCGAAGGCCCTCGCGAGTCGCCCGGACGTCGTCCTTTTCATGCTGGGTACGAACGACTCCAAGCCGGTCAACTGGAATCACGCGGACGACGTGAAGCGCGACTACGAGAAGCTTGTCGACGACTTCCTCGCGCTCACGAATGCGCCGGTCGTCGTGGTTGCCGCCTCGCCGTTTGTCAAGAAGGACTCCTTCTCGATCCGTGAAAGCGTCGTCGGCGGAGAGCTCGTTCCGTGGCAGCGTGAACTTGCGCAACGGCGCGGTCTTCCGCTCGTTGACGCCTATTCCGCCACGAAGGCCGCCGCCGCGACGTCGTACATCGGCGACGGCGTCCACCCGAACGACGCTGGCTATGGCGTTCTCGCCGAGGCGTTTGCCGCCAAGCTGCGCGAACTCGAGCCGAAGCTCCGCGCTGCGAAGAAAAAAGCGCCATAGCCGATCGGGCTAATGGCGCGTGTTTGAGCGAGTAATGAGCGTCCGTTAGAATTCGTAGCGGATCGTGAACATGTAGCTGCGGCCGGCGCCAGGCCAGAAGGCCGTGCCGTAGGTCGAGTAGTCGCAGTAGTTCTTGTCGAACAGATTGTCGACCGTGAACGCGAGCGTCAGCCCGTCGAGGCCGAAGCACGTCGGGCTGTACTGAACGCCGACATGGAAGAGACCGAAGGACGGGATCTTCTCGTATTCGTTCGCGAAGTCTGAAGTCGAACGGCAGTCGGTCCTGTAGCGGTAGCCGCCGAAGACGAAGCAGTCGTTCCACAGCCAGACGCGCCCGCTCGCGGAGACGACTGACTTGGCGACCATGGGAACGTCGTTGCCGTCGAATTCGCCGCCGTCGAACTCGGCGTCGACGAAGCTGTAGGCGAGCGAGACGCCTGCGACCTTGTCGCGTTCCCAGCTCGCCCTCAAATCGAAGCCCTCGCGCATGACGGGCGACGGCGAGTTCACGTTGTCGCCGAACCCGGGATAGCCGAAGCTCATGTAGGGGAAGAGGGGGTTGTAGAAGATCTCGTTCTTCGTGCGCGAGACGTAGGCGTTTCCTGCGACGTTGAATTCCTCGAGGAACGACCAGTCGAAGCCGACGTCCGCGCGCCAGCCGCGCTCGGGCGAGAGGAGGCCTTCGCGCGAATGGTACGCGACCTCGTCGATGAAGGGCATCCTGTAGAAGTTCGAGAACTTCGCGTAGGCCTTGAGGCCCTCGACGGGCGTGAGGTTAAGCGCTGCATCCCACGCGGTGAGGTCGTAGGCGCGACGCGGATCGGCGGCCATCGTGCACTTGTTCCAGCTGCGCTCGTAGCGTCCGCCGATCTCGAGGGCGATGTCCTCTGCGATCTTGAACGTGTCCTGCGCGTAGAAGCCCATCGTCTGGCGGTCGTACTCGTACTTCGAGTGGCTGTAGCCGTAGGATGAGGTTCCCCAGTTCGCGGCGTCGTTGCGGTCGTAGCGGAACGTCGCGCCGACGATCAGCTCGTTGTCGAACGCGCCGAGCTTCGTCGTGTTTATCCACTCGGGCGTGAACTCGTAGGAGTAGATGTCGTAGTCGGTGTACCAGTACCCGTAGCCGCGGCTCTTGAGGTGGCGGCGCGAGAACGTCTGCGTGAGGCGCACGGCATTGTCGTCGTTGATCACACCGTAGGCGGTTGCGTTGAGTCCGTACGTCGTGCGGCGGTAGAAGTCGTTGTAGCCGTCGGAACGGGTCGGGTGGTGCTTCCAGTCATAGCGCGAGAGGTAGCCGGGAAGGTCACTGTCGACGTCGGACCAGAACGCGGAGAGGCGCACGTAGGAGCCGTTGTCGAAGTTCTGCCTTACGCCGCCGCCGGCGTAGTAGGAGTCGAAGCCGCTGTCGTGGCGGTAGCCGTCGGAATGATCCCAGCCGCCGTTGACCCAGTACTGCGTCCCCCAGTCCTTGACGCCGCCGCGAAGCGACGCGCTCGCGCCGATCGTGTTCCAGCTGCCGCCGTGGAGTTCGATAGACCCGTGCGTCTCGTAGTCGTTCGGGTCGGTGATGATGTTGATCATTCCGGCCGCGCCGACGTCGCCGTGAAGGACGTTCTGCGAGCCCTGCAGGATTTCGATGCGCTCGATTGCGCCGAGGCCGATCTGCGCGAGGTTGGGCGCGTTCATATCTGGGCTGTTGAGTCGTTCACCGTCGACGACGATGAGGAGGCGACCGAAGCCGTTCTCGCCGTAGCCGCGGGGGGCAAGCTGCGTGAGCGCCAGGTTGTTCGCGCCGAGGTGTGCAAAGTCGAGCGAGACGCTCTTCTTCTGCAGGAGGTCGGCGACGTCTCGCGCACCGCTCGCGGCGATTTCGGCGCGCGAGATGACCTGGACGGAGGCGGGGATTTCGCTTGGGGTCTTGCCGATGCGCGAGGCCTCGACAACGACTGGGGGCAGTTCTGCCGTCGCAGTCTCGTTTGTCTCTGCGGCGTAGGCGCCGAGCGACATGGCGGCAACCGCCGCCGGAATGAGTTTGTTCATTTTTCTTCTTTCCCCCTCTTGCGAGGGTACTTGAGGTTAGAGGCGGGGGCCGCATTCCGGCTTTGACGGCTGCGCGACAGCGCCTGAGTTTCACAGGTCTTTCCGGCTTCCACCCTTTGGTATTGGAATTATACCATATTTGTTTCGCGTTGGATTGGTGATAGAGTGTGTTGTTCTGTGCTGGTGTGTTGTGCTTGCAGTGCTGGTTTGCCTGACAACGTGCGGTCACGGTCGGGGCAACGGTGCTCGCCGTTCCCCTGTGCACCCCTCTAGCGACCGCTTGCGCGGCTCACTTCGTTCGGGGGATACTGCTCCTCACACGCGTCGCCTTGACCCGACCTTCCATAAGGCGCGTTTTTCTTCGTAGCCCTTGCGCTCGCCGACGTTCCGTCGACTCGCTTACCCTTGCGGCAGAAAACGCACGCTTCCGCTAACTGGGAACGTCGCCATCTTGGCGGCGCATCCAGAACAACCAAGTACATACCCCCCGAAAACCTCGCAACTTAGTCTGCCTAAAATCTCATTTCTCCGCCGCAAAAGTTTTTTACGTTTTAAGATTAGATTTAAGGTTCGTTTGGTATAATGGTTGTGAACTCGGCGATGGACACTAAAAGTTTTAGCCGTGTAGCCACCTTCGCCAAGGCTACGGCGGCCGAGGAACATGTAGAACGGGTAGATTTATGGAAGAAAGTCGAAAGGTTTATGGCTGGCTGGCGCTACTGGCCTTTGCTCTTCTCGCACTCTCCAGCATTGCTGGGCAGCGGGTGGTTGTGCCGCAACTGCCGACACCTGTGCGGGCGCTTGCCGAGGTTGGGACGAATGTAGTGTTCGCCACTGGAGCGGCGACGGACAACAAATGGACGCTGACGATTGAGCGCGACGCGGCGACAAGCAACAGCGTTGAGGTCGTGTTTGGATGTGATGCGAACGAG